>DASPLX010000010.1:0-198018 GCA_035627375.1 Paucimonas sp. | reverse complement strand
GTGAAGCGGAAGCAGGGCGATCCCCCTGCTGAGCATTCGCAACGCAGCAATCGCCTTCGAGCGGCCGACAGAAAACGTAAATCGGGGTGTGGCGGACCACTAGTGTCTGGACCACTAGATCGGTTTGGCGTACGGCCTGTTCCGCGCGGCAGCTCGGCAAACAGCGCCCGGACGATCGAGCTCGTAAGAATCCCCAGGGGGAAGGACGCGGAATGGCAACCTCAACGAGCAAGCGCGGCGGGTATTGGAAGGCGGATTGGTTCGTCGGCGTCCTGGTGATATGCGCCGTCCTGCTGCTGCATGCGGTCGGCGATTTGTTCGCCGCGCTCGAACACCATTATTACGACTTCGCCAGCACCAGCACCGTGCGCCAGCCGTCGAATCGCATCGCCATCATCGCGATCGACGACCAAAGTATCGCGAACATCGGCCGCTGGCCGTGGTCGCGCGACATCCACGCGAAGCTGATCGATCAACTGGCGGCTGCGCGCGCCAAGACGATCGGCTACACCGTCTTCTTTTCCGAACCGCAGAAGGATCGCGGCCTTCCCTACATCCGCAGGATCAAGGAAGCCTTGGCCGCCGTGCCCGACGCCGACGCCATTGCCGATACCGCGCTGGCGGCGGAACAGAAAGCGCCCCCGGCGCCGGCAGCGCAGCCGGAGTCGACAGCTGCCGCCGCGCTGGCCTTGCGCGGCCAACTGCACAAGATCATCGATGAAGCCGAGGTCGCGCTCGATACCGATACCATCCTCGGCGCAAGCATGAAAAAAGCCGGCAATGTCGTGATTCCCTCCTACTTCGCATTGGGCGAACCGCTGGGAAATCCCGACCAGCCGCTACCGGCCTATGCGCTCAAAAGCACCGTCGACGATCGCGATAACTTCTCGCTGCCGGCGATCAAGGGCCAGCAGCCGATAGAAGCCATCGCGGTCAACTCCGCCGGCATCGCCCATTTGAACCAAGTCCCGGATGCGGATGGCGCCGTCAGGCACGAAGCCTTGCTGATCGATTACTACGGCAAGGCGGTCCCGTCGATGAGCCTGCTGATCGCCGCCAAGAACCTGAATCTCGATGCAGCCGACATCCGGCTCGAACCGGGGCGCGCCGTCAAGCTCGGCAAACTGCGTATTCCGACGGACGAGTCGGCCTTGATGCTGCCCCAGTTCTACAAGGGCGAGGACGGGCGCATGGCGTTCTCGGTCGATTCGTTCTACGACGTGGTGTCGGGCAAGATTCCCGCTTCCAAGTATGCCGACAAGATCGTGATCGTCGGCGCCACCGCCGCCGGCATCGGCACGCCTTCGGCGACCCCGGCCGGCCCCGGATTGTCGCCAGCCCACACCATCGCGCATGTCACCTCGAGCATCCTGAACGAGCACTTCATCGTGGAACCGACCTGGGGCGGCTGGGCCTCGGCCGGCGTCCTGCTGCTGGTGGCGGCCTACCTGATCGCCGGCCTGCCGCGGCTGTCCGCCGGCCAGGCCGCGCTGGCCACCTCGACCTTGTTCGTGCTGCTGCTGATGACGGAATTCATCCTGCTGTCCTTATCGGCCGTCTGGCTCAAGTTCGTGTTCGCGGCGGCGCTGCTGCTGATCGGTCACCTGGCGCTGACCACCAAGCGCTTCCTGATCACCGAGGCCGGCAAGCTCAAATCGGATGAGGAATCCGCGGAGACGAACCGTATGATGGGCCTGGCCCTGCAGGGCCAGGGACAGCTCGACGCGGCATTCGATCGCTTCCGCCGGGTCCCGCTGTCGGAGGCCTTGATGGACAACCTGAACAACCTGGCGCTCGATTTCGAGCGCAAAAGGCAATTCAACAAGGCGCATTCCATCTATGAATACATGGCGACCTACGACGCCAACTACAAGGACTTGCAAGTCAAGCTCAAGCGCGCGATGAACCTCTCGGAAACGGTTCTGCTCGGCGCCGGCATGGCGCACGCCGGCGGCACGATGCTGCTCGACGGCGGCGGCGTCGAGAAGCCGATGCTCGGCCGCTATCAGGTCGAGAAAGAACTGGGCAAGGGAGCAATGGGCATCGTATATCTCGGCAAGGATCCGAAGATCGGCCGGGTGGTCGCGATCAAGACCATGGCCTTATCCCAGGAATTCGAAGGCGGCGAACTGGACGATGCGCGCGCCCGCTTCTTCCGCGAGGCCGAAACGGCGGGCCGCCTGCAGCATCCGAACATCGTCACCATTTTCGATGCCGGCGAAGAGCACGATCTGGCCTATATCGCGATGGAATTCCTCAAAGGCAAGGACCTCGCCGAGCTGACCGAGAACCAGCCGCTGCTGCCGGTTCCGCAAGTGCTGTCGATCGTGGCCCGGGTGGCGGAAGCGCTGGCGTACGCGCACCAGCAAGGCGTCGTGCATCGCGACATCAAGCCGGCCAACATCATGTGCGATTTCGCCGCCGACACCGTCAAGGTCACGGATTTCGGGATTGCCCGCATCACCGATTCGAGCAAGACCAAGACCGGCGTGATCCTCGGCACGCCGAGCTATATGTCGCCGGAGCAGGTCGCGGGCGAGAAGCTCGACGGCCGCTCCGACCTTTTCTCTCTGGGCGTGATGCTGTTCCAGTTGCTGACCGGCCGACTGCCGTTCCAGGCCGACTCCCTCGCCAGGCTGATGTATATGATCGCCAACGAAGCGGCGCCGAACGTTCGCAGCATTCGTCCGGAACTGCCCGAGAAGCTGGCCAATATCGTCGCCCTGGCCCTGAGCAAGAAGGTGGAATCGCGCTACCAGGACGGCAACCGGCTGGCCGCGCACCTGCGTCTCGTCATGGCGGAGCTGGCGCGCACCCCGATGGCGGAGCCGGCCGCCGGGCAGAGCCTGGCGAGCCCCGCGAATTTCGAGAAAACCGTGGTGGCCGCCGCCGTCGCTGACGAGATCACTCCCAAGCCGGAGCAGTAAATGCTGGTCGAAATCTGCTCCGATACCGACCCCGGCCTGGCGCGCGCCAACAACGAGGATTCGGTGACGTATGATGCGGCGACCAGGCTCTGTATCCTGGCCGACGGCATGGGCGGCCACAACGCCGGCGAGATCGCGAGCGGCATGGCGACCGCGTTCATCAAGGCGGAATTGGGCCGCTGGATCGCGCGGGCGGGCGCTGTGCGAAACGCGGGCGACTTGGAAGCGGCGATGGCCCAGGTCATCGCGGATGCCAATCGCGCCATCTACAACATGTCCAGGACGACCCCGCAGTATTCGGGCATGGGGACCACGCTGGTCGTCGGCGTGTTCCGCGACGACGGCCTGGTCCTGGGCCATATCGGCGACTCGCGCTGCTACCGTTTGCGCGACGGGCAATTGCAGCAGATCACGAAAGACCACTCGCTGCTGCAGGAGCAGGTCGATACGGGATTGGTGATGCCGGACCAGACGCTGCCGCCGGTGTACGGCAATTTCGTGACGCGCGCCGTCGGCGTCAACGAGAGCGTGCATGCCGACATCGCGCGCCACCTCGTCATGCCGGGCGACCTCTACCTGTTATGTTCCGACGGCTTGTCGGATATGGTGAGCGAAGAAAACGTCGCCGCCATTTTGCGTCGCGAGGATGCCGCGCTCGCGGAAAAGGCCAGGCAACTCATTCGCGCCGCCAATGACGAAGGGGGACGCGACAATATTTCGGTACTTCTGGCGCAGGTTCGGGAAGCGCCCGGCAAATCGGGATTGCTGCATTCCGCGCGGCGTACGATACACGGCGTCTGGCAAGGCTTCCGGCGCAACTGATCCGGCCAAGGCGCTCACGATGAGCTCGCGCCGCCGGACGGCAAGCCGAGATCGATGCCGCCGCAGTCGCTCACTTCGCGCAACGCGATCACATGGCCGATGAACGGTTCGCGCTCGGCCCAGCCGCCGTCGCGCGCCGGCACCAGCCAATAACCCTCATCGTCATGCACGATCCAGTAACGCGGTTGGCTAGAATATTCGTAAATCCTCATGCTTTGTCCCTGTTCGACCACCCCATATCGCCTCCGGAGCAAAACGCGCTCATGCCTGTCGCCAAACGCCTTGCCTGCGAACTCTGCCTGCGCCCGCAATCGGCCTGTATCTGCCGCTGGGTCCACCCGCTGCGCACGTCGGTGGAAGTGCTCATTTTGCAGCATCCGATGGAAGCCGGTAATGCAAAAGGCAGCGCGCGCCTGTTGCATCTGAGCTTGCCGGGCAGCAGGCTGGTGATCGGCGAAACCTTCGATCCCGCCGGATTGCAGGCCTTGTTGCACGCACCGTTCGAGCGCACGGATATCGATGCCGAAGCAGGCCGGCTGCCACAGCGGCAGCCGGTGCTGCTATACCCGGAGAACGACGCGCTTCCCTCTTCGGGCCCCATGGAAATGCCTGTCGAACCATCGCGACTACGCTTGGTCGTGCTCGACGGCACCTGGCGCAAAAGCAGAAAGATGCTTTATCTCAATCCCTTGCTCCAAGGCTTGCCGCGACTTCCCCTGAAAAACATGCCGAGATCGCACTATTTGATCCGAAAGGCGCACCGCCCAGATCACCTGTCGACGCTGGAAGCGGCATGCTACGCATTGATGCGGATCGAAGGCAACGAGAGCGGTTATTGGCCTCTACTACACGCCTTCGACGGCTTCGTCGCCCAGCAAATGCATTACCTTCCACCGGGAAGACGGCCCGAATCCTAGCATGTCGGACTGGATGGCGTGGTATCCATTCTTTTCGCCCGACGCATTCGATACGCGCATGTCGCGGCACGGCACACGATCCGGCTGGCGAACCCAGCAGTGAACCTGCGAGGAAACGCATCGTCTGATTAATGATGAAGCCGTCGCGCGACATCGTCATTTTCCAGCGTTTGCCTTCGGAACCTGCCGTATGAACTTGATGATCACCGGACATCACGTGGATGTCACTCCCGCCATTCGCGCTTATGTTGAAACGAAATTCGAACGCATCATGCGCCATTTCGATCACATCATCGACGCCGCTGTCGTACTGGGCGTGGAACGCCCGTCGGACAAGGATCGGCGCCATCGCGCGGAAGTCAATCTCCGCTTGCGAGGCAATGTCTTGCATGTCGAGGATCGTGCGCAAGACATGTACGCAGCCATCGACGGCCTGGTCGACAAGCTCGATCGTCAGCTCTTGAGGCACAAGGACAAATTGCAAAGCCATCAGCATGATGCCTTGAAGCACGCCACCGAAGGCCTGTAAGCGGCCTTCAAGAAGATCGGAACGGATTGGGCACCTGGTCCGAAGCCGCGGGAGTGAACGGATTGGGCACCTGGTCCGAAGCCGCGGGAGTGATATGTTCCGGCAAGTCGGCTTGCCGCAACGCGGCGACCGTCGCATCGATCAATTCCTTCAACGCCAGGGCCAGCCGCAAGCCGGCCTGGTCCTTGGTGAGCGTGAGCGCGCCATACAGTTCGATGCGGTCGAGCCGGTTCTCCACGGTCAATTCGCCGATGGTCGCCACCTCTGCCTCGTTCTGGAACGGATGGATCATGGTTTTCCTTTCGTTTCGGGCGCCGTCGGTCCGACTTCGACCGGCCGATTCTTCGACTTGCGCGATTTGTGCAATTCCGGGACCGGCAGCGTCATCTTCGTTTCCCGGATTTCCGCCGGCAAGCGCGGGAACGGATCGATGCGGGCGAATTCCTCCAGTTCGGCGATCGACATCGTCCAATATTCCATGCCCTCGGCATTCGGCGTGACATAAGCGGCGGCCTGGCGGCGCGCCGGATCGTAGATCGCCTTGAATACCGAAGTCGGCACCAGGACCCGGCCATTGAGCCGCTGCAACGAGGTTCCTTCGAACACCGGACCCGTGACGACGAACAATTCGCCGCTTTGCCGTGCAAGCCGGCGCACGCTCTCCTCGATGCCCGCCCACAAGCCTTGGTTATTGTTCGGATGTTGCGGAATCATGTTCGCCAGCGAAAAACTTTCGTACTGTGCGTTCTCGGTCCCCATATCGCCGGCCGGCGCCATATGGCCGCGATCGAAGCCGGAGCGCGCGTAGTCGCGCAACTCCGCCCGCTCCGCCGCGGGAAGGCGTTCTTCCGCATGGAAACTGTTCTTGTGCTTCAATTCGTCGGCGCTCCGAACGCTCGTTGCGGTCAAATGCTCGGCCGCCCATATCGGAGTCCGCGATACGCCGCTGTGCATGACGGCATAACCCTCGAAGCACAGCATCTGCGTCTTCTTGCCGAGACTCGGGCTGACGATGGCCGGCGGAGTGCCGTCCGCAAAATGTTCATTGCAAACGGGCTCGCGCCCCGTACAGGCGGCGGCCAAGAACGCCAGCATCGCGCCGGCGGCATACAGACGCCTCATGCCGCGCCTGACATGCAATAAAAGCGCCAGCCGATGGAGGCTCGTCGGCCGACCGCGTCAGCCCGACCGTATCAAGCGCATCAGGCCGTGCGCATAAGGCGCGCGGGAATCGGGAGGCTTATCGCGCCGTCCGGAATCGATTGATCGCGTCGCGCGTCTCGACGGCGACACGCCGCGCCGCCTGCGTAAAATCTTCGTCGCCATGCTGCTTCGCGTACAGGATTGCACGCGAAGAATTGATCATCATGCCGTTGCCGCTCGCGGTCTTGCCGGCATTCATGGTCGCCTCGATGTCGCCGCCTTGCGCGCCGATGCCTGGCACGAGAAGAGGCATGTCGCCGACGATGGCGCGCACCTCGGCAAGTTCGGCAGGAAAGGTCGCGCCGACCACGAGGCCGCATTGACCGCTCGTATTCCATTTTTCGGCGACCAGCCGCGCCACATGCTGATACAGCGGCGTGCCGGCTACATCCAGGAATTGCAGGTCGGAACCGCCCGGATTCGAAGTGCGGCACAGGATGATGACGCCGCGGTCCTTGCGTTCGAGATAGGGCGCGATCGAATCGTAGCCCATGTAGGGATTGACGGTCACGGCATCCGCGCCGTAGCGCTCGTATGCCTCGCGCGCGTACTGTTCGGCGGTGGCGCCGATGTCTCCGCGCTTGGCATCCAGCACGATCGGAATCCGCGGGTATTTTTCGCGGATATAGGCGCAGATCGCCTGCAGTTGGTCTTCGGCGCCGAGACCGGCGAAATACGCGATCTGCGGCTTGAAGGCGCAGACCACGTCGGCCGTGGCATCGACGATCGCCGCGCAGAAATGAAAGATCGCGTCGGGCCGGTCCTGGATATCCTCCGGAATCTTCGCCAGATCGGGATCGAGTCCGACGCACAAGAGGGAATCGTTGGCCGACCAGGCGGCGGCAAGCTTGTCGGTAAATTTCACTGTTCTTCTCCCGCTAGTGCAACCCGCGTATTGTACCGCGCCGTGCTATCTTCCCGGCATGATTTCCCTCTCCCGCAAAGACTGGATTCTTCTCATCCTGCTGACGCTCTGCTGGGGCGTCAACTGGCCGATCATGAAGCTCGGCGTGCTCGCCTTTCCGCCGTTGAGCTTTCGCACGCTCTCCATGCTGCTCGGTCTGCCCACGCTCTGGCTGGCCGCGCGCCTGTTGCGCACGCCGCTGGCGATCCCGGCCGGCGGCGCCCCGGCGGTCGTCCGGCTTGCGATTCCGAACATGGTGCTGTGGCACATGCTGATGATTCTCGGCCTGAGCATGCTGCCGTCCGGCCGTGCGGTCATCCTCGGTTATACGATGCCGGCCTGGGCGGTGCTCGGCGGCCTCGTATTCTTCGGCGAGCGCATCGGGAAGACCGCCTGGCTCGGCGTCGGTTGCGCGGTCGGCGGCGCGCTGCTGTTGCTGTCGGGCGAATTTTCGGCGATCAGCGGCCGGCCGCTTGGCAGCCTGCTGGTGCTCGTCGCCGCCGCCTGCTGGGGTTACGGCACGGTCGCCATGAAGCGCACGCCGATCGAGATACCGACGGTCGCGTTGACGTTCTGGATGCTGACGCTGACGACGGTCGTCATGGGTGCAGCCTCCTGGTTGTTCGAACGCGACGCCTGGCGCCTGCCCGACGCGGTCGAATGGAGCGCCATCGTCTACAACGCCGTCGTCATCTTCGGCTTCGCCCACGCGGCCTGGTTCCGGCTGGCGCGCACCTTGCCGCCGTTCGCGTCGAGCCTGTCGATCATGATGATCCCGGTGGTCGGCGTATTCTGCGGCGCCTGGTTGCTGGGAGAAACGCCGCATTGGCGGGACTACGGCGCCATGCTGCTGATCCTGGCCGCGATGAGCATCGTGCTGTTGAAACCGGGCAGTCCCGGCCGCACATAGTAGACGTTGATCGACGGGCAATGGTCTGTTACCTTGCCGATCTTTAGTGAGGAACAAGATGAACAAATACCTGAAATGGATCGCCACCGCGGTGCTTGCGGCAACCCTTTCCGCCTGCGGCTACAACGATTTCCAATCCAAGGACGAACAGGTGAAGGCCGCCTGGGGAGAAGTCGTGAACCAGTACCAGCGCCGCGCCGACCTGATTCCGAACCTGGTCAATACGGTCAAGGGTTATGCGTCGCACGAAAGGGAAACGCTCGAGGCCGTCACGCGCGCCCGCGCCGCCGCGACCAGTTTCCAGATCACGCCGGAGGTGCTGAACAATCCGCAAGCCTTCGAAAAATTCCAGCAGGCCCAGGGCCAGCTGTCGTCGGCGCTGTCGCGCCTGATGGTGGTGGCGGAGAAATATCCCGACCTGAAAGCCGACACCAGCTTCCGCGACCTGCAGTCCCAACTCGAGGGCACGGAGAACCGCATTACCGTGGCGCGCCAGCGCTATATCGCCGCCGTGCAGGATTACAACATCCTGGCACGCAGCTTCCCCACCAATCTGACCGCCAAGATGTTCGGCTATGACGTGAAACCTTCCTTCATGGTCGAGAACGAGAAGGCGATTTCGACGGCGCCCAAGGTCGATTTCGGCAAATAATTTCAACCACGAACCATGGCGACCGTCACGATGAACCCGGTGCGCTGCCTGCTCGCCATGCTGCTGGCGCTGCTGATGAGCGCGGCGTACGCGGTCGAATTCGCGCCGATTCCGCCGCTGACCGCGCATGTCACCGATACCGTCGGCATGCTCGGCGCGAACCAGCGCGCGGCGCTGGAAAGCGTGCTCCAGGACTATGAAACGCGCACCGGCAGCCAGATCGCGATATTGCTCGTTTCCAGCACCGAACCGGAAGCGATCGAGCAATACGGCATCCGCGTCGCCGAAGCCTGGAAGATCGGCCGCAAAGGCATCGACGACGGCGTCATCCTCATTGTCGCGAAGGACAATCCCAAAGCCCTGCGGCGCTTGCGCATCGAGGCCGGCCGCGGCGTGCAAGGCGTGCTGACCGATGCGAAAGCCAAGCGCATCCTGCAGGACGTGATAGCGCCGCATTTCCGGCAGAACGATTTTTACGGCGGTCTGGCCGCCGGCGTCTCGGCGATCGCCGGCCTGCTCGACCAAGAACGCTTCGCCCCGCCGAAAGGTCCGCAAGCTCCGGCGGATGAATTCGATTTCAGCGACCTGCTGCCCTTCTTCGTCTTCTTCATCGGTGTGCTCGCCGTCATGTCGCGCGCCGCACGCGCGCGCCGTTTTCTCGGCAACAGCGACTGGGGCAACGCCGCCGGCGTCATTCTCGGCAGCGGACTCGGCCGCCATCATCGGCACGGAGGATTCGGCGGTTTCGGCGGTTCGTCCGGCGGCGGATTTTCCGGCGGCGGCGGCAGCTTCGACGGCGGCGGCGCCTCGGGAGATTGGTAATGAATCGATTGCAACGCCTGCTACGCCATCTGACAACCACGCGTTTCAATGGCCGTCGCGCCTTTCCGCCGCATACGCTGAAGGCGATTCAGGCCGCCATCGCCGACGGCGAGCGCTGCCATCGTGCCGAAGTGCGGCTGATCATCGAGGCCGCGTTGCCGCTCGGCGCGCTACTCGAGAACATGCCTTCGCGCGGACGCGCGCACGAATTGTTTTCCCGTTACCGCATCTGGGATACCGAGGAGAACTGCGGCATTCTCATTTACATCAACCTCGCCGACCACAAGGTCGAGATCGTCGCCGACCGCACGGTGGGGCGTGCACTGAACGCCTCGGAGTGGCAGGCCGCCTGCCGCACCATGACGGAAGGTTTCCACCGCGGCGAATTCCATGACAGCGCCGTTGCCGGCGTGCGGCAGCTCAACGAACTGCTGGCGAAGAATTTTCCCGCCGACGGCTCGCAGGCGAATCAACTGTCGGACCGGCCGTTGGTGCTTTGATCTCGACGGCGCGCGGCGGCCGGCTCAACCGCGCTCGTAGACCCATTGCAGCAAGGCATCGTTGATCTCCGCGCCGGCGACGGCATTGCGATGATTGAGGATGCTGACCACGGCATAGTACTTGCCGGACGCGGCCAGCACATAGCCGGCGACGGCGCGCACATCGTCCAGTCGTCCGGTCTTGATATGCGCCTTGCCGGCCACGCTCTTGTCCCAAAGGCGGTTGCGCATCGTGCCGTCGAACCCGGCCAGCGGCATCGACGAAACGAATTCCGGCATCAGCGGCGATTTGAAGGCAGCCACCAGCATGCGGCCGAGCGTGCGCGGCGCGATGCGTTCGACGCGCGACAGGCCCGAACCATTCTCGATGACGAGCTCGGACGCATCGACCCCCTTGGCCGCCAGCCATTCCTTGACGACTTGCGCGCCGCGCCCGGTGCTGGCCGGTTGGCGCAGGACTTCCAGGGCCAGCGTCAGCAAGGCCTGGCGCGCCATCACATTGTTGCTGTACTTGTTGATGTCGCGCACGATCTCCGGCAGCGGCGCCGACTCCCATTCGGTGATCATGGCCGCCGAGGCAGGCGTCACGCCGTTCTTCACTCCCCCCTTCAAGCTGCCGCCGAGGTCGGCCCACATCTGCCGGAACACCGCGCCGAAATACTGGGTCGGCGTCATCTGGTAGGGATAGGCATACCACGTCTTCTCGCCGCAGGACGCCGCGAAGCCGCCGCTGAAGTCGGCGCCGGTCGTCAGCACGGCGCCGAGCTTGCGCTGCCAGTCGCCGCAATCGCCATTCGTCAAGCGCGGCCCCGTGACCGCGTAATCCGCCATCGGCGGATCCATGACGACCGAGACCGAATTCAGGCTCGGATTGGGAATGAAACGGAATCGCAATGCCGAATAATTCAGCAGCAAGGCATCGGCGCCGACGTTGTACGGCTTGACCGCATCGCCGTCGAATTTGCTCGGGTCGAAAGGCGCTTCCTCGAAGGCGCTGCGGTCCAGCACCAGGTCGCCGCGGATTTCGCGGATGCCGTGGGCGCGGATCTGGCGCAGGAACAGCCAGAAATTCTCGGTCACGAGCTTCGGGTCGCCGCTGCCTTTGATGATGAGATCGCCTTGCAGGATATCGCCGGTTTGGGGGCCTCCGGCGTAGGCCTGGGTCTTCCAGGTATAGGTCGGCCCGAGCATCTCCAGCGCGGCGTAGGTCGTGACGAGCTTCATCGTCGACGCCGGACTGAAGGCCCGTTCGGCGTTGACGGCCACCAACGGCTTGCGCGCCCCGACTTCCTGCACGTAGACACCCAACGCTTGCGCCGGCAACTCCGCGCGTTTCAAGGCTTGCATGACCGGCGACGGCAAACCGTGCGCGGCCGCCGCGAACGGCAACAAGGTCAGGCATACCGAAAGAAATCGACGAATCGGATATCGGGAAAGCATGCGCATAGGGACATTCGGGAAAACGGCCTGGCCCGGTCAGCTGGCGGCCATGACAAACTCGGCCGATTATCCCACGCAGGCAGATCGTGTCAAAATGCTGGCGATGCGCCCCGCAGAAATCCGCCCGGTGCGCCGCAACTCCGGATTCTCATCACGCCATGCCGAAACCCGTTCCGCCGAAACAGTCCGCCGATCCGCTTGCGCTCGACAGCCAGTTTTGCTTCGCGCTGTATTCGGCGTCGCTGGCCATGACCAAGGTTTACAAGCCTTTCCTCGAAAAACTCGGCCTGACCTATCCTCAGTATCTCGTGATGCTGGTGCTCTGGGAACGGGACGGCCTGCTCGTGAAGGAAATCGGTGAAAAACTGTTCCTCGATTCCGGCACCCTGACGCCTCTGCTCAAGCGCCTGGAAGCGGCGGAATTGATCACGCGCACGCGCGACGAGCAAGACGAACGGCAGGTGCGCATCACCTTGACAGGCAATGGCCGGTCCCTCAAGAAGCAAGCGCGGGACATCCCGATGCAAGTCGTCTGCGCCAGCGGTCAATCCGTCGAAACGCTGGTCCGGCTGCGCACCCAGTTGAACGCGATACGCGACGAGCTGAACGACTACTCCCCAGATTGACCGAAACGCCGATTTCGGCGATGCCCTGCACGCCGAATTTAAATTGTGTACAATTGAATTGCTCGCCATTTGATTGATGGCGCTTTTCAACCCCGATAGGAGAACATCATGCAAGTTCTGTACACCGCACAAGCAACCGCAACCGGCGGCCGCGACGGCCGCGCCGTCAGCAGCGACGAACAACTCAATGTCAAGCTCGCCATGCCGAAGCAACTCGGCGGTCCGGGCGGCGAAGGCACGAATCCGGAGCAGCTGTTCGCGGCGGGTTATTCCGCCTGCTTCCTGTCGGCGCTGAAGTTCGTCGCGGCCCACGCGAAAGCGTCGTTGCCGGCGGACGCGGCCGTGACGGCGGAAGTCGGCATCGGCCCGAACGGCGCCGGCGGCTTCGGCCTGACCGCCGCCCTCTCGGTCTCGCTGCCGGGCGTCGACCGGACGACCGCCCAGGCGCTGGTCGACAAAGCGCATGAAGTTTGCCCCTACTCCAACGCGACGCGCGGCAACATCGACGTGAAAGTCGGCCTGGCCTGATCCCCCGCGCCGCGCCCGCGCGAGAATGCAAGGCGGCACGGCGCGTGTTACGAATTGCCGCGCGAGGAAACATTCGCTTACACATTTCTTGTATCCTCGGGGCATCGCTCCGGCGTTTACCGAACTATCGTTTACGGTAAGGGAGCGTCCTATGAACAAGCTGAAAAAAACGGGTTTTCTGATTCTCTTGGCAGGTATCGCGTCGGCAGCTTCGGCGGCCGAATTCGACGAATACGCCCGGGTAGTGAGCGTTACGCCGCAAGTCGAGCGGTTCAACGTGCCGCGCCAGGAATGCCGGACCGAGTACGTTCAAGTCCAGCAGCCGCAGCAACGTAGCACCGGCGGCGCCATTGTCGGCGGCATCATCGGCGGCCTGGCTGGCAACCAGGTCGGCAAAGGCGACGGCCGGGCTGTCGCGACAGCGGCCGGCGCGATCGCCGGCGCCATCATCGGCGACCGCGTCGACAACAGCAACACGCCGACCGCGACGGTCGCCGAGCAGCCAGTCCGCCAATGCCGCATGGTCGAACAGTGGGAATCGCGCACCACCGGCTACCTCGTGACCTACGAATATCGCGGCCATACTTACACCAGCAACATGGCCTACGATCCGGGCGAACGCGTCAAATTGCATGTCACGCTGACGCCGCGCTGAATTCGGAATCATTCCCTCCGTCCTCCCGGCGATCCCATGCCGGGAGGATTTTTTATTTCTGGAAGTTATTTGCCGCTGGACTGATCGATGCCTAAAATACTGTTCTTATATACAGTATTTCAGATATCATGCCGAACCGCGAGCCTCCACCCGCCGATATTGTGACGCAACCGCTACCGACGCCGCGGAAAGGGCGCGGCGCGGTCTCGAACCTGCAAGGCCGCTACGAAGTGCAGTCGCGGGAAGAATTCGACGACGGCTGGCCGGGCGAGCATGAAGATGAGGTTCCGCCACCGCGGAAGACGCAAGTCGTCGAAGAAACCGCAAAGAGCATCCTGTCGCGCAATGCCTCTCCGGATTTGCCGTTCGGCGTCTCGCTCAATCCCTATCACGGCTGCGAACACGGATGCATCTACTGCTTCGCGCGACCGACTCATAGCTATCTCGGCCTGTCGCCCGGGCTCGATTTTGAAAGCCGGATCTTCGCGAAGACCAATGCGCCCGAATTGCTCAGGAGAGAACTGGCGCGCCGCTCGTACCGGCCCGAACCGATCGCGCTCGGCGTCAATACGGATGCCTATCAACCGTGCGAACGCGAATTCCTTCTCACGCGGCGCGTGCTCGAAGTGCTGCACGAATGCGAACACCCGGTCGCACTGATCACGAAATCGTCGCTGATCGAGCGCGATATCGATCTGCTGGCGGACATGGCGAGCAAGCGCCAGGCCATCGCGGCCGTCACGATCACGACACTCGATCCCGCCGTCGCGCGCACGCTGGAGCCGCGCGCGGCAGCCCCGGCCCGGCGCCTGCGCACGATACGCACGCTGGCCGACGCCGGCATTCCGGTCTGCGTCAGCATCGCGCCGGTCATTCCTTTCGTGACCGAACCCGATCTCGAGCGCGTGCTGGCAGCCGCCGCCGAAGCGGGCGCGGACAGCGCCGGCTACATCATCCTGCGCTTGCCATGGGAGGTGAATCCGTTGTTCCAGCAATGGCTGCAGGCGCATTTCCCGGATCGGGCGCGGCGCGTGATGAACCGCATTCGCGACATGCGCGGCGGTCAGGACTACGTCGCGGAGTTCGGCTCGCGCATGAAAGGCGAAGGCATCTGGGCCGACCTGATCCGGCAGCGCTTCGAAAAGGCCGCGGCGCGCGTCGGTCTCGGCATGCACGGCAGGCATTTCAAGGGGCTCGACGCATCGCGCTTTCGCCGTCCTTCCACGGCGCCCGCAAGCCGGCCGGAACGGTCTGGCGACGACGGCGGGCAACTGGATCTCTTCTAGAGGCTGCGCCGCATCGACGGACTTGGAGAACAGAAACAAGCGGTACACGCCTATCCGTGCGACTGGGATCGGCACTCCGGGATCGCATCGGATAGCGGCGTTGAAGCAGGCGATCTTAGAGGTTTTGCTCTAAACGAGAATTACTTTCTCCTTGCATGGACTAATACGGCAAACAAGAATATTGCACACAAGGCGCAAGCTTCGGCCAGGGCACGGGATGATCGGATCGATCGGATCGACATGAAGCCGCGAAGCGAAGGCCAAACAACCAAAAGCCGCATAAGACACAAAAGGAGACAAACCCATGCACCACCGCAGCATGCAGTTCCCTCCGTCGCTGGTCTTGCCGTCCCTTGCCGAACCGGTTCACGCCGCTATCGATCACCGGGCTTACCTCATCCTCCGCGATCAAACCGCGACCTGATCCAGGAGGATTCCATGTCCAAAACCATCCGCTGGGCCCTATTGGGCCTGACGGCGGTATTGCTTCTGCTCGTCGCAAACCGCTTCCGTTCGCCGGACGATCCGCCGGCGGCGCCGACCGTTCAAGCGTCGCCCGTGCGCGAGCCGACGCAACTGGGTCCGGGTCGGTTTTCCGCAGCCGCCGGCGCATTGCCAGCCGCGCGGCCGGATACCGAGGCCCCCGGCGGATTGGCATTGACCGCCGACCGGCGCCTGATCGTCAACAAGGCATTGCGCGACGTGTTCGACTACTTCCTGCTCGGAGGCCATGCAGGAGAACGCGCCCAGCATGTCGCACGGCTGCTGGCGCATTTAAGGGACGCACTGCCTTCGCCCGCGCATGAAGAAGCCGTTCGCATCGCTCATAACTATCTCGCCTACCTGGAACAGCACGACAAACTGCTGGCCCGCGCCGATGCTCCGCGACTGACGACGGACGGCAACCTGCCGCCGGCCGATCTCGACCGCATCGGCGCTTGGCTCGCCGAGCGAGCGCGCCTGCGTCAGTCGACGCTCGGTATCGACGTCGCGCGCGCCTGGTTCGGCGACGAAGAGATCGAGCAACAGCGCAAGCTGGCCGAGTTGCGTGGCGGCGCCCGCCAACCGGCATTGGAGGAAGCCGATCCGGTGCAGCAGACGATGTCCAACCTGAGCGCGTTGCGCGCGCAAGGCGCAAGCGAGCAGGCGCAGCGCAACGTGATCGCCGAACGTTTCGGCGAAGCCGCCGCCCGGCGCTTCGATGCGCTGGAACGCGAAGAACAGGCATGGCGGGAACGCTATGCCGCCTATCGCCGCGAAGCCGAAAGGATTCGGCAACAGGCCGGCGCCGCCGCCGAAGACCGGATGCGCCAGCTCGACGGATTGCGCCAGCAAATGTTTCCCGCCGAGCCGGAACGCATGCGCGCGCAAGCGCTCGACGCGCACGCCGACACGAACAGAATCAGATAAAGGGACCGCATTAGACGGTCAAGCAAAAGCCCTCCCCGCAGGCAGTGTCCGCCACCTCGCCGGTGAACAAGCGGGCAAGGTCTGCTTGGATAGGCTCCAAGGAATCGAGTCACCGCAGTACGCATTACCAGCAACAGCAGTTCCCACCACCACAACAAAGGAGACCTTGCTATGCGATTTGCCCGTACCGTCCTTGCCGCAGCCTTAACCTCCGCCGTCGTCGCCATGGCGCCCGCGCATGCGGCCGACTATGCGAAAACGCAGTATCCGATCGTTCTCGTGCACGGCTTGGCCGGCGTTTCGAAATATTTCGGCTTCATCGATTACTGGTGGCAGATACCCGGCAATTTGCGCAGCAACGGCGCCACGGTCTATGTCGCGGATCTATCCGCGTTCGGCGACGAGACCTTGCGCGGCGAGGAATTGCTGCGCCAGATACGGACCGTGCTGGCCGCGACCGGCGCGCGAAAAGTCAACCTGATCGGCCATAGCCAAGGCGGATTGAGCTCGCGCTATGCGGCCGCCGTCATGCCGCAAGCCGTGGCTTCGGTGACCACGATCGGCACGCCGCATCGCGGCTCGGAAGTCGCCGACTGGATCGCGAGCACGCCGTCGATCGTGCAGGACTTCCTCGCCGGCGGCGCCTCGCTGGCAGGCAGCCTGCTCGGTCTCCTGGTCGGGAAACCGCAACCGCAGAATCCGCTCGGCGCCTTGCAGGTGCTGACGACGAGCGGCGCGGCCGATTTCAACCGCCGCTTCCCGAGCGCCGGCCTGGCATCGAGCTGCAGCGCCAGCGGCGCCGGCACCGACTACCGCAACGGCAATGTGCAGCGGCTCTATTCCTGGACCGGCTATTCGTCGGGCACGAATATCCTCGACATCATCGATCCGTTCATGGTCCTCGGCGACGCGACGATACGACTGCGCGGCGGCGGCAGCAACGACGGCCTGGTATCGGTGTGCAGCGCCCGCTTCGGCCAGACGCTCGGCACCTACGCCTGGAACCACGTCGACGAAATCAACCACATGTTCGGGCTGCGCGGGCTGTTCACCGCCGATCCGGTGGTCACGATCCGCACGCATGCGAATCGCCTGAAGCTGGCGGGCCTGTAAAGAAAAAATGCCCGCCGCAAGGCGGGCATTCGCGATCGGCGTCCTTGCCGCGCGCAGCGCGAAGGCGTCACTCGGCGTCTGGTTGGCGCGCCGGCGACGCCGCCGCGAAAGCATCCAGCTCCATGCAGGCCGCGTTGATGCGCACGATGGTCGGCAGGTCCGACAAATCGCAATTGAAACGCTGCGCATTGAACACCTGCGGCACCAGGAAGCAATCGGCAAGCGACGGCGCATCGCCGTAACAGAATTTTCCGACCCGTTTGTCGTTCGCGAGCGTCGCCTCCAGCGCGGACAATCCCTTGACGACCCAATGCCGGTACCAGGTGTTCTTGTCGTCCTCGCCGACCTTGAGCGTATGCGTCAGATAACGCAGCACACGCAAATTGTTGAGCGGGTGGATCTCGCAGGCGATCGACAATGCCAGCGAGCGAACGAAGGCGCGGTCCGCCGGCGACGCCGGCAGCAACGCCGGAGTCGGATGGGTCTCCTCGAGATACTCGATGATCGCAAGCGATTGCGTCAACGCGGACTCCCCGGCGGCTTCGTCGATCAGCGCGGGCACGAGGCCGTCGGGATTGAGGCGGCGGTAACCCTCGCCCAGTTGCTCGCCGCCATTCTTCAAAAGATGGATCGGCACGATATCGTAAGGCAAGCCCTTGAGATTGAGCGCGATGCGAACCCGATAGGAGGCGGAACTGCGGAAGTAGCTATAGAGTTTCATGTTGGATGAGCTGTGATGAATGCGGATTCAAACGATCTTCACGCGCAAGTCGCCGAGGCCGGCGATGCTGCCTTCGAGCAGATCGCCCTTCCCGACCGCGGCGACGCCTTCCGGCGTGCCGGTGAAGATTAGATCGCCCGGTTGCAACGTGAAATATGTCGACAGATGTTCGATCGTTTCTGCGATATTCCAGATCAGTTTGCCGATGTCGCTCTTCTGCCGCACGGCGCCGTTGACGTTCAGTTGGATGGCGCCGCTCGTCATCAGCACGCCGTTCGCCGGATGGATCGGGCCGATCGGCGCCGACGATTCGAAAGCCTTTCCCGTATCCCATGGACGGCCGAGTTTCTTGGCTTCGCCCTGCAAGTCACGCCGCGTCATGTCGAGACCGATCGCATAGCCCCAGATGTGGTCCACGGCTTCCGCCGCCGCGATGTCGGCGCCGCCGCGGCCGATGGCCACCACCAGTTCGAGCTCGTGATGAAGATCCGCGGTCAGGGGTGGATAAGGCATTGCGCCGATCGCTCCCTGCGCCACCGGCAGAACAGCATCGGCCGGTTTCATGAAGAAGAACGGCGGTTCACGGCCGCTGGCTCCCATTTCCTTCGCATGCTCGGCGTAATTGCGGCCGACGCAATAGATGCGGTGAACGGGAAACAATGCATCGCGACCGGCGACAGGAACGGCGGGAACGGCAGGCGGCGGAAAGACGAAAGACATGACGACTCCTTGAGCGGAGACTCATTATGCCATTCGAACGGAGATGTTGAATCGCGTCAGCGCCCCCGAAGCGGAACGCCGGTCAAAACGCGGCGCGCGACTCGAAATGTTCCCAGCGCGGCCGCGCGGACGATTCGCGCCGGCGCAACGTACCGATGGAGAACTGGCGCAAATGCGTCAGCACGCTTTGATGAACCGTCATCGTGGCTTGCGACAACAGCAGGTCGATGCGGCGCAACGCCTTGTCTGGAGTCTCCGTCGCAGCGAGATCGGCGGCCGCCCGGCGGTTTCCGTCATCGAGTACGCACAAATAGATATCTTCCAGCGTCAACATGTTCGCGTCACAGGCCAATGTCCATTCGCGGCGCTTGCGCGACACCTCCTGCACCAGGCCGGCGCGCGCCAGTCCACCGCACAGCTTGAGGATATTGCGAGTCGGCCGACCCGTGTCCTCGCATAAACGTTCAAGCCGTACCGGCTGCGGCGATCGTTCGGCCAGCGCGACGAGCACTTGCGTCGCGCCGCGCCATTGATCATGCAAAGCGAGATTGCCGAACAGGTAGTCGTTGACAGGTAGCATCGTGCGTTTCCGAGAAAGGCGATGAACATCGAGGCCGCACAGAGGGCCGGATGCCGGAAGGTCCGGGGTCTCCTGTCCTGCGACAATGCCCTACGGCCGTAAGGCAGATCGCGCAAACGGCGGCCAGCCACGAATTCTAGAGGTACGCCTGCGCGGCGATACCTGCCAGAATCGCCAAATTTCCCCAATACACAATACAAAATGGAATGTTTTCCCGCCAATTTGGCTACGCCGCGTATTAGTGTTCGGCCGCATCCCGATTTGCGGTTGATGCCGCAGCGGTCGAACATGAATACAAGACGCGTAACGGAGACAGGGCGGTGCGAGGAAAACGCAACCCCGCGTGTGGCGATCCGCTAGACCGTGTCGCTGCGTCGCTCAGTGGCGGCGATCGAGCACGGAAGCAAGGGCGAAATTGGTGACGATATCGGCCACTCCGGGAAGAGCGGCGATCTGGGCCCAGATATTGTTGACCCGCTCATGCGAGTCGGCCTCGATATAGACGATGAGATCGAAGGCACCGCTCAGCACGAAACAGTGCGTCACTTCCGGGATGGCGGCAATTGCCGTGGTGACGTCGGCGCCGCGTATCCGATCCTTCCGATACACCATCATGATGGCACGCGCCAACGGCGCGCCTCGCGCACGCTCGGTCAGGCGGATGGTATAGCCCGCAATGACCTTGTGCGCCTCGAGCCGATCGATACGATGGCGAACCGCATGGCGAGACAAACCGACGCGCACTGCAAGCGTCGCGATCGGAACGCGTGCGTCGGCAATCAGTTCGTCGATGATTTTTCGGTCGATCGCGTCGAGTTGTACTGTCATGGGATAGACAGGAAGGCCCGGTAAGGAAGGCCCGGTAAGGAAGGCCCGGTAAAGATTGTGGTACCCAGCTAGGGGAACATGTTCCGCGCTGCGAAAGCCGGACGGGCCGGCAAGCCCGTCCGTGATCAGCAGCTTGAAAACAATTCAGCTATTGATGCATCAGCCTTCGCCAAGATAGGCCGCGCGAACTTTCGGATCGTCCAGCATGTCCGCCGCGTTGCCCGTCATCGTGATCAACCCTGAGTCCATCACGTAGCCGCGATGCGCCGCCTGGAGAGCCAGCTTCGCGTTCTGTTCGACCAGCAGGATCGTCACGCCCTGGGCCGAAACATTGCGCACGACCTCGAAGATCTTCTCGACCATGATCGGCGACAAGCCCATCGACGGCTCGTCGAGCAGCAGCAGTTTCGGATGGCTCATCAACGCCCGGGCCATCGCCAGCATTTGCTGTTCGCCGCCGGACAAGGTGCCGGCCAGTTGCGACGAGCGCTCTTTCAGGCGCGGAAACACGCCGAACCATTTTTCGATATCGGCTTCGATGCCTGCCTTGTCGTCGCGGATATAGGCGCCCATCTGCAGGTTCTCGAGAATCGTCATGCGGGTGAACACGCCGCGGCCTTCCGGCACCATCGCCAGGTTGCGCTTGACGAGCTCGAAGGACGACACGCCCTTGATCGACTTGCCATCATAGACGACGTCGCCTTCGACGCGGCAATTCGGCAGCGTGCCGGTGATCGCCTTCATGGTCGTGGTCTTGCCGGCGCCGTTGGCGCCGATCAGCGTGACGAGTTCGCCCTTGCGCACTTCGAGGTCGACCCCCTTGACGGCCTGGATGCCGCCGTAGGCGATCTTGAGGCCGCTGACTTTCAATACGATTTCGCTCATTAGTGGCCACCTCCCAAGTAAGCCTCGATCACAGCCGGATTCTTCTGCACCTCCGCAGGCACGCCTTCGGCAATCGGCTTGCCATAGTCGAGCACGGTGATGCGGTCGCACAAGCCCATCACGAGCTTGACGTCGTGTTCGATCAGCAGAATCGTCTTGCCTTCCGCCTTGATCTTCACGAGCAGTTCGCGCAAGGCGAGCTTTTCGGTGGCGTTCATGCCGGCCGCCGGTTCGTCGAGCGCCAGGAGGATCGGATCGGTCGCCAGTGCGCGCGCGATTTCCAGGCGGCGCTGGTCGCCGTAAGAGAGATGGCGCGCGGTGCGCTCGGCATGCTTGGCGATGCCGACGAAATCGAGCAATTCCATCGCGCGCTTCTTGATCGCGGCCTCTTCTTCGCGTGCGGCCTTGTGGCGCAGCACCGCGCCGATCACGCCTTGATGGGTACGCACGTGGCGACCGACCATCACGTTCTCGACCGCGGTCATCTCGCCGAACAGGCGGATGTTCTGGAAGGTCCGCGCGATGCCGGCCTTCGCCACTTCATGCGGCGCCGATGGGGAATACGGCTTACCGTCGAGCTCGAAATTGCCGCTGTCCGGCTGGTACAAGCCGGTGATGACGTTGAAGAACGTCGTTTTGCCGGCGCCGTTCGGGCCGATCAAGCCGTAGATCTGGCCCTTGTTGATCTTGATCGCGACGTCGGACAACGCCTGCAAGCCGCCGAAGCGTTTGTTGACGCCGGAAATGCTGAGAATGATTTGTTCGCTCATGTTGTTCGCTTCCTTATTCCGCTTATGCCGTCGTGACGCAAGGCGGCGTCTCCGGCTGATCGGCATCGTGGCTGGCATCCGGACGGTCTTCCATCTTCGGCGAGGGCCACAGTCCCGCCGGGCGGGTCAGCATGATGACGACCATCGCGCCGCCGTACAGCAACTGGCGCAGCACTTCGGCCGGAATCAGCACCGCACCGAACAGCTTCTGTTGGATCGGTTCGACCACGTGGCGCAGAACTTCGGGCAGCGCGGCGAGAATGACGCCGCCGAGAATGACGCCCGGCACGTGACCGATACCGCCGAGCACGACCATCGCCAGCACCACGATCGATTCCATCAGCGTGAACGACTCCGGAGAGACGAAACCCTGGAACGATGCGAACATGGCGCCCGCGACGCCGCCGAACGAAGCGCCCATGCCGAACGCGAGCAGCTTGATGTTGCGCGTGTTGATGCCCATTGCCTTCGCCGCGATCTCGTCTTCGCGAATCGCGACCCAGGCTCGGCCGAGACGCGAGTGCTGCAGGCGGATGGTGACGAACACGACCGCCGCGCACAGCGCCAGGAACAAGTAGTAATAGGCGTTCACGGAAGGCATGCCGAAGCTGCCGATATACACGGTCGACTGCGAACCGGGCTCGCCCGCCAGCGAAACGCCGAAGATGCGGATCGGATCGATCAGGTTGATGCCCTGCGGGCCGTTCGTGATGTTGACCGGCGCGTTGAGGTTGTTCATGAAGATGCGGATGATCTCGCCGAAGCCGAGCGTGACGATCGCGAGATAGTCGCCGCGCAGTTTCAGCGTCGGCGCGCCGAGCAGCGCGCCGAAGAACGCCGCCAGCGCGGCGCCGAGCGGCACGATGAACCAGACCGACAAGTGAATGCCGTTTTGCCGCACTTCCTCGCCCAGCATCCACACCAGGGCATTGCCGACGGCCGGATAGTTGTTGACGAAGGATTCGAGCACGGTCGCGAATTGCGGCGACGCGAGCAAGCCGGTCATGTAGGCGCCCAGCGCATAGAACGCGATGTAGCCGAGATCGAGCAGGCCAGCGAAACCGACCACGATGTTCAGGCCGAGCGCCAGCATGATGTAGAGCAGCGCCATGTCCATGATGCGCACCCACGAATTGCCGTAGTGCTGCACGACGAACGGGAAGATCAATAGGAGCGCCATGAACAGGATCGTGCCGGTCCAGGCCTGCGTCGGATTGCGCTTGAAATCGAAAAGCTTGGTCATGAGATTCTCCTTATGCGCGATCGGCGACACGCTCGCCCATGATGCCGGACGGTCGGAGCGTCAGCACGATGATGAGCACGACGAACGCGAAGATGTCCTGGTATTGGCTGCCGAGGAAATTGCCGGTCAGGTCGCCGATGTAGCCGGCGCCGAGGCTTTCGATGATGCCGAGCAGCAGACCGCCGACCATCGCGCCGTAGATGTTGCCGATGCCGCCGAGCACGGCGGCCGAGAACGCCTTCAAGCCGGGCAGGAAACCCATTGCGAATTGCGCCGACGAATACGTCGCGCCCCACATCACGCCCGCCACCGCCGCCAGCGCCGCGCCGATGGCGAAGGTCGCGACGATCACGCGGTTGGCGTCGACGCCCATCAGGCCCGCGACCCGTGGATTCTCCGCAGTGGCGCGCATGGCCCGGCCCATCTTGGTCTTTTCCACCAGCAGCAGCAGGCCGACCATCGAGATCGCCGCCAGCACCAGCAGCATGACTTGCGTCGGCGAGATCAGCGCGCCGAAGATATGAATCGGATCGCTCGGCATGACCTGCGGGAACGGAATCGGGCTGCGACCCCAGATCATCATTGCGAACGTCTGCAGCAGGATCGAGATGCCGATCGCGGTGATCAGCGGCGCCAGGCGCGGCGCATTGCGCAGCTTGCGATACGCGATGCGTTCGATCAGCACGTTGACGAGGGCGCATACCGGAATCGCGCCGAGGATCGCGATGATCAGCTTCACGATACCGGGCAGTTCGGGCGCCACCGAATTCACGATATTGAGGATGGTGAGGCCGACCATCGCACCAATCATGAGCACGTCGCCGTGCGCGAAGTTGATCAGGTTGAGCACGCCGTACACCATGGTGTAACCGAGCGCGACCAATGCATACATGCTGCCCAGCACCAGGCCGTTCACTATCTGTTGGATAAAGATATCCATGTTTTCAGCTTTCTTGAAAGGTCAGTCGAATGGCATGCGACGCTGTCCGTGCCGCTGCCGCGGACAGACGCCGTTCCTGCAGTTCATGCGCACGCATTGCGTGAGCCGTCTGCTTTTCTTATTGATGAAACCGGATGGGGGTGCGTCGAGAACGGGCGCGCCCGACGTCGTAGTGCGCGATGGACGCGCGATGGCAGATGTTCATGTGGTCTCTCCTCGTGTTGTCAGTAACCCTTTTTCTGACTTACCGCTTCGCGACTGCCCGACGCAAATCGGGGCAGAATATACCGAAGCGGACAAGCCATACAACCGCTATCGCATATGGCGGTCGCATCTGTTGCAGGAATGCTGCTCGATGCGAATGCGCTCTTGCTTTTGCCGCGGAATTGGCATTGCGCCTTGGGCGCGCCGCTATCCGCATTCGGCTTCGCACATATTGAAAACGCGCAGGTTACATGCACCAGGCACGCAGATCCGCCGCAAGGCACGTCCGGATTGCGTAATTGTTTTCAATCTTCAGCGAAGCACGATGTCGAGGATTAATGCCGGTCAAGCATCTTCGAATTGGCGGAAGCGGCGCAACCGGGCAGGCATTGCACCTGCCGCAAGCATGCGACCATCGAGAACGATGGAAGGTGTATCCGTTCTCCGCAAGACTCCGGTAGGAATCCTGCTGTTTCTCCCTGACATTACCGCCGGCGCCTTCGCGTTCGTTCGCGGCCGCACACGGCGTTGTCCATCTTTCTTGTGTTATTTGGACTGTCGTTTCGCATCCTCAACATGCGATTGAGGAGGGATCATATCGAGGAAGACAAAAAACTATTCATGGAAATTGGCAGAATGGCCTAAATTAAATTCCGCACGTTTTTTGGGTGATTCTCAGGCCGCTTCCACCCCATTTGTTCTCCGTTTACGCTTTTGCCAAGCCCTTCGGCAAAGGGAAAGTGACGTTTTCCTCAACGCCTTCGAGCGCCCGCACGCTCTTGGCGCCGAGTTCCTTCAAGCGGGCGATGACTGCTTGCACCAGGATCTCGGGCGCCGACGCGCCGGCCGTCACGCCGATGCGCATTTTGCCGTCGATCCAGGAGGGGGCGATCTGCGATGCATCGTCCACCATATAAGCCGCCACCCCCTTCTTCTCGGCGACTTCGCGCAAACGGTTGGAATTGGAACTGTTGGGGCTGCCGACCACGATCACGACTTCGACTTGCGGCGCCATGAATTTGACCGCCTCCTGCCGATTCGTGGTCGCATAGCAGATGTCGCCCTTCTTCGGTTCGGCGATATTCGGGAATTTGCGCTTTAACGCTGCAATGATTTCAGCCGTATCGTCGATCGACAACGTGGTTTGCGAAACATAGGCGAGCTTGTCGGCATCGGCGACGGTCAGTCGCTCGACATCTTCGACGGTCTCTACGAGATACATGCCTTCGTCGACTTGCCCCATCGTGCCTTCCACTTCCGGATGACCGTCGTGACCGATCATGATGATCTCGCGGCCCTCGCGCCGCATCTTGCCGACTTCGACATGGACCTTCGTCACCAGCGGACAGGTCGCATCGAAGATGCGCAGACCGCGCTCCTCGGCTTCGGCCTGCACCGCTTTCGACACGCCGTGCGCCGAGAATACGACCGTATTGCCGGGAGGCACATCCGCCAACTCCTCAATGAAGATCGCGCCCTTGCCGCGCAGATCGTTGACCACGTAGGCGTTGTGCACGATCTCGTGGCGCACGTAGATCGGCGCGCCGAATTGTTCGAGCGCGCGTTCCACGATCTCGATAGCGCGGTCCACGCCGGCGCAGAAGCCGCGCGGTTGCGCGAGCAGAATTTCCTTATCCATGGGTCCTGTTGCTATTGCTTGTAATCGATCGTAGAGAGAGATTCGTCCGGCGTGATTCCTAGAGAATGCCGATGATTCTGACTTCGAACTTCACGGCTTGCCCGGCCAGCGGGTGATTGAAGTCGAACACGGCATCCTCATCATTCAATTCGCGCAACACACCGGCAAACCGGCCGCCGCCGGGAGCGGCGAATTCCACCAGGTCACCGATTTCATACTGCTGATCCGTCGCGGAATTCTCGTCGAGCGTGGCGCGCGAAATCCTCTGGATCAGATCGGGATTCCGCTCGCCGAAGGCCTGAGCAGGCTGCAACTCGAAAGTCCGATGCGCCCCCTCGGACAAACCAAGGAGGCAAGCCTCGAGAGGCGGAGCCAATTGACCGGTGCCAAGCTGCAGCGTCGCGGGCGAATCGGTAAAAGTGCTCACGATATCGGCGCCGTCGGCCGCCGCCAGGCGGTAATGCAGAGTCAGATAAGCGGATTCGGTAACAATTGGTTGTTGCAAATTTGACATGAAAATTCCGGGATGGCATGATAGGCCTCCATTTTAAGCTACGTTGGAGAACCGGAATATGGCCATTGTCGACTGGCCCGCCGAACAGCGGCCGCGCGAACGCCTCATCAAACATGGCCCGCAGGTCCTGTCCGACGCCGAATTGCTGGCCGTTTTCCTGCGCGTCGGCGTTGCCGGGAAAAGCGCGGTCGATCTGGGGCGCGACATGGTCGACCATTTCGGCTCGATCAATGGCCTGTTCATGGCCTCGCTGAATGATTTTTCGCAGATCAATGGCTTGGGGCCGGCCAAGTATGCCCAATTGCAGGCCGTACTGGAGTTGGCCCGGCGCGCATTGTCGGAAGAATTGAAGGATGGCGTCCCCCTCAGTTCGCCAGTGGCGGTAAAACAATATCTTCAATTGATGCTGGCGCGACGCGCTTACGAGTCGTTCGCGGTGTTGTTCCTCGACGTGAAGAACCGCCTGATCGGCAGCGAGGAGCTATTCCGCGGAACGTTAACGCACACCAGCGTCTATCCGCGCGAGGTCGTCAAGGCGGCTCTGGCCCGCAACGCGGCCTCGGTGATCCTTGCGCATAACCATCCGTCAGGCACCCCGGAGCCGAGCGCGGCCGATCGGACGCTGACCCGGGCGCTCCAGGAGGCCTTGGCGCTGGTCGACGTTCGTGTGCTCGACCACTTCGTCGTCGCCGGCCACCGCATCCATTCATTTGCGGAACACGGCCTGCTCTAGAGGCTGTTATGAACTCAAACAGCCTCTAGCGAGCCCACCCAGATATCGCATACCTTGACCGCAAGCTGAAAAATATCGGACGTAAATTGTTAAATTCAACCGATATTCGATGACACAGTTTTTTTGCGCAAGTCGTTGAAATGCTTAATATTTTTGGCTATACTCTCGTTTTTCCAATTTCGGAAGCTATTGAGGAGTAAAACCATGGCACGTGTCTGCCAAGTCACCGGGAAGGGGCCGATGGTCGGCAACAACGTTTCCCATGCTAACAACAAGACGAAGCGCCGCTTCCTGCCGAACCTGCAGAACCGCCGCATTTTCGTCGAGTCCGAAAACCGCTGGGTTTCTCTGCGCGTTTCCAACGCCGGCCTGCGCGTGATCGACAAGATCGGTATCGATGCCGTGCTGGCCGACATGCGTGCCCGCGGCGAAAAAGTCTAAGCACTTTTAGACTCAACTGGATAAAGTAAAGGAACAATCATGGCAAAGTCCGGCCGCGACAAAATCAAGCTGGAATCGACCGCAGGTACGGGTCATTTCTATACCACGACCAAGAACAAGCGCACCATGCCTGAGAAAATGGCGATCATGAAGTTCGATCCGAAGGCGCGCAAGCACGTCGAATACAAGGAAACCAAGATCAAGTAATTGGTCCGCGTTTCACGCCGAAAGCCCCGCAAGTTTTGCTCTGCGGGGCTTTTTGTTTATGGTTTCCGGCCGAGGCCGCTCTCGCGAATCGTGATCGAAAGGCGTCCGCGCAATCCGAGCGCGAGAGGAGACGTACCCGGCAATATGCGTGTGACGCCATGATAGGCCATGCGCGACGGCCCGCCGAACACGAACAGGTCGCCGCTTTGCAATTCAATATCGCGATACGGCTTGTTCCGTGTTTCCGTATTCCCGAAGCGGAAGATTCCCGTATCGCCGAGGCTGACCGTGATCACCGGACTGCCGCGCACGATGACGGCATCGGTCTCCCCGCGGTCCTGGTGCATGCCGAGCGTCGCCTCCGCATCGTACCAATTGATGATCGACGAATCCGGCTCGAAGTCGTCCGCGGCGCCGAATGTCTCGGCATATGCCTTGTGCGCCAATTCGAACAACTCGGCGGGAAACGGCTTGACCAGCGTGCCGGCCGCCTCATCCACCACGTGGGTATATCCACCGCCATGGCGCCAATACCAGCCCTGATATAGCGATTTGATCGACAGCGGCTTGCCGTCGAACATGCGAGGCACATGAAAGCCGGCAGGCCCTCTCCCCCATTCGCGGCACGACTCTAGCAGTCGCTCCTGCTCCTGTAGCGACAGCCAGGACGGAACATAAAAGGCGCCCGGAGCGACGACCAGCGATTCACGCTCAAACAAGCTCATATTGCATCTGCGCGGAAGTTCGCGATAGCGGCAAAGCGAACGTATGCTCGTGTTGAAGCAGCCATTTCTTGCGGTCGAGCCCGCCCGCGTAGCCGGTCAACTTCGCATCCGCGCCGACGACGCGATGGCAAGGAACGACGATCCCGATCGGATTGGCGCCGTTCGCCAAGCCCACCGCACGCACCGCCTTCGGTCGTCCGATTTCTTCCGCCAGCCGGCCATAACTGATCGTCGCGCCGGCGGGAATGGCGCGCAAGGCGGCCCACACTTCCCGTTGAAACTGCGTGCCGCCGGTCGCGACAGGAATCGCATCGATGGCATCCAGCTCTCCATCGAAATAGTCTTGCAACGCACTGCGGATCGGCTGCGGCGCACGACCTTCACGTACATCGACGTGCCCGGCGCCGTAGTGCCGTTGCAGCAGACGCAGCAAGCGCTCTTCATAATCGCTCCAGTCGAGCGCGCGCAATTGTCCGGCGCGATCGGTCACGAGCAGCATCGTGCCGATCGGAGACGCGAGGCGATCGACCGAGAATGGTGCGAATGTGATCGACGGTGTCATCATGTCTTCCACTCCTAGCAAGGTCATGATCGTATGTTCGCGTGGACGATCTCCGCTGTCTCGCCGTTTTCGGACGCGTGTAACGGACGCGTGTAACGGACGCGTGTAACGAACACCTGTAGCGGACGTGCAGCGAATGGCAAGGATTATTTCCGAAAACAAAAACGGCCCGACATGCGGGCCGTTTTCCATTGACACATGAACACTTATGCGTAGCTGCGCAGGCGCAACGAGAATTCGCGCAGCGCGGCGATGCCGGACGCTTCGGCACGCGCGCACCAATCCTGCAATTGCTGCAGCAATTGTTCACGACTGGTATGGGAACGTTCCCAGATGGCGGACAATTCGACCCGCATGTCGTGCATCGTCTGCAATGCCTTGCTGTGCGCGAAGAGTTCTTTCAATTGCTGCTGTTGACCGGCTTCCAGTTTGCCCGGCTCGCGTTGCAACAGCTTCTTGGATGATTTCAGGAAGCTGGCTTCGAGCTTGGCCTTGCTCTTCAGCGTATCGACTTCCTCGCGCCATGCGCGCTTGATCGACTTGGCATACTTCGCCATCACGTCGTAGCGGTTGGCGATCACGGACTGCAAGGTCTCGACATCGGCCGCGAGCTTCTCGCGATCGAATTTCGGCACGGGAGCGATTTTCTTGACCTTGGCCAGTCCCAGGGTTTCGAGTATGCGGATGTAAAGCCAGCCGATATCGAACTCGTACCACTTGTTCGACAGCTTGGCGGAGGTGCCGAAGGTGTGGTGGTTGTTGTGCAACTCCTCGCCGCCGATCAGGATGCCCCACGGGAAAATATTGGTGGAGGCATCGGCGCAGTCGTAATTGCGATAACCCCAGAAGTGACCCAAGCCGTTGATGACACCGGCGGCCAGCACGGGAATCCACAGCATCTGCACCGCCCACACCGTCAGCCCGATCACGCCGAACAGCATGAGATTGACGATCAGCATGAGGCCGACGCCCTGCCATTGATATTTGGAATAGACATTGCGCTCGACCCAGTCGTCCGGCGTGCCGTGTCCGTATTTGTCCATCGTTTCCGCGTTGCGGGATTCCGCGCGATAGAGCTCGGCGCCTTCGAGCAAGACCTTCTTGATGCCGCGCGTCACCGGGCTGTGAGGATCCTCCTCGGTCTCGCACTTCGCATGGTGCTTGCGATGAATCGCGGCCCATTCCTTGGTCACCATGCCGGTCGTCAGCCACAACCAGAAGCGGAAGAAATGGCTTGGAATCGCATGCAGGTCGAGCGCGCGATGCGCTTGGCAGCGATGCAGGAAGATCGTGACGGCGGCGATCGTGATATGGGTCACCACGAGGGTGTAGACCACGATCTGCCATATCTTCGCGTCGGCAAAGCCGTTGCTCAGGAAATTCAAAAGTAAGTCGAACATTGTCATTACTGCTCCCGGATGGATTTATTTGCGGCGCCCCGCGTGGATGACGGCATTGTTGTCATTCTTGTACGCCGCTGTTTTCGGTCCTCGCATTGTACGCCTTTCCTTCTCGCAGGCCTATTGTCAAAAGTTCAGGTTTTTACTTCGTTCAAGACTCTGACTTCGCGCTGCGGATAAGGTACTTGCACATCGCGTGCCTGCAGCATGCGCCAAAAGGCACGGTTTACATCTGACACGACACTCATGCGGCCGTTCTCGGGGTCCGAAATCCAGAAACCGATCTCGATCTCGAAGCCGTCCGCGCCGAACTTGGCGAGCACGGCGGCGGGCGGCGGATTCTTCAAGACGCGGTCGATGCCGGCGGCGGCCTGCTCGAGCGCCGGCAGCAATTCCTCGATATCGGTCTCGTAGGCCACCGTCAACGACGATGACAAACGCAATATGCGATCGGTCAATGAATAATTCTGGACCGCCCCCGAGATCAGCATTTCGTTCGGAATCACCGATTCGACGCCGTCGAGCCCCTGCAATATGGTGTAGCGCGTGTTGATCTGCGTGACCTTCCCATAGTACTTGTCGACCGCGACCATATCGCCGATGGCGAGGCTGCGTTCGAGCAGGATCACGAAGCCCGACACATAGCTGCTGACGATTTTCTGCAAACCGAGACCGATACCGACACCGAGCGCGCCGCCGAACACCGACAACACGGTCAGATCGATGCCTACAAGCGACAAGCTGAGCAGCACGGCGATCAGGATCAGCACAGCGCGTCCCATGCGCGCGGTAACGACGCGCAGCGACGAATGCACGGTATCGACGCGCATGACGCGCTCCTCGAGCGCGGCCCCGGCCCACAAGGCCAGCAGCAATGTGACGAAGACCGATAACGCAGCCTGCAGAATCGTCCAGACCGAGATCTTGTAGCGCCCGGCAGGCACGACGACATCTTCCAGCAACTGCACCATCTCCGGCCATATGCCGAGGATGTAGAGCGCCACGCCGCACCATACCACCGTTGCGAAGACTTTCTCGAACGTCTGCAGCACCTTGCCTGCCTGGCCGCCGCTGCGCACGAAAATGCGGCGCATGACATAGAACGCAAACCGGATCACGGCAAACGATGCCGCCAGCGGTATTGCCACGCGCAGAAGATTCACCTGCTGCCATTGCGCAAGGATCGGCTTGACGACCAGTATCAGCAGCAACACCATCACCGGCGAGAGCACGCTAGTGAAACTTTCCACGCCGAACCGCACGACACGCAGCCGCACTTCGCGCGTCGTGAAGGCCAGTCGCAGCAGACGCGCCAGTCCCCAGCCGGCGACCATGCAAAATGCCAAGGCGGCGATCTGCCACAATAAACCAGGGTCGCGCAAATCGGCCCAGAAAGCCGAGAACAGGCTGGAAAACTGATTGGTCGTCATGTCGATATCAAGTCAAATCAGGGCGCGAATCAAGTCGTTTTCTTGCGCGTCAATACCGCCGCGAAGAAGCCGTCGGTCTTGTGCTTGTGCGGCAGCAGTTTCAGGTAATCCTGCATCTCGAGCTCGATCTTTTGCTCCGTCAATACTTCGTGCATCGGCACCAACGCGAAATCCTGGTGCTGCGCGAGAAACTGTTCGACGATCGCGTCGTTTTCCTCGTCGAGCAGGCTGCATGTCGCATAGAGCAGGCGCCCGCCCGGCTTCACCAGGCGCGCCGCGCCCGCCAGGATCGAAGCCTGCTTGGCATTCAATTCCGCGAGCGACTCCGGCGTCTGGCGCCATTTGACGTCGGGATTGCGCCGCAGCGTGCCAAGGCCGCTGCACGGCGCGTCGACCAGCACGCGGTCGATCTTGCCAGCAAGCCGCTTGATCTTGGCATCGTTCTCGTGCGCGATCACGACCGGGTGGACATTCGACAGGCCGCTGCGCGCCAGGCGCGGCTTCAGCTTGGCCAAGCGTTTCTCGGAGACGTCGAAGGCGTACAGGCGGCCCGTGTTGCGCATCGCGGCGCCGAGCGCAAGCGTCTTGCCGCCGGCGCCGGCGCAAAAGTCGACGATCATCTCGCCGCGTTTGGCACCGACGATCTGAGACAGCAATTGGCTGCCTTCATCCTGCACCTCGATCGCGCCATCCTTGAACAACGGCAGATTTTGCAAGGCAGGCTTCTTGTACACGCGAATGCCGAGCGGCGCGTACGGCATCGGCTCGGACGCGATCGGCGCCTTCGCGAGCTCGGCGATCACCTCGTCGCGCGAGGCTTTCATGGCATTGACGCGCAGATCGAGCGGCGCCGGGCTGTTCAATGCCGCTACCATCGCCAGCGTCTCGTCCTCGCCGTAGCGGGCGACCAGCTTATCGTAGAGCCACGCCGGCAGATTGGCGCGCATCGCGGCAGGCAATGTGGCACGGTCGATCTGCATGACACGCCGAAGCCAGTCCGCTTCCTCGGGCGACAGGCCGGCGAGCGCATCGACGCCCGCCACGTCGGCCAACCCCAGCAACGCCAGGCGGCGCATCGCCGGTCCGGTGCCCGACTCGGCGAACGATGCGAAGACGGACTTGTTGCGCAACAAGCTGTAGACGCCTTCGGCGACCGCGCCACGGTCACGCCCGCCGATCTTCGGATGTTCGCGGAAGTAACGCGACAGCGTTCCGTCCGCCGGACCGGTAAAGCGCAGGATTTCGCGCAAGACTTCTTCGGTTTGGGTAATGATCGCGGGCGGCAATCTCATGGGAATTCCTTCAAGAACCGGAAGCGGTATCGGTCCGCTTCCCGAAACTCTCCCGCGAGCGGAAGAGAAATGGATATCAACGCGCGTCCGCAGCAACGCGCACGCGATTGCCTTCGACAGTCAGCTTGCCTTCGATGAACCAGCGCACCGCGCGCGGATACATGATGTGTTCCTGCTCCAGCACGCGCGCCGACAGGCTGCCTTCGGTATCGTCGTCGAGCACCGGCACGGCGGCCTGAGCGACGATGGGACCATGGTCGAGCTCGGCGGTAACGAAATGCACGGTCGCGCCATGCAGTTTGACTCCGGCATCGAGCGCGCGCCGATGCGTATCGAGCCCGGTAAAGCTTGGCAGCAGGGACGGATGGATATTCAACAGGCGACCGGCGTAATGATCGACGAATGGCGGCGTCAGAATGCGCATGAAGCCGGCCAGCACGACGAGATCGGGAGCAAATCGGTCGATCGTCGCGCGCAGGGCGGAGTCGAAAGCGTCGCGCGTCGGATATTCCTTGTTGGGCACGACCGCGGTGGCGATGCCGTGTTCGGCGGCGAAGGCCAATCCAGCCGCATCGGGCTTGTTGCTGACGATGGCGGCGATTCTCGCCGGCCATTGCTCGGCCTGCGCGGCGCGGACGATCGATTGCATGTTGCTGCCGCGGCCGGAGATCAGGATGACGATGTTTTTCATGTCGCGCATTTTACCCGCGAGAGGACTCGTAACAAAAAAGCCGGCCACGGAGGCCGGCTTCGGCGGCGTGCATTCGATTACTGGAACGAATAAAAGACGCGGAAAGCGACTTTCTTGTCGGCCCAGAAGTCGGCCGCATCGCGGAACACGTCGAGCAGCGTCTCGCGCGCCTCCTTGTCGAATTTCTGCGTGTTCGGCAATTGCTCGATGACGACCAGGAATCCCGGCTGCGGGCCGGCTTTGTAGGCCAGATCAGTGAGGCAATCGCCGAGCGCGTCGAAATTCTTGCCGAAATGTTTCGGAAAATGGAAAGCCGCCGCGATTGCCGCCAACACCTGTTGCTTGGTCGTCGCTTCCGCGCAATACGCATACAGGAAATGCTGGCCTAGACGTGCCGCCTCATCCCGCAGGTCCGTCACGCGGAAGGCCCGGATGGACTGGACGACATTCGGCGGCACGGTTTGAAGCAAGCTCATTTCTCCCTCGACTCGTGCGGTTGGGTTCGCGTCAATTCGGTTGACGTCGATTCTGTACAATGACTCGATGCGCATTTCACTACTCTTTAATGCGTTTGAAGATCGCGTAATGATCGTCGGTATAATAGAGATCCTTCGATACCGTTGGTTCGCCGCCCACGACAATGCGGCGAGCTCCACGGTTGCGCACACCTTCGGTTTTTACCGTAAATTCGTGATAATACCCGCGCTTTTGCTTGGGTAACAGTCCTTCATAGTTGCCGAAAACCGCTCCGTCCTTTGCATACGGAAACGGTCCGCCGCGGCGAATCAACATCAATGTTTTCCGTGCTTCCGGCGGGAGGCTTGCGACCTCTATCTCGGCAAGCGCCACTCCTACCCGGGCAAAAGCCTGGGCAGTCAGAAGCAGCGCAAAAAGGGCGAACAGCCAGCTCCTGAGGACCTTGCCAATCATCATCGCTATGCCGTTGTTTTTGCGTGATATTGCAATATTCGCAATAAATTGTCGCTACGATACCGTAGGGTAACGTGTTGGACAAAACGAATCAACCTTTCGAATCAAATATGCTTTGAAGTTGCAAGACTTGCATTTCTTTCCTGTCGTTTTCCATGCCAAAAATTGCATTATTTGCAATAAACAGAAACTTCCACAGCATCGGCAAAATCCTTTCCTTTTTGATTCTTTCGCTTTTAGGATCGATACAAATTGTTGCAAGAGTTACTGGTGTTTTTCCAGCGTCGGTATCCGCTCCATGGGGCTGCGGCGTTAAATAGAGGTGCGTTCCACCTCGGTCATTCCGCCCTGTCCCTGAAGGAGACCCAACATGAGTACAATGAAGAATTCCTTATCCGCCATCATCGGCTGGATCGCCGGCGCAGCCTTGCTGGCCGGTGCCCCTGCGGCATTTGCGCATGACCGCGCCAATGTCAGCTGGTCGATCACCGTAGGCACGCCTCAGCCCGCGCCCGTATACATTCCGCCGCCCGAAGTGGTCTATTCGCCGCCGCCGCGCGTCTATGTGTATCCCCAACCCGTCTATGTCAGGCCAGCGCCGATAGTGGAATACCGGACTTACTATCCGCAGCCGCGTTACGTCGAGGAAGTGCGACATAAGCGTTGGCATCATCACAAGCGTCATCACTACCATCACCATCATCATCGCCATCATCACTGGAACAACTAGCCGCACCCGGACGACTGGATGAGAGCGCCGCGGCTTGCCGCGTGGATTAAACTGAGGCCGTTCGGATCGCCATTTTTCAGGAGAGGACATGAACACCAAGAACAAGATCGTCGCGAGCCTGCTGCTCGCCTGTGCGGCAACGGCGGCTTTCGCCGCCAAGGACAAGCATGACGACGCCACCGCGGCACGCTCCTCGTCGAACGAGCCGCTGTTGAAAGTCACCTTCTCCACGTCCGAGACCCAGGCTATCCGCACCTATTACCGAACCGAGGAAAGCGGCAAACAGGCGAAACCCTTGCCGCCCGGCCTGCAGAAGAAAGTCGCGCGCGGCGGCCAATTGCCGCCCGGCTGGCAGAAGAAGCTGGCACGCGGGGAAGTCATGTCGCCGGAACTCTACGGGCTCGCCAAGCCGGCGCCGGTCGCGCTGATCAGGCAGTTGCCGCCGCAACCGCCCGGAACGATCATCGTTCACCTGGAAGGCAAGATCGTACGCTTGATCCAGGCAACGCACGAAATCATCGATATTCTCGATCTCTAAAGCCTGTCCCTGTCTAGGGACACTCGGCGCTCATGCGGCGACCAGCGGTTCCGGCTGCTGTGCCGATTCCTTGTCCGCGTTGAAGAACGCCAGGACGTCGGCGCGGCGCGCGAAGGCGTCGTGCTTGCCGAGATTGATCAAGTCGCAGGTATAGCTCGCTTCGAACAAAAGATAGGATGCCAGCGCCGCTCCCCTGGTTTCGGTCGCGCCGATCGCGCCGAGCAGCATGCGGATCATGTGCGGCAGACTCTGGATATGGCGCGCCGCGATATCATCCAGCCGCTCGGACGGCGCGATGACGAGCATCTCGATCGGCCGCAGCGGCGTCTTCTTTTTCTGCTCCTCGGTCAGCATCGATAGCGTCAGGTTGATGCGATTCATCCGTTCGATATCGACGGCGAGGCTGTCGAGGAAGATGCTCGACAACGCATGGCCGGCGATTTGCGCCAGGCTCGGATATTGCGCCAGCGTCACGCGCTCCTGCGGAGGTTCGGTCAGGCGGCCGGCGCCGATCACCAGGACGCGCTCGGCTCCCAAGTGGATGGCCGGTGAAATCGGCGCGATCTGACGCATCGAGCCGTCGCCGAAATACTCGCGGCGTCCGTCGCAGTAAATCGGCGTCGCCGGGAAGATGAGCGGAATCGCCGACGACGCCAGCAGATGTTCGACGCCGATCTGGCTGCGCATCGCGATCCGTTGCATGCGCACCCAGGGCTCGATGTCGGCCTCGGTCTGATAGAACGTGATGTGCTGCCCCGCCGTGTACGATGATGCCGTCACGGCCAGCGCATGCAGAGCACCGTCGATCAGCGCGGCATCGAGGCGCGGAAAATTCAGCATCCGATTGAGCAGCGTGACCAACGGGGTGTTATCGAGCAAAGAGGCGGGAGGATGCGCCCGCCACTTGCGCAGCACCCAGCCGAACGAGAGCAACGACAGCCAGCGCGCTCCAGAACGCATGACGCCGAGCGAATCGGAGCGGTACACCTGCTCGACCGTGATGTGTTCCCATACGTTGGCGACGAGGTCAAGGCCTTCACCGAAATTGTCCGCATGGCAGGCGAGCGCGGTGGCGTTGATGGCGCCGGCCGAGGTGCCGCAGATGATGTCGTAGGGATTGCGTTCCGGCGACCATCCGGCTTCGCGCAGGATCTCGGAAACCGCCTGCAGCACGCCGACCTGGTAGGCCGCCCGCGCTCCGCCGCCGGTAAGAATCAGCCCTGTCTTGATCTTGTCTCCCATAACGACAGATTAGCAGGCGGATTCCGGTTTGTGGAGCAACGGCATTGGGCGCGCCGGAAAAAACTCCTGCAAAAAACAACGCCGGGACGAGCGTTTCCCGACCCGGCGCTGCAGCATGAAAAATCGTCAAGCCCGCTTGAACGTCATGCTTTGTTTCAGTCTCCTTTGGCGTCGCCGTCGCGGCGCGGATCGGCGCCGCCGAACCACATTTCCTGGCCATGGATATTCATGCGCATGATGCCGTGCAAACCGGAGGTATGTTCCATCAAGCGCACGTTGTGCCCTTTGGCCTTCAATGCTTCGACCAGCGCGGCGGAGACGCGGCTCTGCTCGAGCTCGGTCGGGCCGTTGCGGCTGCCGACGTTCGGCAGACTGATCGCCTGCTGCATGTTCAAGCCCCAATCGAGTGCGCCGACCAAGGTCTTGGCGACATAATTGATGATCGACGAGCCGCCGGGCGAACCGATCGCCATCACGAGCTTCTTGCTGTCCTTGTCGAACACCAGCGTCGGCGACATCGAACTGCGCGGGCGCTTGCCCGGCTGGACGCGATTGGCGATCGGGCCGTTCGCGTCGGCGGCGTCGAAAGAAAAATCCGTCAGCTGATTGTTGAGAAGGAAACCGTCGACCATCTGGCGCGAGCCGAAGGCATCTTCGATGGTCGTGGTCATCGCGACCGCGTTGCCGTAGCCGTCGACCACGGAGATGTGCGAGGTGGACATGAACTCCGGCGAGGCGTCGTCGCCCCAGGCGAGGCGTCCCCCGGCCAGCGTCATGATCGGAGGATCGCCCGCCTTGGCCGTTCCCATCGATTTGTCGGAGATGAGCTCGGCGCGCCTGGCGAGATAACGCTTGTCGACCAGCGGCTTGATGCTGGCGCCGGGCAGCGGCACGAAATCCGTGTCCGCGACATAGCGGCCGCGATCGGCATAGGCGAGCCGCCCCGCTTCCGCCAGCAGGTGCACGCCGTCGGCATTCAAGGCGCCGTCCTTCGGTGCGAAACGGGCCATATCCTTGTGTTCGAGAATGCCGAGCATCTGCGCCACCGCGATGCCGCCCGACGACGGCGGCGGCATGCCGCACACGGTCCACTTCTTGTAATCGCTGCACACCGGATCGCGCAGCTTGGCCTTGTAGCCTGCGATATCGGCAGCGGTCAGCAAACCGGGATTGGTCGGATGATTCCGGACCTTGGCCTCGATCGCCTTGGCGATACGGCCGCCATAGAAAGCATCGGCGCCGCCGACGGCGACCTCGCGCAGCACTTTCGCGAGCTCGGGGTTTTTCAGCACATATCCGGCCGGGCGCGGATTGCCTTCCCGGTCGTAGAAATACCCCGCCGCCACCGGATCGTTCCGGAGGTGCTTCTCCGTCTTCAGCAAGGTCGCGAGACGCGGGCCGACCGGAAAGCCGTCTTCGGCCAGCCTGATCGCCGGCTCGAACAAGGCCGCCCAAGGCAGCTTACCGTGCTGCTTATGCGCCGCCTCCAGCATGCGCAGCACGCCCGGAACGCCGACCGAACGGCCGCCGACGACGCCCTGGTAGAAATCCATCGCCTTGCCTTCCGGCGTCCGGAACAATTTTTCCGACGCCGCCGCGGGCGCCGTTTCGCGCCCGTCGTAGGCTTTCACGACGATATCGTTCTTGACGGTGCCGTCGTAATACATCAGGAAGGCGCCGCCGCCGATGCCGGACGATTGCGGTTCGACCAGGGTCAGGACCAGTTGCGTCGCGATCGCGGCGTCGACCGCCGATCCGCCGGCTCGCAAAATGCGGTACCCCGCCTCGGTCGCCTGTGGATCGGCCGCCGCCACCATGTACTTCTTCGCTGTCCAGCCGGCCTTCTCGGTGTAACCGCTGGCCGCCTCGGGCGCCTGCATGCCGGCGGCCGGCGGCGACTGAACCCGCGGCGCGCTCGCGCAAGCGCCCAGCAAGGCGGCGGCAAAGACGATGGAAGTCGTTCGAATTATTGTCATCAGCATCTCCAGGACGAAATTTCAATGCGGGCTGACTTGCGTGGCAAACCGAGCGGCAGTGGCCGCGGCCTAAGCCCAAAATAAAAAGGCAAGCCGTAGCTTGCCTTGCGAGTATAGGCGGTTTGGCACATCTCCACAGAGAGCGCCTTCCGCCCGCCGGTCTCGATGAGCGGGCCCTCGACGATTATGCCGGCATCGCCCCTGGCGATGCTTGACGTCCGACAAGAAGGCCCGATACCGGGTTATTTCGGCTGCATGCGGATCGCGCCGTCGAGACGGATCGTTTCGCCGTTGAGCATCGGATTTTCGATGATGGTCTTGGCCAAGTGCGCATATTCGTTCGGACGACCGAGACGCGGCGGGAACGGGACCATCTTGCCGAGCGCGTCCTGCACTTCCTTCGGCATGCCGAGCAGCATCGGCGTTTCGAAGATGCCGGGGGCGATCGTCATCACGCGGATGGCGTTGCGCGACAGATCGCGCGCCATCGGCAGCGTCATGCCGACGACCGCGGCCTTCGATGAACCATAGGCGACTTGACCGATCTGGCCGTCGTAAGCGGCCACCGAGGCGGTGTTGATGATCACGCCGCGTTCGCCTTCGCCGTTGGCTTCGGTCTTGGCCATCGCATCGGCCGCCAGGCGCGCCATGTTGAACGTGCCGACGAGGTTGATGTTGACCGTGCGCTGGAACACGTCGAGCGGATGAGGGCCGTCCTTGCCGACCGTCTTCACGGCCGGAGCGACGCCGGCGCAGTTGACGAGGCCGCGCAACGTACCCATCGCCACGGCGGCATCGACGGCAGCCTTGCCGTCCGCTTCCGAGGTGACGTCGCACTTGACGAACTTGCCGCCGATTTCGGCCGCCAGCTTTTCACCTGCTTCGACTTGCACGTCGGCGATCACGACCTTGCCGCCGCTTTCCGCGATCATGCGGGCCGTCGCCGCGCCGAGACCGGACGCGCCGCCGGTGACGATGAATACATTGTTTTGGATTTCCATCTTATCCTCGCTGGAGTGTTGATTGGTGGGGTGACGTCCGGCAACGCTCCGGGGTTTTCGTTACGTTAACGTAAACGTCAAGTGGCGCCCATTGTAGCGAAAATTTCGGGCCGCCAGAAGCAAAAGCGTCGGCTTGACGAGACTCATATCGGTCAAGCCGAGGTGATGCGAGAAAGCGCCGCCTGGAACGAAAAAGGCAGCCGAAGCTGCCTTTTCGCGATGCGGGCGCTGGATGTCAAGCGCTTACTGCTTGGCCGGGGCCGCAGGCGCTTCGACACCGGCTGCACTGGCGGCGACCGGCGCGGTAGTCGCAGGCACAGCCGGCGCATCGGCCGTCGCCGAAACCGGGACGGGCGCGGTCACCGCGGCCGGCGCGTTCGCCGCGGAATGCGCACCGCCGCCCACCTGCATGCCGACCGCCGGCAACAGCGGCACGATCAGCAGCGCGACGATGTTGATGATCTTGATCAGCGGATTGACGGCCGGACCGGCGGTGTCCTTGTAAGGATCGCCGACGGTATCGCCGGTCACCGCCGCCTTGTGGGCTTCGGAGCCCTTGCCGCCGTGATTGCCGTCCTCGATGTATTTCTTCGCATTGTCCCAGGCGCCGCCGCCGGTCGTCATCGAGATCGCTACGAACAGTCCGGTGATGATCGCGCCCATCAGCACGCCGCCGAGCGCGGCCGGGCCGAGAATCATGCCGACCAGGATCGGCACGACCACGGGCAACAGCGATGGTACGATCATTTCCTTGATCGCGGCGGTGGTCAGCATGTCAACCGCCTTGTCGTACTCGGGCTTGCCGCTGCCGTCCATGATGCCCTTGATCTCGCGGAACTGGCGGCGCACCTCGACCACGACCGAGCCCGCGGCGCGGCCGACCGCTTCCATCGCGAGCGCGCCGAACAGATACGGGACCAGGCCGCCGATGAAGAGGCCGACGATCACCATCGGATTGGACAGATCGAATGCCGTGCTCTTGTTGACGGAATCGAGCGCATGGGTGTAGTCGGCGAACAGCACCAGCGCAGCCAGGCCTGCGGAGCCGATCGCGTAGCCCTTGGTCACGGCCTTGGTCGTGTTGCCCACGGCATCGAGCGGATCGGTGATCGCGCGCACCGAATCCGGCATGCCGGCCATTTCTGCGATGCCGCCGGCGTTGTCGGTGATCGGACCGTAGGCGTCGAGGGCGACGATGATGCCGGCCATCGACAGCATGGAAGTGGCGGCGATCGCGATGCCGTACAAGCCGCCGAGGCCGTAGGCGACCAGGATCGCGATGCACACGGCGATGACCGGATAGGCGGTCGCCTTCATCGACACGCCGAGGCCGGCGATGATGTTGGTGCCGTGGCCGGTGGTCGAGGCCTGCGCCACATGCTGGACCGGCTTGAATTCGGTGCCGGTGTAGTACTCGGTGATATAGACCATGAGGGCGGTCAGCACGATGCCGACGATGGTGGAACCGAACATCGGAACGCGCATCGGTTCCGGCATCACTTGCCAGGTGATGACGGCGAAGCCGACCAGCGACAGGCCCGCCGCCCACCAGAGGCCGGTATACAGCGCCGACATGATCTTCTTGCCGGGCTTGGCCTTCACCATCATGCAGCCGATGATCGAGGCGACGATCGACACGCCGCCCAGCATGAGCGGATACAGAGCCGCTTCGAATTCGGCGCCCTTGATCATGAGCGCGCCGAGCAGCATGGTCGCGATCAGCGTCACGACGTAGGTCTCGAACAGGTCGGCCGCCATGCCCGCGCAATCGCCGACGTTGTCGCCGACGTTGTCCGCGATCACGGCCGGGTTGCGCGGATCGTCTTCCGGAATGCCGGCTTCGACCTTGCCGACCAGGTCGGCGCCGACATCGGCGCCCTTGGTGAAGATGCCGCCGCCCAGGCGCGCGAAGATCGAGATCAGCGAGGCGCCGAAGGCCAGGCCGATCAGCGGCTTGATCATGTCATGCAGCGAGGCGCCGCCGCCCTGCCCCCTCGTAAGATACCAATAGAACAGCGTGACGCCGAGCAAGCCGAGGCCGACGACCAGCAGGCCGGTGATCGCACCGCCCTTGAAGGCGACGTCGAGCGCCTCGTTCATGCCCTTGGAAGCGGCTTGCGCGGTGCGCACGTTGGCGCGCACCGAGACGTTCATGCCGATGAAGCCACAAGCGCCGGACAACACGGCGCCGAGCAGGAAGCCGATCGCGGTCGACCATCCGAGGCCGGGCACGACGCCGATGACGACGAACAGGGCGACGCCGACCATGCCGATCGTGCGGTACTGCCGAGCGAGATAGGCTGCCGCGCCTTGCTGGACGGCTGCGGCGATATCCTGCATCCGGGCATTGCCGGCATCCTGCTTCAGGATCCAACTGCGCGACATCATTCCATAGATGACGGCAATGATGCCGCACGCTACGGCGAACCACAAACCTGCTGCTGCCATATTGACTCCTCCTTGTTGTACCAACCGAGTTAAGACTTACGACATGTCGGCCCGCGACGGATTGTGCCCGTGCGCGCCTTTTTGTACTGCAAAATTTTGTAGCGCCCGCAATTCGATTCTCAACAGCAGTCCGGCCGCCCCCTCACGATGATTTGATATGGAACAAGGCATAAAAAAAGCGGACACGAGGTCCGCTTTTTTATTCCGCCAGTGCCGCGAACGCCTTGTCGCGGATGACCTCGACAGGTCCGACGCCGGCGATCTTGCGATACTTCGGCGCGCCCGGCTGGCCGGATTGCGCCCATTGGTTGTAGTAATTGACCAGCACTTCGGTCTGATCATGATAAACGGCGAGACGTTTCTTGACCGTTTCTTCCTGGTCGTCGTCGCGCTGGATCAGATCCTCGCCGGTGACATCGTCCTTGCCGGCGACTTTGGGCGGATTGAATTTCACATGATAGGTACGGCCCGAACCCGGATGCACGCGGCGGCCGCTCATGCGTTCGATGATCTCGCCGTCCGGCACGTCGATCTCGAGCACGTAGTCGATCGCGACGCCGGCGTCCTTCATGGCGTCGGCTTGCGGAATCGTGCGCGGAAAGCCGTCGAACAGATAACCGTTCGCGCAATCGGGTTGCTTCAGGCGGTCCTTGACGAGGCCGATGATGATGTCGTCCGACACCAGGCCGCCGGCATCCATGACTTTCTTCGCCTCGATGCCGAGCGGCGTGCCGGCCTTGACGGCGGCGCGCAGCATGTCGCCGGTCGAGATTTGGGGAATGTTGTACTTTTCCTTGATGTAGTTGGCTTGCGTGCCCTTGCCGGCACCAGGCGCTCCTAACAGGATGAGGCGCATTTCAATTCCTAGGTAGTTTTTGAATTCTGTTGCGTCGGCGGCGCGAATTCGTAACGCGCTCGCGCCGGGGGAAAGCATCGCTTCGGTGGAGACTCAATATGCTTTTTACCACGCGAACTTTGCACGAAACTTACCACAAAATTTTGCCCAATTAGTGATTTCTTGATGAAATCAGCGCATTTCAATTGATTCGCGATAATTTCGCGGCTTGGTTAGCCGACGAAATGGCGCCGCACGCGTTCGAGGTCTTCCGGCGTGTCGACGCCGGCGGCAGGCGCTTCGTGCGTCACGTGGACAGCGATCGGAAAGCCGTGCCACAACACGCGCAACTGCTCGAGCGCTTCGACCTGTTCGAGCGGCGATGCTTCGAGAGCCGGATAGGCTTGCAGGAAGGTATTGCGATAGGCGTACAGGCCGATGTGGCGCAACGGCGCATAGCCTGCCGGCATCGCCTCCTTCGACCGCGCGAAGCCGTCGCGATGCCATGGAATCGTCGCGCGCGAGAAGTACAATGCCCGTCCCGCCTTGTCCAGGACCACCTTGACCACATTGGGATTGAACAGGTCGGCGACTTCGGCGATCGGATGGGCGGCGGTCGCCATCGGCACGTCCTGCGTGATGCGCGCGGCCGTCGCCGCGATCAGCATCGGATCGATCAGCGGCTCGTCGCCCTGCACGTTGACGACGACGGCATCCGCCGGCAAGCCGATCGCGACAGCGACTTCCGCGATCCGGTCGGTGCCCGAAGGATGACCGGCGCGCGTCATCCGCACCTGCACGCCGTGATCGCGGCAGGCCGCGACGATATCGGCATGGTCGGTCGCGACGATCACCTGCGCGGCGCCGGATTGCGCGGCGCGCTCCGCGACGCGCACGACCATCGGCTTGCCGCCGAGATCGGCCAAGGGCTTGTTGGGAAGTCGGGTGGACGCGAGGCGCGCGGGAATGATGACGGTGAAAGACATCGACGGCTTATTTTTCCACGGGGGCAGCATTCAAGTCGCGCGCTTCGTCGATCCACATGATCGGAATGCCGTCGCGAATCGGATAGGCGAGTTTGTCGGCATTGCAGATCAATTCCTGCGCCTTCTTGTCGTAGTGCAGCGGTCCCTTGCAGATCGGGCAAACCAGGATATCAAGCAGTCGGGTGTCCACGCAGTTTCTCCACAATTCTTTCGGCCAGCGCGTCGTCGACACACGCCGTCACGGGTACGACCCATAGACGCGGATCGTGTTTGAGATGTTCGATTTGCCGACATTTTACTGCATCCTTTTCCGTGATCAGGATGATATCGGCGCTGCTTTCCGCGAATGGATCGTCGGCAAAGTCGTAATGATCGGGCAGGGGCAGCGTATCGCATTGCAAGCCCGCGGCGCGCAGCATCTCGAAAAAACGCGCCGGATTGCCGATGCCGGCCGCCGCGAGAATCCCGTTCGGCGCCTGCGACGCCAAGGCGGCGAAGGTCATGCGCTCCGACGGATCCGCCAGGCGTTCGGCGACGCCGCCGACCAGTTCCATGCTCCATGCGTCGGTGACGATACCGGCCGGCGCCCGGCGGCCGTTGACGACCGTGAAATCGGCACGCCGCGACGGGGGTTCGCGCAACGGACCGGCGGGCAGGAGCCAGCCGTTGCCGATACCGCGCCCGTCGAACAGCATGACTTCGAGGTCGCGCCGCAGGGCATAGTGCTGCAAGCCGTCGTCGGAAACGATCACGTCGACGTCCGGATGGCGTTGCAGCAGCGCACGCGCCGCCGCGACGCGGTTGCGGCAGACCACCAGCGGCGCCCCGGTGCGCGCGGCGATCAATACCGGCTCGTCGCCGGCCTTGCCGGCCGGCGATTGCGGCCCGGCTTCCAACGGCTCCTCGCCGTCCGCGCCGTAGCCGCGGGAGATGACGCCCGGCACGAAGCCGGCCCGCCGCAATGCATGCACCAGCCAGATGGTCAACGGCGTCTTGCCGGTCCCGCCGACAAAGATGTTGCCGACCACCACCACTGGCACCGGCAGACGCGTCGAATGCAGCACGCCGGCGCGATACAGCGCACGCCGCAGCGCGCTCAGGAGACGGAACAGCAAAGAGAGGGGAAACAGCAGGCAGGCAGCGATGCCGCGCCGCATCCAGATTCGCGTCAGCGCCGCCTCCAGCGTGGAACGTCGGGTGGACACGCGGCGCTTTACTTCCCGCTCTTCTGGGCCGCGAAGGTGACCTTGTCGAATCCGGCCAAGCGCGCCGCTTCGAGCACATTGATGACCGATTGATGGGCCGCCGTCGCGTCGGCATTGATGATGATCACGGGGCCGTCGCGGGCATCGCCCTTGTCGCCGGCCGCGCCCCTCAGTTCGTCGGCCAGAGCTGCCGCGTCGCGCGCCGAGATCTTGGCATTGTTGATCGCATAGCGGCCCTCGGCATCGACGCCGACGTTGATCTCGAGCGGCTGCTCCATCGCCTTTTCCGCATCGGCGGTCGGCAGCGTGATCTGCAACGCGGTAAACTTGCTGTAGGTCGTGGTGACCATCAGGAAGATCAGGATCACCAGCAGCACATCGATGAAGGGAATAAGATTGATATCGGGATCTTCGCGCCCCTGCCCCCTGCGGAAATTCATCGCCATGATCGCCCAGCCTTACTTGCGGTTGCCGTGCACGATATCGACGAACTTCACGGCTTGCTGTTCCATGTCGACGACGAAACTGTCGACCAGCGCGCGGAAATGCCGGAAGAAAACGAGCGTCGGCATCGCAATCGCCAGGCCGAAGCCGGTGTTGTAGAGCGCGACCGAAATGCCGTGTGCCAGCTGCGCCGGATTGGTGCCGACCGCATTCTGCGCGCCGAAGATCTCGATCATGCCGACCACCGTGCCGAACAAGCCCATCAGCGGCGCCAGCGAGGCGATCGTGCCGAGCGTGGTCAAGAAGCGTTCGAGTTCATGCGCCGTGCCGCGGCCGGCTTCCTCGATCGATTCCTTCATCACGTCGCGCGGCGAATCGACGTTGCGCAAGCCGGCGGCCAGCACGCGTCCGAGCGGCGAATTCTGTTCGAGATTCTTGACGATATCGGCATTGACCTTGCCGTTGTGATAAACCCGTATCACTTCTTGCAGGAGATTGGGCGGTAGGATGCGATTGCGCCGCAAGTACAATAAGCGTTCGATGATCAGCGCCAGGGCGACGACGGAAGCGAACAACAGCGGCCAGATCGGCCAGCCGGCGGCTTGAATGATGGCGAGCAAAAGCGACTCCTTGCAGCGGGATGCGAAAATCGGTCAAGGAGCAGAATGTAACGTGTCGGCACGTTCCGGGCAAGTCGCCCCGCGAAGCCGCATGGCGCTTGGCTCCCGGCAGTTTTTCACATTTACTGTGGATAACTTTGTGGGTATCTTCCGCCACCTGCGTTAAATGCTTGATTAAAAAGAATTTTCTTTTGCTGCCCAGAAATGCAGCACCCTCCATTTCTCTATAAAAATCAATTACTTGCGAAAAACAGCTAATGTATTCAGCGACCTATGACGAAAACGTGACATATTGGCGCCCCTGTGGACAGGTTTTGCCCCGGAGAACCGCATGATGTCAAGCTCCGCGCCGGAAAACCCAATCTCCATGCCGCCTGCGCTGACGGTTTCGGCGTTGAACCAAGCCGTGGCGCGGATGTTGGAAAGGAATTTCCCGCTGGCCTGGGTTTCCGGGGAGATTTCCAATTTCACGCGCGCCGCTTCGGGTCATTGGTACTTCACGCTCAAGGACGAGGCGGCACAGGTGCGCGCGGTCATGTTCCGCGGCCGCGCCCAGTACGCCGATTTCATGCCGCGCGAAGGCGACAAGGTCGAAGTCCGGGCGCTGGTCACGCTCTATGCGCCGCGCGGCGATTACCAGCTCAATGTCGAAGCGATCCGGCGCTCCGGCATCGGCAACCTGTATGAAGCCTTTCTACGCCTGAAGGAAAGACTGGCGGCGGAAGGCCTGTTCGATGCGGCGCGCAAGCGTCCGCTCCCCGTGTTCGCGAGAAACATCGGCATCGTCACCAGCCCGCAGGCGGCCGCCCTGCGCGACATCCTGACCACGCTCAGGCGCCGCGCGCCGCATGTGAACGTGATCCTGTATCCGGCGCCAGTGCAAGGCGAAGGCGCGGGCGCGAAGATCGCCCAAGCCATCGGCGCGGCATCGGCACGCGCCGAATGCGATGTGCTGCTGGTGTGCCGCGGCGGCGGCAGCATCGAAGACCTGTGGTCGTTCAACGAAGAAGTCGTCGCGCGCGCCATCGCCGCATGCTCGATACCGGTCGTCTCCGGCGTCGGCCACGAGACCGATTTCACGATCGCCGATTTCGCCGCCGACCTGCGCGCGCCGACGCCGACCGCCGCCGCCGAACTGGCCGCGACGCCGCGCGACGAATGGCTCGCCACATTGGCGATGCACGGCGACGACCTCGGGCGCGCGCTCAAGCGCCGGCTCGCCGACGCGGCCCAGAGCCTCGACTGGCTGGCACACCGCTTGGTCAGTCCGTCCTCGTACATCGCCCACGGGCGCCTGAAACTGCATCATCTGCAAAGCCGGCTTGCCCATGCGACGCGCGCGCCGCTGACGCAGGCGCGCTTCGCGACGATGCATCTCCAGACCCGCCTGGCCGCGCAACTGCCCGACACGGCGGCGCATCGCGCACGGCTCGCGGAACACGCCCGCCGCCTGGCGACGCAAATGACGAATTGCGGTACGTTGCGGCGCGGAGCCCTCGCGTCGCTGACCGCGCAACTCGAACTGCTCAGTCCGCAGCGCACGCTCGATCGCGGATACGCCATGATCGTCGACGAGCGCGGCGGCATCGTGCGTGCGCCGCGGCAGATCAAGGCCGGCCAACGGCTCGGCGTCACGCTAGCCGAGGGCAGCGCCGATATCGGCGTCGCCAGCGTGCAACCGAAACTTGCCTGAATTCAAGTGCCTAGTGCAGAATAGGCCCGCAGTTTGCCGGTTCATAACACAACGAGGAGGAGTTTCATCATGAAGAACCCTTTGGAATCGCTGTGGGGTACGGTGATCTGCGGTCTGGCTCTGACCGCGGTCCTGTACATGGTCGTTAAAACCGCCATGGGAGGCTGACATGGAATTCATCACCAACGGTCTCGGACGCTGGATTCACGTCATGGCGGGCGTCATGTGGATCGGCCTGCTCTACTACTTCAACTTCGTGCAAATGGCGGCGCTGAAGAACGCGGCCGCCGACGGCACTGCGGCCGGCATCAACAAGCATGTCACCCCGCGCGCCCTGCTGTTCTTCCGCTGGGCGGCGGTCGTCACCTGGTTGGCCGGCGCCATGATCCTCGGCCCGCGCTTCCTCGAAGTCTTCACTTTCGCCACCAAGGCCTATTACCCGATCGGCGTCGGCGCCTGGCTCGGCACCATCATGATCTTCAATGTCTGGGTCCTGATCTGGCCGAATCAGCAGAAGATCCTCGGCCTCAAGCCGGCGACCGACGATGAAAAGAACAAGGCGCGCCGGGTCGCGATGCTGGCCTCGCGCACCAACACCATGCTGTCGATCCCGATGCTGTTCTTCATGGTCGCCAGCGGCGGCATGTTCCGCACCGCCTTCTTCTGACGGCGCATCCGCTCCGGAAAAGACACCCCTCTTCGGAGGGGTGTCTTTTTTTGCGGCCGGCTCACATGTTTATGTGAAGTCCATTTTCCGGGCGACATCTATATTTCCCTTCGCTGTCCCACCGCTGACCCGCCGCACTCGGCGCGTCGCCTTCACAAGAAAACGGTCGATCACGTCAAGGGAAAAACGATATGCACAAAACCACCTCATTCGCCATTACCGCCGCCCGCAACCTGGCGGCGACCGCCATCATCGCCACATTGGCCGGTTGCGGCGGCGGCTCATCGGGCGATTCCAGTTCCAGTACCTATGCCAGCGGCTCTTCCTCCTCGACCAGCTCCTGCGACTATGCCGATCTGATCAGCGCATCCGAGCGGGCACAGGCGAATGCCTGCGGCGTGCAAGTCTCGACGAGCTATGCGCAAGCCGATTCCGGCCTGCAGCAGGTGATCGCGGCATGCCGGCAAGGCCACAAGACGACCGCCGACAACTATTACGCCACCACGTATCAACAGATGGTCAGCTATGCGCGCAGCGTCAGCAAATCACTCTCGTGCGGCACTACAACGGGACCTACGCTTCCTGCGAGCAACGCGACCCACTATAATTTCTGCGCCAAGTCGTACACCAACAGCAGCTACCAGCTTGCCTATCGCGGCGTATGCACGGGCCCTTACACGGCGAACGATTCGTCATGCGGCAGCGGCAGCGACGGTTACGGCAACAGCTATAGTTCATACTCCCTGGTCGGGCAATACGCTTCGCGCAGCGAATGCCAAAGCGCCGGCCAAAGATGGCTGGATTCGCGTTGACATCGCGCCGGCGGCGATGTGCGAACACTGCCCTCATGATCATTCGCCTATGACGCCTATTCCAGCCGATACGAAGGTGCGGGTCGTGATCGTCGAAGACGACGACCACGCCCGCTCCCATCTCGGGGCCGCCATCGCGGCGCTGCCCGGATATGCATTGGCCGCGTCGTTCGACCAGATGCGCCCCGCGATCGCCTGGCTGGAGAGCAATCCGGCCGATATCCTGCTGACCGACCTGGGTCTGCCGGACGGCTCGGGCATCGATGTGATCCGGGCCTGCGCGGCGCGTTGGCCGGCCTGCGACATCATGGTCATCACGATGTTCGGCGACGAGAACAACGTACTGTCGTCGATGGAAGCGGGCGCGACCGGCTACATCCTCAAGGACGGCGGACCATTCGACATGGGCCGCATGATGCAGGATCTGCGCGCCGGCGGTTCGCCGATGAGCCCGCTGATCGCCCGCAAGGTGCTCGAGCGCGCCCTGCAGCGGACGCCGTCTCCCGCCGCGCCGCCCGCTCTTCCTTTCAACGTGACATTGACCAAGCGCGAATCCGACACGCTGAACCTGATCGCGCGCGGCTACACCTACGAGGAAACGGCGCGCGCGCTGTCGGTATCGCTGTCGACGATACAGACGCATATTCGCGGCATCTACGGCAAGCTGGCCGTGAATTCGCGCAGCGAGGCGGTGTTCGAGGCGCACAAGCTGGGATTGCTGCAGGACGGCCTGCTCAAGCCGTGAACCCTGCCGTCCCATGGCGGCCGACCCGCGACGAACATGATATTCTGCCGGCCACGGCGATGGCGCCGGAATGGAGGCCGAAGCACTCATGATTGGATGGCGCCCGTCGGCCGCGAGGTTCGGCGAAATCTGGATTTGCATCTTGCTGCTGACGCTATGCCTGCTGGCCGGCGCGTCCGGGCGCGGGCACGCGGCCACGGTACTCGATCGCGCCGCCGTCCAGGTGGAATTGCAAGGTGCCGCTCCCGCCTGGTTCGCCGATGTCCCCTTGCCGTACAACTGGAATTTCCAACACGGCGACAGCGACGGCCGCGCCCGCTTTTCCTTCGCCTTTCCGGTGCGCGATACCGAGACGCCGCACGCCATTTACCTGCCGCGCATCGGCAATACCTTCGAGATCAGCGTCAACGGCGTGCTGATCGAGAGAATGGGCTCGCCCGGCAATCGCTACGAGGACTTCGCCAAGCAGCCACGCTACGTTCGCATCCCGAGCGGGATTCTGCGTCAGCGGAACACGCTCGAGATCAGCATCGATGCCCAGGGCGGCCGCAAGGGCGGCCTGAGCCAGGTCCTGGTGGGGCCGCGCGCGGAACTCGATCCCGCTCATCGTTTCAACCATTTCTGGCAAACCACGGGCCTGCTGGCGGTGGCGATCGTCAGCTTCGTGCTGGGTGCCTTCGCGTTCCTCCTGTGGCTGCGCCAGCGCGACGTGCTGTACCTGTATTACGCATGCGCCGAGTTCCTGTGGATGCTGTATCTCGGCGATTCGTTGAGCGAAACCTCGCCGCTGCCCTGGCCCTGGTGGGGCATCGTCGTGTATTCCGTCCAAACCACGGGCGCGCTCCTGATCTTCAAGTTTTCGCTGCTGGCCATCGGCAGGCACGAGGGCTGGCTCAAGCGGCTGCTGAACTGGAATCTCCTGCTCACGCCGCCGTTCGTCATGTTCAGCTTCTTTGCCGGCCTGCCCTGGGGCGAGCAATTCTGGAAATTCGTCACGGACACTCTCTCCCTGTGCGTCATCGTCACCGTGGTTCGCCACGGCATCCTGCACAAGGAATTGGAAAAGCGCGTGCTGGCCGTCGGCATGCTGCTCCTGGCGATGATCGGCATCCGCGACGAACTGGTGCTGGTGATCCTGCCCTATACGAACTTCATGACCGGCGGCCGGATCGATCTCTTCGAACAATTCGCCTGGAGCCGCTACGCCTGGGTCCTGTTCGGACTGAGCCTGGCCTGGATCATCGCCGAGCGAATGCGCAAATCGACCCAGGAAATCGCCGCCATGAACCAGACGCTGTCCCGGCGCCTGGCCGAGCGCGAGAATGAGCTGCACGCCGCTTTCGCTCTGCAGGCGCGCTCGGAACGGCAGCAAGCCATGATCGAGGAACGCCAGCGCCTGATGCGCGACATGCACGACGGCCTGGGCAGCCAGCTGGTCGGCGCGTTGCAGCTGGCATTGAATCCCGCCGTTTCCAAGGATGCGCTGGCCGGCCAATTGCGCGAAACGCTCGACCACCTGAAGATGACCGTCGACGCCATGCAAGACACCCAGGGCGATATCGCGGCCCTGCTCGGCGCCTTGCGCTATCGCCTCAATCCGCGCCTCGCCGCGGCCGGCGTTCGACTCGACTGGGCCGTCGAACTCCTGCCGGAAATCGCGGACTGGACGCTTCCCAAGTCGCGCGACGTGCAAATGATCCTGTTCGAAGCGTTTTCCAACCTGATCGTGCATGCCGGCGCCCGCCATGCCGAGCTGCGCGCCGGCGAAGACACGGAGCGCCATGCGATACGCATCGTGTTGCGCGATGACGGCCGCGGGTTCGATGCCGCCGTGCAGGCGGGCGGACACGGACTGGCGAACATGCGGGCGCGCGCCGCCCGCCTCAGCGCGGAGCTCCTCATCGACAGCTCGCCCGCGGGAACGGCGATCACCCTGCTGCTGCCGCTCGAACAGGCCGGCACGCCGGCGTAACCGTCGGCGCTCCGCCAACGTGCCGTCAGCGCCCGAGCTGCGGATGTTCCGCCCGCAGCTTGTCGCGCATTTCCTCCATGCGGCGCAGCTTCTCTTCGGCCTTGGCGATTTCCTCGGCCGCGATGCCCGCCGCGCGCCCGCGCGCGATCGACTCGCGCAGTTTCGGCAGTTCGTCCGCCACGGCCCGATCATAGGCTGCGTAAACACGCATGTTCTGTCGCTCCTCGTAAGTCTGATAGGCGCGGGGATCCGCCAATTCGGCCGCGCTCGGCTGTTCGGCCGGCGCCGCATCGTAGACGATCGGAGGTGTCCGCGGATCGCCATGCTCGCGCGTTTCCACCATGCTCTGGGCGGCCGGCTTGCTTTGATCCACCGGCGGCAAGGGCACGCGCGCCGGCTCGTCTTCCGCATACGGCATCGGCGGCGGCCAGTTCGACGGCGGCGCCAGCGAGGCCGGCTCCCGTGCACCGCTCGCCGCCTCGGCGGATACCGATGCCGCAGCCGGCTGCGCGGCGTCCTCCGGCCACGCCAGCCAGACGCCGCAAGCCGCCGCTGCCAATCCCGTCGCCGCGCGCAGCAGCAACTTCATAGGCGCTCCTCCGGAAAACGCAGGGGCTCTTCGAGCGCCTGGCGATGGATCTCGACCCTGGCATTGCGCAACAGGCGTTCCCGCAACGAACGGAACCGGCTCAACGCCTTCTCGTGCGCAATCGCCTTGGTGGCCGCGTAGCGGACTGCTTCCGAATCGGGCGCCTGATATCCTTCCACGCGCTGCTCGACCAGGACGATCTCCCACTCCGCTTTCTCGTGCGGCCCGACCGGCGTCCGCAGCGGACGCGACACCTGCCCCTGCGGCTGCACCAACGCCAGCGAGGCCAGCCAGTCGGGTATGCCCTGATGCACGATCCAGCCCAGATCCCCGCCGGACTCGCGGTCCGGCGCGATGGAATAGCGCATCGCCAGGCGCCCGAAATCCTCGCCCCTGGCGACGGCTTCCATCACCTCGTTCCCGCTGGCCTCGTCCGGCACGCGGATGTGACGCGCCTTCACGCGTTCGACTCGCTTGAAATGTTCCTTGTGCCGTTCGTAGTAAGCGGCGATCTCGGCCGGCTTGACCTGCCGCGCCAGCCGCGCCTGCAGCCTGCTCTCGGTTTCGGTGTGGCCGATCCCGAACAAGGTCATCGCGGCACGCGCATCCTCGCGATCGGCGATCGCCGCCCGCAAGTCATCCACCGCCTGCTCGCCGAAGCGGCGCTGCGCCCAATCGCGGACGAACCATCCCGCCATCGCCACCCGCGCCTGCTGCAGGATGAACTCCGGATTCCGGTTGTGGAACTCGATCCTGCCCTGCACGTTCTGACGCCGGTACACGTCATACAGCGACAGCGTGCGTTCCCGCCCCGAGATCGGCTTGAAACGCAGCAGTTCGATGCGCCTGGCCGCGGCCTGTTGCCCGGCGGTGAGCGCATATTCGAGACGCAAGCCGGACGGCGCGCCGAAAATGCCGTCGAGCCTGCTCCGGTCGAGGTCGGCCTGCGCGACGATCAACCCCTCCAGCGAACCTCCCGGCAGTGCCCGCACCGCGGCATCGAGTTCCCTGCGATAAAGTCCGCGCAAGGTCGATACCAGTTGATCGTCGATGGCGACGTCGCGCGCGAATCCGACGTGGCTGGACGGATGCAACTCGTCCCGATCGAAGCTACGGCGCGCCCAGGCGGCCAGCAGCCGGTCGGCGATCATCGTCTCCAGAACCTCGGCCGCAGTCGGCTTCCGGTCCTGCCGAGGCGCCGACTTCAGCATCGCATCCACGCTGAAGACGTGGATCGGCTTGCCGTCCACGTGCGCCGCCAGCGCTGCGCCGGGCGGCGACTCGGCCGCCCAGGCATGACGCATCAATCCCGCCACGACGACGGCGAGTACCGCCGTCCGCGTTATCCACCGCATGCTATCTCCCCTCCGTCGTTCAGAGCCGTTCCGCGGCGCGGTTCAGGATATGCACGACCATCGCGATCGAATGCGGCACCATTTTGCGTGCGACATTGACGCGGTCGCCATGGTCGGTCGAGTACAGGACCGCCGAACCGTACTTATAGGAATAAGTGCCGCCCTGCGTGAGCAAGGGACGGATATCGACCTGCGTCGGGCTCAAGGGAGTGAAGTCGGCGAGCGCCGCTTTCACCAGCGCCGGATCGTTCAGCTTCTCGGTGTAGTAATAGGAATCGACCCATTGCTCCCAACCGGAATGGTTCATGCCGGAGGTGGACCAGGTGTGATGCGGCTGCAGCAGGTCGGTCGAATGCATGACGAAGCCGAGCGTCTGCGCGGACGGCTGCGCCAGGAACTGCTGCCAGAAGTGCTGTGCGAGATTGTCGATCGGCTGGAACGGCATGGTCTGGAAATCGCCGTACATGGCCGGCGTCGAATAGCCGCCGAGCCGGTAATTCGCCTCCGTCTTGCCGTAGGTGTTGTACTTCGTGCCGTCGCCGAACCAACCGCTCATGCCGCCGGGCCCGTCGTCGAGGTAATCGTTCAGGAGCCAGGTCACGGCGAGATTGTCGATATCCCCGCGCACCGGGTTCTTCGAATAGTCGTAGCCGCCGAACGGGTTGCCGTGCACGTCGCGGCCGGCGCCATGGTTCTGGAAATGCCAATAGGATGTGTAACGCGCGATCGTCAGCGCTCCCCATAGCGGCGACGATTCGCAAAACCCGGTGGTCGAGCCGCAGATATAGGTATCCGCGAAATAATCGGGATCGACGGCCCCTTGCCCCAGCGCCTGCGCGAACTGCTCGATCGTATAGCCGGCCCGGGTGACGCCGGCCTGCAACTTGGCGTAATTGGTGATGCCGGGATTGGCTTTCATGAATTGCACCGCGTCGATGACGATGCGGCGATGGGTCTCCGTGTTCCAGGCGTGGGCCGAGGCGCTCACGCAAAACATCAGGGCGATGGCGGATAGCTTGGCTTTCATTCTTCTTATCTCCTTGTGGTCGATATTGGCGCGACGGAATCGGAAGGTTTGGATAAAACGGTTGCATACCGATAATTTCCGCGCACGAACACAGTAAGGGAGGCGTTTCGACGAAGATGTGATTCCGCGCAAGAAAGCGCGCTCGACGCGGCTTGAGAACTAGAGCAAAGAATCTAATCCCTCGTAAGCGTGCAGCCCTCCCTCCTATGATGTAGTGCCAATGACGGGCAGACTCGATGTTTTCTACTTCGAGGATCCCATGACGCGTCACCGCATTCCCGCATCAACCTGGCACGAGCGCGTAGCGCACTGGCGCAGCACCGGCCTGCCGGCTGAAGCCTATTGCCGAGATCACGATATCGGCGTGGAGCGCCTCAAGTACTGGGCCCGCCGCGTCGAGCGCGCAGCAAGCAGCCCCCAGCTGCGGCCAGTGCGCATCAGCGCACCGAGCACGGCTGCGACTCTGGAACTGCGTAGCCCTTCCAACTGGAGCATGCGCATGGATGCCGGCGTCGATGCTGCCTGGCTGGCCAAGCTGCTGCAGGAGCTGCGGTGAAGCTGCTGCCGGAATCGATCTGGCTGGCGCTCGATCCGGTAGACATGCGCACCGGCGTCGACGGCCTGTCCCTGCACGTGAGCAGACGCTGGGCCGCGCTCCCTGCGACGGCACGGCCTATGTGTTCAGCAACCGGCGCCGTACGCGCATGAAGGTGGTGAGCTGGGACGGCACCGGCGTGTGGATGTGCCTGCACCGTGGTCAGTTCGTCTGGCCGGAGCCCGGCGACAAATGCTGGCAGCTCAGCGCCGAGCAGTGGCAATGGCTGGTCATGGGCGTGGACTGGCAGCGCCTGTCGGCACAGGCACCTGCGCAGTGGCGCCTATAAGGGGGAGACGCATACTGTTTGGCTTGTAAACATCGGCCCGGCTAGCTACACTGCAACGCCATGAACCTGCTCGACGAACTCGCCCGCAACGATATCGATCCCGCCATGCTGGCGAAGGTGCGCGCATTGGTCGAGCAGCAGCAGACGACGCTGGCGCAGCGGCAAGCGCAGCTGGCGGAACAGGACTTCAAGATCACGGCCCTGACGCACGAGCTGGCTTACCTCAAGCGCATCCGCTACGGCAAGGCCAGCGAAGCGCTCACCGGCGAGCAGCGCTCGCTGTTCGAGGAAGCGGTCGACATGGACCTGGCCGCCATCGAGGGCGAGCTGGAAAGCCAGGCGAGCGTCAAGCCAGCACGCAAGCGTGCCGGCCGCCAGGCGTTGCCGCCCGACCTGCCGCGCATCGAGCACCGCCATGAGCCTGCATCGTGCTCCTGCGGCCAGTGCGGGTCCGGCTTGGTCAAGATCGGCGAAGACGTCAGCGAGCAGCTCGACGTGGAACCGGCGCGCTTCTTCGTGCACCGTCACATCCGGCCGCAGTATGCCTGCCACGCCTGAGACACCCTGACGGCGGCACCGGTGCCGCCCGCGGTGATCGACGGCGGCCTGGCCGCGCCCGGCCTGCTAGCCTGGGTTGCGACCAGCAAGTACCTGGACCACCTGCCGCTGTACCGGATCGAACAGATCGCCGCGCGCCAAGGCGTGCCGCTGGCGCGCTCGACGCTGGCGCAGTGGATCGGCCGCATCGGCGTGGTCCTGCAGCCGCTGGCCGACCGATTGAAAGAGCTGCTGCGCCAGCGCGCCTGCCTGCATGCCGACGAGACGCCAGTGCGCCAGCTGGACCTCGGCAGCGGCAAGACCCGCCAGTCCTGCCTGTGGGCCTACCGCTCCGGCACTTGGGAAGATGGACCGCCCATCGTCGTGTTCGACTACCAGCCGAGCCGGGCCGGCGCCCACGCGCGCGCTTTTCTACAGGACTGGCGCGGCCACCTGATGGTGGACGATTACGCCGGCTACAAGGCCCTGTTTGCGCAGGGCCCTACCGAACTGGCTTGCCTGGCTCACATCCGGCGCAAGTTCTTCGACCTGCACGCCGCCAGCGGCAGCCCCGTGGCCGAGGAAGCGCTGCGCCGCATCGCGCAGCTGTACGCCATCGAGCAGGACGCCGCCAGTTTGAGCCCTGCCGGGCGCCTGGCCGTACGCCAGGAGCGCGCCGTGCCGGCGCTGGACGAACTGCACGCCTGGCTGCTGGCCACGCAGCGCACCGTCGCCGCAGGCAGCGCCACGGGCAAGGCTGTCGAGCATGCACTCAAGCGTTGGGATGCGCTGGTGCGCTACGCCAGCTCCGGCATCCTCCCGAGCGACAACAACCCGGTCGAGAACGCGATCCGCCCGATCGCCATCGGCAAGAAGAACTGGCTGTTTGCCGGCTCGGAACGGGCCGGCCGCCGCGCCGCGGCCATCCAGAGCCTGTTTGCCACTTCCAGACTCAACGGGCTGGACCCGGCCCGCTGGCTTGCCGAAACCCTCGACAAACTGCCGACCTGTCCGAACAGCAACATCGAATCGCTGCTGCCATTTGCGGAGTCTACGCTGGCTTGACTCTGCCGTGAAGGTGGGAGGGCTGGACGCTTACATGATTCGAGCGTGGCAACTCCGTGCAACAGAATTAGCAAGTCACGCCGGAGCCAAGAAACCTTGCTTGGTGTTTTCAGGGCGACTCTCAGGGATTCGGTACCGTTGCGGGAGGTGTAATCACGGTGCATGTCATCGCTGGCTGCGCCACGCCGTTGATGAGCAGCTCGATGTGGTGCGGCCCCGGGTAGTGACGCCGCGTCGTCATTGCCGCAAATGACACGGACGCACGCAGGATGGTCTGTTCGCCTGGTTTGAGGGTAAGCCTGCGCAGCTTGAATACCTTCGGCCGCGTCGTGCCGTTGGCCTTGACGAAATGAACGCGATAGTCGACCAGAAGATCCTGGTCGGTCGCCGACGTGCTGGCCAGATGGAACGTCAGTGCAAGGCTGTCGCCGAGGAGCACCGTCTCCTGCCTCGGCGCCGGAATGGACACTGCTACTTCCGGCAGCCTGCTTACGCCCAGCAGCGCCAGCGCCTCCCTGTTGCCCTGCTTGATCAGGGTGCGCAACCCGTGTCGTACGATCCATTGACGGTTCACCGGTGCATCTGCCAGCCACCGGGCTGCGGTTTCGATCACCATCTGCGGATGATCCTTCGCAAGGTCGTTAAGACTGTTGGCGACCGACCGTTGCACATACCGTTCCGAGTCGTCCTTCAGACGCTCCAGCAGCGCAAGCACACGCAACGGCTGCTCCGTCAGAGTGGGCACGCGTGGTGCCCAGGGGAGACGCGTGCGGGTTCCTTCCGACACCAGGCGTCGCACATGGACATTCGGGTCGAGCGCCCACTCTTCCAGCTGCCGCCACGTTCGTTCCGCATCGGTGGCCAGAAAGGCGCGGATGCTGAATTCAGCGGTGAATCGCTGGGTGAGCGCGTGCTGGAACTGCAGGGAAGCTTCGATATCATTCAGTCCGTAACGCTGGACGAAGCAGGAATGCGGAAGGTAGCGCAGCGTATCGAGGCCGGACCCGTCGGACGCGCACTGCGGCCCGAAACTCGTGGACAGTACTTGCGCCGCTAACGGAAATGGCTTCGGCAGATAATCGTGCAGGCAGCGGGCAAGATGGTGTGCCCGCTCCATCAGGCCCATCTCATCAAGACCGACGTGGCAGTCGCGGGTGAAGGCGACCGCGTCGAAAACAGGCCAGGCACCGCTGACCTGTGTTGCGAGCCAGGCGATCGCTTCCGGTCCCAGCACTTCTTTCAACGCGGCGCCCATTGCATCAGCCGTAGGTACGCAAGGTTTCGAAACTCGTGACGCCAGCTTCCGGGTCGTCTTCCGGCAGTTGCATGACGCTGAAGTACGACTGGCAGTGAAGATTGGCTTCCTCGTTCTGCATGAGGCGGTCAGCGTCTTCGCGCGACCTGTAGAAAACCAGGTCGGCATAGCTCCCGCCCGGACCCTTGAGAAGGATGCGACGCAGAACTCCCTCCTGCTTGCTGACGAAATTGCGCTCGAAAGCGTCGGACGCTGCCAGCAGCTCGGCTTCGGAAACGCCGGGTGCCAGTTTGATTTCAGCGAGATGAATGAAAGGTGCTTCCATGATGTCCTCCGTGTTGTGGTGAGAGATTGCATTGTCTTGCCAAATAGGACAAATTACGTCATATTTGTTTGATGGCAACCCGTTCCTCAACATCCCGACTGCATCGCCTTGAGCAGCTCAAGGGCCTGCTTAGTGCCAGTGACTTTACAACCGCCGCGCTGCTGGCGGACGAACTGGGTGTCAGTCGACGCACCCTCAATCGCGACCTGGCGATTCTCAAGGACCATGGCGTGCCGATTGAGGCAGACCGCGGCCGCGGCGGCGGCCTGCGTCTGCAACGAAACTGGCACTTCGGCCGTCTTCATCTCAGCCCTGAGGAGGCGATTGATCTGCTGCTCAGTCTTGTCATTGCCGAGCGCATGAACCAGCCCTTCTTCATGCAGCATTTGGATGCAATCCGGCGGAAGGTCGCCACGTCGTTTGCGCCGGCTCAGCAGGGGCGCATCCGGTCGCTGCGCAAGCGCATCCTGATCGGCACCCCGGCATCGGGCGCGATGCTGGCATCGTTTCCTCCGCCGCGCGCCGCGTCACATGGCGACATCGCGCGCGCGTTCCTTGAACAGCAGTGTATTGTCATTGACTATGTAGATGGCAACGGAGCGCGCTCGACCCGAACCGTGGAACCCCAGTTTCTCTACTTCAGCTCACCGATCTGGTTTCTGCTGACGTGGGATCGCCTGCGTAATGCCATCAGATCGTTCCGGGCTGACCGGATTACTGCGGTGAGAACAACCGATATACCGTTCCGCCTGCAACCCCCGGGCCCATTTGTCGAACAGGCGGAACGCGGCGCCGGTTTTCTCTGAAGCCCTCGGGGCCCGCCATCTCCTGTGCTAGCGGCAGGCGGTGCGCCCCGGGAATCAAGGTTCCGTCATATACTTTCGCCCTTGCGAATACCGGGCCATTTTCGGATGTGAACAGGGTTTAGAACTGATGGCTTCCACACCAACAATCGAGTCGGGCCCTTGCGGTCCGACGACGCGGCCACTGACAGAGGGCGAACTGCGCGCCAGCGCGCTCGCGTGCCTGCTTGCGTCAGAACCAGCACCGAAGACAGCGGCTGTCGCTGACATGGCACGGAGCTGGAAGGAGGGGCGACTTCGCCTGCCTCCGGACGTGGTGCTGACCACCACAGGTGCGATCCCGGGCCGCCCGGAGCGTCCGGAGCTTGTTCCGCCCCGTCTCGTCGGGCGGCGTTCCATGGCGACGGTGGAAGGGCGAGCCATGCTGATCCACGCACTGGCCCATATCGAATTCAACGCCGTCAATCTCGCGCGCGACGCCATGTGGCGCTTTGATCGCATGCCGCAGGCGTTTTACATTGACTAGTTGCGTGTGGCATCGGAAGAGGCTTCGCACTTCTGCATGCTGTCGGACCATCTTCTGTCGCTTGGGTACGCTTACAATCCCTCGACCTGGAACGGATCCTCGGCGGCTTCGTCGGCGCGGCGGCAGGTGGGGAGGATTGTCTGTAAAATAACCGCCATATGGTTTTCGCAATATTCCAGCAGTCCAAGCCGGATAAGCTTCGGCATGCCTGCCCAGAAAGTCGCGTGAATTCCCGGATGTCCGTACCGATTTCGTTGGCGGCCGCGAACAGGCCTGCCGCCGTCGGCGACATGATTTTCTTTTCCATCACCTAACGCTCAAATACAGAAAGGACACACCATGGAACACACTTTGCCGCCGCTGCCCTATGCAATGGATGCCCTGCAGCCGCATATTTCCAAGGAGACCCTGGAATACCACTACGGCAAGCACCATCAGGCTTACGTGACCAATCTGAACAACCTGATCAAGGGCACGGAATTCGAGAACGCGTCGCTCGAAGAGATCGTCAAAAAATCGTCCGGCGGCGTGTTCAACAACGCGGCCCAGGTCTGGAACCACACGTTCTACTGGAACGGCTTGAAGCCGAACGGCGGCGGCGCTCCTACCGGCGCGCTGGCCGACGCGATCGGCGTGAAGTGGGGCTCGTTCGACAAGTTCAAGGAAGAGTTCACCAAGTCCTGCGTCGGCAATTTCGGTTCCGGCTGGACCTGGCTGGTCAAGAAAGCCGACGGCTCGCTCGACATCGTCAACACCTCGAACGCCGCCACGCCGCTGACCGGCGCCGACAAACCGCTGCTGACCTGCGACGTCTGGGAGCACGCCTACTACGTCGACTACCGCAATGCGCGTCCCAAGTATGTCGAGGCATTCTGGAACCTGGTCAACTGGGATTTCGCGGCCAAGAATTTCGCCTGATTCACCTCGTGTGTTTCGTCGGAAGGAAGTTCGGAACCTGGCAATCGGGTTCTGAATTCTTTCCGTTCGGTACAAATTGGTTGTGCCGGACCTGTTCGTCGCAGGATCCGGTCCGGCACCGCCGCAGGAAATCGGTCTTAGGGGATCAGGTTTCCGTTCGAGATTCCGACTCCTACCTGCTTCAATCGTCCCAGGGCCGTGGACGAAAAGGACTGGGCACCAGGGCGATGGACAACACCGTCGCTGTGCGTCTGCCATTGGAACGGAACGATCGCAATGGCGTTATTCTCCTTGGCCGCTTTGTACAACCTGTCGAAATTGGACACCACCACGCATTCGTTCAGTGCCAGCGAGGGATATTTGCCTCTGTCGCACATATAGGATGGATAACCGACTTGCGGATGGAGGTGAGTTTCCGGCACTAGCATCAGGCGTTGGTTCGGCGCCATCAACGGCCTCAGCTTTGCAATCATTGCCGCATAATCCTGCGTGGTTTCCCCGGTGCTCAGATAGCCGTCGTAACCCACCCAGTCGAAATTGGCCAGTAGCCTGGCATTGGATACGCAACTCGCGCCTTCCTTGCAGAGCTTGCCGAGAATATCGTAGGCGAAAATTACACCGATCGGCGCTCCCGCGAAGAGGCCTTCGCTCTTGATGAAGCTATTCAGCGCGTTAAGCGAAGAAGCCAATTCGGCATTGTAGACATGATCGGCAGTGCTGTACGGCTCGTCCAGCGGATAGATCATCGCTAGGTTGTTCAACAACCCGCGATTTCCCAAGTGCCGGGAGATGGCGCGCAGGATGTTCTTGTAATCGGCATCCAGCACCACCTTCCGGTTCGCGCTGGTAGCATCGTAGCGGGCCCGGAAAATGAACTGCTGGAGTTGCAGCGCGATGGATTGGCGATATTGCTGCGCGCTGTAAACCCGGTAAACCAGATCGGAAAGATCGAGCTGGGCCATGCCGCCTGCGTTGGTCTGATAAGACTCGACATAGGGCGTGCCGGCGCTGCAGAAATGGGCGGCCCCAGTGTCATGCTTCATGCCGTTGCAGTCCATGCTCTCGATCCAGGACAGGTTCGTGTGTCCGGCCACCTCCGGAATGTAGTTGCCGCGGCCATAGCGAAAGGGCGTCGAGTCCTGGAAATATCCGAAGTAACGAAGATCCGCATGGCGGTAGCAGCCAAGTTTCGCATGATCCTTTCCCAAATCGTTGATACCCCAGGCGCACACCTGTTTTCCGGCATGCTGCTGCGAGAAGGAGAAGTTGAACTGCTTGGCGCTATTGGTTTGCGTCTGCCCGACATAGGCGCCGAACTCGGTATTGCTGCCGGGAATCCAGAAGTCCACCTGCATGGAGCGAGCGGGACTGTTGGGATCGTATCCCATGCCGCTGATCGTGAAGGCGGAGCCTTCGGCGGCGGACACCGAACCGAGCGGCCGCGCGTCCTTCCAGACGATGCAGCCGATGTTGGGATGGTTCGGGGCTGCGCGATTGATGGCGTAGGCACAGATCTCCTTGCTGAGGTGTTCCAAGGGAATCGAGAAGGAGAATTTCCCGCCGATCGTCGTCGTTCCGCCTAAATATTTCGCGAAGGTTCCGGCGGGACCAAGCCAAAAATCGACCGTCACCTCTTGACCCGGATAACCCGCATCGGAAGCGACGCCTGTTGCCTTGCCCTCCGTCGATATAGCCTCCAGCGCGCCACTGGGAAATGCATGGACGATGGGGGCGAGCAGCCCCAAGCTGATGAGGGAGACAAAGAAAGTTCTTTTTATAATCATTTCTCGGTTTTTCAGATATTGGAAAAAGGAAGAACGGCAGCAGATCGTCATGCCTTGCCGTGCCGGAATTCATTTCATTCGCCATAACGGCAAGCCCTCATTCATGCCAGGGGTTTCACGAATCACGACCTTGCCTGCATCGAAGACTCGTTTGCCGCCCTCGGAATATAAAGTCTGCCCCTAGGGGGAAAGTCAAGCGACTGGCTAAGAATCCATCCCAGTAGGCAGTGTCTGCCGAATGTTTGCCAGAACGGTCGGAGACAAGGCGCGAGGGGGCCGCATGGCCGTCCCCTGCAACGACGAGCAGCGCAGTATCCGGCCTTTCTGGCAGACAGGCGGGAGGCAATGTCTACTGGGATGGGCTCTAAGGCAAAGCAGCCGCGGCGACGGACTCGCGGCATAAGACCTCGGCATTGGGTGACAAAAGGCCGAATGGAACCTCAATCGGCGATGGTGATGTTTGGCCACACTCCGGGACGCCGTACTATACTTTTCCGCCGTCTCCACGAACTTGATAACCAAGAGCGCTCATCGCCATGCATATCGGAACCGTCGCCAAGCTGACCGGCGCCTCACCGAAGGCGGTCCGGCATTACGAACAACTCGGCTTGCTGCCGCCAGTGAAGCGGCGCGGCACGTATCGCATCTATACCAACGATGACGTCCAGTTGATCAAGTGGATCAAGCAGGCGCAAACGCTCGGTTTCAAGTTGTCGGAATTGGGCGACCTACGCGATACCCTGGGAACGCCTGACTGGGCCGCGATCGTCCGCTTGGTCGAGGCCAAGCGCGCGCGCATTGCCGCCGAGGTGGCTCGCCTGGCTGCGATCGATGCGCAACTGGCCGCGCTCGCCGCCGAACTACAGGATTGCGACGAAGTGCAGGCCTCGATCTCGGCCTGCGCTTGACTCTGCCCTTAAGGGCAAGCCGTATTCTGCCGTGCTCGAATCGACAAGGAGCACACCATGCCAAAACGTATTTTGGTCCTGAACGGCCATCCCGATCCCTCGAGTTTTTGCGCCAGCCTGGCGACCGCCTATGCCGCCTCGGCGCATGCCGCCAGCCATGAGGTGATAACGCTGCAGCTATCCGAGCAGCGCTTCGATCCGGTCTTGCGCCGCGGGTACCATGCCGAACAAGAACTCGAATCGGACCTCGCCTCTGCACAACGCGCTATCGCCTGGGCCGAGCATTTGGTGTTCGTCTATCCGGTGTGGTGGGGTGCGATGCCGGCCTTGCTGAAGGGCTTCATCGACCGTACCTTTCTGCCCGGCTTCGCGTTCAAGTACCGGCCGAACTCTTCATTGTGGGACAAGCTGCTGGCCGGCCGTTCGGCCGACCTGATCGTGACGATGGATACGCCACTCTGGTACTACCGCTGGGTGCAGCGTATGCCGGGACATCATCAAATGAAAAAGACGATCCTGGAATTTTGCGGTGTCGAGCCGGTCCGCATCACCAGCTTCGGTCCGGTGCGCGGCTCTTCGAACCGACAGCGCGAACGCTGGATAGCACGTACCGAACAACTGGCGCATTCAATTTAGAAACGATTGCATTCGTTATGCCATATGACGCGTTTCGTGGGCTATGACAGCCATGCCGCGTGGTCGCCCATATCATTGTTGCCAGTAAGCAACTAGCAACATTGTTTCATCAACACCAGGACGGGCGCGCACTATACTGGAACGGCTTATTCCACCCATCCCCGGTCGAGTTATATCCTCATGCGCATGGTCTCGAAGTTACGCTGGACTTGCACGCGGGCGTTCGTTGCCGCTCTCTGGTTCGCTTCGCCGGCAAGCGCGGAATCGATCTCGCTATCCATTGCCATGGAAGAAGCGGACAACCGGCCGTTCGAGTATGTCGACGCTCAAGGACGGCTCACCGGCTTTCATGTCGAACTCGTGCGCGCCGTCGCGGCCGAGTTGGGCTGGGAGGTGCAATTCCAGCGCTACGCCTGGAAACGCGCGCAAGCCCTCCTGGAAGCCGGGCAAGTCGATGCGGTGACCTACATCGGCAAGACGCCGGAACGCGAGCGATATGCCTGGTTCTTGCCCGAGAACATGCTGCACGTGATGCGCGTCGGCCTCTATGTGCGCAAGGAGCGCGCGGCGGAGATCCGTTATCGGCCGCCCTTGTCGGACATGATGAAGCGCTGGCGTTTTGGCGCGGCGCTCGGTTACGAATACAACGACGAAATCAACGAATTGTTCAAGTCCGGCATACCGGTCTCGCGCGTCGCCACGACCCAAGGCCAATTGTTTTCGGCGCTGCTGCGCAATCGCTTCGATGTTGCCATCGCCCTGCTCGGCGCCATGGATCAGGCACGGCGCGACATTCCCGATATCGATGCCCAGGTGCATCGGCTTGAGGGGGTCCGGCTTTCCGGCAACCCGGCCTACATCGTCTTCTCGCGCAACCGCCTGCGAGGCGAAGAAATGGCACGCCGCTTCGCCCGGGAATACTCGCGCTGGCGAATGACGCCTGCCTACGGCGAATTGACGACACGCTTTGGAGTCGGCGAAAGCTTGCCGGACGGATTCCTGCCGCACTGACCCCTGTCCATCTGTACAGATCTGTGGAAATGTTTTCTTTTTTGCATTGCGAAGCCATATCGCTTGCTGGATGATCGAGGCCCAATCAATGCAGGACGATGTTTTTGCCGAAAAGACAGTTCCCATAGACGTCGGAGGAAGCGGAAGACATGAAGCGCATGCTGAGCCGCCAGGGCGAGATCAACTGGTATGAATGGAACAAGATCGGCAGCGTTTCCATCGGCTACATCCCCCTGACGCATACGGCCGACGGGTTCTACAGCTACGCCGACGTGTTTTGCAGCAATGAATGGGCCCTGATCTCGGCCGTCAGACTGCATCTCTCGTCTTCCGGCGCATCCGCCTTTCTTGCCAATCCGAAGGAATCCAACAATGCCTGATCGGCGCGCCCCTGCCACGAACCTCAGGCTTCATTCCGGTTTTTCTCCCTTCAGCGCCGAAAGGACCGCCGCGCACAGAAAACACACGGCCGCCGCCATAGTACGCACCAGATTGCTTTGATTCCAGGTATCGCGCGCCTGTATCCACGACGCTGGGGGTGCGGCCGCATTCCAAGTGGCGAGCTCATTGTTGATAGGAACGTTTATCGCGCGCGTCACCCAAAACACGGCGACGAAATAGGCCACGGCGATCGCCAGCCAAAGCAGCGCGCGCTTGCGACGGCCGGCATGAAATACAGCCGCCGCCGCCATGAACGGCAAGAGCGCGGAACCGAAATAGGCGGCGCCGAAGACCGCGTTGCGAACGGTTCGGTTGATCCACTGCTGGGTCGTGATATATGCGGATGCATCCAGCCGCGTCATGGCTGGCGCGACATCGACGGCGAACGCAAAGAAAAATCCGGCCATCAGGCCTAGCAGGAGGACGGCGGCAATCTCCAGAAAACAAGCGATGCCGTGCCGTATGGAGGATCGGGACATGGGTGATCTCGGCGCAAAAATGCCAATCTATCACGGCGCCCGCTCCGCGTTTTCCGCCAGCGAAGATATACCGGCCTGCATCAATATCGTTTCTTGATCGTTGACAGAATTTTTTCCGCATTTAATAATTAGGACTGCGAAATAAATTCGCCATAGCCCCTGATTGAGCCTGAGGTGCCGATCGTGCCGCCTGGTGGATCGAACACTGGAAGGGGATGCAGCCGTCTTGGCGAAACGGCTGACCTGATTGTTTTTTTTTAATCTATATATTTAGGAGTCCTACATGAAAAAAAGAAACCGCTTCGATGCTGTCGTCCATCGCGTCGCCCTTGCCTGTCTGCTCGGAACGGCGGCCGTTTCTTATTCCAGCGGAGCCGGCGCGCATGGCATCGAATCCCAGGCCGGCAATGCCGTTCATCCGGCGTTCGATATCGTCAAGACCGAGGTGCGCATCGATGCCGAACGGAACTGGGCGGAATTCGCGATGCAGGTCGCCGGCGAAGCTGGCGCTTCGAAACCGGTAAAAACCGGCAAGTTCGCAGGAGCGGAGGTGTTTTCCTATGTATGGCCGACCAAGATCGACCCGGCCGAGGTCGGTTTCGATAAAGGAGCCGGCATCCTGGCGTTGGCGGTCACCATCCATCCGGACTTCGACGATACGCCCCTGTTCAACACCACGGGCGCGGACTGGCACAGCCATTGGGTGGTACTGGGTCCGGACGATGCCTGCGGCAAGGGCGCTTTGAAGGTGAAGGACATTCCGGCGGGCGCCAAGCCGAAGCTGCCGAAGACCTGGCCCGGCGTGCCGCTGCTGATCGACAGTCCAGGTTATGCGCCGCGTTTCGCCGGCAATAATGTCACCGTACGCGTACCATTCGACGACGTCGGCAAGCTCAAGGACACCGCATTCGACGGCCTGACCGCCGGTCTGCGCGTCAACGCCAGCGCGCACCAGCCCCTGCTGTGCGTGGTGAACGTGTTCGACGTGGCTTCCGGCGACTTGTCGCTGCCGGGCAAAGCCAAATAAGCAAATCGGAGGAGCGTACCATGAGCCATTATTATCCCCAGGCATCCGAGCTTCAGGTCTCGGAGTGGATCAACGCCGCCGAAGCGCCATCCCTCGCCGGATTGAGCGGCCGCGTAGTAGTCATCCACGTCTTCCAGATGCTGTGTCCGGCCTGCGTCTCGCACGGTCTGCCGCAGGCTGCCTTGATCCATGCGAATTTTCCGCGCGAGAAAGTGGCCGTCCTCGGACTGCATTCGGTGTTCGAACATCATGATGCGATGACGCCGGCCGCGTTGCGCGCATTCGTCGCCGAGTATCGCCTGCGCTTCCCGATCGGGATCGATCGGTCGAACCCGAACGGCGGTATTCCGCTCACGATGCATGCCTACGGATTGCGCGGCACGCCGAGCCTGATCCTGCTCGACAAGGCAGGGCGCATCCGTCTCCAGCATTTCGGACACCTGGAGGATCTGATCGTCGGCGCGGCAATCGGCCAATTGATCGCGGAAGACCTGCCGGCCGAACTCGCGAAGCCGGCGCGGGAAGCCGAAAACCGCGATGGCTGCGGGCCGCAGGGATGCCAGCCAGCGTGAGGGACGGCGCGGCTATAATGAATCCCCGGCATCGTTGGAGATCCTCCCGGCTCCGCATGCTTTTGCGGCGGCAGCCGCGGCACTGCGAATCCGCGGGACCATAACAGATGCGCAACCTCCCTCTCGGCAAAAGACTGTTCCTGCTGGCCCTGGCAGGCATTCTTCCGCTGGCCGCCATGTCCGGAATCGCGCTGCTCGCCCTCGTTCATCAGCAACGCGCGCAGGCCGAGCACGCTAGCCTGGAGATCGTCCGCGCGCTGGCGATCGGCGTCGAAGGCGAGATTCAGCGTTCGTTTTCCGCGCTCGCCACCCTCGCCGCCGCCAACAGCCTGGAACGCGGCGACATCGCCGCGTTCCGCATGCGCACCCGGCGCGTCATGGAAAACCAGCCTCACTGGCTCACGATCATCCTCGCGGATCCGCAGGCCAACGTCTTGCTCAACACCAACGTCGCACCGGGAGAGAGATTGCCGCCCGTCGCGGAAAAAGAGAGCTTCGAGCAAGCGATACGCACGCGCAAACCGGTCGTCGGCTTTCTCGCGCGCGGCCAGCACGGACAATTCGGCGTGCCGCTGCGCGTGCCCGTCCTTCGGAATGGGGAGCTGCGCTATATCCTGACTTGCGTCATCAAGCCGCAAGCGATCATGGACAGGATCGAACGCCAGCGCGTTCCGAGCGATTGGGTGGTCTCGGTCTTCGACGCCAAGGGCTTGCGCGTCGCCCGCTCGCGCGCGCACGAGAAGTTCATCGGCAAGGGGGCTTCGCCGAGCCTGCAAGACTTGCTGAAAGGCGACGCGCGCGAAGGAACCGGCATCACCAACGCGTTGGAAGGCGAACCGGTCTATACCGCCTTTACCCGCCTCGATAGCATCGGCTGGACGGTGGCTATCGGCATTCCGACTTCCGAGATCGACATGTCGGGCTACCGCTCGCTGGCGGTCTATGGCGGCGGTCTCCTGCTGTCGCTGGCGCTGGGCATGCTGGCGTCGCTGGCGGTTGCGCGCAGCATCAACCGGCCGATCGGCGAACTACGCAAAGCCGCGCAATCGCTCGGCCACGGCGGCCCGGTCGCCGTCGGGGCGAACGACATTCCGGAAACGCGCGAAGTCGCAGAAGCGCTTGCCGCCGCGGCCCGGCAGCTGGAGGAGAACGCATCCGAACGCGAAAAGCTGCTCGCCGATACCGAAGCGGCGCGCCGGCAAGCGGAGGCCGCGAATCGCACGAAGGACGAATTCCTAGCGATGCTCGGCCATGAACTGCGCAATCCGCTGGCGCCGATGGTCAATGCGCTCGAACTGATGAACCGGCGCAACCATGATCCCGATGCCCGCGAGCGTCAAGTCATTGCGCGGCAAGTCGCCCACCTGTCGCGGCTGGTCGACGATTTGCTCGACGTGTCGCGCATCACCAAGGGCAAGATACAGCTGCAGCGCAACCCAATCGATCTGAGAACCGTGGCGGCGAACGCCTTGGAACTGACGGAGCCGATTTTCGAACGACGCGAGCGCGGCATCGACGTCGAACTTCCGGACCGGCCGATATTCGTCGACGGCGACGCCGTGCGGCTGGCGCAGGTGTTGAGCAACCTGTTGATCAATGCCGCGAAATTCACGCCGCCGGAAGGCCGCATCGCGCTGCGCTTGCGCGCCGTGGATGACATGGCGGAGCTCGCGGTCGAGGATAGCGGCTGCGGTATCGCCGCGGACCTGCTGCCGCATGTGTTCGAACTGTTCATGCAGGGCCGGCAGTCGATCGATCGCCGGGCCGGCGGCCTCGGCCTGGGATTGGCGATCGTCAAGGCGCTAGTGCGGATGCACGGCGGCACGGTCGTCGCCGAAAGCGAGGGGCAGGACAAAGGCAGCAGATTCGTCGTGCAACTGCCGCTATGCGCGGGCAGCGAGACGACGACCGCCTGGGAGCCGGGACCGTCCGCCGCGGACGACGAGCACGGCCGCCGGATCCTGCTCGTCGACGATAACGCCGATGCCGCGGAGATCCTCGCCCAACTGCTGCACGAAGCCGCCGGCTGCGAGGTGCGCACCGAGGCGAATGGCCCGGCGGCGCTCGCCGCACTCGACGCCTTCCTGCCCGACGTCGCCATTCTCGACATCGGCCTGCCGGGGATGAGCGGCTTCGAGCTTGCGCAACACCTGCGGCGCGACGCGCGCCTGCCGGGCCTGCACATCGTCGCCCTCACCGGCTACGGACGCGCGCCTGACCGTGCGCGCGCTCTCGACCACGGCTTCGACGAACTCCTGGTCAAGCCGGTCACCTTGGCGCGCCTGCTGGCGGTGATCGAAAGACTCGAGAAGGAAACGAGCGATCGTCAGACGGGGCCGTGAGCCGGATTCATGGCGGCGCCGGCCTGCCGGCGCCGCGAAAGCCGCGCGACCGCGAGAAACAGCATCAGGGCCGCGAAACCGATCGCCGCCTCGATGTACAGCATGTTGGCGGCGCCGAAGCGCGCATGGGTCATGCCGTTGATGGCGGTCATGTAGGCGATCGGCATGTTCGACAGCGACGCGAACAGGCTGTACTTGGTGGCGGCGGCGCCGGTACCGATCGCTTCCAGCACGACGGCGGAAAATCCGGCATACGCGAACCCGGTGACGAATGCGTAGAGCATCACGAAGCCGACATAGGTCGCGGGCGTGCGCGGCGCGAGCCCCATGCCGATCGCGCACAAGGCCATCAGCGCACCGAACAGGACATAGGCATGCTTGCGGTCGATGCGGTCGCAGATGAAGCCGCCGACGATGCAACCGGCGGCCGACACCAGCCCGCCGAGCACGCCGTTGACCATCGCCACGGTATCGGCCGATGCCTGCCAGTCGCCGGCGATCGCCGACCACAGGTTGGATGCCGCGCCGCTCCCGATCGGCAAGAAACAGATCAGCAATCCGAGATAACCGAGCCGCGAGCGCGCGACCGTCCACAGGTCGCGGCCGACCTCGAGGACATTGTGCGCGAGGCCATGCCGGCGATGCGTCGCATGCGGCTCGCCGACGAACAGCAATCCGCAGCAGCACAGCGCGCAGACCGTGCCGAGCGCGGCGCCCGGCAGCCAGCCGATCGCCACGTGTTCCGCGAGCCACAGGCCGGCGCCGCCGCCGAGCCCCACGCCGCCCAGGTTTCCGGCCTGGAACCAGCCTGCGGCGCGCCCTTTTTCCTGGTCCGGCGTGGCGTGCGCCATCAAGGCTTCGACCGCCATGCTGAGAAAGGTGGCTCCCACGTTCGATACCAGGACGATCGCAGTCAGCGCCGGCAGCGAGGCCGTCGTCATCGGCAAGACGCCGATCGCATACGTGCCGAACGCGCATGCCAGCGCGCCGATGACATACCACAGCTTGCGGCTGAGCGTCGTATCGACCACCGGCGCCCACAGGAATTTCCAGGTATGCGGGATATAGCTGATCGCGATCAGTTCGGCGATCGGAACCGTGCCGACGCCGGCCTTCGCCAGTTGATACGCCACGGTCACGCTAAGGTAGCCGGCCGTCACGCCGAAGGGAAGAATCAGGAACAGGTAAACGAAGGGATGGGTGGTCTTCGGCAAGGCGGGCTTGGCGGCGGTCATGATCGGCGGCGGTTCGGGCGGCCGGCATGCATCGGCCGTGCCGCCTCAAGAGTTGGCGTGGCGAGATGAGAACACAAACCCGGCGCCGCCGTCTACCCCGCCTACAAGACTTGCAAGGCCGTGAGGCAGGCGCGTGCGACGGTCTGCCGCTTTGCGGCGTCCCCGTCGCGGCGCAGGTCGATATTCAAGGCGAACGCATAGATCTTTCCCTCACGCTCGACCCAGCCGACCCACCAGCCCAGGCCGATGCCGCCATTGTCGCCCCAGCCGGTCTTGGCGAACAGGTCATGCCCGGACGCCTCGTCCTGGCGCAGGATGTCGCGCATGATGCGCATGCCGCGCTCGCCGAAAGGCAGGTCGCGCCGCGCCAGGCGGTTCGCGAAAAAGGCTTGCTCGACGGCGGAGATCGCCAGCGGCCCGTCCAGCCAGAAGCGATCGACGACGTCGCCGATCTCGCCGTTGCCGTAACCGACCAGTTGAACGTAGCGCCGCATGCGCTCCAGCCCGGCGCGGCGCGCCAGTTCCTGGTAGACCGGCACGCTCGATACGCGCATGCCGTCGCGCAGGCTCATGTCGCGCTCCCACGCCTTCAGACGCTGCGGCGTGCCGCCGTAGGGCACCAGCTCGTCCTCGTCCTTGATGACGCCGGTCTCGAGCGCGACCAGGCCGTTGAAGATCTTGAAGGTCGAGGCCGGCACGAAGCGCCGCGCGGCGCGTTCCCGGTCGAAGACATGCAAGCGGCCGGCATCGGCGTCGAGCATGACGAAGGTGCCGCTGACGCCGGCCGCCTCGAAATGCTTGCCGAGCTCCGGCCGGTCGACGATCTCGGTCGCGGTCGCCGCCGGCGCGGCGCACAGAAAGGCCGCAGCCGCGAAAACGCAATGAAGGAAAGTACGCATGATGGCTCCTCGTGGTGAATGACGGACTGCATGCTAGTCCCGGCTTGCCGCGGGTTCCAGTCCGCCGCCGGTGACGCCGGCAACCGCTGTAACGCGTGTCACAGGGCGCGGCGGATGCGCGGTTCGGCGCCATAATATGTGGCCTGTTTGCGTGACCTGTTCCCTTCCTCATCCGGACCGCCGCCATGACCACCGCGCTTCCCGTGCTCCGCATCGAGCTGACTTCGCCGCAGGCCGTCGACGGCAAGCGCGCGCCCTACCAGTCGCTGTGGCTGCTGGTCCGGCTGTATTACGCGCAACGCTTCGAGGCGGCCGCGGGCACGATCCGCCTGGCCGAATTGCGCCAGCACTTCACCGACGCGCGCAGCCTGCGCATGTTCATCAGCCGCGCCTTTCGCGACTTCGCCCGCTGGAATGTGCAAGTCGGCTGGGGCGAAGACCCTGCCGTCGATCCGCGCTTTCTCAACCAGGACAAGCGCAGCCAGGGGCCGTTCTGGCTGCCGGTAGGCGAATCGAACAAGATCGCCTGCCTGGTCGCGGGCGTTCCCGCCACGCAGGCGGAATTGCTCGGCTTTCTCGGCATGAAGCGCAAGCCGGACGCGCCGGCGGCCGTGCCGGAGCCGATGGCGGCCGATTTCTGGATGGTACTGGCGGCGGCGCAGCAGAATCTGCGTCAAGGCCGCCTGCTGGCGGTGCTCGACGAACACGGCGTCGCCGGTACCGCATCCGGCGGCCGCCACTTCGGATTCGGCGCCCTGGCGGGCTTCAAGGAAGCCTCCGCCCTGGCCGGCAACCGCTTGCAGCGCGCCTTGGCGGCGCTCGGCGAAGCCCAGGTGTGGCGGCGCCTCGACGATCTCGATGCCGCGCGCAAGACGCTGTCGCAATTGCGCCGCGTGCTCCGGGAAGGCGGCGCGGACGAAGGCGGCTATCTCGACGCCATGGAACAGATCCTGACCGCCTGGTGCGCCTACAGCCAGCGCGATTACGTGCTGACCGACGCCTTGCTGGCCGCGATGCGCCACGCCGAACCGCGCGCCGCCGTCGTGCGCCACCACCCGCGCATCCGCTTCGAATGGCACAACCTGATGGCGCTGCTGAAACGCACCCATGCCCTCGCCGACGGAGACTTCCCGGAACGGCGGGCGGCGGCCCGCGATGCGATGCGCCATTTCGCCACCGCGCTCGATGCCGCCTTCGAATTCGGTTCCTTCGACGCGGCCCAGCAGGTCGCCGCCAATGTCGGCATGGCGACCTGGCTGTTCGCCTGCGAAGGCGTGGGCGGCGACGCCGGCATCGTGGTCGCGCGCACCGAGGCGCTGCGCTGGCTGCTGCTGAGCGAATGGCTGTGCCAGTGCGCCGGGCTGCGCGGCCAGTCGGCCTGGAACGCGATCTATCTGATGCGCATCGCGCGCGGCGACCACTCCCGGGCCGAGCGCCCGACGCTGGCGCAGTTCCGCGCTCAGCGCCCGATACCGCCGGCGCAATTGCCGCGGCATGTCGACATGCCGCCCGGCCTCGACGTCGGCGCCCTGCTTCCCGGCAGTTGGCGCGGGCTGGCCGAACAATTGCTGGCCAAGCAAAAACAGGGCGCAAGCAGGTATGGCGCGCTGCAGCGCTGCGGCCTGTGGCTCGAGCACGCCTGGTACGCGGCGCACGAAGGCGATCTGGCGGCGGCGGCCGGCTCCTTGGCCCGCCTCGACCAGGAACTGCCGCAGCTGCCGGCCAGCGACAGGGTGTTCTTCAATACCGCGCGACGCTGCCTGCCGGCCGAGCTGGCCGACGCATGACGCCGGCGCCTTTCGCCTGACGGGTTTCTTCGCCTCGATGAACTTGCTCGCAACTGCCAGGCCGGTGCGCCGTCCAAGTAAGCAGACGCATGTGCCCCCCGGGCTTGAACGGCGGCGGTTGCTTTATCATGGGGAAACATCCCGTTCGGAAAACCTCCCATGTCGCGCGCCCAACGTCTGCTCGATCTGCTGCAACTGTTGCGGCGCCACCGGCATCCGGTAACGGCTGCGGCGCTTGCGGCCGAACTTGGCGTCAGCGTGCGTACGCTGTACCGCGACATCGGCACGTTGCAGGCGCACGGCGCGAAGATCGACGGCGAGCCGGGCCTCGGTTACCTGCTCCGGCCCGGTTTCATGCTGCCACCCCTCATGTTCTCGGAGGAGGAAATCGAGGCGCTGGTGCTCGGTTCCCGTTGGGTGGCCGATCGCGCCGACAAGCGGCTGGCGGCGGCGGCCCGCCACGCGCTGACCAAGATCGCAGCAGTCCTGCCGCCCGATTTGCGTCAAGATCTCGATACCTCACCCCTGCTGATCGGTCCGGGCGCGCCACTCGCCGCCGGCGATCAGGAGCTCGCGTCGATACGGCAAGCCATCCGCAACGAACGCAAGCTCGTCGTCACCTATCGCGACCTGAAGGATGCTGAATCGACACGCACCATCTGGCCCTTTGCCCTCGCCTTCTTCGAGCGCGTGCGCATCGTGGTCGGCTGGTGCGAACGGCGCCGCGCATTCCGCAACTTCCGCACCGATCGGATCGTCGCGCTGACGCTCACCGACACCCGCTATCCGCGCCGCCGCCAGGCCTTGCTCAAAGAATGGCGCGCCGCCGAAGGCATCGCAGAACAATAGAACTTGTCGCTACTGACAAGAACTGTCAGCAGGATTCTCTATGATGCTTCGGATCGGACGGCGCAGCCGTTTCGATTCCTTTTTCATTCCGGAGAATTCCATGACTGATCCAAACCTTATCCTGCTCTACGTCGACCGGCCGCAGGCGAGCACCGCCTTCTATACCGAATTGCTCGGCAAGGAGCCGCTCGAATCGTCACCGACCTTTTCCATGTTCAAGCTGGAATCGGGTGTCATGCTGGGGCTGTGGTCGCGCCATACGGTAGAACCGGCCGCCGCCGCCACGGGAGGCGGCGGCGAACTCGCCTTTACCGTCGCCGACGACGGCATGGTCAGGGCGACATATGCCGCCTGGAAGGAGCGCGGACTGAAGATCGCGCAGGAGCCGACCACCATGGGTTTCGGCCACACCTTCGTCGCCCTCGATCCCGACGGCCATCGCCTGCGCGTCTTCGCGCCGGCCGCGATGTAAACACAAAAGGCCGCGCGTGCGCGGCCTTGCCGGAACCTGCGGAGAATCAGAGATTCAGAAACCGAGATCGGCCAGCAGATCGTCGACCGAACCCTGGTCGAGCGCCACGCTGCCGGGCGCGCCCGGTCCCGCCATGACTTCCTCTTTCTTCACCTCGGAAATCGTGCCCGGCGGCGCCGCCTCGATCAACAACTTCAGCAAGTCCTTCTCTGTGTGCTCCAGCACGACGACGACCTTCTTGATCAACTGGCCGGTCAGGTCCTGGAAGTCCTGCGCCATCATCATGTCGGACAGACCGGCCCGCGTGGCGTTGCAGCCGTCCTGTACGCCGGAAAGGAAGGTTGCCGTTTTCTCCGCCAGCGGACGCAATTCGTCCGGCACCGTCGCGCCGCTCCACTCTCCTCCCAGGCGCGCGGCTTCGGCCGCCAGCCGTTCCTGGATCGGACCGGTCTCCTCCACCTTGTTCAATACGGTATTGGCAGCCTTCTCGGTCAGCCGCCCGATGTGCAGCAAACGCTCGCGCGCGGAGGGAAATTCGCTGACCGCTTCGGCCAGCACCTGTTCCGCGCCTAGCTCGCGCAAGGCTTCGTGCAAGGAGCGGACGATCGTTCCGAGACGGCTGTAGACCGCCTCCTTGCCATCCGGGCCGGCATCGATCGGCTCGCTCATCATAGCCCCTTTTTCTCGATGATCTTGTCCAGCTTTTCCTTGAGCGTGGCCGCGGTAAACGGCTTGACGATGTAGCCGTCGGCGCCGGCCTGGGCCGCGGCGATGATGTTTTCCTTCTTCGCCTCCGCCGTCACCATCAGCACCGGTAGGTGCTTCAGGTTGTCCGACTGGCGAATATTCTGCAGCAGCGTCAGGCCGTCCATCACCGGCATGTTCCAGTCGGAGACGACGAAGTTGATCGGCGTGGCGAGATCCGGCGTCTGGAGAAGCTTGAGCGCCTTTTCGCCATCCTCGGCCTCGGACACCTTGTGATAGCCGAGTTCCTTGAGCAGGTTGATGACGATACGCCGCATTGTCGAGAAATCGTCGACAACGAGAAAATGGAAATTGGTGGACATTGTGTGTTAATCGCTGCGCAATACCGGATAGGAAAGGCGGACGTGAAATTGCACGGCCCGCCAAAATGGTAATCCGAAAATTGCCTTTCGGCAGCATGCCGCATGGAATATTTTTGCGGTCGGCTTCACTCTTGCCACGTATTGAACAGCTGGCAAGAGCGTGAACTCCAGCCGTGCCTGCCTGTTCCGCAAGATGTCCTGGCGCCGTCATCCGCGGCGCTTAGGATGACGAAGCCGATGCCGACAGGAGTCGCCACGACATTCCGAACACGTCGACCGCCGTCTTTGTTCATTGTCTATGGGTTGGAGCCAGCCTGATGTGCTTCGCGCTTCTGTTGCATCCGATGAGCCCGGAAGATTTCCTGGCCGTGGCGCTGTCCAGGCCGCAGGCAACCTGGGAGGCTCCGCGCGGCGTGCGAGCCGCGTTCCTGTTCTGGCCGGGCGTCGTCCCGGCTGCGGTGGGAGCAAGCGGATTGGCGCATCGTTTCATCCCCATCATGCACCGCCTGATCCACAGCAGGGGCGGCTGGCACCGATGTACGGGGGTTGGCCGCGCTGGAAAAACGGCCGGCGGAAATGCCGGCCGGGAAGCAAGGCAAACCGACGGTCAACGATTCAGCTCGCGCTGGTTCACGATGATCTTCGACACCAGGCCGTATTCGACCGCCTCCTCGGCGGACATCCAATAGTCGCGATCGATGTCGCTGACCACGCGCTCGAGCGGCTGGCCGGTTTCCCGCGCGATGGTCTTGGCGATGCGTTCGCGGATGCGGATGATTTCGCGCGCCTGGATCGCGATGTCGGAAGCCTGACCGCCGACGCCGCCGCTCGGCTGGTGAATCAGGAAACGCGTATTCGGCAGGCAGAACCGCCGCTCCTTCGGCACCGACAGATAGACGTTGACTGCGGCGCTGCCGACCCAGCCGGAGCCGACCATGTTGACCGGCGCCTCGATGAAGCGGACCACGTCGTGGATGACGTCGCCGGATTCCACGTGACCGCCGGGCGACGACACGAGCATCGTGATCGGATCGCTCGATTCGCCGGACAACGCGATCAAGCGCTTGACGACCTCGCCGGCCGACGTATCGTTGATGACGCCGAACACCAGGACGGTCCTCGACTTGAAGGCTTTTTCTTCAAGAAATGCACTGCGCTGCGGAGCGCCGTTCTCGTTCTTTTCTTCCATGATTGCTGCTCCTTTACAAACTTGTAAATCTCGCGCGGAACCTGCGTCCCGGTCGATATCGACGATGATGATACGTGAGCGGACGGGAGTTTGCATCAATTGCATCCGGCGAACCGTCCCTCGCAACTTTCTTGAGCGAAGTCAGTGCTTCCGTTCCATTTCACACGTAGGTCACGAAATGCCGCTATACTGAAAACTCATCTGCGACACATGCAACCGATATGCATGGTGGCAGTGCAAAAGCGCTGTGTTCGATAACACGGCGCTTTTCTTTTTGTTCGGACAAGGCGCGGACGATGTCGCATCGACCGAGGAGATCTATGGCGGTTCGCATGCCGGGCCGGCCGGGCCGCGCATGCGGCCGGGAGCAATGGGCGCGTCGCCGGCGCGCCCGGCCGGGCATTGCATGAGCTATCGCGCTGTACCGCAAGCGCGGCGGCTTGGTTTCTTGAGAACGGCTATCGCAGGCGCAACGCCTTCAGCCGGCGCAGCAAGGCGTGGAACTCGTCGAGCACGACATCGACGATCGTCCTGCGGCCCAGGCGAATGGTGTTGTGGAGCGTTTTTCCCATGATGATCTCCGATTCGGACACAGCCGACATGAGGAAATTGTAGGAACGCTCGATGACCGGATCGTGACGGCCGACAAACACCGATGCGAATGCGCGGCGGGTGCGGCCGCAAAAAGAAAAGGACGCCCGAAGGCGTCCTTTTCCATGGAGACTTCAGCTATCAGTTGCCGCAGCCGAAGGTCTTGATGCGATCGTACGCAGCCTTGGCTTGCACCAAGCCATAGCCGGTCTTGTTGTCGCGGCCGGCGGTTTCCAGGTCCAGCGCGCTCTTGACGAGCGAAGCGCGCATCTGGGCAGCGGTACAGGTCGGGAAGTAGCTCCAGACCAGCGCAGCCACCGCGGAAACGTGCGGCGTAGCCATCGAAGTGCCGTCGTAGTGCGAGTAGTTGGTGGCCGCGACCTTGACAGTCGCGGTTTGACCCAGCTGGCCCTTCATCGCGGCGCCTTCGGTGTCGGAAGCGGTGACCGACGGGATGTTGGTCACGGTCGTGCCGAGCGTGCCGCCGAAGCCGCCTGCCGCGTTGTTGTACACGACAGCGCCGACGCCACCGCTCTTCTCGCAGTTCGAGACCTTGGTCGCGAAGTCGACCGTGCCGCGTGCGATCAGGCAGACCTTGCCGGAGACGGCGGTGTTGACCGCATCGCCGATGCCGAAGTCGGCCAGCGGAGCGGAAGCCGTCTTCTTCGGCGAACCGTCCATGCCGCCCGGAGCGTAGACGGTCGAACCAACGGTCAGCTCGGAAGCGGAACCGCCGCCCATCGGAACCGTGGACAACACGGCGACGCCGGGACCGGAGAGTTCGACCTTGCTGTTGTACTGCGAGAAGGTAGCCCACTTCTTGAATTCGTCGACCGCGGCAACCATCACGACGCTGGAATAGCCGGCAGGATAAGACACCACGGTGTTGCCGTCATTGCCCGCGGCAGCGATGTTCAGGACGCCCTTGCTGTACAGCGAATCGAAAGCGCGCTGCTCGGTCTTGCTGGCGCGGCCGCCGCCGAGCGACATGCTGATCACGTTGGCGCCGGCTGCGCCGCACTTGTTGGCGGCGGTCGTCAGCGAGGACGAGTAAGCCCAGCCGTCGGCGCCGAACACCTTGACGATGTGCAGCTTGAGCTTGTTGTTCGGATTGACGCCGACCACGCCGACGCCGCTGTTGTTGACGGCGGCGATGGTTCCGGCGACGTGCGTGCCGTGGTGGTTTTCGTCGGTGTACCACCAGCCGGTGCCGGTGTCGTACTCGCCGGTCACGTTGGTGCCCTTGCCGAGATCTTCATGCGCGCGGTCGTAACCGGAGTCGATGATGCAAACCTTGCGGTTGCCGGCGTTGATGTCCGACAGCTGGTCTGCCTGAACCATCGGAATGCCGTACGGGACCAACTGGCCGGACAGATACGGCGAACCGGTCGACGGCGTCTCCGTTGCGAACGGATAGCGCTTGACGTCTTCCTCGACGTATTCGACGTTCGGGTTGTTTTGCAAGCCTTTCAGGGCTTGAGTCGGCACTTCGATCGCCATGGCGCTCATGCCGAAAATCTCGTGTTTCACATTGCCACGGGCTGCAGCGACTGCGGCTTTCACATTCGCTGCCGAGCCCGGTTTGAATGCGACGATGACACGCGTCGTGTCACCTGCATAGGCGGAACCCGCGAAGCCCACGACAGCCGTTGCAAAGCACAGTCCGACGGCCTTGGCGACTTTGGATACCGCGATCTTTCTCTTTTGCATGTCTCTTCCTTTATCTGCGATAGGTAATGATTTTTTGTGAAAGTTAGGACTTGAGTCGCTTCGTACTTCCTCGTGGGCCATACCAGACGATCAAGTCCGCGAGATAGTAGTAGGGAAAAATGAAAACCGTCAATACAAAAAAATACAAAACCAATACAAATTTTGAAAATAATTTTTCAGTCATTTAGGGCTCGCTTGCCATAAAAACAAAGGGTTGGAACCGGCCCTTGGATTACCTGAAAAAAATTTCCCATAAATAACAAATACTTAGGAAATCAGACATGTCATAAGTGTTTTGAACATGTCACTTTCAATAGGAAAAATGCCTTTTTGAGGCTTTTTCCGGCATTTTTCCGCATGTTTTTTTAGAGTTTGGACTCGCTTTATGGAAGGCCTTTTTCGTGGCCGAAAAAGCAAATACATGACAGCTTGCTATCGGAATCGCGGAAATATGCGCTCGAGAGCAAGCGGAATGGAACCGTGCAGGCGTTGAGCGGACGGATTCGCGCATGGCGAATCCGTCTCGCGTGAGGAGAGGAATTTATCGAAGAGGGATGCCGGCGTCCCACAGCAAACGGCCGCCGCCGAAGCTGCCCTGCACCGGCGACGGACCGCCTCGCGTGATGCGTACGGCGCAGTACTTGAATTCGGGGATCTTGCCGTAAGGATCGAGCGCCGGATTGGTGAGCTTGTTGATCGCCGCCTCGTAGTAGCAGAAGGGTACGAAGACGGCGCCCGGCGGCGAGCTGTCGTCGGCGCGCGCGTAGAGCGAAACCTTGCCGCGCCGCGATTCGATCGTGAGGATGTCGCCCGGCCGCGCGCCAAGCGCGTCGAGATCGAGCGGATGCACGAGCGCGACCGGATCGGGTTCGAGCGCATCGAGCACCGCGGCGCGACGGGTCATGCTGCCGGTATGCCAATGCTCGAGCTGGCGGCCGGTGATCAGCACCAGCGGATAGTCGGCGTCTGGGCGCTCGGCGGCGGGAATGATATCGGCCGGCACGAAACGCGCCCGTCCCTGCTCCGCCCCGCTGCCGCGCGGGAACGCTTCGGTGAACACCACCGGCTGGCCCGAGTCGCCCTCGTGGCGGCAGGGATAGGTCACCGCGTGCTCGCGTTCGAGGCGTTCCCAGGTGATGCCGGCGATGCTCGGCATGGTCGAGCGCATTTCGTCGAACACGTCGGAGACATGGCCGTAATGCCAATCGAGCCCGAGCCGCTGCGCGACCTGCTGGATGATCCACAGGTCCGGCATCGCCTCGCCCGGCGCGAACAGGGCTTGCCGTCCCATCTGCACCAAGCGATCGGTGTTGGTGAAGGTGCCGGTCTTCTCCGGAAACGCGGTGGCCGGCAGTACCACGTCGGCCAGGTAGGCCGTCTCGGTCAGGAAGATGTCTTGCACCACCAGGTGGTCGAGCGCCGCCAGGGCTTCGCGCGCATGGTTCGCATCGGGGTCGGACATCGCGGGATTCTCTCCCATGATGTACATGCCGCGGATTTTCGTCGCTTCGTCGTCGCCCAGGATGGCGTCCATGATCTCGACCACGGTCAGGCCGGGCTGCCCGTCGAGCGTGCCGGCCGGCAGTTTCCATGCGCTTTCGAAGCGCTCGCGCGCCGCCGGATCGCTCACGCGCTGGTAGTCGGGATACATCATCGGTATCAGGCCGGCGTCGGATGCGCCCTGCACGTTGTTCTGTCCGCGCAGCGGATGCAGGCCGGTGCCGGGACGGCCGATCTGGCCGGTCATCAGCGCCAGCGCGATCAGGCAGCGCGCGTTGTCGGTGCCGTGAACATGCTGCGAGATGCCCATGCCCCACAGGATCATCGATGCCTTCGAGCTCGCATACAAGCGCGCGACGTAGCGGATGGTATCGGCGTCGATGCCGCAGATCGGCGCCATCTGCTCCGGGCTGTAGCCGGCGACGTTGCGCTCCAGCTCCTCGTAGCCGATGGTGCGGCCGGCGATGAAGTCGCGGTCGACCAGGTTCTCGCTGACGATCACATGCATCATCGCGTTGAGCAGGGCGACGTCGGTATCGGGCTTGAATTGCAGGAAGCGGTGCGCATGGCGCGCCAGGTCGGAACGGCGCGGATCGCAGACGATCAATTTCGTGCCGTTCTTCACGGCGTTCTTCATCCAGGTCGCGGCGACCGGATGATTGACGGTCGGGTTGGCGCCGATCAGGAGCACCACTTCGGCTTGCGTCACATCCATCACCGGGTTCGATACCGCGCCGGAACCGATGCCTTCCAGCAGCGCCGCGACCGACGAGGCATGGCACAGCCGAGTGCAATGATCGACGTTGTTGCTGCCGAAACCGACGCGTACGAGTTTCTGGAACAGGTAGGCTTCCTCGTTGCTGCACTTGGCCGAGCCGAAGCCGGCCAGCGCTCTCCTGCCGTACCGGTCGCGGATCGATTTGAGCTTGCCGCCGGCCAAGTCCAGCGCCTCTTCCCAGCTCGCTTCGCGGAACGCCGCCATCGCGCGCTCCGGGTCCAGCGCCGCATGCGGATCCTTCGGCGCGTCGGCCCGGCGGATGAGCGGCTTGGTCAGGCGATGCGGATGATGCGCATAGTCGAAGCCGTAGCGCCCCTTCACGCACAAGCGGCCGCGATTGGCCGGACCGTCGCGTCCTTCGACGTATAGGATCCGGTTGTCCTTGACGTTGTAGGTCAGTTGGCAGCCGACGCCGCAATACGGGCAGACCGAGTCGACCTTCTTGTCGGGCGCATTCAGCGCCGCTTCCCTGGCGGGCGCCAGCGCGCCGGTGGGACATGCCTGCACGCATTCGCCGCACGCCACGCACGTCGATGCGCCCATGGCATCGTCCATGTCGAACACGATCTTCGCCTGCTCGCCGCGGAAAGCCAGGCCGATCACGTCGTTGACCTGTTCGTCGCGGCAGGCGCGCAGGCAGCGCGTGCATTGGATGCAGGCGTCGAGATTGACCGCGATCGCCGCGTGCGATGCGTCGGCGGCCGGCTGGGCGCGGGCATCGAAACGCGGCTTGCCGACGCCGAGCCGGGCGGCCCAGCGATCGACTTCATTGTGCCGCGAGTACTCCGCTTCCGGCAGGTCGGACAGCAGCAGTTCGAGCACCATCTTCTGCGCGGCGACGGCGCGCTCGCTGTCGGTCGTCACCTTCATGTCGGGACGCGGGGCCCGGCAGCACGACGGCGCCAGCACGCGCTCGTCGTCGATCTCGACCATGCAGGCACGGCAATTGCCGGCGGTACCGAGACCGTCCTTGTAGCACAGGTGCGGCACCTCGATGCCCTCGCGTCGCGCGACTTGCAGAATGGTTTCGCCGGCGCGTCCCTGCACTTCGCGGCCGTTGAGCCGGAAGCAGACGGTTCGTTCCTCGTCCCGCGGGAGCTGGTTTCTCGCGATGGAATTCATAATTCGTGCGGAAAATATTTGATGACGCAATCGACAGGATTCGGCGCGGCCTGCCCGAGGCCGCAGATCGAGGCATCGCGCATGACCGCCGACAATTCGTTCAGCAGCGGCACATCCCATGCCGGCCGATCGATGAGCGCCGACGCCTTGGCCGTGCCGGCGCGGCACGGCGTGCATTGGCCGCAGGATTCGTGGCGGAAGAATCGCATCAGGTTGCGTGCCGCGCCGACCGCCGAGTCGCGGTCCGACAAGACGATGATCGCGGCCGAACCGATGAAGCAGCCGTAGGGCTGCAGCGTGTCGAAATCGAGCGGAATATCGCCCAGCGCCGCCGGCAGGATGCCGCCCGAGGCGCCGCCCGGCAGATAGGCATAGAACGTGTGGCCGTCCTGCATGCCGCCGCAGAATTCGTCGATCAGCTCGCGGATCGTGATGCCGGCCGGCGCCAGCTTCATGCCCGGCTCCTTCACCCGCCCGGATACCGAGAACGAGCGCAGTCCCTGGCGGCCGTTGCGGCCGTGGCCGGCGAACCAGCCGGCGCCCTTTTCCAGGATCTCGCGCACCCAGTACAGGGTTTCGAAATTGTGCGCGAGCGTCGGCCGGCCGAACAAGCCGACTTGCGCGACATACGGCGGACGCAGGCGCGGCAAGCCGCGCTTGCCTTCGATCGATTCGATCATCGCCGATTCCTCGCCGCAGATATAGGCGCCGGCGCCGCGCCGCAGATGGATTTCCGGCAGGCGCAGCCCGAACGGCGGATGCGCGTTCAGTTTCGCGAGCTCGCTTTCGAGCATGGCCCGGCAGCCGTGGTATTCGTCGCGCAGATAGATATAGATGCCGTCGATGCCGACCGCCCATGCCGCGATCAGCATGCCTTCGAGGAAGCGGTGCGGATCGCGTTCGAGATAGATGCGATCCTTGAACGTCCCGGGTTCGCCTTCGTCGATGTTGACCGCCATCAGGCGCGGTCCCGGTTCGGCGCGCACGATCCGCCATTTGCGCCCCGCCGGAAAGCCGGCACCGCCCAGGCCGCGCAAGCCGGAGTCTTCCATCGCTCCGATGACCGCCTCGACCTCGCGCGCGCCGCTCATGCACTCATGCAGCAGCCGGTAACCGCCTTGCCCGGCATAGTCGCCGTATTCGATATACTCGGCCGGCTCGTGCCGGGTCCGGTTCGCCCGCTGCGCGGCCGCGACCGCCTCGCAGGTCGCGCGCGGCACCGGATGCTGTCCGACCACCGCCGCCGGCGCCTCGTCGCAGCGGCCGATGCAGGGCGCCGCCATCACGCGCGCCTCGCGTCCCAGCCGCGCCGACAGCCGGTCGAGCAAGTCGCGCGCGCCGGCCATGTCGCAAGACAGGCCGTCGCAGACGCGGACCGTCAATGCGGGAGGCGCGGCTTCGCCCTCCTTGACGACGTCGAAATGGTGGTAGAACGTCGCGACTTCGTACACTTCCGCTTGGGCCAGGCGCATCTCCTGCGCCAGCGCGGCCAGATGCGCGGCCGACAGGCAACCGTAGCGATCCTGGATCTTGTGCAAATGCTCTATCAACAAATCGCGCCGGCGCGCGGCCGCGCCGAGCAAGGCCTGGACTTCGGCCAGCGCGGCCGGATCGACGCGCCGGCCCTTGGGCGCCTGGCGTTTGCGTTCGCGGCTGGCCGGCGCCGCGACGATCGGAATTGGCGGCTGTTTCAAACCCTGTTCTCCTGCTGTCTGGACAAACTCTCCACGGTATCGCGCCTCTGCCCCGGCGGAATCCATGCGTCAATGGTGGCATTGTCCAATTGCACATCCATCCTGTCACGCATTTCCGGATACGATGTGCCGGAACGGTCATGCTACGCGGCGAAACAGCCAATGGTAACGGTTCTACAATCCTGTTATCGTGTGTTGACGTTTGCGGCGTATATTTGAATGCGCGTTTATCCGTCCAAAATGGCGGTCTTTGCGATTATCGGCTTTCAGGATTGAACTTCCTCAAAGCAATCCATTCCTGCAGGAACAAACTGTTTCGGCGAAGCAAAGAGAATTTACCGGGTGCATTACCAACGCAGCAAGATCAAATCATTGAACGAGCGATGAGTGCCAAACCTCTTTCCGCGACCGGCCTGAGCGACGCCACGAGTTTCGAACTGCTGGTCAAGAGCGTGACCGATTACGCGATCTACATGCTCAATCCGGAGGGCCGGATCGTGACCTGGAACGCCGGCGCGCAGCGATTCAAGGGATATACCCGCGACGAAATCATCGGTCATCATTTTTCCGAGTTCTATTCCGAGGAGGACCGTGCCGCCGGTCTTCCCGCGCGCGCGCTGGGCACGGCGGCCAGGGAAGGCCGTTTCGAGGGCGAAGGCTGGCGCATGCGCAAGGACGGCTCCCGTTTCTGGGCGCACGTCGTGATCGACCGCATCAGCGACGACAGCGGCGCATTGATCGGCTTCGCCAAGATCACGCGCGACATCACCGAGCGCCGGCAGGCGGCGGAAGAACTCGAACAGACCCGCGCCTCGTTGTTCCAGGCTCAGAAAATGGAAGCGATCGGCAAATTGACCGGCGGCATCGCGCACGACTTCAACAATCTGCTGACCGTCATCGTCAACAGCCTCGACATGCTGGCGCGCGAGCAGCAAACCGTCTCCGGCAAGCGCCTGATCGAGAGCGCCCAGCGCGCCGCGGCGCGCGGCGCGACCCTGACCCAGCAGCTGCTGGCGTTCGCGCGCGGCCAGCCGCTGCAGCAGGAGCAATACGATATCAATACCTTGCTGCGCGACTTCGAAACCGTCCTCCGCCGCGCCTGCCTCGACCGCGCCTCGTTCGAAATGCAACTCGCGCCGCGCTTGCGGCGCACGCTGCTCGACGCCGCGCAATTCGAAGTCGCGCTCCTGAACCTGGTCGTCAATGCACGCGACGCAATGCCATCCGGCGGGCACATCACCATCCGCACGGAAAACCTCTTGCTCGAGCGGCGCGATCGGATCGGCACGCTGAAACCGGGTTTCTACGTCAAGATCGTGGTGCAGGATACCGGCGTCGGCATGACGCCGGACATCATCCAGCGCGCTTTCGAGCCCTTTTTCACGACCAAGGAAATCGGTAACGGGACCGGCATGGGGTTGAGCCAGGTCTACGGTTTCGTGACCCAGTCGGGCGGCGACGTGATACTCGCCTCCAAGCCGGGCGAGGGAACTTCGGTGAGCATCTATCTGCCGGCGCTGGCCGGCACCGCCGAAGAAGAACGTTCCCTGCTGGATGCGATCGGCCACCCGGCGCCGCACAAGGAAACCGTGCTGATCGTCGAGGACGAGCCCGACGTGCTCGAAGTCACGACCGAGCTCTTCCGTTACATGGGATACGAAGTCATCACCGCCAGCAACGGGCTGGATGCGATCGATATCCTCAAGCGCAAGCGCGACATCGACGTGCTGTTCACCGACGTGATGATGCCCAAGGGCATGAGCGGCATCGAGCTCGGGCGTTTCACGCAAAAGCTGTGCCCCAACGTGCGCGTGATACTCGCCTCCGGCTATCCGTTGCCGGCCCTGGCCGACGAACACAACGACCTCGGCAACTTCAATTTCATCAGCAAGCCGTTTCGCTGGGAAATACTGGAAACCACGCTCAAGGGTCTTCCCGACGCTTCATAAGCGTCGGTGATGGTTGGGGCGTTCACTCCACGTCGAGCATGTGCCCCAGCTTGCGGCGCTTGGTGCGCAGGTAGGCGATATTGTGCGGCGTATGGGTCGTCGCGATCGGAATCCGTTCGACGATCCGCATGCCGTAGCCGGTCAGCTTGCTGAGCTTTTCGGGGTTGTTGGTGATGAGCCGCAGGGTGCGCACGCCGAGATCCTCGAGGATGTGCGCGGCGGCTTGATAGTCGCGCGTATCGATCGGCAGACCGAGATCGAGATTGGCTTCCACCGTGTCGCGCCCCTGGTCCTGCAGCGCATAGGCCATGATCTTGTTGCCCAGGCCGATGCCGCGTCCTTCGTGGCCGCGCAGATAGACGATCACGCCGCAGCCTTCCTCGACGATCTTCTTCATCGCCGCATCGAGCTGTTCGCCGCAATCGCAGCGCTGCGAACCCAGCACGTCGCCGGTCAGGCATTCCGAATGCACGCGTACCAGCACGCGCTCCTTCCCCTGCACCTCGCCCATGACGAGCGCGACCTGCTCGACGTTCTCGCCGTGCGACTGGTAGACATGGATGCGGAAATCGCCGTATTTCGTCGGCAACGACGACGACGCGATCCGCTCGACCGGTTTTCCTTCCCTCTGCTTCTTGCTCATTTTGCTTGTCCTGATTGCCGTCCGCCGAGGCGGGCGGCTAACTCATCGGCTCCGGCCTGGGCGGCACCGCCGCCGGCTCGTCCGGCAACGGTATCCATTCCGTTTCGCCGGGCACCTTGCCGAACCCCTGCTCGCGCCAGCGGGCTTTCGCCGCGGCGATCGCCTCCTTGTCGCTGGCGACGAAATTCCACCAAATGAAACGGTCGCCATCGACCGGCTTCCCGCCCAGCAGCATGGCGCGCGAGCGGTATTTGCCCTCTATTATCGCCGTTCGGCCGGATTCCAGCACGGCCATGTGATGCGCCGGCAACGGCGCGCCGTCGATAATGAGCTCCTCGTCGACGGCGTAGACGGCCCTTTCCTCGTACTCGGGCGGCAGCTCGAACCGGCCGTCTCGCTGGAACCGGAGCGCCGCGTAGAACATCGGCGAAAACGTCCGCACCGGCGCGCCGCGGCCGCTCAAGCTGCCGGCGATCACGCGCACCATGGCGTCGCCCTCATGGAAAACCGGCAAATCGTCGATCGGCACATGCTGGAACGACGGTTCCGCCGCTTCGTACTCGCGCGGCAGGGCCACCCAGATCTGGATGCCGTGCAATCCGTGTTCCTGCACCCGCATTTCCGCCGGCGTCCGTTCCGAATGGGCGATGCCGCGTCCGGCGGTCATCCAGTTCACGTCGCCGGGAAGGATCACCTGCTCGCTGCCGAGCGAATCGCGATGCAGCAGCGCGCCTTCGAACAGGAAGGTCACCGTCGCCAGGCCGATATGCGGATGCGGCCGGACGTCGATACCCTGTCCGGCGGCAAAGGATGCCGGCCCCATGTGATCGAAGAAAATGAAAGGGCCGACCATCTTGCGCGGATAACCCGGAAGGGTCCGCTTGACGGTGAAACCGCCGAGGTCCTTGACGTGCGGCTTGAGGAGGGAAAACGTCGCGGCGTTCATTGTGTACACTAGTTGGCTCGATGCCGGTTAGCCTACACCATGCCGGCGCTTCCTGCCCGCCGCTGCCGCCGCCGAAAGACGATCCGACCGCCATGACCAGACCGAAAATCCTCGTTACCCGCGCCGTCTTCCCCGATGTGCTCGAACGCCTCGCGCAACATTTCGACGTCGAAGCCAACCAGGCGGACGAACTCTTCCCGCCCGAGCTGCTCGCCGAGAAGCTGCGCGGCAAGGACGGCCTCTACGCCACCCCGAGCGAGCGCATCACCGCGCAAGTCATGGCCGCCAATCCGCAGTTGCGCGCCATCTGCAACATGGCGGTCGGCTACAACAACATCGATCTCGAGGCGGCGACGCGCGCCGGCATCATGGTGACCAATACGCCCGATGTCCTCAACGAAACCACCGCCGATTTCGGCTGGGCGCTGCTGATGGCGACGGCGCGCCGCGTGACCGAGTCGGAACACTGGCTGCGCGCCGGCAAGTGGGACAAATGGCGCTACGACGGCTTCCTCGGCGCCGATGTGCACGGTTCGACGCTCGGCATCATCGGCATGGGCCGCATCGGCCAGGCGATCGCGCGCCGCTCGCTGGGCTTCGACATGCAAGTGCTCTATCACAACCGCTCGCGCCTGGCGGCGGAACTCGAACAGCGCGCCAATCGTGCGCGCTACGTCGGCAAGGAAGATCTGTTGCGCAGCGCCGATCACGTCGTGCTGGTGCTGCCCTACTCCGCCGAGTCGCATCACACGATCGGCACGCCGGAGCTGGCGTTGATGAAGCCGAGCGCGACGCTGGTCAACATCGCGCGCGGCGGCATCGTCGACGACCGCGCCTTGATCGAGGCCTTGCGCGCCGGCCGGATCGCGGCGGCGGGGCTCGACGTGTTCGAGAACGAACCGCGCTTCGATCCCGGTTTCCTGACCCTGAAGAACGTGGTGCTGACGCCGCACATCGCCAGCGCCTCGGCACCGACGCGGCGGGCGATGGCCGATTGCGCCGCCGCCAACCTGATCGCCGCGCTGGGCGGCGAGCGGCCGCCGAATCTGCTCAATCCCGAAGTGTTGCGGGCCTGAGCCGGCGGCCGCGCCGGTCCGCGAAGCGGCATTGCTGCAAAGCAGTATCGGTTTTATAATGCTCGGGTTCTGGTGCCCGCGTGCTGTTCATGCACGCAGTTAAACGGGAAACACGAGTTCCACGGAACCAACGTGTGCTGCCCCCGCAACGGTAAGCAAACGTCATCGTCCGATGACAGACCGCCTCTCCACGCCACTGTGACGGTTCTCCGCATGGGAAGGCAAGGCGGTCGGGTTTGCAGCCCGGATACCGGCCAGGACAGGTGGAAGTGCCGCGAACGGGGAGGTTCGCGACTGACTGCGTTGCGTCTTTCGATCGAAAACGATCCCGGCATTTCCGTTCCATCCAGCCCACGGGGAAGTCGGCTGGTTGCCCTCTATTGATATCTCGATCATGACTCATAACGTTTCCCGCCATGCCCTCGCGGCATCCGCCCCGCTCGCCCTCGCGCTCGCGGTCGCTTCCGTCTTTCCCTCCGCCGCCTGCGCGCAAAGCACCGCCGAGCGCGTGGTCGTCACGGCGGCGCGCATGCCGCAATCCGCCAAGGATGTACTGAGCGACCATCTCGTCATCACCGCCGAGGAAATCGAACTTGCCGGCCAAGGCTCGATCACCGACCTGCTGCAGCAAAAGCGCGGCATCGAAATCACGCGCACCGGCGGCGTCGGCAATACGGCGTCGGTCTTCATTCGCGGCGCGGCAAACGCGCAGAACGTGGTGCTGGTCGATGGCGTGCGGATCGGTTCGTCGACGCTCGGCGGCGCCACCTGGGAAACGATTCCGCTGTCGCAGGTCGAACGCATCGAAATCGTCTACGGCCCGCTGTCGAGCCTGTACGGCGCCGACGCGATGGGCGGCGTGATCCAGATCTTCACCAAGCAAGGCGATGGCGCGCCGCGCCTCAGCGCGGCCGCCGGCGTCGGCGGCTTCAAGACACGCAACCTGGAAGCCGGCATCGGAGGCTCCACCGGCGTCGCAACGACATTCCGCTACGCGCTGCAGGCCGCGCGCGAGACGTCGGACGGCTTCTCGGCCAGCAAGCCGGGCGCCGGCCTCTATACCTACAATCCGGACAAGGACGGCTATACGCGCGAGAGCGCGAGCGGCCGGATCGGCGTCGAATACGCGAAAGGCCATGAAGCCGGCATCTCCTTCATCAACAGCAAGCTCGACGTGCAATTCGATGCCGGCGCCGGCCACGACGACCGCATGATCCAGAAACTGGAAAACGTCGCTTTCCATTCGAAGAACAGGTTCGCGCCGAACTGGAGCAGCCGGCTGCAATTGGCGCGTTCGGCCGACAAGGGTTACACCGACGCCTCCTACGGCCGGAGCGACATCAACACGAAACAAACCCAGGCCAGTTGGCAGAACGACATCGCCTTCGGCACCGACGTCCTGCAACTGGTGGCCGAGCGGCGCGTGGAAAAAGTCGAGCCGGCCACCGCCGCGCAAGCCGGCAAGCGCACCACCAATTCATTCGCCGGCTCTTACCAGTTGAAGCGCGGCAGCCACCTGGCGAGCGCCTCGCTGCGTCACGACCGCAATTCGCAATTCGGTTCGCACTCGACCGGCAGCCTCGAGTACGGCTACCGCTTCGCCGAGGCATGGCGCGCCAACGTCAGCTACGGCACCAGCTTCCGCGCGCCGACTTTCAACGATCTCTATTACCCGGGCTATGGCGTGGCTTCGAACCGGCCCGAATCGGGCAAGAACGCCGAAGTCGGCCTGCACTACAACACCGGCGCGACGCATGCCAGCGCCGTCTATTACCGCAACCGCTTCACCGACCTGATCACCTACGCGCCGGTGTGCCCGGTCGAACAGTCCACCCATCCCTACGGCTGCGCCTACAACGTGAACGAGGCCGTGCTGAGCGGCTGGTCGTTGTCCGCCGATACCAAGCTCGGCAACCTCGCCTTGCGCGCCGCGTTCGACCTGCAGGATCCGCGCGACAAGACGACGGACAAGCTGCTGCCGCGCCGCGCGAAGAAGCACGGCAGCCTTGGCGCCGAATACGGCGCCCATGCCTACAAGGTCGGCGCGGAACTGGTGTTTTCGGGCGCGCGCTTCGACGACTTCGGCAATCGCAACCGTCTCGCCGGCTACGGTTTGCTGAACCTGTACGCGAACTATCAGTTTGCGCTTGGCTGGAACCTGTTCGGCCGCTGGAACAACGTCGCCGACAAGGACTACGAACTGGCCCGCAACTATGCAACGCCGGGTTCGAACGTGTTCGTCGGCGTACGCTATTCGATGAAGTAACGTTTATCCTGGAGTCTATGCACACAGGCACGTCACCTCCGGTCATGATCCGCCGCCGGCGCGGCGCGGCGATTCTCGCCGCCCTGGCCGCGGCCGCGCTGCTCAGCCTGCTGTTCGCCTGCGTCGTCGGCTCGGTGGCGTTGTCCGCCGGAGAATTGCTGGAGGCATTGCGCGATATCGCCGGCGGTGCGCCCTCGACCCTGGCGGCGACCCTGCTCGAATTGCGGCTGACGCGCGCCTTGTCCGCTTTCGCCATCGGCGGCATGCTATCGCTGGCCGGCGTCATGATGCAGGCGCTGCTGCGCAATCCGCTGGCCGATCCCTATGTGCTGGGCGTATCCGGCGGCGCCTCGGTCGGCGCGCTGGCGGCGATGCTGCTCCTCGCCGCGCCCTGGATCGTCGACGCCGCCGCGTTCGGCGGGGCGGTGAGCGTCGCCTTGATGCTGTTCCTGCTGGCCCACCGCGATCTGCGCGGCGGCATCGCGGAAGGCAATACCTCGTTGCTGCTTCTGACCGGCGTGATCATCGCCGCCGGCTGCGGCGCGCTGATCACCCTGATGCTGTCGATCGCCCCGGAAACCAGGCTTCGCGGCATGGTGTTCTGGCTGATCGGCGATCTGTCCGGCACCCAGCTGCGGGCATTGCCCTGGATCGTGCTGGCCGGCGCGCTGGTGTTCGCGCTGCGCGCGGCGCGCGCGATGAATATCGTGGCCTTGCATGCGGAAGCCGCCGCCACGCTCGGCGTGCGGGTCGGCGCGTTGCGCCAGGGCTTGTTCGTATGCGCCGCGCTATTGACGGCGACGGCGGTCAGCAACGGCGGCAGCATCGGTTTCGTCGGCTTGATCGTGCCGCACGCCTGCCGCTTCGCGCTCGGTCCCGATCACCGTCTGCTGTTGCCGACCGCGACGCTGGTCGGCGGCACTTTCCTGGTCCTGGCCGACACGCTGGCGCGCAGCGCGGCGGCACCGCACCAGTTGCCGGTCGGCGTCATCACGGCCATGATCGGCGTGCCGCTGTTCCTGGTTCAACTACACCATATCCGCCGCAAATGATCGCTACCGCCGACCTCCATCTTCGCATCGGCGAACGGGCGCTGGTGACGGCGCTCGAATGGCGCGCCCAAGCCGGCGAATGCTGGTGCATCATCGGCCGCAACGGCGCCGGCAAGAGCACGCTGCTGCGCGCGCTGGCCGGCATGCGCGCACCCGACGGCGGCACGGTGGCTGTCCGCGCCCGTCCGCTGTCCGCCTGGCCGCTGCGCGATCTGGCGCGCGAGCGCGCCTACCTGCCGCAAGGGCGCAGCGACGCTTTCGGCTACCGCGTGATCGAAACCGTGCTGGCGGCGCGCCATCCGTGGCAGGACGCGCGCTACTGGGAATCGGAAGCCGATCTCCAAGCCGCGCAGGCGGCGCTGGCCGCGCTCGACGTCGGCGAACTGGCCGAGCGCGATATCCGCTCCCTGTCCGGCGGCGAACGCCAGCGCGTCGCCATCGCCGCCGTTCTGGCCCAGGATACGCCGCTCCTGCTGCTCGACGAACCGACCAATGCGCTCGATCTCGCGCACCAGGTCGGCGCCATGCGCCTGCTCGCCGCCTTATGCCGGCAACAGAACAAGACAGTCGTGCTGGTCAGCCACGACTTGAACCTGGCGCATGGCGTAGCCACGCATGCCTTGCTCTTGATGGGCGACGGCCGTTGGCGGGCCGGGCCGGTCGGCGAAGTCTTCAGCGCTGAATCGCTGAGCGCCTGCCTGGGCCATCCGATCGAAACCGTGCGCCACGGCGAGCGCACGATCTATCTTCCGGCCGACGGCGCGCCGGCGGAGGCCGGACATGGCTGACGCCTGGGCACGCGCCGTCCTGGTCGCGGCCGCCGCCTCCGGCCAGGGCAAGACCACGGTCACCGCCGCGCTCGCCCGCAAGCTGGTGCGGGCCGGCCTCAAGGTGCGCGTATTCAAGACCGGCCCCGATTTCCTCGATCCGATGATGCTGGCACGCGCCTGCGGCGCGCCGGTGCACACGCTCGACCTGTGGCTGGTCGGCGCCGGGCAATGCCGCGCGCAACTGGCGCGCGCCGCGCGCGACGCCGACGCGATCCTGATCGAAGGCGTGATGGGCTTGTACGACGGCACGCCATCCTCGGCCGACCTGGCGAACGCCTCCGGCATCCCGGTGCTGGCCGTGATCGATGCCTCGGCCATGGCGCAGACGGCCGGCGCGCTGGCGCTCGGTCTGCGCGACTACGGCCCGGTCGAACTGGCCGGCGTCGTCGCCAACCGCGTCGGCGGCGCGGCGCATGCACGGATGATCGGCGCGGCGCTGCGCGGCGTGCCGCTGGTCGCCAGCCTGGCGCGCCAGGAGGCATCCTTGCCGGAACGCCACCTCGGCCTGCTGCCACCGGAAGAAGTCGGCGCGATCGATGCGCTACTCGATCGGCTGGCCAGCGAGCTCGTTCTCGACATGGCGGCATGGAACGCGATCCCGGCGACGCGCTTCGGCGCCGCCGACGACGACGATGCGGCCGCCGCGGCGCCGTCCTTGCGCGGCAAGACGATCGCGGTCGCGCGCGACGACGCGTTCGCGTTTCTCTATCCGGCCAATCTCGATTGCCTGCGCGATCTCGGCGCCGATCTCGCGTTTTTCTCGCCGTTGGCGAACCAGCCGGTTCCCGCCGGCACCGACGCCGTCTACCTGCCCGGCGGCTATCCCGAGCTTCACGCACGCGCGCTGGCCGAAGCCGATCGCTGGCGAGCGTCGATTCGCGCCGCCCACGCCGCCGGAGTGCCGATCGTCGCCGAATGCGGCGGCATGATGGCGCTCTGCGAGCAATTAACGGATGCCGACGCCGTCGCCTGGCCGATGGCCGGCCTGCTGCCGGGCCGGGTCGTCATGCAAAAACGGCTGGCGGCATTGGGACCGCAAGCCTGGTACGCGCCGCAAGGCGAATTGCGCGGCCATGCCTTCCACTTTTCGCGTTTCGACACGCCGCTGACGCCTGCCGCGCATGCGCTGCGGCATCCGGACGGCAGCACGGGCGAAGCGATCTACCGCTGCGGCGCGCTGACCGCTTCTTATTTCCACGCCTGGTTTCCCTCCTGTCCGGCGGCGGCCGCCGCGCTGTTTCTTGGAGAGGCGGCGCAGCCATGAATGCCTTGCGGAGTCCGGCATGAACTTCCCGTATCCCACGCTGATGGTGCAAGGCACGACTTCCGACGCTGGCAAGAGCACCGTCGTCGCCGCGCTATGCCGCCTGTTGGCGCGGCGTGGCGTGAAGGTCGCACCGTTCAAGCCGCAGAACATGGCGCTCAACAGCGCCGTGACCGTCGACGGCGGCGAGATCGGCCGCGCCCAGGCCTTGCAGGCGCAGGCGGCGCGCATCGCACCGCATAGCGACATGAACCCGGTGCTGCTCAAGCCGTCGAGCGACATGGCGGCGCAAGTCATTATTCACGGCAGGGTGCGGACCGACATGCATGCGCGCGACTACCACGCTTACAAGACCGTCGCGATGGAGGCAGTGCTCGCCTCGCACCGGCGCCTGCGCGCCCGCTACGACGCCGTGATCGCGGAAGGCGCCGGCAGCCCGGCCGAGATCAACCTGCGCGATCGCGATATCGCCAACATGGGCTTCGCCGAAGCGGTCGATTGCCCGGTGATCCTGGTCGCCGACATCGACCGCGGCGGCGTGTTCGCGCATATCGTCGGCACGCTGGCTTGCCTGTCCGAGAGCGAACGCAAGCGCATCGCCGGCTTCGTCATCAACCGCTTCCGGGGCGACCCCGGCCTGCTCGAACCGGGACTCGAGTGGCTGGAACGGCAGACCGGCAAGCCGGTGCTGGCGGTGCTGCCCTACCTGCACGGATTGTCGCTCGATGCCGAAGACGCGATCCAGGCAAGCCAAGCCAAGGGATCGTTCCGTATCGCGGTGCCGGTCTTGCCGCGCATTTCCAACCACACCGACTTCGATGCCTTGCGCGCCCATCCGGAGGTCGACCTGCATTTCGTCGGCCCCGGCCGGCCGATTCCGGCGGCCGATCTCATCATCATTCCCGGCAGCAAGAATACGCGCGCCGATCTGGCCTGGCTGATCGAGCAAGGCTGGCCGCAAGCCTTGGAGAAACATCTGCGCTACGGCGGCAAGCTGATCGGCATCTGCGGCGGCTTCCAGATGCTCGGGCACGGCATCGCCGATCCGCACGGCGTGGAAGGCGCTCCCGGCGTGTCCCGCGGGCTCGGTTTGCTCGACCTCGAGACCGAGCTGACGCAGGATAAACGGCTGGCGCAAGTCGCCGGCCGCTGCCTGTTCGGCGGCGAGGGGAGCAACGAAGGCGGCGGCGAGAGCGGCGAGAGCGGCGAGAGCGGCGAGCGCGCCGAGATTCCGGTCTCGGGTTACGAGATTCACATGGGGATATCGCGTGGCGCCGCGCTGGCGCGCCCGGCGTTCCTCATCGGCGGCCGCCCGGAAGGGGCGCGTTCGGCGGACGATCAAATCCTCGGGACCTATCTGCACGGCGCCTTCGATACGCCGCAGGCATGCGCCGCCCTGTTGCGCTGGGCGGGCCTGGACAGCGCGGCAGGAGTCGATCTCGCACGCTTGCGCGAGCAGAGCATCGACCGCATCGCCGACGCGGCCGAACCGCTCCTCCAGGCCCTGATCGCGCAGGCCTGACCTATTTCTTCATCACCACCAGACCGTTGACCGCATTGGTCAGCGACGCTCCTCCGTTCGTTCCCGGCGTGCCGGTCATCATGCCGTAAGCCATGACCGCCCCTTGCGCTCCCGCCACGAAATGGCCGCTGAGACGGCCGAAGGTCTGCGTGCCGCAACCGGTGCCGCTGCAGGTGGCGGTATGCGAGATGCCGCTCGCGCCGTGAAGCGCGGAGTTGGAATGGAACTCGCCATTGCTCGCCAGCGGGATGTTGCTGGACGCAATGCTCCAGGTGGCGCTGTTGTTGGACGCCTCGAAGCTGACGTTGATGCCCGCATTGACCTTCTGGTTGGCGAAGTCGGCCGTCAAGGTGGCGGAAGTCAGTTTGCCGACGTTGCCGTGCAAGTCGGTCGGACTGGTATTGCCGGCCACGGCATAGGTCGCGGTTCCGGTCAGCGGCAGGCTGAACATCTGGCTGTTCAGGGCGGAAGTCGAGAGCCAATGGATGTTGCGGCCGCTGTTGTCGATCGTGCCCAGCTTGGTCGAACCGTCGCGGCTGTAGATGTCGACGTTGCCGCCTTCCCAACGGCCCCACGATACGGTGATGCCGGACACGGTAGTCGAACCGACGTCGCGGTTCACGGCGGTGCCGACCTTGATGGTCGCCGCCACGTCGCGATAATACAGCGACGAATCGGTGGTGCCGCTCGCCGGCGTATAGCCGCGCGCGGTGCCGACGAATTCGCTCAAGCCGCTCGCGCTGTCGACCACCTTCGATACGGCGGCGATCCCGCCTTCGATGTCGCCGCGATAGATGCCGGCCGCGGCCAATTCGGCCAGTTCTTCGCCGTCGAGCAATTGGCCGTCCCCGCTCCAGCCGTCGATCACGGCGACGGCGCGGAACGGCGTGTTGACGTCTTGCGTCGGCCCGGAGAAGCCGACCACGCCTTGCACCAAGTTGTGCGTGAAGGAAGGCACCGGATTGCCGGAAGAATCGGGCTGCGAAGTCACCGTCGTCTCCTGCACTGCATACTGCAGGGCTGCTCCGTTCAAGCCGGCGCCGGTCAGGGCGCCGTTCATGCTGCCGAAACCGAACGAGTTGTTGAGGGTCGGCGTCGGACTCGAAGCCAGCACGGTGCCGTTCTTCGTGATGCTGACGGTCGAGCCGCAATTCGCCGCGTCGCAGTTGCTGAAGCTGTTGAAATGCGTGTCATCGAGCGGCATGCCGCTGCTCTGCATGCCCCAGGTGTTTCCGCCGATGGTGAAATTGACGCTCGCATCGACCGTCTGCGTCGTGAAGTTGGCGGCCAGGCTGGCGCTGTTGAGCGTGCCGGTATTGCCCAGCGTATCGGTCGGACGCGTACCGCCGATCATCGTGTAGCTCGCCTTTCCGGTCAGAATCTGCGACAGGAACCAGGGAGCGCTCGACGGGCCGGCAATCCAGTGCAGGCTGTTGTTGCCGAGCGAAACGCTGTTGGAATACGTAGCGCCGATCACGAAATTGCCCGACGCGTCTTCCGCGCCGAGCCCGATCCTGCCGCTCGCATCCATCCCGACATGCTGGTAGCTGTGCGTGATCTGGCCGCCTTGCCAGCGGCCCCACGACAAGCCGGTAGCGGCATCCTTGACCAGGTCCGCCAGGGTACTGCCGTTCTGCGTCAGCGATGAGCGATAGTCTTCGACGACAACGCTCATGTCGGACGCGCCGGTCAAGTTCCCCGCGGCGTCGCGTCCGACCGCGCTGGTCGGTCCGTCGAAATAATAAACGGCGGGAAAGTGGAACACCTCGCCGGGCGTCTGGGTGTCGGCCGGATGCGGGTAGACCGCGATGACTTCGGTATGCGGTTCGAGCGGCCGCGTCCCGGGGTCGACGACCGTGCCGGTGTTGTCGCCGATGTTGACTTCCTCCCCGGTCGAGGTGATCAGCGTCTGATTGGCCAGATCGAGCGTGTTGCCGCTCGAGTCGGTCGCGGTGAGGTTGTTTGCCGGCGCATTGGCCGTCACCGTATCGACGACGGCTTCGGCGACGGTCGCGACGGCTTCGGTGACGGTCCCGACGGCTTCGGCCGTGGTTTCGCCTTGCGCGCTTTCGGCGGACGAGGCCTGCTCAGAAGAAGCCTGCTCCGAAGAAGCCTGAGCCTCTTGCTTTTGTTCCTGCTCCTGCTTTTCCTCCTGCTTCGCCTGCGGCGCCGGCGTGGCCCGGTAGAAATCCGGCATCTTCGGCAGGATCACCGGCAACTGGGTCGGCGACGCCGCGAAGCCGACCTGGTTGGCGGCCACGACTGTCGTGCCGACCTGGGTCGTCATCGACGTCGCGCCGACGTTGACCTTGTCGTACGTGCCGGGCGGCGCGCTCGCGACCTGGCCCGCACCCGGCGGCAGAATGACGACCGGCTCATGGTCGGTGCCGCGAATCCCGATGACGACGGTCGGCGTTTCGAGCTTGTAACGATCCTTGTTGGTCCTGCCGATCAACCCGGTGATGGCGCGCAAGCCGCCCTTGAACAGCGAGAACGAGGCATTCTCGGTGCCGTCCTCCTTGCCGTTGAAGACGTAGCCGACGATCTTCAGTTGCGTGGCCGGCCGCACCGCGACGATGGCGCCGTCGATCATCTTCAACTGCGCCGAGCCGCCCTGGGCGCTCAGCACGGTGTCGCCTTCGTTGATGTCCTGCCCTTTCTTCATCGGCAGTTCGCGGCCCGCGGCATCGACGACACGCACGTCGCCGGCGACGAATTGCACGCGCCCGGCGACGGCGGCCTCGACCAGCGCGGGAAAGGCCATGATCAACGCGGCGCACAGCGTTCTCATGGAAAACGGACGGACTGCGGGATTGGATGCGGTCATGATTTTCCCCATCGGTTAGCGGAAATCGTAGCGGACGGACACCGTCGCTTCGGTTCGCTTGTATTCGCTGAGCGCGACGTTGGAACGGTTTTCCGAGTAAGTCACCTGCGGGCGCACCGTCCATTCCGGCGCCGGCCGCCAGTTCCACCCGAGCGTCACATCCCGCACATGGTCGTTGCCGTTGGCGACGATCGACGAACGCGCATAGGCCGAACTGTCCTTGCGGTACAGCAGGCCCAGGCTGGCGAACACTTCGGCAGTTTCGCTCAGCCCGATCTGGCCGTAGACCCGGCCGAGCACGAAGCGTTTGCCGTTGTCCGCGCCGTTGGCCAGCGATTCCCGCGCGTTGTCCTGGCCGCCGACCGCGGTCAGGTACAGCAAGGGCTTGCGCGCGCCGTCGAAGAGATGGAGCCAGCCGGCGCCGAACGCGACGGAATTCATATTGTTGACCGAGATATCGGGAAAGCGCTGGCGCGTCAGGACGGCGAACACGCTGGTCTGGTCGGACGGGCCGTAGATGTGGCGCCACTCGGCGTTGAGGCCGACCGCATTGCGATCGGCGCTCGGCACGTCGGTGCGCTGGCGGTAACCCTGCAGCGTCAGGCCGCCGCGCACGATGTTCTGGCCCGCCGCATAGGTCAGGCCGGCGCGCAGGTCGAGCTGGTTGCTGCTGTAATTGCTGGCTTTGAGGACGGCGCGATGGCGCAGGTCGGCGGAGCCCGACACCGACCATGTCTCGTCGATCTGATGATTGATATCGACGCCGCCGGCCGCGCCGGCGAGCGCGGAACTTCGCTTGACCGCATTGCCGGTCGGCTGGAAACCCGGCAGGTTGTAGGTCGCCAGCACCGCGCTGGTGAAGTCGCCCACCACCGAAGTGATGTTATCGTCGTAGCCGGCAAAGCCTTCCAGGTAGCCGGTTATGACAGTGCGCTTGGCGCGCTCGCGTTCGGCGATCGCATTCAGGTACTTGTCGATGACCAGGCGCGCGGCCGGCGGCGGATTGTTTTGCGCGACGGTTTCGAGCTCCTGCCTGGCGCGCGGATAGTCGCCCAAAGCGAAATAGGCGCGCGCCATGTCGAGCCGGACACCCGCCGCATTCGGCTGCACCGCCAGCACGCGTTCGAACGCGAGCGTCGCCTTGTCCGGCTTGCCGCCGTCGAGCGCCGCGACGCCGAGCAGCGTATCGAATTCGACGTCTCCCGCACGCTCGAATTCCTGCGGCTCGAGCAAGGCATAGGCTTGCGCCGCCTTGCCTTCCCTGAGCATCGTTCGGATGCCATCCAATCCCGGATCGGCGGCCCAGCCGGGCGTACCGGCAAATGCCGCGGCGATCGTGAGGGCCAACAATGCCAGCTTCGCGTGAGATGCCATGCGCTCGCCTCCCCTGTGAGTGAATCGGTCTCTTTCCGCAGGGTAAATCCAAATCCTGCGGGGTTCAATAAATCCCCATCTATCTGCCGTGCCTCGCGGGAACGATTTACAACAATGTTGCCATTCGGTTTTCGCCGAAGCTTGTTATTTGGTTTCGAAGGTCGTGACGCCATCCCAATCGGCGCCGGGAGGATGCTCGCGGTAATACGCGATACGTTTCAGATAGAGTTCATATAAGCCGTCTTCCGGGTGGGCGGCGTGGAGTGTTGTCAAAATGCTTTCGGCGGCCTCCCATTGCTGGGCGCGCACCAGGGCCAGCGCTTCGTGCCATTGCGCGAAGATGCGGCGCGAGTCTTCATCCAGTTCGGTATCGAGGGCCACGGGATGGAAGATCGGCACCGGTTCGTTCTTGCCCTTGACCCGCACCCGATCGAGTTCGCGATAGGCGAATTGCGGCGCCGCCAGACGGGTCGATTCACCGACCACGAGTCCGACGCCGTACACCTTGGTGATGCCTTCCAGGCGCGAACCGAGATTGACGGCGTCGCCCATCACGGTATAGGCGCGCCGGATCTTCGAGCCCATGTCGCCGACGCGCATCTCGCCGGTGTTCAGGCCGATTCCGATCTTGAGCGGCGGCCAGTTGCGCGCCGTGAATTCCTCGTTCAGCTTCTTGGCGGTGGCCAGCATCTTGAGCGCCGTCGCCACCGCCAGTTCGGCGTGGTTCGGCAAGGCCACCGGCGCGCCCCAGAACGCCATCACCGCGTCGCCGATGTACTTGTCGAGCGTGCCGCGATTGCCGCGGATGTCTTCCGACATGGCGGTGAGGTAGATATTGATGTATTCGCGCAGCTCGTTCGGCTTCAAGCCCTCGGAAATCGTGGTAAAGCCGCGCACGTCGACGAACAGCACGGTCAGCTCGCGGCTCTCGCCTTCCATGTTGTAGGTCTCGGGATTCTCGGCCATCTGGGCGACCAGCTCGGGAGCGACATATTCGCCGAAGAGACTGGTCATCGCATGGCGTTTGCGGAACTCGAACAGGTACCCCCACGCGACGTTGAAGACGAACAAACCGCCAATGAGCAGAAGTACGGAAGCGACCGGCAACACGAGGTTGAGCGACTGAAACATCCAGAAATTCAGCGCGGTCACCGCGGCCAGGGAGGCGAACGCGGCAAGGAAGGAATAAAGCGGAGAAAGCAAGGAAAACGCTATCATCAGCACGATTCCGACCAGCAGCACCTGGATCAGTTCGAATCCCATGCTGGAATCCGGACGCTGTTTGAACTCTCCGTCGAGTATGGATTTGATGACGTTGGCATGCATTTCCACGCCCGGATAATCGACTCGTACCGGCGATGTGCGCAGGTCCTTCAGGCCGGGCACCGTGGTGCCGACCAGCACGATACGGTCCCGCAGATCTTCGGGCGCGATCTTTCGATTCAACACATCGGACGCCGACAGGTACTTGAAGCTTCCTCCGTCCGGTCCGCCCGGGCCGTGAAACGAGATCAATTCCGTCATGACCGGCTCCAGCGGAATCCGTATCTTGCGCGGCTCGGTATTCAACAACAAGGCTTCGACATAGCCGTACTGGCGCAGGAATTCCTCGGAATTGATGCCGTCCGGCTTTGGAAAAATGGGATACACGGCCGTGCCGCCGAGCGCGACCCTGACAGTCGCCAGCGACAGCGATTCATAGAACCCGTCTTTGTATTGGGCCAGCAGCGGTACCCGGCGGATCACGCCGTCCTCGTCCGGCAAGGGATTGAAGAAGCCTCCGGATCTTGCGGCGCGCTGCAAGATTTCGAGATTGCCGTTATAGGAATTCCAAGTCACGGCCTCGACGTGGTAGCCGCTGACATCGGCCAACGTGAACGTCGGGCTCGGCAAGCCGCCTTTGGCAAGCGACCGCTTTTCGTTGGACAGGTAATAGCCGAGCACGACCGGCTTGTCCTTCAGCGCCTTTACCAGCAATCCGTCATAGTCGAGCTGTGGCTTGAGAGCGCGAACGCGCTCGGCGAAACCCTTGACGTCCTTCAACTCCTTGCGCGCCAAGGCTTCGAGAGTGCCGTAACCCGAACTCGTATCGGCCTCCGCGAACAGGACGTCGAACCCCACCGCCCTGACGCCGTAATGATCGGTCAACTGCGTGACCAGGCGCGCGATGACATCGCGGCTCCACGGCCAGCGGCCGACGTCGGCCAGGCTCCGTTCGTCGATATCCACGATGACGATGCGCGGATCCATCTGCGCGGGCTGCATCCGCATGCGCATGTCATAGATGAACGTGTCGATCCGGTCGACCAGCGTGGTCGGCAAGTAACCGATAGCCTGTATCGAAGCCACGACGATGAGCAACAAGCTGAGCGCCCAGCGAATTCCGTGCTTTTTCAGTAGTTGTCTCACGATAGCTCCGTGTTTCCAGCAAAAGAGATCAGGGCGTATACCCCGGAATCGCCGTCTCATCCACGGCATCGATCTGTCCCGGATCCATGTAGCGCTCGGCGTATCGCAAGTAGACCTTCTTGCGAATGAAGATGTCGAACAGATCGGGGTCGATATGACCGTTCAGCGCGAACTTGCCGAGAATGTCCAGCGACTCGGACAGCAGCTTGCCGACCTTGTACGGCCGGTCCTTCGCGGTCAGGGCTTCGAAGATGTCGGCGATCGCCATCATCCGCGCCGGCGGCGACATCTGGTCGCGCGTCAGGCCGCGCGGATATCCCTTGCCGTCCATGCGTTCATGATGGCCGCCGGCGTATTCCGGCACCTTCTTGAGGTGCTTCGGCCACGGCAGCGCTTCCAGCATGCGGATCGTGACGACGATATGGTTGTTGATGATCTGGCGCTCCTCGTCGTTGAGGGTGCCGGCGCGGATCGTCAGGTTCTTGACCTCTTCCTCGCTGAGCAGATCGTGTTCCTGGCCGTCCGGGCCCGCCCAGCGCCGGCGCGCGATGTCCTTCACGCGCTGCTGGTGCTCGGGCTGCATGGCTTCGCCGCCGATGTTGGCGCGCCGCAGAAAGTTCCGCTCCTCGTCGAGCTGGGCGATCTCGTCGTGCAGGCGCTCGTCGATCCGGGTCTCGCCCACGCCGTCGCGCATCCGGGCGGCCGCCAGCTTCGCTTCGAGCGCGCGGATGTGGGCGTCGCGCTTGAGGATCTCGAAGCGCGTGTCCACCAGGTGGATGCGGTCGCAGATGGTCTCGAGCTTGGTGGCCTTTTCCACCACGTGCACCGGCGTGACGATCTTGCCGCAGTCGTGCAACAGGCCAGCGAGCCAGAGCTCACGCCGGTCGCGCTCGGTCATCTTGAACTCGGCGAACGGCCCGCTGTCGGTGTCGTGGACCGCCTCGGCGAGCATCATGGTCAGCTCGGGGACGTGCTCGCAGTGTTTGCCGGTATGCGGCGATTTTTCGTCGATCGCGAGGTTGATGAGCTTGATGAAGGATTCGAACAGCTCTTCCAGGCGCGCGATCAATTGCTGGTTCGTGATCGCCATCGCCGCCTGCGACGCCAGCGCCTCGATGAAGCGGCGATCGGTCTCGGAAAAGGCGCCGGTCTTGCGGGTATCGGGGTCGAACGCATTGATCAGCTGCAGCACGCCGATCAGTTCTCCCTCGTGGTCGCGCATCGGCACCGACAGCAGCGACTGGGTATGGTAGCCGTGCGCCTGGTCGAAATGGCGCATGCCGGAAAAGTTGAAATCGCGCGCCTGGTAGACGTCCGGAATATTGACCGAGCGTCCGGTGTTGGCGGCAAAGGCGGCCACGGCGGCCAGATTCGGATTGCCGTTGCCGTCCTTCAGCGGGATATCCGGCAGGTTGATCGGCGCGCCGCTCGTGCCGCCCTGGTACATCTTCAGCGTGTCGTTGATCGAGATATGGAACGACAAGCCGGTCTTGTCGGCGTTGACGCGATACAGCGTGCCGCCGTCGGCGCCGGTGATGGTCTTCGCCGCCCGAAGGATATGCTCGAGCAACGACGGAATATCGTGGTTGCTGCTCAGCTCGACACTCAGTTCGGTCAGCCGATCGAGCCTCAGGGCTATGTCGGTCTGCTTGGCATCGGTCATCGTCGGCGCTCTCCCCTTGGCGCGGCTGGACGCGAGTCTCTCGTCGATATCGGCATTGCCGTCGTTGCGATCATCCATGCGGTTCAAAACACGAACCGGTCTCCGCATTTCAGCGCCGTGAACCTGCGTTTCCCCGACGCGGCATGCAGTTCCTGCATGATCTGGTCTTCCTGCCCCGGTTTCAGGTGATAGATCAGGAATTCGGTCTCCTCGGGCATCAGGCGGATGTCCTCGACCAGCGAGCTCGGACAGAAATGCATGGAACGCTCGGCGATCCGGGCATCCGCGTTCGGAAACGAGCAATCGACGATCACCTTGGACAGCCTGCGCTCCGCGGCGAAGGTCTTCCACAGCTCCGGAGTGGAGGCCATGTCGCCGGTAAACAGGAAGCCGGATGCGCCTCCGTGCACGAAATAGGAGACCGAACCGTCGGTGTGATTGACCGGATGCGGCGTGACGATGCGGCCGCCGAGGTCGACCGGCTCCTGCAATTCCAAGGGCGCCCACTTGAGCGCCGGATTCAGCGGATCCGGAATGACCGCGAAGTCCGGCCACAGCTCCCAGTTGAACAAATGCTTTTTCAGGGACGCGATGACCGCGGCGCTCGAATGCACGACGATCGGCCTGGTTCTCTTTCCCTGCACGACGACCGCATCCACCAGCAAGGCCAGTCCGGCCACATGGTCGAGGTGAAAATGAGTCAGGAAGACATGGTCGATGGCCGACAGCTCGTCGACCCCGAGCGAGCAGATGCCGGTGCCGGCGTCGATCACGATATCGTCGTCGATCTTCATGCAAGTCGTCAGGCGTTCACGCCCGCCGATGCCGCCCGCGCAGCCGAGCACATGCAAATTCATGCGACCGTCCGCCGCGATGACGAGACGGCGGTTCCCCGGCTCGCTGTCCGATTCCGGTGGCGGACATCCGTTTCCGGGCGCCGAGAAATTTCCGTCATTGTGCTCTCCCTGGTTTGCTGCGGCATCCGCGGCGCTGCCCGCGCAACGCCGTCCTCCGCGGACGCTCTTGAGCGAATTGTAGACCGAATCAGCACGCTTGCCGCGACCGCGCCGATGCGATTGGCACGGAAGCCACACGGCGAACTCCGGCTCTGCCCGGCGGCGGCGGCGCACGAGCGCGCCCGCGGTCGGATACCGGCATGAGAAAATGACAACTCGCCGTTATGGCAAGCGGACCACGCTCCCCCCATTTCCGCCTCTCTGTGGACGAGGTTCTGTGCAATAATCAGCGCATCAGCGAGGTCGCTTCCGCCACGGCGGTTTGCCTTGGCGCCCACCCGTATCCACGATGAGTGACAACCTATGAGCGCTGTTCTCGGTACGCAGCAAAATCCCGGCCAACTGGATGAGGTGAACAAGCGGCTGGAATTCTTCAAGCGCCTGCAATCGGTCACCAACAAGATCCACTCCACCGGCAACGTCGATGAAATCATGCTCGACCTGTCGCAGGACATCTGCGACCTGTTCAATTGCGACCGGTTGACGATCTACGCGCTCTCCGAAGACAAGCAGACCATCGTCTCCAAGGTCAAGACCGGCTTGAACACCTCGAAGGACCTGCGCCTGCCGGTGACCGACCAGAGCATCGCCGGCTATGTCGCGCTGTCCAAGCGCGTGGTCAATCTGCGCGACGTCTACGACGACGCCGAGCTCAAGTCCCACTCGCCGAAGCTGCATTTCCTGTCCGAGGTCGACAAGCGCACCGGCTACCGCACCAAGCAGATGCTGGTGGCGCCGATGGTCGACACGCACTCGCACGAACTGATCGGCGTGGTCCAGCTCATCAACAACCGCTCCGGCGGGCCGTTCAGCACGGTGGCCGAAGAAGGCATCAAGGAGCTGTGCGCGACGCTGGCGATCGCCTTCACGCTGCGTCAGCGGCCGCTGGCGATCATCCGATCCAAGTACGAGCACCTGGTCACGGAAGCCGTGCTGGCCGCGCCGGAGCTCGAGGTCGCGACCCGCTCCGCGCGCCGCAAGGGCGACGACATCGAAGCCATCCTGATGGAAGAATTCCAGGTCAAGCTGCCGGCGATCGGCGCCGCGCTGAGCAAGTTCTTCGGCGCGCCCTACGAGCCGTACAAGGCGGACCGGCTCAAGCCGGCCAACCTGCTGAAGAACATCAAGCGCGAATACGCCGAACAGAACCAGTGGCTGCCGATCGAGGAGAACGAAGACGGCATCGTGATCCTGGCGACCGATCCGGAGCAAGTCCGCAGCGCGCGCGTGATCAACAACATCTTTCCGAAGACGCGCCTGTTCTATTGCGTCACCACCAACAGCGAATTCCGGCAGACGCTCGACGATTTCTTCGGCGCCGTCGCCGATACCGGCTCGGTGGACGAACTGCTGTCCGGGATGGGGGAGGAGGATGAGGAAGGCGGAGAGAACGTGGCCGACGACGTCTCCGCCGCCGCCGAGAACGAGCTCGTCAAGCTGGTCAACAAGATCATCATCGACGCCTACCAGGCCGGCGCTTCCGACATCCATATCGAACCGCGCCCGGGCAAGGAAAAGACCGCGATCCGCTTCCGCCGCGACGGCTCGCTCGAGCCCTATATCGAGATTCCGGCGTCCTATCGCAACGCGCTGCTGGCCCGTCTCAAGATCATGTGCGATCTCGATATCTCGGAACGCCGCAAGCCGCAGGACGGCAAGATCAAGTTCAAGAAATTCGGACCGCTCGACATCGAACTGCGGGTGGCGACGATTCCTTCCGCCGGCGGCGTCGAAGACGTGGTCATGCGCATCCTGGCGGCCGGCGAGCCGATCCCGCTCGACAAACTCGGCGTGCTGCCGCACAACCTCGAACGGCTGAGGAACACGGTATCCAAGCCCTACGGACTGTTCTTCGTCTGCGGCCCGACCGGTTCCGGCAAGACCACCACGCTGCACTCCGTCCTGAATTTCCTGAACACGCCGGACACCAAGATCTGGACGGCGGAAGACCCGGTCGAGATCACGCAACGCGGCCTGCGCCAAGTGCAGGTCAACCGCAAGGCCGGCCTCGATTTCGCCACGGTCATGCGCGCCTTCCTGCGCGCCGACCCGGACGTCATCATGGTCGGCGAGATGCGCGACAAGGAGACGGTATCGATCGGCCTGGAAGCCTCGCTGACCGGCCACCTCGTGTTCGCGACCCTGCATACCAACAGCGCGCCGGAATCCGTGATCCGCCTGCTCGACATGGGCATGGATCCGTTCAACTTCGCCGACGCCCTGCTCGGCATCCTGGCGCAACGCCTCACCAAGCGGCTGTGCTCGAACTGCAAGCAGGCCTACCAGCCGTCGGCGGAAGAGCTGCAGATGCTGCTGCGCGAATACACCGAGGAATTGAAGAATACGCCGAGTTTCGCCAAGGATCCGAAGGCGGCGCAGCAGAAGATTCTCGATACCTGGAAGAAGAACTACGGCGACGCCCAGGGCAATATCACGCTGTACCGGCCGGTCGGCTGCAGCGCCTGCTCCAACGGCTACAAGGGCCGCGCCGGCTTGCACGAGCTGATGATCGGCACCGATCCGATCAAGAAGCTGATCCAGGAACACGCGCGGGTCGCTGAACTGTTCGCCTGCGCGCTCGAAGACGGCATGCTGACGCTGAAGATGGACGGTATCGAGAAAGTGCTGGCCGGCGTCACCGACATGAAGCAGGTGCGCGTGGTCTGCATCAAGTAGCCGGATCGCCCTCAGGCGCGCCGGTCTCCAGACCGGCATCCGCGTCGGGCGGCTCGCACGCATTGGTGTCCTGTCCCAGGTATTCCACAAGCTGCCCCGAAAGGCAGCGCAGGCGCTGGCTCATCAGTTTCGCCAGTTTCGACTGGATGTGGATCGCCAGCGTCGGGCGCTCCTTGATGATCCTGCCGTAATTGTCCTTGGTCAGCAGCAGCACGACGCTGTCTTGGGTCGCCACGCAGGTTGCCGAGCGAGGCTCGCCGTCGACGATCGACATTTCCCCCACTGTCTTGCCGCGCGAGATCCGCACCAAGCTGCGCAGCCGGCCAACCTGATCTTCCTTGAGGATTTCGATTTCGCCTGAAATCAGCACGCACATATAGCTGCCGGGCGCGCCTTCCTTGAAGATGACGGTGCCGCTCGCGACCTCGTAACACTGGACGTAGCCGGACAGCGCCTCGATATCGGCCCACGGCAGATCGGAAAACAGGCGCGCGCCGGCGATCATGTCGCAAATCGTCTGCTTGAATGCGGCGCCGGCTCCCATCAGCTTGAAACCGTCCATCGCTTTCTGCTGCTCGACCATATCGCCTCCCCGTTCAGCGAACTTCGCAATCGACGTTATTGCCCTGGCCGTTGCTAGCCGTGCTGTTCTGCCCGCCGGCCGAGCTCGTGTTGAATGCCGGCGGCGGCGCGAACTGAATGCCCGGATTGTTCGGCAAGATCACCGGCGGCGCCAGCAGACTCGGCGCGAAACCGAACTGGCCGGCGGCGAAATTCTGCGTGCCGCCGTTGTTGGTCAGATGGATCATGCCGTCCAGCACCTGGACATACAAGCCGGGCGCGCGGCCGCCGATGGCGCCGCCTCCCGGAGCCCCGAGACCGCTCTGGGCCAGTCGCAGGGGTTCGAGCGGGCCGATCGCATCGCCGGCCGCGGCCACGCTGGCGTTCAGGTAGGAAGCGACCGCCGCGGCGTCCGGCGGCACGTACTCGGCGACGAAGATCGTGCCGCGAATGCCGATGGTGGCGGTCGGCGTATTCATGCCGAAGCGCTCCTTGCTGCGCTTGCCCAACGCTCCGGTCACGGCGCGCAAGCCGCCCTTGACCAGGCTGAAGAAGGCATTGTCGTTTTCCTGCTTCTGTTCGTCGAAGACGAAGCTGTCGATCTTGAGCTGCGAGCCCGGCCGCAGCGTGATTTCGCTGTTGTCGATGAACTTGACGCGCGCATAAGTGTCCTTTTCGGTCACCAGGGTATCGCCCGACTCGACGCTCGATTTCACCGACAGCACCTTGACCGCGCCGTCGGCTTTTTTCGCGAGCAAGGGCCCGCTCAGATGCGTGACGGTGCCGGCGATCGAAGCCGCATACACCAGTCCGCCCTGTCCCAGAAGGGCCAGGCAGACGAACAACTGCGCCAGGAGCGTCAGCGCATCAGTTGCAATACATCTTGGGGGCCGCTTCATTTTTCTGTGCTCCGCTGTCGTTGGACGCCACGGTTTCCTTTTCCTCGCTCTTCTTCTCTTCGGATTTCTTCTCTTCGGCCTTGCTTTCCGAAGATTGGCTGCCGTCGGAAGACTTCGCGGTCGAATCGCTGGAGGAACTGGTGCTGGTGCTCGACGAACTCGAGGTCGAAGTATTCGATGCCGACGTGTTCGATGTCGAGGAAGTCGAGGAACCGGTGTTCGCCGTGCTGGACGAGGTCGGCGTCGCCGACGCAGGGCGCACGGTCGTGGCGGTGTTCGTCGGCGTGACGCTTGCCACCTGCGTGGTCGCCGTGTTGACCGTGTTCACGGTCGAGTTGATCACTTGCGTCACCGGCTGGTTGTTCGGCGTCGGCGTCGTCGGCAGCACGACTTCGCAACCGGCCAGCGTCGGCGTGGTGGAGCACATGCTGACAGTCGGCAGGACCGCGCTGCAGCCGGCCGTCGAGGAATTGGAGATGCATTGCGTCAGGCTCGGCAATACGGCGCTGCAACCGGCCAGGCCGGGAATCGCGACGCATTGGTCCAGCGTCGGCAATACCACGCCGCAGCCGGTTTGGGCCGGGTTCGCCGTGCATTGGGCCAGGGTCGGCAACACGACGCTGCAGCCTTCCAGCGTCGGCGTCACGCTGCAATTGGCCAGGGTCGGCAGCACCACCGAACATCCGCCCTTGGACGGCTCGGCGATACAGCTCGCGATCGTCGGCAGAACCGCCGCGCAGCCGGCCAGAGCCGGGTCGGCGACGCACTTGTCGAGTGTCGGCAGCACGACCGCGCAACCGGCCAAGGTCGGCGTCGCCACGCAGGTCGCGATCGTCGGCAATACCGCCGTGCAGCCGGCCAGGGCCGGGTCGGCGACGCACTTGTCGAGGGCCGGCAGCACGACACTGCAACCTTCCAGCGTCGGCGTCACCGTGCAATGGGCCAGGGTCGGCAGCACCACCGCGCAGCCGGTCTTGGCCGGGTCGGTGACGCAGCTTGCGATCGTCGGCAGGACGACGGTGCAACCGGCCAGGGTCGGGTCGATGATGCACTTGTCGAGCGCCGGCAGCACCACCGCGCAACCGGCTTGGGTCGGCGTCGCCACGCAGGTCGCGATCGTCGGCAGGACGGCGGTGCAACCGGCCAGGGTCGGATCGGCGACGCACTTGTCGAGCGCCGGCAGCACGACGCTGCAACCTTCCAGCGTCGGCGTCAGGGTGCAATGGGCCAGGGTCGGCAATACCACCGAACAGCCGCTCTTGGTCGGATCGGCGACGCAGCTGGCGATGGTCGGCAGGACGGCGGTGCAACCGGCCAGCGTTGGATTGGCGATGCACTTGTCGAGCGTCGGCAACACGGCGCTGCAACCTTCCAGCGTCGGCGTCACCGTGCAATTGGCCAGGGTCGGCAACACCACCGAACAGCCGGTCTTGGTCGGATCGGCCGTGCATTGGCTCAAGGTCGGCAGCACGGCGCTGCAGCCGGCCAGGGTCGGATCGGAGACGCATTTGTCGAGCGTCGGCAACACTACGCTGCAGCCGGCCAGCGTCGGCGTGGCGGAGCATTGCGCCAGCGTCGGCAATACCGCGCTGCAGCCGGTCTTGGCGGGCTCGGCGACGCACTGGCTCAAGGTCGGCAGGATGACGGAGCACCCCGCCAGGGTGGGCGCGGCGATGCACTTGTCGATGGTCGGCAACACGACGCTGCATCCCGCCAGGCTCGGATTCGTTATGCACTGATCGATCGTCGGCAGAATGCTGGCGCAGCCGGACAGGTTTGGATTGGCGAGACAATCGGCGAGAGTCGGCGGCGGCGGGCCGTTCATGTTCGGAATCTGGCTCACGCTCGCGCCGGAGACCGTGCCGTTGACGCTGATGGCGTCGCCGGCCTTCAGCAGCACCGAGCCGCCGGTGGTCACCGCGGCGCCGGACGCGATCGTCAGCTTGTCGCTGGCCGCTCCGGTAGCGCCGGCCTCGAGCGTGATGCCGCCCGAGGTGGAGGTGACTTGCCCGTTCACGGTCAACGGGCTGTGCGCGGTCAGGACGATGTTCCCGCTGTCGGTCTTCACTTCCTTGCCGGCCGCCACCGTCAGCCCGCCGATGGCGCTCACCGAGATCGAACCCGTGGCGCCGAGCGCGGTCTGCTTGACGTCGTTCACGGTCAGGGCGGAAATATTGGAGATCGAGATATTGCTGTTCGCGCCGGAGTTGGTCGCGTTCACCGAACCGACATTGCTGAACAGGATGATGCCGCTGCCGGCGGTGGCGGACAGGCTGCCGCCGTTGACCATGCCCGCGGCCGAAATGGCGCCGGAGGACGCGGTGAGCGACACCGCGCCCGTGCCGGCGCTGATCCCGGCGGACAACGTGAGATTGCCGATGCCGCTCGTCAGCGACATGGCGCCGTTGCCGCTATCGATACCGCTGATGGAATAAGGAGCGGTCGCGCTGGCGCTGCTGAGCGTGGTCACCGTCAATCCGCCGGCATCGGCGCCGACGAAGGTGAAGGTCCCGGAGCTGGCGCCGGCGAGATTCGACACTATGTTCGCCTGGCTCAAATTGACCGTGCCGCCGGCCTCGACACCCAGGTCATTCACATCGATCGCGGCGCCTTGCGTGATCGCGCCGCCGGCAAACAGGCCGATGCGCGTGGTCGCCGCGTTGCGATCCGTGAGGAGGGCGACGCTGTCGGTAACGGCGGCGACATAGATGTCGCCGGTGGTGACTGTGGCGTCGGTGCTGCCGATCGCGACCGACGGCGCGGCGATCTTCGACAGGTTGGTGATCGTCAGGCAAGGCGCGGCCTGGCAAGCCGCCGCGCCGAGCGTGATGTTGCGTCCGGCCGTGGCATTCCTGAGCATGGCGTGGTCGGCGGTCACCGTGCCGGTCAGCGTCAGGCCGTCCGCCGTCAACGCCACGCCGCCGGTGCCGGCATTGATTCCTTGCGTGACGGTGAGCGCGCTGCCGGCGCTGGTTGTCAGGCCGACGTTCCGGTTATGGGTTGTAATGCCGCTGATGCCCAGGATCGGTCCGCCGACGTTCAGACCGGTCGAGCTGTAGAACATGAGATCGCCCATCCCCGTACCGCCGACGCTCAGGTTCGCCGCGATATTGGAGACGCTGTTGCTCGAGTTGGTCAGCAACACCGGGCCGATGGTTTCCAGGGCAAGGCCGCCGGCGATGATCGGCGCGCTCTGGTTGATGCCGGTGACATGATCCGAGACGAGCATCACATCTCCGCCGTCGTCCGCTTCGATGCCGGACAAGCCGTCCACGCTGCTGACGGTGACGCCGTTGGCCGAGCGGTATTGGAAAGCGCCGCCGGTGGTGTAACCGGCGATCACGCCGGTCGGATTGGCTTCCGGCAGCGTCACGCTGTTGCCGATCAGCTTGAACGATGACGCACCGCCCAGCAAGGCGCCGGCCTGCTGCGTGATGGCGCCGCCCGAAGTCAGGCCCATCATCGTGAAGCCGGTCGATAGCGTGCTCTGGATGTCGATGTCGCCGCTATTAACGTCGCCGATCAACACCCTGGCCGCAGTGATGCCGGATAGCTCGTCATTGTGCAATTCCAGCGTGGCGTTGGTCAGGTCGGTGAGCGCGCTCGCGCCGAGGTGGATGCCGGTGCCGTTCAGCGGGGCCAATTTGACAGCGCCGCCGATCGCATTGATGCTGCCCAGCAGGCTCATTTTGTCGGCCTGCAGCGATACCGTGCCGCCGAGGCTGTCGATCTGCGTGCCGGCGGCCGTGCTGATCTTGGCGTCGGGATTGCTCGAATAGAAGTTGATCATGCCGCCGTTCGAGGCCACTTCCGTCGACGGCATGTCATACAGGTTGATGCCGCTGATGCCGTTGAAAGAGATCGATCCGCCGGCACTGCTGACCGGCGCGCTGATCTCGATGGTGGTGCCCACGCCGGTCGAGAGTTCGACCAGCGCGCCTGTCGCCTCTTGCTTGACGCCGTAGCCGAGCGCATTCGGGTCGGTGATCGAGAGGTTGCCGCCGCTGTTGTTGATCTTGATGACGGACGAACCGGTATTGCGGGCGTTGAGCGAGACGATCTCCGTGCCCATTGCATCCGCGCTCGATGTGCCGTAGATGCCGCCGCCGGCGATCATCTTCAAGTGATCGGCATAGATGGTCTTGCCGGTCTGCATGCTGATGGCGCCGCCGGAGATGAGGGTGACGTTGCCGTCCGCTCCCGGGCCGCGCGCATCGATATGCCCGCCGCCGAGCGTCATGAAGCCGCCGGCGGTGACCGAGATGTCGCCGCCGTTGCCTCCGCCGGGCGTGGTCTTGATCTCACGGATGACGGCGTTGCCGCCGGCCGAGATGGTCGCCGCGCCGCCGCCGGTCTGTACGCCGCCGATGTTGACATCGCCGCTCGCGGCCGTGATGGAAACGCTGCCGCCGGCGGTGACGATGCGGTCGTTGACGTCGGCCGTCGCGGTCACGCTGCCGTTCGCCTCGAGCGTCAGGCTGGTGACGCTGGCCAAGTTGAGCGCATTGTCCGACAAGTCGTTGAAGATGATGTCGCCGCTGGCTTGCAAGGTCACGGCACCGACCAGGCCCTCGAGCGCGCTCTCGGAAATCGTGACGCTGGTGGTGGTATCCGGCTCGGCGGCGCTGATCAGGTTGTCCGCCGTGACCAGGTTGTCGTCGGCTTCGGGACCGCCGCCGGCGATCGTGATATCCAGCGGATCGAGCAGCAGGCTGCCGACCTTGCCGTTCCTGGCGCCGGTATCGACCTGGGAACGGAACACCAGGCTGCGCTTGCCGGAAGTCTCGACGAAGCCGCCGTTGCCCGACTGTTCGCCGCCGCGGGCGGAAATCCGGCCGTAGACCTTCGTCGTATCGTCGGCCCAAAGAATGACCTTGCCGCCGTCGCCGCGTGCTTTCGCATCCGCCTTGATTTCGGCATTCGCCCCGAAATAGGTGGTCGCGGCGTTGGGAATATCGGGATTCTTGCCTTGATAGTCGCCGCCGATCAGGACCGTGCCGCCGCCCTCCTGTCCGCTGGCGTCGACCTTGGCATCGCCGAACAGGCCGATGCGTTCGCCGAGCACTTGGATCTCGCCGCCCTTCCCTTCCCCGGTCGCGCTCGTCACGCTGCCGGCATCGAGCACGGCATCCCGGCTCGCCTTGAACACAATCTTGCCGTTCTCGCCGACCACCGCGCTATCGGCCGAAACGAGGCCGCGCTGACTCACTAGCGCGCCGTAGATGCCGATGCGTCCGCCCTGGGCGATCACGCGGCCGAGATTCAAGGCCCGATGTTCCGGTGCGCTGACCACGACTTGTACGTTGGGATCGGCGGAATCGACCAATTGCACGCTATGGCCGGCGGACAGCACGATGTCGCCCTTCGGCGAAGTGATGATGCCGCTGTTCTCGACTTGCGGCGCGATCAGATAGACCTGGCCGCCGGCGGGCGTCGTGATCGCGCCCTGGTTCCGGACCGCCGCCGCGCCCTGGCCGGACTTGAAATTGAGCCGTCCGCCGATGAAGTCTTCGTTCGAGATATTGAGCGTGGACGCCACCAGGCCGCCGACGTCGATCTGCGCGCCCTGTCCGAACAGGACGCCGTTCGGATTAATGAGAAACACCTTGCCGTTCGATTGCAAGGCGCCGAGGATGCGGGACGGATCCTGGCCCACGATGCGGTTCAGCACGGCGCTCGCTGCGTTTTCCTGGATGAAGCGCGTGGTTTCGCCGGGATTGATGGAAAAACTCTGCCAGTCGATGACCGCGCCGGGCGTGTTGACGATGGAGAGAAGATCTCCCTGGCTGGTGAACGTCGCCTGGCCGTTGACGACGCGCGGTCCGGTCGGATTCGCGATGGCCGCGCCGCCGGCGAAGCAGCCGGCCAGCAGCAGGGTCAGCGTCTTGCGGCGCAGACCGCGTCGTGTTCCGGAGAGCGCACCTCCGGCTTGCGGAAAGTGATTAGCCATCTTTCTCTTCTCCCGGCGCTAGTACGACATGTTCAAGCTGAAGTGGGCGCGCGAAGATCCGGTTTCGCGCACTCCGCCGCCCTTGACGACGCGGCCGTAGTCGAACTGCATCGCTAGGTATTTGTCGAGCGTCATGCGAAAGCCGATGCCGGCGCTGGCGATCGTCACCTGGGTCGTCTCCGACGGCAACGGCTTGTTGCGCGAAGCGTGCGCGGCATCGACGAACGCCAGCATGCGGCACTGCGCCGGCACCCGCCGGATCGCGGTGCACAGGTTGGGCGTATAAACTTCGGCGCTGCCGCCGTAGCCGGTATCGTTCGATACCTCGCGCTCGGCGAAGCCGCGCACCGAGCTCGCGCCGCCGGCGCCGAACTGTTCGCCCGGGATCAGCGCGTCATCGGTGTACTGGCTGTTGAACGTCATTCGCATCTGCCAATCCTGCGGCAAGGCGCGCGTCAGGCTGGCGCCGATGCGGACGAGCTTGTAGCGCGACGACGCGCCGACGCGGGCCAGGTTGAAATCGTCCGCTCCGCCGTTGCTGCCCCCGGGAACGTTGGCCATGGCCGCCAGGTTCACGCTCGCCTCGCCGGCCGCCAATGTCCAGACCCCGAGCCAGGCGATGCTCAGGGGATGAACGGTGACGTTGTTGCCGATCTGCAGTCCCTGCAATTGCACGTCGTTCTTGTAAGCCTTGTAGTCGGCGCCGAAAATCAGCTTCGATTCGAAATCGCCGGTGCGCCCCAAGCCCTTGTTGTAGCGCAGGCCGTAGACGGCGCCCTTGCCGCTGACCTGGAGATTGAAGATGCCGGCGGTGATCGAGCCGGAATCGACGTTCGAATAACTTCCGAACAAGTCGATCGAATCGCCGAGCGCGTACAGCGGGACGTGATAACCGGCGCCCCAGACGCTGACCTGGCTCGGCTTTTCCAGGGTGGTCGTGTATTGCAGGCTCATCACATGGTCCAAGCCCGCGACGTTGGCATGTTGATAGGTAAGGCCGACGTGCGACTTGCCAGTGTTGCCGGAACCGGTATTGGCGAGATTGGCGCCGATCCGCCACTCCTTGCCATCCTCGACCTTGAGCAAGGCGTTGATCTCGTCGTCCTTGTCGCCGCTCTGCAACTGCAGGCTGGTTTTCTTGGCCGGGTTCTCGTTGGCCATGCGCAAGCTGGTCGAGATGCGGCCGATGTTCGGAATCTCGCCTTCGCGCAGTCCCGGCAAGCTGCGCCGGATATTGGCAGTGTCGAACACCCGGTTGCCCTGGACCGTGACCTTGCCGATCCGCGTCTCGACCACCGCCAGGTGAACGACGCCCTGGTTCAATTCCTGCTCGGGCAACAGCACCTGCACGACGTTGTAGCCGTGCGCCCGGTAGGCCGCTTCAAGCGCTTCGAGCGCTCGCTGCACGTCGCCGAAGTCGCGATTCTTGCCGGCGTAGGGCGCCAACAGGCTCTCGATCTCCTGCCCGGAGAGCAAGGTATTGCCGTCGACCTGGAATCGAACGATATCGAAGCGGCCGATCGGGTTGTCGGTCTCGTCCGCCGCATGAACAAGCGGAAACGACACGGCAAGCGCCGCACTCATGAGAATGCGCGATAAGTGGCGTTTCATTGTATTTGTTGTGTCCTGTTGGTTCGCCAGCGACGCCGCTGCCAGCGGCGCCACGGAATCTCCCTGAAACCACATCGTGCGAATCTCCCCCGGTTTCGCAGGGCACCGGCATCGCGTGCAAAACGCGCCGATGGTTTAACGCAACTATAGCGCCATGTTCATGCAAACGGGCAACTTTCGAGTTTTTTCCAGCGGAATTTCTGCAAGAATGTTGTGTCTACGCGCTTGACGCTTTTATCTTCTCCGCTAGAATTTTCCAATGAACAGCAACTTCAATCACCAAGCCAAGGATGGCCGTGGAGAAGCGCGAAAAGTCTTGCGCTGTCATGCGAGGCTGTTGCAGAAGAGCGCCCCGCCTTTAGTCGTCACCACCGTCGATATTTCCGCGCAAGGACTCTCAGTCATGGCTTCGGAGAACGTGCCTCCGGGGACGAGTTGCGGAATCGTGTTCGAAACCCTCGTCAAGGGCAAGTCGGCCCACATCGAGGCGGTCGCGAAGGTGATTTACAGTATCTGCGTCGGAACGACCGGCTTTCGCGTCGGCCTGCAATTCACCGATGTCGATCCGGCTAGCAAGACAGTCGTCAATCAGTTGCTGATGCCTTGAAAGCCCTCCGCTCGAAGCATGTAACGCGAAGTCGATCTTGGTTGCCGCCTGCCGGTCCGCCAACAACCGCTCCAAACGGCGTCGGCAATCGTCCAGCAATTCCGGATGTTGCGCATCGGCCGGATGCAAGCCGAACCGGACCAGCGGCGCGGCCTTCGCCGCCGAGGCCAAGCGTGCATTGCGGCAGCGCGACAATAAGCGGCCGGCGGCATTGCGGGCGGCATAGTGCAGGTTCGGCGTCCATAGCATGCGCCGCTGCGGAAGAAGATGGAACCGCCGCAGCGTCGTCGTGTAGAGAAAAGGAAATTCGCGCAGCGCGCTCCAGCTTTCGCTTCCCAGCAGCCAGGCCGGCGCGACGAAGCCTGCGACCGGCCATTCCCGTTGCGCGAACCATGCCAGGCCGGCGTCGATGCGGCGTCGCGCCTCGCCCGCCTCGAGCGCGGCGAACTCGCCTTCGCGCCGGGTATACACCCATCGCCGGAAATGCTCGGCCACGTTGCGCGGCGGCGGCCCTTCGTCCAGGTGCGTGTAGCCGTGCAGCGCCAGTTCATCGCCGCGAGCCAAGCGCCGCTCCAGGGCGCGTTCATAGGCGGCGCGACAGGCGACCGGCACCGGCGAACGATGATAAAAAGGCACCACTAGCAGGGTGACCGGAATCGCAGCGACATCCGCGATCGTCCGCAGCAGGCATTCGCACTGGGGCCAGGTTTGCGGCGCGACGTCATGGATCGAGACGCACAAGACCCGGGACGCATCACTCGGCGGCATACGGCAATCCGACTTGCGGGACGGCTCTCTGCCGAGCGGCGAGCAGATCGGCGTATTGCGCGACGAGCTGCGGAATGATCAGGCTCCAATCGTAGCGAGCGAGTGCCTTGCGCCGGCCGTTTTCGCCTCGATGCCGCAAATCCCGCCGCCCCCTCAGATCGCCGCGATACAGCGCGTCGATACCTGCCGCCAGCGCCTCGGCGTCGCCCGGCGCCACCAGCACGCCGGTATCGTCATCGATCAGTTCAGCCACGCCGCCCGCCGCGACGCCGACGACCGGCACGCCGCATGCCATCGCTTCGAGCACGATCAGTCCGAAGGTTTCCTGGTCGCCCGGATGGACCAGCGCGTCGCAACTGGCGATCACTGCCGCCAGGACACGCGGATCACGCTGGAACGGAAGCCGGATCACGCGCCATGCCGGCATTGGCAACGCGTCGCCGTTGCCGACCAAAAGCAGATGATACGGATCGCCGAGCAGGCGGATCGCTTGCATCAAGACCCGCAGCTTCTTCTCGCGCGTGAAGCGGCCGGCATAAACGAGTAGCCGGGCTTCGGGCGGCAGGCCGAGCCGCGCGCGCAATCCGGAATCGCGCCGCACCGGCGAAAAAATCGCGGTATCGACGCCGAGCGGCTGATGCCGCACTTGCTCGATCCCGAGCGCGCGCAGGCGCTCTGCGATCGGACGGCTCGGCGCGAACACAAGATCGAAACGGCCGTACAACGAGGCGACATATTTCTCCGCCAGGCGCCGCGCGCCCGCGCCGAAGCGGTGTTCGGCGATTCGCGGCAGATCGGAATGGTAGTAGGCGACCACCGGCACGTTCAATTCCTCGCGGGCACGCAACGCCGCCCAGGCGCACGTGTAGGGATCGCCGGCTTCGATCAGGTCCGGTTTCAGTGCACGCAGAACGCGCGTCGCGGCACGCATCGAGTACGGCAGGCGGAATCCGTTCCCGCAAGGAATCGGCGCGCTGGGCAAACCGATGAACGACAACGGATCGGCTTGCCGCTTTCCATACGCCGGCCCCACCACCGTATGCCGGAACCGCGCCTGGCGCTTCAACCATTCCGTCTTGGCCGTCAGGTAGGTCCGCACACCGCCGGCCTCGGCCGCATAAAACATGGTGATATCGACGATATGCACGACGTTGCCATTTGAATGCAATCGGTTCAAGGTAGCGGACGCTCGAGCGGCCCGCATTGAGGGCTGTCAATCGGCGCCGCGCGAGACTCGACGGCAAGAATCCGTCAAACGGCGCGCTTGCGTTCGCCCCCGTCCTCGCTCCCGTTCTTGTTCCCGGGATCGCAGCGCCGCAGGAGGTGCTCGATACGGCGGCGCATGCGCGCGACATGCGAGCCTTCCCAGTACACCCGGCCGCAGCTTTCGCAGCGCAAGAAGATGTCGTAATGCAGCAGGCTGGATGGCGGCACTTGATCGGCGATCGCCGGCTTATCGACCGACCGCAGCAAGCCATTGCATTCCAGGCAACGGCTGAACGGCCGCACATGCGGGAACAGCCGGTAACGCCATAGAACCTCGCACAACTGTTCTTCGCACGATCGCGCATGCAGATAACAGCCAAGCACCACATCCTTGCGGATCAGCAGGTCGCGATCGCGGGTCAGCACCACGCGCCGCTGCTGCGCCGACATGCGCGCGACCTCGGCATCGCTATAGCTGTTGCGATAGAGCACGTCGAAACCGAGCATGCGCAGCTGGCGGGCAAGTTGCCCGACATGGGCGTCGGCGACGAAACGCGCCGGGCCGGAATCGACGGCCGGCGCCAGGGCCAGCGAACGGAAGTGCGGATAGACGCCGAGGCGATCGCCGTCGCGCACGCGATAGGCAAGATCGGCGGGTTCGCCGTTCACGAGCACCAGGCCGACCTCGGTATGCGGCACGCCGAGCGCCTCGATCATGTGCTTGGCGGTTGCGTCGCGGGCACAGGCGCGGTTGAAATCGCGCTGCCGCAGCGGCGGCGCGAGGAAGGCGTTGAGTTCGGCGTAAAAGCGGAATACGACGGTGACCATGGTCATTCCGACTCATACCGCGCGGCATAGTTGCCGGGTCGCGCCGGCATGGCGACGGCACGGCGGCGGCGATTCGCTTCAGTTCGCGACCTTGCCGCGCCAGGCGCCGGGATTCACCCCGGTCCACTCCTTGAAGGCATGATTGAACGAACTCTGTTCCTGGTAGCCGAGCAGGAAGGCGATTTCCGAGATGCTCAGATTGCCTTGCCTCAAATAATCCTGCGCCAATTCGTGGCGGGTCTGGTCCAGCACCTGCTGGAAACTGACGCCGGCTTCCTTGAGCTTGCGCTGCAGCGTGCGCTGCGTGATCGCGAGTTCTTCCGCGATCAGGGGCAGGCGCACCCGGTCCTGCGCCAGGTTGCGCACGATGGCCGAGCGCACCTGCGCGACGATGCTGCCTTCGCGCGCCGCGCGTTCGCCGCGCTCCTTTTCGCGCAGCAATTGCTCGGCATGCTGCTGCAGCACCGGGTACAGGCCGATATCGGCATTCGGCACCGGCCAGCTCAGCAGGGCGGCGGGGAAACGCGCGGCGTGCTGCGCGGCGCCGAACCTGACCTTGGACCCGAAGATGCGTTCGTGCTCGCTGGTATCGGCCGGTTCGGGATGGGAGAACGCGATGTCGGCCGGCGGCAGCCGCCGGCCGGCCAGCCAGTTGCCGAACACCTGGATGCCGGCGAACACGCTTTCGGCCAGGTGCCGGCCGGCGTGCGGCAGCGCGCTTCTCCAGCGGTACTCGGCGACGCCTTCCTCGACCGCCAGTTCCGAGCGGCCGAGGTCGTGGGCCAGGCCTTCGAAACGCAGGGTCTGCTGCAAGGCCTGGCCGAAATCGCGGCAAGACAGCAGGATCAGGCCGTAGACATTGTAGGTGCCGAGCTTGACCCGCTCGCCGACATGCAGGCCGAAGTGCGGATCGTCCGCCAACGCGGCGCCGGCATCCATGAGGCGCAGATAGTCGAGCGCCGACAGCGAGTCGGGCAACGGTTCCAGCGCGTCTTCCCGCAGGCCGGCGGCGCGCGCCAGCATGGCGGGCGTGACGCCGCGCGCGGCGGCCGCCTCCAGCAGCGGTTGCAGGTAAGGCCCGGCCACGCGGCCGCCGGCGCTATCGGGGGCGGAGGGCGGATTTGGCATGATCGGACAAATCGGTTGTCATGAAAGCGCAATACACGGCGATGGTTTTTCCCTAATCTTCAGCGATTGGAGGAAGGCTCGTGAAGTATAGCAAGCCACCCGTCGCGAACATCAGGAAAGGAAACGCCGTGAGACGCTGGAATGGCTGGGGAGACGACAGCATCGAATTCGCCATCAATGCCGATGCGCTGGCCTTCCTGCGCGAGCGCGTCGGCGCCGGCACGCCGCCGGCCGATGCGGCGTTCGACGACGTCTGCCGCCAGGTTCCCGCCAGCCGCCTGCCTTGCCTGCCGTCGCACCCGCTGATCGACGCCACGCCGGAAACGCGCGTGCGCCATGCGCTCGGCCAGAGCCTGCCCGACTGGCTCAAGCTGCGCCATGGCAAGATCGGCAACGTTCCGGACGGCGTCGCCTTCCCCGAGAGCAGCGACGACGTGCGCGCCCTGCTCGATTATGCGCAGCAATGCGGCGCCTTGGTGATTCCGTATGGCGGCGGCACCAGCGTCGTCGGCCATTTGACCGTGCCGGACGCCGGGCAGCCGGTGCTGACGATCAGCCTCGCGCGCCTTTCGCGCCTGCTCGATCTCGATCGCCAGGCCCAGCTCGCCACTTTCGGCGCCGGCGTCGTCGGCCCGGACCTGGAAGCGCAATTGCGCGCGCAAGGCTACACGCTCGGGCATTTCCCGCAATCCTTCGAATACTCCACGCTCGGCGGCTGGGTCGTCACCCGCTCGTCGGGCCAGCAATCGCTGCGCTACGGCCGCATCGAGCAGTTGTTCGCCGGCGGCAAGGTCGAAACCCCGGCCGGCACGCTCGCCATCCCGACCTTCCCGGCCTCCGCCGCCGGCCCCGACCTGCGCGAGATCGTGATGGGTTCCGAAGGCCGGATCGGCATCCTGACCGAAGCGACGGTGCGCGTCTCGCCGCTGCCGCAGCGGGAGGAATTCCATGCCGTGTTCTTTCCCGGCTGGGACCAGGCGCAGGAAGCCGTGCGCGCGATCGCGCAGGCCAAGCTGCCGCTGTCGATGCTGCGCCTGTCGAACGCGACCGAAACCCTGACCACGCTGACGCTCGCCGGCCACAAGACGCTGATCGGCCTGCTCGAGACCTGGCTCGGCTGGCGCGGCTGCCGCGAAGGGAAGTGCGTGCTGCTGGTCGGCGCCTCCGGCGGTGCCGACACCGTGGCGCATGCATTGAAGGGCGCCTTCCGCATCGCCCGCCGCCACGGCGGCGTCGCGGTCGGCCAGATGATCGGCCACAAATGGAAGCAGAACCGGTTCCGCAACGTCTACCTGCGCAATAGCGCCTGGAGGCAGGGCTATGCGATCGACACCGTCGAGACCGCCGTGGACTGGCCGCGCGTGACCGGCATGATGCAAGCCGTCGAGCGGGCCGCGGCCGACGCCCTGCTCGGTTTCGACGAAAGCGTGCATACCTACACCCACCTGTCGCATCTCTATGCGCAGGGCGCGAGCGTCTACACGACCTTCGTCTACCGCCTGGCCGGCGGCTACGATGCCGATCTGGCGCGCTGGAAAGCGCTGAAGCAGGCGGTGTGCGAAGCGATCGTGGCCAACGGCGGCACGATCAGCCACCAGCACGGCGTCGGCGTCGATCACGCGCCCTACCTGGCCGCCGAGAAGGGCGAACTCGGCATGCGCACGTTGCGCGAGCTGTGCCGCCATTTCGATCCGCGCGGCATGATGAACCCCGGGAAGCTGCTGTGCGACGCGGCCCCCGCCGAACCCGACCTTCCCTCTACCCGGGTGAAGGAATGTCCGTCCCTTTCCCCGACCGGGGAAGGGGCGGAGCCGGGACCACGCATCCACGTCGGCTGAGGCGGCACCATGTGGCGACGGGACTGGCGCGATCATCTGCCGGCGACGCTTGGCGAACGCAGCTGGGACATCGTCATCATCGGCGGCGGCATCACCGGCGCCGGCATCCTGCTCGAAGCGGCGCGCAACGGCCTGAAAGCCTTGCTGGTCGAACAACGCGATTTCGCCTGGGGCACCTCGAGCCGCTCGTCGAAACTGGTGCACGGCGGCCTGCGCTACCTCAAGGAAGGCAAGCTGCACCTGACGCGCGACTCGGTGCGCGAACGCGAACACCTGCTCAACGAGGCCGCCGGCCTGGTCGAGCCGCAAAGCTTCGCCTTCGCCGACTACCGGGGCCGCAAGCCCGGCCGGCGCCTGTTCTCGCTCGGACTCGCCCTCTACGACCTGATGGCCGGCCGGCGCGAGCGCCACTACTACCGGCCCGATGAATTCATGATGCTGGCGCCGCACATCGGCCGGGACGGACTGAACGGCGGCCTGTGCTACACGGACGCCAAGACCGACGATGCGCGGCTGGTGCTGCGGGTGCTCGAGGAAGCGGCCGCGGCCGGCGGCGTGGCGTTCAATTATCTCGAAGCGACCGGCCTGCTGCGCACCGACGGCAAGGTCAGCGGCGTCGCCTTGCGCGACGCCGTGGGCGGCGCCAGCTACGAAGTCCGCGCCAAGGTCGTCGTCAGCGCCACCGGGGCCTGGGCCGACCGACTGCGCGGCGACGCGCCGAACCGGCAACGGCTGCGCCCACTGCGCGGCAGCCACCTGATCTTTCCGGCCTGGCGCCTGCCGGTCGCGCAAGCGGTCAGCCTGATGCATCCGCGCGACGGCCGCCCGGTGTTCGCCTTTCCGTGGGAAGGCGCCACGCTGGTCGGCACCACCGACATCGACCATCGCGAAGACATGCGCGCCGAGGCCGCGATCACCGAGGACGAAGTCGAATATCTGCTGCAAGCCGTCGCCTTCCAGTTTCCGCAACTGCACATCGGGCGCGACGACATTCTCTCGACCTATGCTGGCGTGCGCCCGGTGGTCGACACCGGCAAGGCTGATCCGTCGAAGGAAGGTCGCGACCACGTGGTCTGGCTCGAGGACGGCCTGTTGACCGTCACCGGCGGCAAGCTCACCACGTTCCGCCTGATCGCCCTCGACGCGCTCCAGCATGCGGCCGCCCTGCTGCCGCACTGGCACGCGGACTTCCGGCCGCAACCGATCTTCCGCGCCCCGGAACCGCTGCCGGCCGATATCGGCCTCGGCGCGCGGCAGCGCGCGCGCCTGCAAGGCCGCTACGGCCGCCATGCCGCCGCCCTCCTGCAGGCGGCGCACGCGGGAGAATTGCAAGCGATTCCCGGCACCGACACGCTATGGGCGGAATTGCGCTGGGCCGCCGGCCACGAAGCCGTGGAGCGCCTGGAAGACCTGCTGCTGCGGCGCACGCGCATCGGCCTGCTGGTGCGCGAGGGCGGCGCCGGCCTGCTGCCGCGCATCCGCGCCATCTGCCAGGAAGAACTCGGCTGGAACGACGGCCGCTGGGCCGACGAACAGGCGAACTATCTCGCGCTGTGGCGGCGGCATTACAGCCTGCCGCCGCGCCCGGCGACGGCCCGGGACCAGGCAGGATCGGCGCGACAGACGCTGGCAGCCTGAACCGAAAACGAAAAATAGGGAGGAGCCCGATGAGCAACGAGTACATCCTGTCGATCGACAACGGCACGCAAAGCGTGCGCGCGCTGCTGTTCGATCTGCACGGCCGCATCGTTGCCAAGTCGCAGGTGCATTTCGACGCCTATTTTTCCGAACAGCCCGGCTGGGCGGAGCACGAGCCCGAAGACTATTGGCAGGCGCTGTGCACCGCCTGCCAGCGCCTGTGGACGGAAGCCGATATCCCGCGCGCGGCGATCAAGGGCGTCGCCGTCACGACCCAGCGCGGGACCGTGATCAATCTCGACCGCCACGGCAAGCCGCTGCGGCCCGCGATCCTGTGGCTCGACCAGCGCCGCACGACCGAACTGCCGCGGCTGCCGGCGCTGTGGCGCGCCGCCTTCAAGCTGGCCGGCGTGGGCGACACGATCCGCTTCTTCCTCGGCGAAGCGGAAGCCAACTGGATCCGCGCCAACCAGCCGGAAATCTGGGACCGGACCGACAAGTTCCTGCTCCTGTCCGGCTACCTGAACTACCGCCTGTGCGGCCGCTACGTCGACTCGGCCGGTTCGCAGGTCGGCTATGTGCCGTTCGACTACAAGCGCCTGGCCTGGGCCGGCCCGCGCGACTGGAAATGGCAGGCGCTGCCGATCCGGCCGGACATGCTGCCCGAGCTGGCGCCGCCCGGCACGGTGATCGGCGAGATCGATGCCGAGGCCGCGCGCGACACCGGCATTCCCGCCGGAACGCCGCTGATCGCCGCCGCCGCCGACAAGGCCTGCGAAGTGATCGGCGCCGGCTGCCTGGAACCGCATATCGGCTGCATCAGCTACGGCACGACGGCCACGATCAACACCACCAGCAGGAAATACCTCGAGGTCACGCCCTATATCCCGCCCTACCCTTCGGCGGTGGCCGGCGCCTACAACACCGAGGTGCAGATCTTCCGCGGCTATTGGATGGTCAACTGGTTCAAGGAGCAGTTCGGCCACCACGAAAAGCTGCAGGCGGCGCAGCAAGGCGTCGCGCCCGAGGCTCTGTTCGACGAACTGGTCAACGCCGTGCCGCCCGGTTCGATGGGCTTGATGCTGCAGCCCTACTGGACGCCCGGCATCAAGGTGCCGGGGCCGGAAGCCAAGGGCGCCGTCGTCGGCTTCGGCGACGTGCACACGCGAGCCCATTTCTACCGCGCCATCCTCGAAGGCCTGGCGTATGCGCTGCGCGAAGGCAAGGAACGCATCGAAAAGCGCAGCGGCGTGCCGATCACGGCGCTGCGCGTCTCCGGCGGCGGCTCGCAGAGCGACGCCGCGATGCAGCTGACGGCCGACATCTTCGGCCTGCCGACCGCGCGCCCGCATATCTACGAAACGTCAGGGCTCGGCGCCGCGATCGACGCCGCGGTCGGCCTCAAGCTCTATCCCGATTTCCCGAGCGCGATCAAGTCCATGACGCGCATCGGCCGCGTGTTCGAGCCGCAGCCCTTGCACGCGAAGACTTACGATGCCCTGTATCACCGCGTGTACCGGCAGATGTATGCGCGCCTGCAACCGCTGTACCGCGAGATCCAGGAGATCACCGGATACCCGAAAATGCACTAGCATCGATTTTTTGCAATACCCGTGTCACAAGAAAAGTCTAAAAAGCGACTTTGTTCAAACCAGGAGGAGCAGCAGTATGGATAGACGGAAGTTTCTAAAGGGCGCCATGTACTTCACCGTGGCGAGCGCGAGCGGCGTGCTGGCCGGCTGCGGCGGCGGCACCAATCTCTCGAGCGGTCCGCGCGGCACCTTCACGTTCCCGCAGGGCGTCGCCAGCGGCGACCCGAAGGAATCGAGCGTCGTGTTCTGGACGCGCTGCGTGAGCAGCAACGCGCTCGACGCCACGATCAACCTGCGTCTGGAAGTCTCCGCCAGCGACGGTTTCGAGCAGCTCGTCGCCGCAGTCGATCTGACCGCGACGGCGACCTACGACTTCACGGTGCGCGCCAAGGTGACGAACCTGGCGCCCGCCACGCGCTACTACTACCGCTTTGTGGTCGGCCAGGACAAGAGCGTCACAGGCACCACCAAGACGGCGCCGGCCGCGTCCGCATCGGTGGCGCAGATGAAGTTTGCCTGGCTGACCTGCCAGGACTGGACCGTCAATCACTGGGGCGCGATGGAGCTGCTGGTCAACGAGGATGTCGACTTCCTGGTGCACCTCGGCGACTACATCTACGAAACCGTCGGCGCTTCCTACCAGGCCGGCGCGGCCGAACCGGCCCACACCCGGATCACGCTGCCGCACGGGCAGCAGGTGCTGTCCGGCGGCATCTATGCCAACACCGTCGACGACTACCGCACCCTCTACAAGACCTACCGCGGCGATGCGCGCCTGCAGGAGCTGCACCGGAAGTTCCCGATGGTCGCGATCTGGGACGACCACGAGTTCTCCGACGACTGCTGGCAAGATCACCAGACCTACACCAACGGCAACAAGCAGGAAACCTCGCGCCGCCGCAACGCCAACCAGGCCTGGGCCGAGTACATGCCGATCGATTTCGGCGACGTCTCGTTCGATCTGGCCAACGCGGCCTACGACAACATCCGCATCTACCGCGACTTCAAGTTCGGCGGCCTTATGCATCTGGTGATGACCGACCAGCGCCTGTACCGCGACGACCACGTCGTTTCCGAATCGCTGTACGCGCAGATGATCGCGCACGAACCGGTCAACGGGATCGATCCGATCGGCTCGCGCTATTTCGTGCCGCAGCCGCTGCTGCAAGGCTTCGAAGCCAAGGACACGACGGCGCTCGGCCGCGCGCCGAGCATCCTCGGCGCCACCCAGACGCAATGGTGGAAGGACACGCTCAAGAATTCGGCCGCCACCTGGAAGGTCTGGGGCAATGAAGTCACGCTCAACCGCATGTGGCTCGACATGCGCGCCCAGGCCCCGGCGCCCTATAACTATCTCTACATCGTCAACGCCGACGCCTGGGACGGCTATCCGACGCATCGCGCCGAACTGATGGGCTACCTGAAAGCGCAGAACATCAAGAACGTCGTGGCGATCACCGGCGACCTGCATGCGTTCCAGTGCGGCGTCGTGCGCGACACGCAGGACCCGGCCACCGGCACCCCGGTGCTGGTCGACTTCGTCGCCGCCGGCATTTCCAGCTCGTCGTTCTACGACTACCTGAAATCCGGCTCGGCCGGGACGCCGCTGGCGCCCCTGGTCGCCACGCCGCAAACCTACGATGCCGTGATCCGCATGAACAATCCGGACTTCGCCTACGTCGACCACAATGCGCAAGGCTATGCGGTGGCGACGGTGACGCCGACCTCGTTCACGGTCATGTTCAACAAGGTGAATCCGCTGACCGCGGGCGGCGCCAAGCCGGCGCAGATCCTGGCGAAGCGCACCCGCATCACGCTGCAGGCAGGCAGCACGACGCCGGTGGTCGAAGACAACGTCTGACGCTCCGCGCCATCGCTGCATGCGGAAAGGCCGTCCCGCCTGTTCGAGGGACGGCCTTTTTTCATTTCGCTATCCGGAATGCGGCGCGGCCGCGTCTTCCCATCCAGTCCGAGGAGTCGTAAAAACGCCTCGAAATTCGGTCCCGCTTTCGCCCGCGATTGCCGCAATGCAGCGAAGCCCGGTATAATCTCGATCCTTTTTTGCCGTCGGCAAATCGAGTTTCTTTCCCGCCCTACCTTCCTTCACGAAGTACGCGCTGTCGTTCCCGGCCTGCGGAGCTGGCGGCTTGCGGACTCGCGTTGTCTTCATGTATGGCGCCGATAAAGAATCGCTTTGCCCTCCCCCTTGCCCCGGCGCCCGACGGCGCATCCCGCAGCTTGCGGGCGGCGCGAGGCCGGACCAGGCTGACCAGATGCTTTCGCGATGAACCAGACATTGAAGACCTTGACTCTTTCGGCCCGCGCGCCGAGGCCGGCAACCGCTGTTCCTGACGACTCCGTCGCATCCGACGACGCCCACGCCGGCACCGAGCAGCCGCATCCGGCCGACTCCGGCGCCGCGCGCCCGCCGGTCACCATCATCACCAAGCGCCGTTCGCGGCTGACGCCGCAAGCCGCCGCCGCGTCCTCCGAACCGGCTCCTGCCCCGCGGCCCGAGACCGCGTCGCCTGAAGCCGCGTCACCTGAAACAGTGTTGTCCGAAACCGTGTTGTCCGAAACCGTGTTGTCCGAAGCGCGGCCGCCGGTCGGCGACGACGCGCCAGCCGCCAATGATGCGGCGGAAACCGTCGTCACGCCGCCGCCGGCGAGCGATGCCGAACCGGTATGGTTCGCCGCAACGCCACAGGCGGGAGCGGTTCCGGTCGTCACCCGCAAGCGCACCAGGCTGGCGGCTGCCCCGATCGCGCCCGTTGCTTCCGTCGCGCCGCAAGCCGCGAGCGCCACTCTTCCGACGCCGACCGCCGAGCCTGGCGCCGTAGCGCCGGAACCGTCCGCGGCGGCGCCCGCCAAAGGCAAGGTGCGTGTCTTGACCAAAACCGTCGCCCGGAGCGCTGCGCCGGCCATGACGCTGGGCGCGGCTCTGCCATCCACGGCTCCGCAAACCACGGCGCCGATGTCCGGCTTATCCACGCCGGGCGCCTCCACGCCCGACGCAAGCCCGACTTCCGCACCGACCGCCAACCGCGCCGGTCGCAAGCCGGCGTCGTTCGCCGCCGACAACGACGAAGTCGCGGAATGGAACGCCGCCGAGCACGCGGAAATGCGCGCGGCCCGGGTGCGCAAGACCAGCGCCAAGAAAATCGGCGCCGACGGCCTGGAAAAGCATCGCAAGCAATTGGCGGCATTGATCAAGCTCGGCAAGGAGCGCGGCTACCTGACGCAAGCCGAAGTCCACGACCACTTGCCGGACGATGTCACCGATCCTGACGTGATCGCCGGAATCCTGCGCACCATCGACGACATGGGCATCGCCGTTTATGAACAGGCGCCCGACGATGCGTTGCTGCTGCTGTCCGACCGCGTCGTCTCCGGCGCCAGCGACGACGAAGTGGAAGCGGTCGCCACCACCGCGCTGGCCGCCGACGATGGCGACTTCGGCCGCAGCACCGATCCGGTGCGCATGTACATGCGCGAAATGTCGGCCGCCGAACTGCTGACCCGCGAAGGCGAGATCGAGATCGCCAAGCGCATCGAGGACGGCCAGCAGGAAATGATCGGGGCCATTTCCGCCAGTCCCGCCGCGATCGCCGAACTGCTCGCGCTCGCCGAGAAGATCGCGAACGAGCAGTCGGCGATCGACGACGTCGTCGACGGCCTGGCCGAACTGGAAGACAGCTCGGCCGCCGTCGCCCTGGCGGCGGGCGAGGCCGCCGACCACGACGACGATGACGAGGACGACGCGCCGGCGACGGTGGACGAAGCCGGCGCCTCCGCCGAACAGCTGGCGCAAATGAAGAAACTGGCCTTGGAAAAATTCGCCTTCATCGCGGCCCAGGCGGAGATCATGCGCGCCAACCGCCACGACCTGCACGGCACGGCCTACGCGGTCGCGCAGCGGGCCATCACGCAGACCCTGCTCGGCATCCGCTTCACCGCCAAGACCGTCGACAAGCTGTGCACCGTCGTGCGCCGGCAGATGGACGAGGTGCGCGCCATCGAAAAGAAGATCGCCGCCATCGCGGTCGACCAATGCGGCATGCCGCGCGAACGCTTCCTCCAGAGCTTCGCCGACAGCCAGACCGATCTCGAATGGGCGCAACGCGAAGTCGATTGCGCCTTCTCCTACAGTCCCGCGTTGGCGCGCCAGCTGCCGGCGATCCGCGAATGGCAGGTCAAGCTGGCCGACATCGAGGCGCGCGCCGGCTTGCCGCTGTCGGAGCTGCGCAAGGTCAGCAAGCGCATGCTGGCGGGCGAACGGCGCGCCATGGACGCCAAGCGCGAACTGACGCAAGCGAACCTGCGGCTGGTGATTTCGATCGCGAAGAAATACGTGAATCGCGGCCTGCAATTCCTGGATTTGATCCAGGAAGGCAATATCGGATTGCTGCGGGCGGTGGACAAGTACGAATACCGGCGCGGCTTCAAGTTCTCGACCTATGCGACCTGGTGGGTGCGCCAGAACATCACGCGCGCCATCGCCGACCAGGCCCGCACGATCCGCGTGCCGGTCCACATGGTCGAGACGATCAACAAGATCAACCGCGTCATCCGCCAGACCGTCGCCGCCACCGGCGAGGAGCCGGATGCGGCGACGCTGGCCGAGAAGATGGGCATGTCCGTCGCCAAGGTGCAGGAAGTGCTCAAGATCGCCAAGGAGCCCGCCTCCCTGGACGCGCCCGCCGGCGACGACGGCGACGCGATGCTGGGCGACTTCATCAGCGACGAAGCGACGCAGTCCCCGGAAGGCGCGGCGATGCACGCGAGCATGCAACGCGCCATCGCCGAAGTGTTGAAAGACCTGGCGCCGAAAGAACAGAAGGTATTGCGCATGCGCTTCGGCCTCGACACCGTCAGCGACCATACGCTCGAGGAAGTCGGCAAACAGCTCGAAGTGACGCGCGAACGCGTCCGCCAGATCGAGATGAAGGCAATGGCCAAGCTGCGCCAGGCCTCGCGCGCGGACAAGCTGCGCGTGTTCCTCGAAGACCGCGGCTAGAACGCGTCGGCCGCGAGCCCCCCGCCTCGCCCGGACCCGGCGGGGCCGGAGCGGCGCTTCTTACTTCTGGCCGTAGTAACGCGGACCGGACAGATGCCTGGATTGATGCCGCAGGTCGGCGATGTCGTACAGCTTCTGCTGGGTGGAGGTACGCAGCTCGGCGCGTGCGCGGGCATCGGTCGCGGCATCCATGGCGACGACCGCCTGCTTCAAATCCTTCGCGAAGGCCGCCTTGGTCGCTTCGGAACGCGAGCATCCCTTGCCGCCGTATGTGACGGTCACGGTGCTTCTATCGGACTGGGACATCGAGCAGACGGCGTACGCCGAGGCGGGCAATATGAGGGCGGTACTTAGCAGCAAGCGCGCAAGCATGGTGGTTCTCCAAAAATGCAAGGCGCTACACCGGATGCCGTCACCCGGCGGCAACCCCGCTACCGTAGAGACCGTGATCTCCTTAGGCCGGAGGCTTTGCGTCCCACCCTTTCGAATGGTTTGCCCTTGCTGATGGCCGGAATTATAACGGGACTTTCGCGCTCGCGTGCAAGCCGATTTCATGCAGGACACTGCGACTTGAAGTGTTGTCAATGCCCGGACACGGACCGGCCTTCGGTCCGCGCCCGCATCAGCCAGCGATTACTTCGGCGGCGCGGCAACGTTCGCATCGCGGATTGCTCGCCCCGGCCAGGAACGTCACCGGGCACCGGCATCCCGCGACGAGAAGGATGGTTTCTAAAACGTCTGACCGCTCCTGTTTTGTAAGCCATCTGTACAGAGGCAACGCTTACCCTGGCTGCCAGTCAAACATCAAGGCGAAGACCACTATGAAGTCCCGTTACCTGACGATTTCCTTCGCGGCCTTGGCAGCGGCAGTCGGCCTTGCCCATGCGCAGACGCAATGCTGGGCGCCGCGCGACGAACAGGACGCATCGACGAAGCCGCCGGCGGCAACCCTGCGCAAGGCGGTGCTCGCCGCGGAAAGCATCATCCGGAAAAACCAAGCCTATATGGACTCCCACGTTCCGGTCAGGATGCGGACCATGATCGCGATCGGGCCCTACGATTTCACCTCCGCGCGCATGTTCGTGAATGCCTATCCGGAATACGGCACCGTCGGGCATCATGTCTGGCGCGGGGAATGCGACGTGATCCCGCAGGCCGATCGCATCGCGGCTGCGGTCGGTCAGATTGGCGTCTTCTTCAATCCGTCGGCCGCGGCCATGATGCCTCCCGGCGCCTCCTTCATGCCGAAGTTCGAGGGTACGGTGGCCGGATACCCGCGCTACAACGGCTGGGTCTACATGACGAAGGACGGACGCATGCCATGGATTCCGGAGACATTGGGGCAACGTCTCGATCGCGAAATCGCGGCCCGCGAGCGCAAGCTGGCCGACTGGATGAAGGATCCGGTTCGCACCCGTCCGCCGCAAGACCAGGCATCGGTACGGAAGACCTATGCAATGCTGCAAAAGAGCGACCCGGAAGGCGCCGAACGTTATCTGGCGTCGATGAAGGAACTCGAGGAAGAGACGCGGCACCGGCTCGACGCCGTCTATCCGGCCTGGACCCGCGGATTCGAGAAGGCGGTGGCGGATGCGAAGCGTTACAAGGCAAGCTTTTCCGTGGAAGAACTGGCCGCGCCCGCGGTCTGGGGCGACTCCGACGGCCAGGGACGCAAGCAGCTTGACGCGCGCCTCCATCAGTTGCGTTCGCTGCCGCCGGACCGGCAGCAAGAGCACGACGACCTGAACCGCGAGGCGCGTACTCTCGAAAGACAAGCGCAGCAGGCGGCGCGCGCGGGAGATCAGCAGGGAGCCGCCCGCCTGCGCGCGCAATCGGCAGCGTTGTCGTCGAAGGCGAAAGCGATCAAGAAGGCGCATGCAGAACGGATATCCACGGATATCAGCGAGGCGTTGTCGGAGTACGACCTGGTCAATATTCGTCCGGGCGACGCCGAGCATGCCATGGGATTTGTCGCGGATCCGGATTATTTCGACAAGAAGAATCCGTATCGCATCCGATTGATCACGGTGCTGTTCTCTCTCGGGAAGCGGCCCGGCGGCGCCGAATGGATGCAACGCGCGCGCGACGGCTTCGACTTCCAGGCCTTGGCTGCGCTATTGAATTGAGCAAGGCCCGCAAAGACGGAGTGCCGGCCGAGGCCTTTCAGCCCTAAGCACGGACATTCGGATGTCGGGCGTCGATCTGCGCCACCTTGGCATGGGCTCCCCAACGGAGGAAATATCGGCGCATGGCCACGACATGGCGATCGGCGGCGGCGACCGAACCCCGCTGCCGGTGGAATTCGGCGGCACGCTCGCAGGCGATGCCGGCAAACTGGAAATAACCGTTGCCGTCGGCGGCCGAGATGGCCTGTTCGTAATGGCGCATGGCGTCGAAGTCGCGGCCGTCGATGCGCGCGATTTCCGCCAGCAGGAGCGCATTCTTGTCGCCGAATGTGGCCGGTTGATGCGCAGCCCAGATGTCCAGGAGCTTCTGATGTTGCTCTAGCATGGGACGCCAGCGCCGGCGATCGTCCGGACTCGCGGCGTCCCAAGCCGCCGCCATGACGAGTCCGCTGAAATAGACGTGCATGAATTCATAGACGGTATTCGAGGCGGCCCAGAAGTAATCGTTGGCCTTTTCCATGATCTCGAGCGCGCCGGCCTCGTCGCGCGCCAGATAAGACGCCTGGAGCCGGAAAACCCAGTACGCGCTGATGATTTGCGGCATGCGCCCCTCGCGCAGCTCCGCTTCGAATGACTGCCGTTCGAACGAGTCGCCGTCGAAATCCGACATGGACGCGGTGCGGCCCTGGAGAGCGGCGACGAATCGAGACTGGCTCAGAAGATTGTCGATGGCGTCGCGCACCTGCAGCCCGCGCACGAAGCCGAGGTTTTTCGCGATCCTGTCCGAAAGATCGCCGAGCAGCATGCCGGCCATGAAAAGGTGGGGCGTCTGGTACATCAAGCTGTAGCATGCATAGGCGAGATCGTCGTTCGCGACGGCGGCATGGAAGCACGACTCGATGTTGTCGATCGCCTCCTCGAGCGGTTGCGCCCAGAACGCAGCCAGGCCGATGAACATCAGGGACTTGGCTTTCTCGGTCGCGAACGCATGCTTGTCGACCAGGCGGTCGGCCAGGCGCGTGAAACGATAGGCATCGGCGTATCGGCGGAATATCGCTCCGGCCACGACTTCGAAGCTGGCCAGGCCGTAGACGAGTTCCTTGGCGACTCCGTGCAACAGGCAGAAATTGACCATGTGGGATTGCACCATGTAGGCCAGCTTCATGTCGGTGAAGGCGCCCGGCAGGATCAACGATGCCAATACGCGCGCGACCGCCAGCTTGTCCGGATCGGTCATCAACGGCAGGTCGATCAGGCTCTCGATCGAGCGTCCGTTCATGTTTTTCCAGATGAGATCGCATTCATGCTCGATCTCCTCGGATGTCGGATGCGCGGGAAGATCCGCGCCGAAGCCGCGCAGGCAAGCCAGCGCGCTGTCGCGCGCCTCGTGGCTCTCGCCGCGCAGCACGTGCAGCAGGACCTTCAGGTTGTTGGCATTGGCCAGATCCGGCCGCGGCATCGGTCTCTGCAACAGCCTATCCACCCGCTCCAGCGCTTCGTCGAGCCGGCCCAGCATCAAGGCACAGTACGCCTGCTCGAATCGAAGATCGAATGCAAGGCGGAAGCAATCGTGCCACGAGGACTCGTCCAGCAATGCCGTGCCGGCCTCGAAATACCTGCCTGCCGCGACATAGGCGGCGGCGGCTTTCGCCTTGCGGCCTGCTTCCAGGTTGAGCAGCGCCACCTTTTCTCTTTCTTCGCTGTCGCTCAGCAGCGACGCGCCGAGGTTGTAGTGATTGGCCAGATCGAACAGGTCCGCGGTGTCTTCCGAACGGCAGCTCATCAACACCTGAGCGATGCGCAAATGGGTCACGCTGAGTTCCGCCATGGGAATGGTCGAATACGCCGCCTGTTGGATACGATCATGCAGAAAACGTCCGTGGCCGCCGGACAGGTGCACCAGGCTTTCATTGGCGGCCGGCTCGAGGTATCGCCGCGCGTCGTCCAGCTCGACGCCGGCGGCGGATGCAAGGTGATTCAGCGCGAACGTATTCCCGATGCAGGCGGCGACACGGAGAAGAGCCTGGGCGACCGGCGGCAGATGCTTCATCTTTCCGAGCATGAGCTCCAGGACGCTGTTGGGAAGATTGCGGCCGGCTATCCAGTCGAGATCCCACATCCAGCGGCCGCCCGCCGGATCGTGATACAGGGAACCGTCTTGTTTCAACGCCCGGAGGAACTCGATGGAAAACAGCGGATTTCCGTTGCTCCGCTTGAAAATCTGGCGTGTCAGCGGCTCGCAAGACGCGGGATCGGCTTGCAGGGCATCGGCGATCAGCCGATTCAAGGTTTCCTGCGGCAAGGGTGCCAGCACGATGTTCAGCGCATCGACGTCGCGCTCGCGCAGAGCCGCAAGGCTGGCGGCGAGACGACGCTGGTCGTCCGACTCGTCATTGCGGCAGGCGACGATGACGACCAGGTTCGTCGTGTCGGGATCGGTCAGCAGATACTCCACCAGCTGGCGGCTCCCGTTGTCGATCCACTGAACGTCGTCAAGGAAGAGGACAAGCGGACGGCCCGGGTCGCCAAGCGCCGCGATGAATTGGCGAAACACGCGAAAGATCCGGCGCTGCGCCTCGGCATCCGGGACTTCGGGAGCGGGCGCCTGCTTGCCTATCACCAGCCGCAGCCGCGGCAGGATGTCGACGATGATCTGTCCGTATATCCCGACCGCCTGCTGAATGCGCCGGCGCCTGTCCGCAAGGACTTCCAGGGGATCGGTAAGCAATTGGCGCAGCAGTTCATCCAAGGCCTGCGTCAGAGGCGCATACGGGATGCCGCTTCGGTATTGGTCGCATTTGCCGGACGCGAAGCTGCCTCCTTTTACCGTCATGGAGTCATGGAGATCGCGAATCAGCGCCGACTTGCCGATGCCGGCTCCGCCCGCCACGACAATGAGCGATGCCTTGCCGGATTGGCGCATGCGCCGGTAAGCCTCGAGAATCCGGGCCTTTTCGCGTTCACGTCCATAGACGGATACCGGGAGCTCGAATCGCCCGGAATAGTCTTGTGCGTCCACGAAGGCTCGTTCGGACTGCTTTTCCATGGCGTTCCGGTACCCAGTCGAACAGGAAACAAAAGATCGCCGCGCCAGATCGGCCGCCATGAAAATGCCGGCCGCACCTGCCACACCCCGTCATGTCATTAAACACCGAAAGACATGAACGAAGCAATTGCAAACTCGACACACGCTTGTTGCTTCCAGAACGGTTTGAGGTTGGTTCAAGGGTCGCGCCGCCGGCGCAATTCGACCAGCTCGAATCTTCCGCCATCGACGGTCCGATGGTTGACGGGAACGAAACCGAAGCCGGCGTATAGCGCCAGCGCCGGCTCGTTCCGGATATCGGTGGAAACCATCACCGCTTCGGCCTCTTCTTGCGCGAGCACGGCCGACAGCGAGGCGCGGGCGACGCCGCGTCTCTGATAGGGCGGCGCCACGGTCAGCGACGAAATCCAGAGTGTCGACCGGACAGCGGAACGTTCGATGCCGACCACGCCCGCCAGCGCGCCGCCAATACAGGCGCCGAAGAACCGGTCCGCAGAACGCTGGATATCCTCGACCTTGCGCTGCAACGGCGGAAACGATGCGACCTGCAAGAGTTCCGCCTCCTGTGCATAGGCAGCGAGCTGGACCGCATGAATCCGCTCGGCGACCTCGCGCTCGGCATGCCGCAGGATCTCGATCGCGATCGCTTGCACGAGCGTCCCCGGGCCCGCCGTCACGAACGCCGGGAAAAATCGCCCGGCGCGACCGTTCCGGCCACCGTCGCGTCTTTCGGCGCGGCCGGATACAGCCAGCAGAACAAGGCGCTGGCCGCCGCCGCGCCGAGCAGTTGGGCGACGATGAAACCCGGAACGTCATCCGGCCGGATGCCGGCGAACGTATTGCTCGCGGCCCGCGCCAGCGTCACGGCGGGATTGGCGAACGAGGTCGAGGACGTGAACCAGTAGGCGGCCGTGATGTACAAGGCCACGGCAAACGGCGTGATCGCCGGGCGGCTGCGCGAGCAGCCGATGATCACGGCGAGCAAACCGAAGGTGGCGACGAATTCGCTCCACCATTGCGCGGGACCGGTGCGCACATGCTCCGACGCGAAGAACAGCGGTTCGCCGAACATCAGGTGCGCCGCCGCCACGCCGGCGAAGGCGCCGCCGATCTGCATGACGATGTAAGGCAGTACCTCCGAGGCCGGCATGTTCTTCTGCCATGCCTCCGACAAGGTGACCGCCGGATTGAAATGCGCTCCCGACAAGGTGCCGAACATCAGGATCAGCGCGGCCAGGCCGGCGCCGGTGGCGATCGCGTTGGCAAGCAGGGCGAGCGCGGCATTGCCGCCGGCAAGCCGCTCGGCCATGATGCCCGAGCCCACCACCACCGCCAGCAGCAGCGCGCTGCCGAGTCCCTCGGCGACATAACGTCGTGCGGGTGTCATCGTTCGTTCCTCCGATCCGACGCCGTCAAGCGGCGACCGCGGCGATCTTGTCCATTTCCGCCTTGAGCGCGGCCTTGTCTTGCGCCAGCGCCTGAAGCGGGAGCGCGAACAACGCTTCGATGCGCGCGCGCAGGATGCGATAGGCCGTCATGAAGGCGGCATCGATTTCCTCGTCGCTGCCGGTCGCGCGCGCCGGATCTTCCACGCCCCAATGCGTACGCAGCACCGGTCCAAGGTACGCCGGACAGGTCTCGCCGGCGGCGCTCGCGCATACGGTGATCACGATATCCGGCACGGCCGGCAGCTCGTCCCACGACTTGCTGCGATAGCCGTCGACGGCGATGCCTTCGCGCTCCAGCAAGGCCAGCGAACGCGGATGGACCTGGCCGGTCGGCTTGCTGCCGGCGCTCATGGCGTGCCAACCGGCCGGCGCGAGATGATTGAATACGGCTTCGCCAAGGATGGAGCGGCAGGAATTGCCGGTGCAGAGAAAGAGAACGTTCATAGAAAAGGCGTCTTGAGGATCGGTTCGCGGTCCCTGATGGTTGTCGACTGTCCGCGCATTATAGAGTCTGAACGGACTCTACAGGCCAAGTATGACCGGTCGATGACTCGGCATCCGGCGCGGCGTTCGAAGCGGTTTCGGGACGACGTCAGGACGGCAGACGGCCGAACTTGCGCCGCAATACCGCGTGGCGCCGCGCGAACAGCAAGCGCACGAACCAGCGCACCAGGCCGGATGCGAGGCGCGGCGCGAACTCGAGCCGGTCGATGACGGCCGTACCTCCCGGAATCGCGGTCACGATGCGCTCGTGGCGCCACAGCTTCATGCCCAGCATCGGCGACTGTTCCAGGAAGCGCCGGCCGTCTTCGAGTTCGACCAGCGTCAGGTCCGAGCGATCGACCGGCAGCACGCCGAACAGCAACATCCAGCTGCGGAACAACGGCCGTCCCGGGACCAGGTCGAAGTCGAGAATGCTCGCCTTGCCGCCGGGTATCGTCATCTTGAGCAGCGGCCGCATTTCCGCCGCGATGCCGGCGACCGAAGTCGCGTGCGCCCAGCAATCCGCCGCCGGAGCGGCCAGCCTGGATTCGAATGCGAGCCGGACGGTTTTCACGGTCGCCAGGCGTGTCATTTCGCCGGTTCGGCGCGAACGCCGACGCGTTTGAAGATGTTGCGGCTGTACACCTGGTACGGCTTGCCCGGCGCCGCAAGTTCGAAGGTTTCGATGAATTCATCGTCCGTGACGAACTCGTAGGTTTCCCTGGCACGCCAGGCATTGCTGAAATTCTCGAAGGATTCGCTTTCGAACACCAGCCGTCCGGGCTGTCCATCCGCGACGCCGAGACGGTAAGTGTTCACGAAGCCTTCGCCATGGAATTGCCGCAGAACGACGGTCTTGCGATTCTTGTCGTAGCTGAGCATGCTCCAGTGCTCGTGCACCTCGCCCTTCGGATTCTTCTCTTGCGGCGGATAGGTGCTGGTATTCGTTTCATGCAGGAAGCGCCCGCCCAGCACCGGAATGTAGCGCCGCGACGCCGTGCCCTCTCCCGCCTGTCCCGACGCTTTTCCCTGCCATTCGCCGACCAGGCGCAGCGCCGTGCGCCACGCCTCGGGATCGTCGGCCGCGCCAGCCTGTGCCGCCGCGGCAAGAAACAACGCCGCCACCATCGATCGCATCATGTTTTCCCCTTGACATCGATTTCGGCGCACAGATTAGCAGGTTTGCCGCGCGATCGACGGGATTTTCATGGCATGCGCCGCGCGAAGGAAAGCGCGGCGGCGGCAGCGATCAAGGACGAACCGCTTGCCGCGGCTTGCTGTGCGGCGTCACGGCGATCGGATCGCTGGCGGGAAACGTCAGTTCGATCGCTTCGTCGAGCAACTCGTCTTCTTCATCGTCGCAATGCGCCTCCTTCAACGATCTTCCGGAAGACGGCAATTCCGCCGGCGGGTCGCTGGCGGGAAAGCTCAGCTCGGATGACTCGTCGATCAAGGCTTCCTCGCGCTCGACCGGATCGGCGGAGGAAATCTTGCGCTGACTCTCGTCGCTCCACGCGGCATGTTCCGGACCCACGTCCTTGGGCGTCATTTCCTGCGGCGAATCGCCGTACGACGACGGCAGTTCCTCGCCGGACGCGGTGTCGCTGCCGCTGCCGCGCGCGCCGGCGGACGGCGTTTCCCAGGCGTCGGCACAGGCGCGATCCGCCCCGACGTCGCGTTCCTTCAAGTCCTTCCACGTGGCGTGCTGCGGCGTGACATCCTTGGGCGTCACGCGCTTGGGCGAATCGCCGTAGGACGATGGCAATTCGTCCGAGGCCGGGAGCGCCTGATGCTGCACCGGCGTCTGGTCGGCATGGTGCCGTGAATCATGTTTGCTGGAAGCGGCCATACGTATCTCCATCTTGTTACGCTATCGTGATGCCGTGAGCAGGCTGTTGCTTTCGCTCACGAAGACTATCCAGGTTGGAATGCGCCGCCGGTCAAGAGTTCGCGTACATCCAAGCGTCAATTGATCGGCCGCAACAACCGGCGCGGCAAGCCATGTGAACGGGATCAACAAGGGTGCCTGCGGACGGCACGCCGGCGGGCGACGGGCTAGAATTGCGAGCGTTCATCCACTTCCCCGGGCGGCCTTCATGGACACCTTTGCCGGATTCGATGCGACGTTCCTGGCGCGGCTGCAGTTCGCGTTCACGATCAGTTTCCACATCATCTTTCCGGCGTTCACGATCGGCTTGTCGGCATGGATCGCCACGCTCGAAATCCTCTGGATACGCACCGGCCGCGCCCACTATCTCTCGCTGTCGCGCCTGTGGACCAAGATCTTCGCCGTCTCGTTCGGCATGGGCGTCGTGTCCGGGGTCGTGCTGTCCTATGAAATCGGCACCAACTGGGGGCGCTTCTCGCGGGTCGTCGGCAACGTGATCAGTCCCTTGATGGGCTATGAAGTCCTGACCGCCTTCTTCCTGGAAGCCACCTTCCTCGGCGTGCTGCTGTTCGGCCGCAATCGCGTGCCGCGCTGGATGCATGCGATGTCCGCCGTCATCGTCGCGCTCGGCACCGCGACCTCCGCTTTCTGGATCCTGGCCGGCAACAGCTGGATGCAGACGCCTGCCGGGTTCGAGATGCGCGACGGCATCGCCTTCCCGGTGTCGTGGCTCGAGATCATTTTCAACCCGAGTTTTCCCTATCGCTTCGCCCATATGCTGATCGCCTGCTATCTGACGACCTCGCTGGTCGTGCTGGCGGCGGGCGCGCGCTATCTCTTGCAGGGTCGCTTTCCGCGGGAAGCGACAACCATGACGCACATGGGGCTCGGCATGCTGGCGATCCTGGCGCCGCTGCAGATCCTGGTCGGCGACTTGCACGGCTTGAACAGCGCCCGGCACCAACCGGCCAAGGTGGCCGCGATCGAAGCGCATTGGGACGGCTCGAAGCCGGCGCCGCTGATCCTGTTCGCCTGGCCGGACATGCAGGCCGAGACCAATCGCGCCGAGCTCGGCATCCCCGGGCTCGGCAGCCTGATCGTCACCCACGACAGCGCAGGCCTGTTCCCCGGTTTGCTCGATTTCAAGCGGGAAGACCGGCCGCCGGTGGCGCCGGTCTTCTTCGCGTTCCGTGTGATGGTCGGCATCGGACTCGCGATGCTGGCGATCGGCCTGGCCGGCGCCGTGCTGTGGTGGCGCAAGACACTGCCGACGACGCGCTGGTATCTGCGGCCGGTACAGCATGCCTGGCCGCTGGGCTTCATCGCTCTGCTTGCCGGCTGGATCGTCACCGAAGTCGGCCGCCAGCCCTGGGTCGCCTACGGCATTCTGCGCACCTCGGAGGCAACATCGCCGGTCGCGGCCGCCACGGTCGGCGTATCGCTGCTGCTGTTCGTGGCGGTCTATTGCGCAGTCTTCTCGACCGGCATCTGGTACATCGCCCGCCTGATCCGCAAAGGGCCGCCGGCCGATATCAAGACCCGGGATGCCCACGGCGTGCCGAATCGCCCGCTCACCGGCGCCACGCTCGCCGAGGACGGGGAGGCATCATGAGCGAAGCGCAATGGCTGCCGCTGGTGTGGGCGCTGATCGTCGGCCTCGCGGTGGCCTTCTACGTCGTGCTCGACGGCTTCGACCTCGGCATCGGCATCCTGTTTCCCTTCTTCCGCGGCGAAGCCGAGCGCGATCTGATGATGGATTCGATCGCGCCTTACTGGGACGGCAACGAAACCTGGCTCGTGCTCGGCGGCGGCACGCTATGGGTCGCGTTTCCGCTCGCCTATTCGATCATCCTGCCGGCGCTCTACCTGCCGCTGATCATGATGCTGCTGGCCCTCATCTTCCGCGGCGTCGCCTTCGAATTCCGCGCCGTCGCCAAGCCGCGGCATCGCATCTGGGATGCCTCCTTCGCCGCCGGTTCGACCGTGGCCGCGTTCTTCCAGGGCGCCGTCCTGGGCGGACTGCTGCAGGAAATCCGCGTCGAGAACGGCGCCTTCGCCGGCGGCGCCTTCGATTGGCTCACACCGTTCTCGCTGATGTGCGGCTGCGCGCTGGTGACCGGCTATGCCTTGCTCGGCGCCACCTGGCTCATCATGAAGACCGAGGGCGAGCTGGCTGACAAGGCGCGCCGCGCGGCGCTGCCGCTCCTGTTCGGCATGCTTGGCTTCATCGCCCTGGTCAGTCTCTGGACGCCGCTGCAGATCGAGCGCATCGCGCGCCGCTGGTTCAGCATGCCGGATTTTCTCCTGCTGCTGCCCCTGCCGCTGGCTTCCGCATTCGCCGCCTGGCTGTGCTGGCACGGATTGCGGAGGGCGAAGCCCGCCCTGCCTTTCATCGCCGTCATCGCGCTGTTCCTGCTGGCGTATGCCGGACTCGTGATCTCGAACGTGCCCTATCTCGTGCCGCCCTCGGTCACGATCTGGCAAGCCGCCTCGGCGCCGGAAACGCAAATCTTCATGCTGGTCGGGACGGCGATCTTGCTGCCCATCATCCTGGGTTACACCGCGTTCGTGTTCTGGCTGTTCCGCGGCAAGGTCGGAGCCGGTGCCGGCTATCACTGATATGCCGCACCTATACAATTGAGGGAATGACCCCTAACGCCACAGCAGCGCTATGTTCCGCAAGGCCGCACGCATGCGCGCGGCGCTTGCTCCGGCGCGCGCTGCCGGCCGCGGCCGCCATCCTTTGCCTGTCGGCGGCGGCGCAGACCTCCGAGAACGGCGCGGCCGGCATAGGCGGCTATGCCGTCGACATCAAGGGCGCCGGCGCGGCCACGGCGCTGCTGAACGATCATCTCGACATCAAGCGCCATGAAAAGAAGACCGACCTCAGCCGCGAGGAATTCGAACGCCTGGCCGCCGCCGCCCCGCGGCAGATCCGTGAACTGCTCGCCACCGAAGGATATTTCTCGCCGCGCATCGAACCGCAGACCGTACGCGAAGGCGGCCGCTGGATCGCGCGCTTCCATATCGTTCCCGGCCCGGCAACGCTCGTGACCGAGGTCGGTATCCGTTTCGCCGGCGCGGTCGCGAGCGGACCGCATGCCGATCCGGCGCGCATCGCCGAATTGCGCCGGCAATGGCCGCTCAAGCAAGGCCGGCGTTTCCGGCAAGCGGATTGGGATGAGGCGAAAGCCGTCCTGCTCAAGCCCTTGCTGAACCGCGATTATCCGGCCGCCCGGATCGCCGACAGCCGGGCCGCGATCGATCCCGACAAGCGCAGCGCGGCGCTCGAGGTCGAAGTCGATTCCGGTCCGCGCTTCACCTTCGGCCGGCTGCGGATACAAGGCCTGAATCGCTACTCGCCGGACATGATCGAGGCCTTGAACCCGATCCGTCCCGGCGAACCGTTCGCCCAGGAAAAGCTGACCGAGCTGCAGGCGCGCCTGCAGGACAGCGGCTATTTCAACACGGTGTTCGCCACCATCGAGGTCGACGCCGAACATCCGGACGAGGTGCCGGTGCGCGTCGATGTCACGGAAAACAAGCGCCGCAAGCTATCCCTCGGCGTCGGTTTTTCCACCGACAGCGGCGCGCATGCGGAAACCAAGTGGCTGGACCGCCATTTCCTCGGACGCAACTGGCGGCTCGATTCCCTCCTGCGCGTCGACCGCCAGGCACAGCTGCTCGGCGCCGATCTGCTGTTCCCGGTCCGCGACGAGGGCTGGCGCCCGAGCCTCGGCGCGCATGTCGAACGCACCGACATCGCCAACGAGATCAACGACAAGATCCGCTTCGACGCGCGCATGACGAGCGCTCTCAAGCGCGACGAGCGCGCCTGGGGCGCTTCCTTCCTGGCCGAGAAGCAGCGCATTGCCGACGGCGCGCGCACCAGCCGCCGCGCCCTGGTGGCGACCTATGTCTATACGCGGCGGCGGGTCGACAACCTGCTGGCGCCCACGCGCGGCTATGTCGCCTCGATCGAACTCAATGCCGGCGCGCGCGGCTTGCTCAGCGACGCCAATATCGGCCGTCTGGTGTTGCGCGGCAACTGGCTGTCGCCGACCGTGGGCGGGCTGCAAGCGGTCGCGCGCTTCGACATCGGCCGCGTGATCGGCGCCGACCGCAGCGAGGTGCCGAGCGACCTGCTGTTCCGCACCGGCGGCGACCGTTCCGTGCGCGGCTATGCCTACAACAGCCTGGGGGTGGAACAGGACGGCGCGATCGTCGGCGGCCGCGCGATGGCGGCGTTCTCGGCCGAACTCGTGTACTACTTCCGGCCGCGATGGGGCGCGGCCGTGTTCCGCGACGCCGGCAATGCCGCCGATTCCTGGCGCGGCTTCCGCCTGCGCCAATCCACCGGCGTCGGCGCGCGCTGGCGCAGCCCGATCGGGCCGGTCGGCGCCGACCTCGCCTTCGCCCACGCGACGCGCGAGCCGCGCATCCATTTCTCGATCGGCTATGGCTTCTAGCGCGCGCCTTCTCCGCCCCCTGCTGCTGGCCGTCGCGGCGACCGTCGCGCTCTTGTTCGCCGCCGTCGGCTGGCTGGCCGGCAGCGAAAGCGGCGCCCGCGCCGCGTTGGGCGCGCTGAGCGGCGGACCGCTCCGCATCGAGGGCGTCAGCGGCCGCCTGCTCGGCCCCTTGCGCATCGAACGCTTCACGGCCGAGACGCCCGAGCGGCGTGCCGAACTCGATCGGCTCGAGCTCGAATGGGATCCGGCGGCGCTGCTGCGCGGCATGCTGCATATCAGGCGGCTGGGCGTCGCCAGGCTCACCGTGACGAACAAGATCGAACGATCCGCCGAACCGCCGCGCCTGCCCGACCGGATCGGCCTGCCGCTCGCGCTGCGCATCGATGCCGTCGACATCGGCGGCGGTGCGATCGCGTGGGGACCGCTCGACCTGGTCGAGCTCGGCGCCGCGGCGTTGAGCCTCGATTTCGACCGCACGCGCTACCTGCTGCGCTTGCACCGCTTTTCTGCGCGCGCCTCGATGCCGGGCGAGCAACCCGAAGCACGCGCCGAACGCGAGATCGAAGGCAAGCTGGCCGGGCAGGCGACGCTGTCGGCCGTCAAGCCATATGGCTTGCGTGTCGACCTGAACAGCGATGCCGGCGCCGCGCTCGGCGAACGACGTTTCGCCAGTCAAGGACGCCTGCGCGCCGAAGGCTCGCTAGCCGAACTGCGGATGGATATCGATCTGGCGCTGAACGGCGCCGCCATCGCCGGCCACGGCGTGCTGCGCCCGTTCTCGGAACAGCCGCTCGGCGCGACCCGGCTGGCGCTGCGCTCGCTGGACCTGGCGGCCTTCGGCGCCGAACTGCCGCATACCGCGCTCGAAGCCGAGCTCGAGGCGGCGGCCGACGGCAGCGGCAGCCTCGACCTGCGCAATGCCGCGCCCGGCCTGCACGACGCCGGCAAGCTGCCGCTCCGTTCCTTGCGCCTGCGCTTCGCGCAACGGCAAGGACGCTTCGTGTTCGACGATATCGCCGCGCTGCTCGGCACGGCGGCGCAACCGGCGGGCAGCGTGCGCGGCGGCGGGCATTATGCCGACGGCGGCCTGACGCTGGCGCTGGCTCTCGAGCGCGTCGATCTGCGCCGGCTCGACCGCCGCGTCCGCGCCACCCGGCTCGATGGCAGGATCGCGCTGCGCCATGCCGCCGGCAAGCAACACGTCGCGCTCGACCTGACGGAGCCGTTCGGCAAGCAGCGGCTCGCACTCTCGGCCGCCGCCGTGCTCGGCGATACGCTGCTGGCGATCGAGCACGCCGACCTGCGCCTCGGCGACGGCCGCTTGCGCGCGGCAGGCCGCATCGAACTGGCGAAACGTCAATCCTTCGACTTCGAAGGCAAGCTGCAGCGTCTGCGCTCGCGCGACCTGGGACAATTCGCGTCCCTGCCCGACTTCGATCTGAGCGGCGGCTTTTCGCTGCGCGGCGCGCGCGCGCCGCGCCTGGAGGCCGACCTCTCCTTGCGCATCGACGACAGCCGTCTTGCCGGCCGTCCGCTGAGCGGCGACGGCGAAGTCCGATTGCGCGGCGAGCGGCTGCTGGTGCCGCGCCTCGCGCTCGCCGCAGGCGACAACCGGCTCGATGCGCAAGGCGAGCTCGCGGACGATCAAGCGCGCCTCCGTTTCACACTCGCGGCGCCCCGACTGGAACAACTGGGCAAGGATTTCGGCGGCGCCTTGCAGGCGAACGGCACCGTGCGCGGCAGCGTCACGCGGCCGCGCCTCGTCCTGGACTGGAACGGCGCGCACCTGAAGTGGATGCAGTGGCAGCTCGACGCGTCCGCCGGCAAGGCCGAGCTCGATCTCGACCGCCGCCAGCCGCTGCTGATCGAGCGCGCGCAAGCCGAGGGTTCGCTGCGCGGCATGCGGACGGCGACCCAGCGGCTCGACTCGCTGGCGTTGCGCCTGCGATTCGCGCCGGCCGCCGATGCGCCGCTCGCGCTCCTGGCCGACGCCGCCGGCATCGCCACGCCGCAATGGCGGGCTGACGGCCTGCGCCTGACGGCGCAAGGCACGACCGGCAGCCATCTGCTGCAAGCGGTGCTGGCGGAACCCGCCGACAAGGAAGGCCGAGGCCAACGCTGGGCGCTCGATGCGCGCGGCGGCTTGCGCGATCTCGGGCGCCGGCCGCGCTGGCAGGGCCAGCTCGAGCGCTTCGACGCGGAGGGACGCATCGCGGCGCGCCTGGCCGCGCCGGCGGCGCTGACGCTGTCGCAGGAGCGCCTCGCGCTCGAACGCTTCCGGCTGGAGTCCGACGCCGCCGTCATCGCCGTCGAGCGCTTCGAGCGCGACGAACGCGGCGTCACCACGCGCGGCCGGCTGGAACGCCTGCGGCTGGCGCGGATTCTCGAACTGGCCGCGCCGCAGGCCGCCGTCTCTTCCGACCTCGTGCTGGCCGGCGATTGGGACCTGTCGTTCGCGCACAGCCTCGACGGCAGCGTCCGGCTGCACCGCACCGGCGGCGACGTCGTCATGCGCAGCGGATCGCCGGTCGCGCTCGGCTTGACGCGGATCGAGGCGCAAGCCGAGGCGAAGAACGGCATGCTCGATTTACGCTTCAACGCCGACGGCCGCCAGCTCGGCCATATCGAAGCGGCGGCGCAGACCGAATTGGCGGCCGCCGGCGGGCGCTTCGCCATCGATTCCGGCGCCCCGCTGCGCGGCCGCGCGCTCCTCGATATTCCGTCGCTGGCCTGGGCCGGCCCGATGATCAACGCAACCGCCGTCACCGAAGGCCGCCTGCGCGGCGCGATGTCGATCACGGGCACGCTGGAGCGGCCGGACATCGACGGCCGCATCGACGGCAGCGGCTTGCGGCTCTATCTCGGCGACAGCGGAATCGATCTGCGGCAAGGCGTGCTGGAAAGCGAATTCCGCGACGATACGCTGGTCGTGCGCCGGCTTTCCTTCGACAGCGGCGGCAAGCTGGCGGCGCACGGCGCGATCCGCCTCGCCGGCGCCAAGCCGGATGCCCAGCTGACGCTGCGGGCGGAGCGCTTCACGCTGCTCAACCGCAGCGACCGGCGGCTGGTCCTGAGCGGCGACAGCCGGCTGGCGTGGAGCGCCGGCCAAGCCAATGCGACCGGCTCGCTGGCCATCGATTCCGGCTACTTCGACATCGGCCGCGAAGACATGCCGCAGTTGTCGGACGACGTGGTCCTGGTCGGGCGCGAGCAGAAGAAAGCGGAACGCGCCGCCGCCGCGGTCGATGTCGCGATCGATCTCGGCGATCGCCTGCGGCTCCAAGGCCGCGGCCTCGATGCGACGCTGGCCGGACGCCTGCGCCTGACGGCCGAGCCCGGCTCGCAGCTGCGCGCGCAAGGCACGGTCAGCATCGCACGCGGCACCTACGGCGCCTACGGCCGCCAGCTCGCGATCGAACAAGGCGTGCTGCGCTTTTCCGGGGCGCTGAACAATCCGGCGCTCGACATCCTGGCGATGCGGCGCGGCCAGGAAGTGGAAGCCGGCGTGGCGGTGCGCGGCACGGTGCTCGCGCCGCGCGTGACGCTGGTATCCGAACCGTCCGTGCCGGAGGCGGAAAAGCTTTCCTGGCTGGTGCTCGGGCGCAGCCTCGATACCACGGCCGCCTCCGATATCGGCGCCTTGCAGGACGCCGCCGGCGCGCTGCTGTCGCAAGGCGCCGCCAGCACCGTGCAATCGCATATCGCCACCGCGTTCGGGCTCGACGACTTCAAGATCGCGACCAGCCAGGACAACCTGCAGCAGCGCGTCATCACGCTCGGCAAGCGCATTTCCTCGCGCCTGTATGTCGGCTACGAGCAGGGTTTGAAGTCCGCTTCGGCCGGCGCCTCCAGCGTGGTGCTGCTGCGCTATACGCTCTCGGAGCGTTTGACGGTCGAGGCAGAAGCCGGCACGCGCAGCGCCCTATCCTTGCTCTACAACATCATGTTCGATTGAAGCCGCGCCGCGCGCGATACGGAGGACCGGAGGGCGCGGCGGCCTAGGGGCGAGTTATTTGATGCGCCGCACGCCGGCCGCGTGCAAGCGCGGGCCGGCGCCCGCCGCGAGGACTTCGGGAGCCGGCTTGCGCGGCGTGATGTCGATCGAACGCTGGATCTGCGCCACGGTATCGCTCTTGACCTTGAAGATGCTGACCAGGTTGGACAAGCGGTCCGCCTGGCCTTGCAGGGATTCGGCGGCCGCGGCGGCCTCTTCGACCAAGGAGGCATTGCGCTGCGTCGCATCGTCCATCTGCGCGATCGCAGTGTTGACCTGCTGGATCCCGCTCGTCTGCTCGTCGCTGGCGGCCGTGATTTCGCCGATGATGTCGGTCACGCGCCGGACGCTGGCGACCACCTCGTCCATCGTCGCGCCGGCTTGATCGACCAGCCTGCTGCCGGCCCCCACCTTGTCGACGGAATCGCCGATCAAGGCCTTGATCTCCTTGGCCGCCGCCGCGCTGCGCTGCGCCAAGTTGCGCACCTCGGCTGCCACCACCGCGAAGCCGCGGCCTTGTTCGCCGGCGCGCGCCGCTTCGACGGCGGCGTTCAAGGCTAGTATATTGGTCTGGAACGCGATGCCGTCGATGACGGAGATGATGTCGACGATCTTGCGCGACGATTCGTTGATCGACCCCATCGTATGCACGACTTCGGACACGACCGAACCGCCCTTGCTCGCCACGTCGGAGGCCGACATCGCCAGGGCATTCGCCTGGCGCGCATTGTCCGCGTTCTGCTTGACGGTGCCGGTCAATTCTTCCATCGAGGATGCCGTCTCGGCCAACGAGCTGGCCTGCTCCTCGGTGCGCGACGACAAGTCGAGATTGCCGCTCGCGATCTGGTTCGACGCGGTGGCGATCGCCTCGGTGCCGACGCGTACTTCCGCCACGATGCGCGCCAGGCTGTCGTTCATATTCTTCAACGCTGACATCAGTTGCCCGGTCTCGTCCTTGCCCGACACCGCGATATCGCTGGTCAGGTCGCCGGCCGCCACCGTCTGCGCCACCTTCACGGCCTCGCCGAGCGGCTTGGTGATGCTGCCCACGATCCAATAGGTGCTGACGCCGCCGAGCGCGATCGCCAGCAGCACCGTGGCCAGCAGCAGCATGCTCGCGGTCCGATGGCTGGCGGCGGCATCGGCCATCGTCTTCTCGCGCATCGTCTTCGACTGCTCGAGCACAGAGACGACGATGTCGTCGATCTTCTTGGTCGGGCCCCTGTCCATGCCCCTCACCAGTCCATCGACCGTGTTGGCGCTGTCCTTGTTGGCGATGTCGTATTGCTTGAGCGCTTCGAGATATTTCGACTGCAGCTCCGCCAGCGCCTTCTTCGTATCGTCGATCGCGGCGGTGTCCAGGCGGGATTGCGCGGCCAGGTCCTTCAATTGGCTCAGGTGGGCTTGCGTTGCCTCGCCTTCCTTGACGAATGCCTTTTGGTATTTCTCGAAATTGGTCGGATCGTTACCGCGCAACAGCGTATTCTTCCATTCCTGGATCTGGACTTTGAACAACACCTGGGCATGGCGCGCCGTATCGACCATGCTTTGCATTCGTGCTCCTTGCTCCATGGCCTGCGTGGCGCGCTGGTTGCTTTGTCCTAGGGTGCGCCATCCTTGGAGTCCTAAGATCACTACGGCGAGCAACAGCAAGCCAGCCAAAATCCCTAAACGCATTCCGATTTTCACATCGGTAAGTTTCATGTTGTTCTCCCTGGCAACGACGATCTTGGCCCGGCGCTTTCCCATCCTGTATCAAGCACTTTAGTCACCGGGGCATGGATGTTCAGCGGCGAAATATTTCCTTGCCTCTCCTCCTGCTCATGTATGTATAACACTTCCCTCGGTCGCTTTCTCCTGAGGTGTTTCAATACTGTGGCTTTTTACGAACATGGAGATGCCGGCGCGCGTCCGACGATATGGAAGAAACAACATTTCGCTCGAATCCGGTGCGATGATGCGTGGCGTAAGCGACGGCCTGCGCTGCGGCCGATCAGGGAAGCGGGGCGGGAGAAGCGCGTGTGGCGGGACAGGCGTGCAGCGCGACGACAGGCGCGGCATCCGGCATTCCGGCGAAGTCGGCCAGCGGACGGCAACCATCGTCCGTGCACAATTGATAGTCGGCGACGAAGGAAGAGCGCGCCAGCCGCAGCTCCTGCAAGGGCGCGAGCGCGGGGCGGTAATGCCAGGCGCCGCCGCGCAGCACCGCGCCCGCGGGCGGCTCCATGCCGGCGCCGCTGCCGCGGATGCGCGCCGCGGTCAGCTGCAGGCGCGGGCCGTCATCGCCGCGCACGATCCGATAGTCCTCTTCCCAACGGATTTTTTCGATCGAATGGTTCCACGCCAGCGTGAAGGAAGACAGCGGCAGGCTGAGCGCCAGGCCTGCCGCGGCGATGCAGAGGCCGCTCACGCGAGGGCGGCGAGACGGCGCTTCTGGTAGAAGTGCCAGAGGAAGAAGCCGGCGCTCAGGGCGAAGCCGGCCTCGTCGGTCCAGGGAATCGCGACGACCAGCAGGCAGGCGGCCACGACCGCGAAGATCCTCTCGGCCGGCTTGAGCGGGGCCAGCAGATAGCCCACCGTCGCGCCCGCCCACAACACGATCGCCAGCAGGGCCTTGAAAACCACATAGGCGACCGCGGCGACCGTCCAATCCCCCTGCAGCATCAGGGCGGGGGTATACACCGCCATGAACGGCACGACATAGCCCGCCACCGCGATCTGGGTCGCCTTCCAGCCGATCTTGTCCGGGTTATCCTTCGCGATCGATGCCGCGGCCAGCGCGGCCAAGGCAACCGGCGGCGTCAGGTCGGCCATGATGCCGAAGTAGAAAACGAACATATGCGACACGATCAGCGGCACGCCGAGCTTGAGCAGCGCAGGCGCGGCGATGGCGCTGGTGATGATGTAGTTCGGAATGGTCGGAATGCCGATGCCGAGGATCAGGCAGGCGACCATGGTCAGCAGGAGCGACAGGAACAGGCTGTGCTCGCCGACCGCCATGATGAATCCGGCGAAGGTCGATGCGGCGCCGGTCAGCGACAGCACGCCGACGATCACGCCGACCACCGCGCAGGCGACGCCGACCACCAATCCCTGCTTGGCGCCGTCGACCAGGCTGGCTTTCAGCGTACGCAACGTATCTTTGCCGCCCTTGAGCTTCAGGCACAGCAGGCAGAAGGCCGCGATGATCGCGAGAATCGGGTATATCCCCCACTTCAGGAAGCTCGATGCCGCAAGGGCGGTGCCCAGCCAGAACACGTAGCGAAATGCGGTGTGCGACATGCGGGCGGCGACGGCGGCGCCGAGGATCAGGATCGCCGTCAGCGCCAGGCCGGTCAGGCCGGCGAACATCGGCGTAAAGCCATGGAACAGCATCCACACCAGCGCCGCCAGCGGCAGCACCAGGTGCCAATCCTTCTTCAGCGTATGCCAGGGATTCGGGCATTGGTCGGCCGGCAAGCCGTGCAGCTTCATGCGGCCCGCTTCCAGGTGCACCATCACGAACGCGGTGAAGTAGTACAGGATGGCGGGGATCACCGCCGCCTTGACGATTTCCGCGTACGGCACGTTGAGGGTCTCGGCCATGATGAAGGCGACCGCGCCCATCACCGGCGGCATGATCTGGCCGCCCATCGAGGCGGTCGCCTCGACCGCGCCGGCGAACACGCCGGTGTAGCCGAAGCGCTTCATCAGGGGAATCGTGAACTGGCCGACGGTCAGCACGTTCGCCACGCCGGAGCCGGAGATGGTGCCCATGAAACCGGAAGAAATCACGGCCACCTTGGCCGGGCCGCCCTGCGCGCGGCCCACGAGACCGAGCGCGATGCCGTTGAACAGCCGGATCATGCCGGCATGCTCGAGGAAGGCGCCGAACAGGATGAACAAGAAGATATAGGTCGCCGACACCATGGTCGGCACGCCGTAGATGCCTTCGGTGCCGAGGAACAGTTGATCGACGACCTGATCGAAGCCATAGCCGCGATGCGCAAGCGCGCCGGGCAGGTATTGCCCGAACAAGCCGTACAGCAGGAAGCCGCCGCAGATCAGCGGCAAGGCCATGCCCATGATGCGGCGCGTCGCCTCGAACACCAGCACGACCACGATGGAACCGACCACCAGATCGGCCGTGGTCGGGTCGCCGGCGCGCTGGATCAGGTCGGCCTCGAAGATCCAGTGATAGGCGCCGAGCGCGAAGCCGCCGCCGGCCAGCAGCCAGTCGTACCACGGTATCGACGACAACCTGTCGTGCTTGCCGGAACCGGCGAAGGGATACAGCAGGAAGGTAATCATCAGCAGGAAGCCCACGTGGAGCGACCGGATCACGAGGCTCGACAGCGGATGGAAAGCCGCGACGACGAGCTGGTAAATCGAAAACAGCAGCGCTGCCGTCACCAGGACTTTCAGCGGGAAGCCGCTCAGCTTGCGCTGGACGCCGTGCTCCTGGAATTCGTCTTCCTTCGGATGATGCTGGGACATGATGATGCTCCTCCTGGCGGCGGGGCGAAGCCTTGCTATGCCTTTGCCTCCCTGCCCTGCCTGTCTCGTTATGTCGTAGCGCCCGCTAGCGCCGCACCGACGCTGCGGTGTCGCGCCCCTCTCCGCGCGCGGAGAGGGGATACGGCTAGGTGACGATGCGCGGCGCTTACTTGAGGACGCCGATTTCCTTGTAATACTTCTCCGCGCCCGGATGCAGCGGCACCGGCATGCCGATCGTGGCGGCTTCCTTGCGGATCGACTTGGCGGCGGCGTGCGCGGCCGTCATCTGGTCGAGATTGTCGAACATCGACTTGGTCATCTTGTACACGACATCGGCCGGCACCCCCTCGTGCGTGACCAGGAAGTTCTGCACGTAGGCGGTGGGGACGTTGGCGGCCTGGCCCTCATAGGTCTTGGCCGGGATCACGCCGGATTGGTAGGCCGGATCGCCGACCTTGGCGACCACGTCCTGCGGGATCGGCACGATCACGATCTTTTGCGCCGTCGACAGGTCGCGCAGCGAAGCCACGCCGAGGCCGGCCGACTGCAGCGTCGCATCGAGCTGGCGATTCTTCATCAGTTCGACCGATTCGCCGAACGGCAGGTATTCCACCTTGGCGAAGTCCTTGTAGCTCATGCCGGCCGCCTTGAAGATGGCGCGCGCATTCAGCTCGGTGCCCGACTTCGGCGCGCCGACCGAGATGCGCTTGCCTTTCAGGTCGGCCAAGGTCTTGATGCCGGAATCGGCCGAGGCCACGATCTGGATATAGTTCGGATAGATGCCGGCCACGCCGCGCAATTTCTTCAGCGGCGCCTTGAAGCCGGCCTCCTCATCGCCCTTCCAGGCATCGGACAGGGCATCGCCGAGCGTGAACGCGATCTCGCCGCGGCCGGCCTGCAGCAGGTTCAGGTTCTCCGCCGATGCCTTGGTCGCCTGCACCGAGACCTTCGCCTCCGGCATCGCCTTGCCGTAGACCTGCGACAGCGCCACCCCGAGCGGATAGTAGACGCCGCTGGTGCCGCCGGTCAGCACGTTGATGAATTGTTGTTGCGCGTGCGCCGGCGCCGCCGCGACGAATGCCGCGCCAGCCAGGGCGAGCAGGGTTCTTGCGAATCCTAACTTCATTGTCTTCTCCTCTGTGGATGGTTGTGAAAAGCCGAAGGGCATTCTATTCTAGGCCGATTATCGAACGGCAGTCATGCCTATAGCAGGACCTGTGCCATGCGAACGACATCTGCCGGAGCCGGGGAAAATCAAGGCCTTGGAACAGGCTGCCGGCATGGAGAGGAGATCAATCCGGATGGAAATCCGCACACCGCGGCGCCGCGATTCCGGAGAACGTAAAAGGAAAAAAGCCGGCATGCGCCGAAGAGCATGCCGGCAACTATCGCCCTCCTAACCGAATTCAACTCAACGCCTGCTTGTACTTCTTCAATTCCATCTTGCCGATCTGGTTGCGATGCACTTCATCGGGACCGTCGGCCAGGCGCAGGGTGCGAGCCTGGGCATAGGCATAGGCGAGCTGGAAGTCGCCCGACACGCCGCCGCCGCCGTGCGCCTGGATCGCCCAATCGATCACCCGGCACGCCATGTTCGGCGCGGCCACCTTGATCATCGCGATCTCCTTCGCGGCGACCTTGTTGCCGACCGTGTCCATCATGTAGGCGGCGTTGAGCACCAGGAAGCGCGCCTGGTCGATCAGGATGCGGCTTTCCGCGATCCGTTCCAGCGTCACGCCCTGCTCCGCCACCGGCTTGCCGAAGGCGACGCGCGACAGGCTACGCCTGCACATGTCTTCCAGGGCGCGCTCGGCCAGGCCGATCAGGCGCATGCAATGATGGATGCGGCCCGGTCCCAGGCGGCCTTGGGCGATCTCGAAGCCGCGGCCCTCGCCGAGCAGGATGTTGGAGGCCGGCACGCGCACGTTCTCGAACAGCACTTCGCCGTGGCCGTGCGGCGCGTCGTCGTAGCCGAACACCGGCAGATGGCGCAGCACGGTGACGCCCGGCGCGTCGCGCGGCACCACGATCATCGATTGCTGCTTGTGCTTGTCCGGATTATGCGGGTCGGTCTTGCCCATGAAGATGAAGACCTTGCAGCGCGGATCGTTGGCGCCGGACGACCACCATTTGCGGCCGTTGATCACGTAGTCGTCGCCGTCGCGCACGATCGAGGCTTCGATATTGGTCGCATCGGACGATGCCACGGCCGGCTCGGTCATCGCGAAGCACGAGCGGATCTTCCCTTCCAGCAGCGGTTCGAGCCATTGTTTCTTCAACTCTTCGCTGGCGTAGCGCTCCAGCGTTTCCATGTTGCCGGTATCGGGCGCCGAGCAGTTGAACACCTCGGCCGACCACAACGCGCGGCCCATGATTTCGCACAGCGGCGCGTACTCGAGATTGGTGAGGCCGGCGCCCTTGTCGGACGCCGGCAGGAACAGATTCCACAAACCGGCGGCGCGCGCCTTGACCTTTAGCTCTTCGATGATCCTGGTCGGCACCCAGGGATCGCCGGCGGCGCGGTTCGCCTCGATCTCGGCGAAGAACTTCGCTTCGTTCGGATAGATATGCTCATCCATGAAAGCAAGCAGGCGCTTGCGCAAGTCCTGGACCTTGGGGCTGTAGGCGAAATCCATGATGTCTCCTAGGGCGTGTCATCAATTGGTTTGGGAGTGCGAAGGTGCCGTAGGCATTGCAGGCCTATGCGGCGACGCGTCGTAGCGGTGCTACGGCAAGGAGCCGCAACAACGGCATGCGGCGCCTACGGCACCTTCCCTCCGGGTTCAGTCCAAAACGCGCGCTACCGGCGTTGCCTGGCTAGCCAAGGCACCCAGCCTTGGCGTCGCCGCGCGCCGCCGCCAGCACGCGCTTTGGATTGAACGCATCTCCCAAACCAATCGATGACACGCCCTAGCGATAGGTGATGAAGTCGGTTTGCGTTTCGAAATGCGCGTAGCTGTTCAGATAGCTGAGAGTGATCTGGTCTCCACGGTAGAACAGCTTGGTGACGGCGCAATTGACGAGCGTCCAGTTCAGCGCGCCGACGCCGGCATCGGGCAGACCGAGCAGATGCTGGCAAAGCGTGGCGATCGGGCCGCCCGAAGTGAAGACGATGATGTTCTGCGACGCGCCGGCATCGGCCACGACGCGTCGCAAGGCAGCCACGACGCGCGCGCGGAATTGCGGCCAGGTCTCGCGATATTCGGCATCGTGCGCGCCGCTCATCCAGCGCGTCATCGCCTGCTCGAAGATCGCCTGGAAGGCGCGCTTGCCGTCGGGAGTCTCGCGCAGGAAGCGCTTCACCTCTTCGGGATCGTCGAAGTCCGGCCGCTGGCGGACCAGCACCTCGTGATGGTCGTATTCGTTGAAACCGTCGTCGGCAAGCCAGGCATTCGAGGTTTGCAATGAAGACGGCAAGGCGCCCATGCAACCGTCCGCCGTCTGCCGGTGACGTCGCATGCCGCCGGTGACGACGCGATCGATGCGGTGAGCGCGGTCGGCCAGCCACCGCCCGAGCGCCTGGGATTGCTCGACGCCCAACGGCGACAACCGGTCGTAATCGGCACTGCCGAACGATGCCTGCCCATGCCGCACCAGATAGATTTGTCCCATGAAATTGCGCCGCCGGCGTCATGCAAAAGGAATTGGGGATAGACTAGCGACAGGCATAGAATAGATCAAATGAATAATGTGAATCGAATTCGATTAATTTCATGCATATATCGCGTATCGACCTGAATCTGTTCGTCGTCTTCGACGCCATCTACACCGAAGGCAGCGTCACGCGCGCGGGCAAGAAGCTCAATCTGACGCAGCCGGCGATCAGCCATGCGCTCGGCCGGCTGCGCCAACTGTTCAACGACCCGCTGTTCGAACGCCGGGGCCATGCGATGTTCTCCACGCCGTTGGCGCGCAACCTGATCGAACCGGTGCGGCGCGCGCTGCGCGGCTTCGAGGTGACCTTGAGCGGCCTGGAACAGTTCGATCCGGCAACGAGCGACAAGCTGTTCACGTTGGCCGTGCGCGATGTGCTGGAGACGACCGTGTTGCCGCCTCTGACGGCGCGCATCCGCCCGCAGGCGCCGCGGATCGCGCTGGCAGCGGTGAAAGTGGAACGCCGGGAAATCGAAGGAGAACTCGCCGCCGGCACGATCGACGTGGCGATCGACGTACTGCTCCCGCTCTCCAACGACATCCGGCACGAGCGGCTATTGACGGACAAGACCGTCGTCGTCGTAAGCAAGAACCATCCGCGCATCCGGCGCAGGCTCGACTTGGGAGCGTATTTGGCGGAAGACCACATCCTCGCCAGCTCGCGCCGGCACGGTCCGGGGCTGGAGGATTTCGAATTGAGCCGGCTCGGCCTGCAGCGGCGCGTGCAGCTGCGCTGTCAGCATTACTACGCGGCCTGCCGCATCGTCGCCGAAACCGACATGCTGCTGACGATGCCGGAGCGCTATGCGCGCGCGGCGAACCGGCATCTCGACAACCGCATCCTGCCCTTCCCGGCCGAGATGCCGCCGTTCGATGTCTATCTGTACTGGCATGCCAACGTCGACGGCGATCCGGCGAACCAATGGCTGCGCACCTTCGTGATGCGGTCGGCCGGCGCCGGCCGCGCCATCTGAACCGTTCAATAGAAGCATTCGTCGCCGGCGACGGCAAGACGTTGCCGACGATCACGTCGACGGAATGCCAAGCAGGAATCCCGAATGCCTTCCGGCAGTTCGTTGCAGTATCGATACGGTACCGTAGCGCGATTTGCGCAGGGCTCGCGCCAGCCCTGATCCAGTCCATCGTCGAAGAGCAACGCATGGCCAGAGGGCCGGCAGGCATATTGGAACGACTAATCTGTCTTGGAGACCCTCATTCCGGCGCGATAATGCCATTCCATGCGACGTGACAGAATCGTCGAGTCGGCTTGCCGCACCCTCGCAGCACGTCGGTCCGACAATCCGGCTCTCCCGCCCGTTCGGGATTCATCCGACTGCCAAACTCGATCGATCGGTCAGCTTCTTGACGGACGCGAGCTTTCGCCGCGCGGAACCGTCGGGAACCATCGCGGTACGCGATTTCTTGCCGGATCCTAGGGCCCGGTCCGGATGCGCGGACTGCGTATTGACGACCACGCGCGGCGCGGATGCCTGCATTCCGTCCAGCTTGAACACGCTGACGATATGCGCCAGCGTGCTGGCCTGATCCTGCATCGCCTGCGCGGCCGCGGCCGCTTCCTCGACCAGCGACGCATTCTGTTGCGTGACTTCATCCATCTGCGCAATCGCGGAATTGATCTGCTCGATTCCGGCGGTCTGCTCCTGGCTCGCCGCCGTGATTTCGCTGATGATGTCGGACACGCGCTGGACGGACGTGACGATCTCGTCCATGGTCGCGCCGGCCTGCGCGACGAGCTTGCTGCCCGCATCGACCTTCTCGACCGAATCGCCGATCAAGGACTTGATCTCCTTCGCGGCGTTCGCGCTACGCTGAGCGAGGTTGCGCACCTCGGCGGCCACCACCGCGAAGCCTCGGCCCTGCTCGCCGGCGCGCGCCGCTTCCACGGCAGCATTCAGCGCGAGAATATTGGTCTGGAACGCAATACCGTCGATGACGGAAATGATGTCCACGATCTTCTTCGCCGATTCGTTGATCGAACCCATGGTCTGCACGACTTCCGAGACCACTGCGCCCCCCTTGCTGGCCACTTCGGACGCCGACAATGCCAAGCTGTTGGCTTGGCGCGAATTGTCGGCATTCTGTTTCACTGTCGATGTCAATTCTTCCATCGACGAGGCGGTCTCCTCCAGGCTCGATGCCTGCTCCTCGGTGCGCGACGAAAGGTCGAGATTGCCGGCCGCGATCTGGCTCGATCCGGTCGCGATGGAATCGGAGCTGGCGCGCACCTGCCTGACGATCTGCGCCAAGCTGTCCCGCATGCCCTTCATCGCGAACAGCATGCTTGATTGGTCGCCGGACTTGACCTCCACCGCCACGCTGAGGTCGCCGATAGCGATCTTGCTTGCGATCTCGGCGGCATAGGAAGGTTCGCCGCCGAGTTGCTGCAACAAGCTGCGCGTGATGAAGGTTGCCGCCGCGATGCCGATCGCAACAGCAATTCCGCTCAAGACGAGAATCATGGTGCGTGCGCTCCGATAAGCCTCGTCGGCAGTCTTCGCGTCTTTCTCGTTGTTCTGCTTTTGAAGTTCGATATTCTCGTCCAGCGCATCCTGCCATTTTTGCGTCGCAGGCGCCGCCTGTTTCAGCAGCAATTCGATCGCCTCGGCGTCCTTGTTTTCCAGCGCGAGATCGAGCACTTTCTGATTCAGCGGCCTGGCGGCTTGCATCGCCTCCTTGATCCTGTTGCGAATCGCCTGACCGGCTTCGCTGGCGGCCGTCTTTTCCAGGGCTGTCACCGCGTCATCGTATTTGCTTCGTGCAACCTCGATCTTCCGGATCTCCGCTCGCATGGCGGCTGCGTCTTCCAGAAGAATCGCGGTGCGCATGACGCGCGATACGATGTGCACGGATTCGGACATCGTTTGCACAAGGTTCATCTTGTACACATTGTCGTGAACCACCTCTTCCAGCCGCCCTTCGATCTGCGCCATGCGGCTCAGGCCAAGCAGACTGACCCCGCAGAGCAAAAGCAAAACCAGCGCGAATCCCAGGCTCAACCGCGTGGCCACTTTCATGTTCTTGATATCCATGTCCGTCCTCCAAGGAAGTACGACCAGCGCGCAGCACGATGCCGCATTGGATGTTGCCCTAAGTTACTTCACGGCAACTTGAACATCAAGATTCTTGTCCGAAAGTTTCGAAAAACAGTTGCAAGCGAAATTCGAAGCGTGGATAGGGAACAACAACCGTTGCCTATTGGGCAAATTCGTTATCGCGCTGCCAATTGCGCCCGGCCTCCGCAGCACGACCGACGACACGACTTGTCTACGTCGCGCCTCATGCGCCAGACATGCGGCTAGTTCGGCGCCCCTGGCGCGGGAATCGCAAGCCGATCAACCAAGAGCGGCATTGCTTGTTTCCCTGGGTAGTCGGCCGATCATGCCGGCCGCGTCATCTGCTCCGGCTTCACCCAGCGCTCGAATTCCTCTTCGTCGACGTAACCGAGCGCGAGCGCCGCTTGCTTGAGCGTCGTCCCGTCGCGATGGGCCTGCTTCGCGATCCGCGCCGCCTTGTCGTAGCCGATATGGGGCGCAAGCGAGGTCACCAGCATCAGCGAACGCTCCATCAATTCGGCGATGCGCTCGCGGTTCGCTTCGATGCCTTGCGCGCAATGCTCGTCAAAGCTCTTCATGCCGTCGGCCAGCAGGCGCACGCTTTGCAAAAAGCTGTGCGCGATCATCGGCTTGAATACGTTCAATTCGAAGTTGCCGGAAGCGCCGCCGATGTTGATCGCGACGTCGTTGCCGAACACCTGGCAGCACAGCATGGTCAGCGCTTCGCATTGCGTCGGATTGACCTTGCCCGGCATGATCGAGCTGCCCGGTTCGTTCTCGGGGAGGCTCAGCTCTCCGAGGCCGGAACGCGGGCCGGACGCGAGCCAGCGGATATCGTTCGCGATCTTCATCAGCGACGCCGCCAGCGTCTTCAGGGCGCCGTGCGCGGCCAGCATCGCCTCGTGGCCGGCGAGCGCCGCGAACTTGTTGGGCGCGCTGTTGAACGGCAAACCGCTGCCCTGCGCGAGAATCGCGGCGACCCGTCCGCCGAACTCGGGATGCGCGTTCAATCCGGTGCCGACCGCGGTGCCGCCGACGGCGAGTTCGCACAGGCGCGGCAGCGTTGCCTTGATCGCCTCCATGGCGAAGTCGAGCTGGGCGACGTAGCCGGAAAACTCCTGGCCGAGCGTCAGCGGCGTCGCGTCCTGCAAGTGCGTGCGCCCGATCTTGACGATGGCAGCGAAGGCGCGCGCCTTTTCATCGAGCGTCGTGCGCAATTCATGCAGCGCCGGCGACAAATGCGCGGCGACGGCATGCGCCGCGGCGACGTGCATGGCGGTCGGAAAGATATCGTTCGACGACTGTCCCATGTTGACGTCATCGTTCGGGTGCACGAGGCGATCCGCGCCGCGCGCGCCGCCCAGCAATTCCGAGGCACGATTGGCGAGCACCTCGTTCATGTTCATGTTGGTTTGCGTGCCGGAACCGGTTTGCCAGACGGACAGCGGAAATTCCGCCTCGTGGCGGCCGTCGATCACTTCGTCGGCCGCCGCGATGATCGCGCCGGCCTTGCCGGCATCGAGTTTGCCCAGGTCGCGGTTGACTTCGGCGCAGGCGCGCTTGACCGTCGCCAGCGCGAGAATCAGTTCCGGCGGCATCCGTTCGCTGGAGATCCGGAAATGTTCGAGCGAACGCTGGGTCTGCGCTCCCCACAACCGGTCCGCCGGCACCTCGATCGGACCGAAAGTGTCGTGCTCGGGGCGGGTGGCGCCGCGTATCTTATCCATGGCCGTTCCTTGCTGCATGAAGGGGAGGACTTCCAAAGGGATGAACGCTTCTATGATGGCACGCCGCGCGGCGCACCGCCAACGCCGGCGGGGAAATCGCCGGGGATGTTGTTTCACATCAGGCGATGCGCGTCCTCAGCGCATCCGCGCAATGCTGCGCGGGAGGCAGGCTCTTGCCTTCCGCCAGCAGGGATTGCAGCGCCGGCGCCGGCAGCGGCTTGCTGAAGTAATAGCCCTGGATCTGGTCGCAGCCGTGCTGGCGCAGGTAGGCCAGTTGCTCGGCCGTCTCGACGCCTTCGGCGATGACCTTGAGCCGCAGGCTGTGCGCCAGCGAAATGATCGACAGCACGATGGCGGCGTCGTCGGCGTCCTCGGTGATGTCGCGTACGAAGGACTGGTCGATCTTCAAGACATCGATCGGGAAACGTTTCAGGTAGGACAGGCTCGAATAACCGGTGCCGAAGTCGTCGATCGAGATCTGCACGCCGAGCGCCTTCAGGTCGCGCAAGACGGCGATCGCGCGCTCGACGTCGGTCATCACCAGGCTTTCGGTCAATTCGATTTCCAGGCAGTCGGGCGCGAGTTCGGCCTCATTCAACGCGGTCGCCACCGTTTTCACCAGGTCGTGCTGGTAGAACTGGCGCGCCGACAGGTTGACCGCTACCCGCAACTGGCCGAAACCCTGGTTCTGCAGGCTCTTCGCCTGGGCGCAGGCGGTGCGGATGGCCCAGGAACCGATCGGGACGATCAAGCCGGTTTCCTCGGCCAGGCCGATGAAACGGCCGGGCGGCACCATCCCGAGTTCAGGATGCTGCCAGCGAATCAGCGACTCCATGCCGGTCACGCGGCCGCTGGCCAGGTCGACCTGCGGCTGGTAATGCAGGATGAACTCTTCGCGCTCGACGGCGCTGCGCAGGCTGCCCTCGAGCTTGAGCCGCTCGAGTGCCTCGGCGTTCATCGCCGAGGTGTAGAACTGGACGGTATTGCGGCCGTTCTCCTTGGCGCGGTACATCGCGATTTCGGCGTGCTTGATCAGCGTGTCGGCGTCCTGGCCGTCGGCCGGATAGGCCGACACACCGGTGCTGCAGGTCGGGAAGAACTCGTGGCCTTCGATGACGAGCGGCCGCGACACGGCCTGCATGATCCGCTGCACCGCGCCCATGGTCAGGCGCTCGTCGCTGCGCTCCGGCAGGATCAGCACGAAATCGTCGCCGCCGAGCCGGGCCACGGTATCGGTTTCGCGCACCGCCTGCAGCAGCCGTTCGGCGACCTTGTTGAGCAAGGCGTCGCCGGCCTTGTGGCCGAGCGTGTCGTTGATGAACTTGAAGCGGTCGAGATCGACCAGCACGATCCACACCGAGTGGCCGTAGCGCCCGGCATAGGCGAGCGCCTGCCCGAGGCGGTCGCGCAGGAGATTGCGGTTGGCCAATCCGGTCAGCGCGTCGCGATTGGCCTGGTATTCGAGCTCGGCCTCGTAGCGCTTGGCGGCGGTGATGTCGTATTGCGTGACGACGAAATGGCTGACCTTGCCGGCGGCGTCGCGCACCGGCGAGATGTAGAGATCGTTCCAGAACAGCGAACCGTCCTTGCGATAGCTGCGCAACCTGGCATAGCCTTCGCGCTGTTCGCGCATCGCGCCGCGGATTTCCTCGATACCGGGCTGATCGCGATAATCGGCCTGCAGGATGTGGTAAGACTGGCCGATGATTTCCGAACGGCCGTAGCCGGTCATGCGCTCGAAGGCGGGATTGACGTCGTCGACGATGTAATCCGGCTTTTCCGCGCGGATCAGCATGATGGCGTTGGCGGAGGAGTCGATCGCGCGCTGGCGCAATTGCAAGGCCTTCTCAGCCTGCTTGCGCGCCGCGATGTCTTCGACCAGCAAGGCGTTGGCGCGCTGCAATTCGGCGGTGCGTAAATCGACCAGCTTCTGTACGCGGCGGGCGCGCAGGGAAACCGATTGCAGGTAGGCGGCGGCCAGCAGCGTGAAGACGATGCCCGTCACCAGCACCAGCGTCGAACCGCGGTGGTTATAGCCGAACCACATCGGCTTCTTGGTCAGCACCACGGTCCAGGTCGTGCCGGCGATGTCGAAACTGCGCTCGGCCGGCTTGAGCCGGTCGTAGAACAAGCGCTGCATCGGGAAGGCCGCGGGCCGCTCGAAATGCGGCGCGTCGCCGCGCCGGAACACCAGTTCCGACTCCTCCGGCCGGGACGCGGCATAGACGCTGATGCCGATGTCGGGAGAATTGAGGAAGCCGCCGTCAGCCAGTATTCTTTCCACCAGGTCGCCGCCGCGGAATACGGCGGCGATGTCGCCGACGAACGCCTGCCGCCGTTCAACCACATCGGTCAGCGGCATACCGCGCCGATAGACCGGCGTCACGACCAGGAATCCGTTGCGCCTTCCCTTCCCCTGCGCCAGCACGAGCAGGCCGCTGGCTTGCGGAAGGCCCGAATCGACCGACCGCATCACGGCACGCATCAGTTGCGCGTTGGGCGAGACGTCGAGGCCGAGCGCGGGCTCGTTGCCGAGCAACGGCTCCACGTAATCGACCACGTAATAGCGTTCCTTGGGCGACGCCGGAATCCGATTGCCCCCGGCCATCTCCTGCACGCTGTAATCGGGATGCAGCGTACGCATCCCGGCGACATAGGCCGGCAACTCTTCGGCGGAAACGATGCGATGGTGATTGAATGCCTGGATATAGGGATAGCGCACCAGGAGCGGCGCCGTGAAACTGCGGAATTGCTCGCGATCGACCGCGGCCAGCGTGCCGAACAGCCGCCCCACGCTGTCGAGCGCCTCGACCGCGGCGTTCAATCCTTGCCGGATCGCGGCCGTGCGGACATTGGCGCGTTGCTGGAACTCGAGTTCTTCTTCGCGCTGTTCATGCCCGCGCACGGCGACGAACAAAGCGGCCGTGCCCGCCACTCCGCACAGGAGCGCGAGCACGGCCGCCCTCGAGAGGGAAATACGGCTGCGAAACATTCAGTCACCCGCCAAGGGACGACGCTTCGTTCCCGTCTTTGTCCGCGTTGCCATGTTTACCTATAGTCCTCATACCGGCTTTTGTAACCTAGCCGAAGTCCTGGATTTAAGAATTGCCGTAGAACAACAGGATTATGATTTAAAACAAGCCGAACCGGCACAACAACCGGCCAGCAATATGAGCGCCGTTAAAATCAAGCGACATCTTGCAAAAAGAATATCATCCGTTGTTCTTGCCGCCGCCACCTTGCAGGACGCCGACGCATGGCCGACCGACGGCCCTACGGCAACGGCGCCTGCCGGAAGGCACACCGGAGGGCAAATCGTGAACCGACTCGAGCAGACGCTCCAGCGTTACCGCCGGATGGAAGGCTACCAAGCCACCATCAAGGCATCGCGTCGAACCGGCAGCGGCGAAATCATCCGCTATTTCTATCGGCGGCCAGGATATATTCGCATGGAATTTGAGCAACCTCACAAAGGGGCCTTGCTGATCTATGTTCCGGACGACGGAATCGTCCGCCTTTGGCCGTTCGGACGCGGCCTGCTGCCGCCGCTCAGCCTGAGCCCTACCAATCCACTGCTCCAGAGTCCGACCGGCCAGCGCGTCGATCGCTCGGACGTGGGTACGCTGCTCGACAATATCCTCGCCTTGAAGCGGCGCGGAAAGATCGAGGCGCTGGGGGCGGAAGCGGTCGACGGACGCGACACCACCCATATCGCCGTCAACGGCGATCCGGGCACGGGGCCGGAATCGGTGCACCGCTATGACGTCTGGTTCGACGACGAGACCGATTTTCCGCTCAAGGTCGTCAGCAGCGACGGCGCCGGCCGGGAAATCGAAACCGTGCTGCTGCAGGATGTCGTGATCGATCCGTCGTTCCCTCCCGCCTTCTTTCGTCCTTGACCCCTATGGCCGCCTATCGATTCATCACGCATTGGCATCTGGAAGCGCCGCTCGACCGGGTATACGACGCGGTCTTCCATTCGCTCGAATGGCCGCACTGGTGGCAAGGGGCGGAAGCGGTGGAAGAATGCGATCCCGGAGACGCCGACGGCATCGGCAGCATACGGCGCTACACCTGGAAGAGCCGCCTGCCTTATCGCATCGTCTTCGAAGCATGCACGACGAGAATAGAGCGCATGGCTGTCCTGGAGGCCACCGTCGGCGGCGATCTGCAAGGCGTGGGACGCTGGCTGTTTTTCCGGGACGGCGAGCTGGCGACGGTGCGCTACGAATGGTGTGTCGAGACCACGAAACGCTGGATGAACGCCGTTGCGCCGGTCGCGCGCCCGGCATTCCGGAGGAATCATGATTGGCTGATGCAACGCGGTGCGGAGGGGCTGGCACGCAAGCTGAACGCCCGCCTGGTGCGCGTCACGCATGCCGAAGCGCCCGCGGGGCCGGCCCGGTTGCGCATGCCGGCGACGGGCCGGAGATAGCTGCGATGCGGCCGACTGCATTGACCGCCCTTTTCTCTTATTTCTCTTCTTCGGGATCGGGCAAGAGGCAGGCGTCGACGATTTGCAGATTATTGTCTTTCGCGAAATTGAGAACGAAGTGATAGGCGAGCGGCTCGAGCTCGCGCAAGGCTTCATTCACGACGACCGACTTGATGCCGTTCAACACCGTCGGCCGCACATAGGGCGAATACTGCAGATGAGCATGGAGGCCGCGCTTGCCTTCCGGACGGAAATGCGACATCACGCCGCACAGGCGCTCCGCCCAATCGCTGGGACGGAATTGCTTGCCTTCTAGCGTAATTCCTTGGATGAAGAATTCGCGGGCAGGCGGTTTGCGTTGATGAGCGTGATGAGCCATGTGTGCGGCGGTTTCTTTCGCGTCCCGGGGTGTTTCAGCATAGCGCACCGGCCACATACGGCAAGCATCGGCCGTCGCTTCCTGGCGCCGGCCGGACTCCCGTCTGCTGCGGGCCGGCAGTGCCATACGCCGTGCCGGACTTCCCCGTTCCCGAATCGCCTGGATCGGTAAGGCTGGCCGGATGCAATACGTACGGCGGAGCCGGCATGGCTTGAACCGGATGAGCCCGGCATCGTTGTGCAACGCCGAGCTTCAGTATTCTTCGGTATTATATCTTATAGAAGACTTGAAGCGAAACAACATTTCACGATGTGAAGCGCCCGCTTCATCGGAACGGCAAAGGGACATTGGAGAAACGCCGCCGCGGCGGCGTCCCGACGATCGTTTCAAGACTCAACCGATCCAGACGGCGAGAGACAGCAACAGCAGCAGCAGCATCCACAACAGCAAGGCGCGCCACACCAGGCCGACCGTGCTCTGCAATGCGCGCGCGCTCGATTCCTCGCCCGGCGGCACTTCGGGATCGGCGCCGGCCGGCTCGAGCCCGCCGGCATCGGCCGGCGATACGTTGACGGCCGCCTGGGCCGGCGTGCCGAGCCGCACTCCCATCGCACCGCCGCCGGCCGAGAGAATGATGCCGATCGCTTCGTCTTGCCAACGGCCCGCGAAATTGCGCCAGGCATAGACCGCATCCTCGAAATTGCCGACCACGGCGAATGCGATCGCGGTCAAGCGAGCCGGCAACCAATCGATCCAATAGAACGCGCGCGCCGCGAACTCGCCGAATTTCTCGTTCCGCATATGCTCCGGCTCGCTCCAGGCGCGCCCCAGGTATTCGGCCACGCGATACATGACGGCGCCGGCCGGGCCGAGCGGCATGAGGAACCAGAAAAACACGCCGAAGACGTTGCGATGCGTCGTGATGAGCGCCTTCTCGACGGCCAGGCGCGAGATCTCGCCGGCATCCATGCCGGCCGTATCCTGCCGGGTCCATTCTGCCAGCAGCGTACGCGCGGTCGCCTCGTCGCCGGCATTGAGCGCGACCTGGATCGAAGTGAAGTAATGGCTGTAGTGCCGAAAGCCGAGCGTCAGGTAGACGACCAGGATATTCCATGCCAGCTCCGCGAACGGGCCGATCTTGGTGCAAGCCCAGTAGATCGCGATGGTCGGCGCCATCAGGATGGCCATCATCAAGAACCAGGCGAATCGACCATGCTTGGCGAGACCGGCATTGAAAGAAGCCTCCATGCGCGAAGCAAGCGCCTTGATGCCGGTGTACATCGCGTTGTCGGCGCGCAGCGGCTTCAATTGTTCGATCAGCAATGCGCAAAGAATGGAAAGAAATGTCATTCGCCTGTCTCTTTGTTGATGATGGCAGCCGATACGATAACGCAGGGCAACTTGCGAATCAAACCAGCCTGGTTACGAATCATTTCCGTTCGTCTCAAGCGCGCAGGAAATGGAAAAGATTGCGCAGCATGCCGGCCGTGGCTCCCCAGATGAAGAAACGATCGTAAGGCATGGCATAGAAAGTACGGCGCGTGCCTTCCGGGATATCGACCGTGCGGCGCTGATGGTTCGCGCCATCCATCAGGAAGGCGAGCGGCACCTCGAAAATCTCCGCGACCTCGTGCGGATCGGCTTGCAGATCGAAGGGCGGCCATACCAATGCGACCACCGGCGTCACCTGGTAACCGGTGCCGGTGAAATAATCCGGCAAGGTGCCGAGCACTTCGGCATGGCGGCGCGCCAGGCCGATCTCCTCTTCCGTCTCGCGCAAGGCGGTATGAATCGCGGAAGCATCGGTTTCCTCCATGCGCCCGCCCGGGAAACTCACCTGCCCCGCATGGTCGGACAAGTGCGCGGTCCGCTGCGTGAACAGCAGCATCGGGCCGCCGGCGCGCATGACGATCGGTATCAGGACGGCGGCCGGGATCGGCGGCGTGGCCGCCGAGCGCATCAGATGCTCGTTCGTCGATTCGGGCAGCCATTGCGGAGGAGTCGCGAAGCGCGCCCGCAGCCAGTCGGCCGACAATCGATCGCCAGTCAGCGCCGCCTCGCCGGCGACGGATTCGACCGGTATCGCAATCGGATCGAAATGCAGTTTCGTCAAAATGATTTCCTACGATGGAGATCCGCCCACATGGTCGCATGCGAGGCCCCAGAACGCAAAAGGGGCACCGTCGGTGCCCCTTTCGCTTGCCACATGCAGCAGACGATTACTCTGCGGCTTGCTCGGCGCGGCGGTTCGGCAGCTTTTCTTTGATGCGAGCCGATTTGCCCGAACGCTCGCGCAGGTAGTACAGCTTGGCGCGACGGACATCGCCGCGACGCTTGACTTCGATCGAAGCGATCAGCGGGGAATACAGCTGGAACGTACGCTCGACGCCTTCGCCCGACGAGATCTTGCGAACGATGAAGTTCGAGTTCAGGCCGCGGTTGCGGCGTGCGATCACGACGCCTTCGTAAGCCTGTGCACGCTTGCGGGTGCCTTCAACGACGTTGACGTTGACGACGACCGTATCGCCCGGCGCGAAGTCGGGGATGTTCTTGCCCAGGCGGGCGATTTCTTCTTGCTCAAGTTGCTGGATCAAGTCCATTTTTAGCTCCTGAAACCATCTTGCCGGCGCCGTTGATATGAATGCCCGGTAGAGGATGGGGTTAAAACATGCGGGCTGACGGCTCCCGCTCGGTACTGCAAACCGCTCACGGCGGATGGCGCCTCGCTCATCCGCCTCGCGGCCCGTCACAGGGACAGGCCGCTCAAGAATTTCTCATCGGCGCGCGTCAGCAATCCGGCTTCGCGCGCCTTCGCTATCAGATCGGGCCGCTTTTTCGCGGTCACCTCCAGCGCCTTCTCGCGCCGCCATCTCTCGATCTCGGCATGATGCCCGCCCAGCAGCACCGGCGGCACCGGCACGCCTTCATAGACCTCCGGCCGGGTGTAATGCGGACAATCGAGCAAGCCGTTGACGAAGCTGTCCTCGATCGCCGAAGCGCCGTCGTTCAACACGCCGGGCAACTGCCGGATCACCGCATCCATCAGCGCCATCGCCGGCAATTCGCCGCCCGACAGCACGAAATCGCCGAGGCTGATTTCCTCGTCGACGCAACGGTCCAGCAAACGCTGATCCACTGCCTCGTAACGTCCGCACAGCAGAACCACGCCCTGCTCCGCGGTCAAATCCATCACGCGCTGGTGCGTCAGCTGCCGGCCTTGCGGCGACAGATAGATCACATGCGGCTTCGCGATTCCCAATCCTTGCTGGCGCTGTTTGGCGGCATCGATCGCGGCTTCCAGCGGCTTCGCCAGCATCACCATGCCTGGGCCTCCGCCATAAGGCCGGTCATCGACCGTGCGGTAATTATCGGTCGTGAAATCGCGCGGATTCCACAGCGACAGCCCGCATCTACGCTGCTCGAACGCGCGCCGCGTGATGCCCGACTGCGTGATCGCATTGAACATTTCGGGAAAGAGCGTGACGACATCGAATTGCATCCCGCACTCCTTCATGCTCCGGGGATCAATAATCCAGTCCCCAATCCACCGTAATCTTTTTCGTCTGCCGGTCGACCGTCTTGATGAACGCATCGACGAAGGGAATCAACTGCTCCGGCTGCTTTCCATCGGCCCCGGGCGCTTGCGCTTCCTTCGGCCGAGCCACCCGCAGAATCGGGTGCGCGCCGTTGTCCATCAAGTCCTGCACGACACCGAGCTGCTCGCCTTGCAGGTTCTCGACTTCCAGGCCGATCAGATCGACCCAATAGAACTCGTTGTCCGCCAAGGCTGGAAAATGGCTGCGCGGGATCCGGACGGTCGCGCCTTTCAGCGCTTCGGCCGCGTTGCGGTCCGCGACGCCCATCAGGCGCGCCACCACGTCGCCGCCATGCGTCTTGACCTGCAGCATGTCGACATCGTGGACATCCGGCTTGTCCAGCCACCACGTCTTCGCATGCAACAACGCATCGGCGTCGGCCGAGTACGGCCTGATCCTGACCCATCCGTGAATGCCGTAGGCACCTGTAACATGGCCCACCAGCACCAGATCCTCAGGGATATTCACCCCTGATGCAGTCTTTCCCAACAATCGCGCCTGCGGAATTAAGCAGCGGCTTTCTGGCCGGCTTCCTTGACCAGACGAGCCACGGTCGGCGACAGCTGCGCGCCGACGCCTTGCCAGTAGGTCAAGCGATCCTGGGCAATGCGGAATGCCTCATCCTTGCCGGACGCGATCGGGTTGTAGAAACCGATGCGCTCGATGAAGCGACCGTCGCGACGGTTGCGGGAATCGGTTGCAACGATGTTGAAGAACGGGCGCTTCTTTGCGCCACCACGAGCTAAACGAATAACGACCATAATGTTTCCAAAAAGTGTTCGAACACGGAAAAGCCGAGTATTATAGCCCGCTACCTGCCGGATCGCAATAATGATGACAACACCCTCGCGGCCGCATCAATATGCCGCCCGGCGGCGCTTCCGGCCGGCTCTTGCATTCATCCATACTCCCTAGGATGGCAGTCAAATCTCCGCAATCTTTATAGACCTCTCGAACATACTCCCTCAGCAAAGCGTTCGCCATGCGTACCAGACACAAAAACAAGACTTTCGCCACCTTGCTCGCCGCGGTTCTTGGCAGCGTCGGATTACATCGTTTTTACTTGGCCGGGCCAAAGGATTTCTGGGGATGGGCGCATTTCGCCACGGCGCCGTTGGCCCTGGCCTTGCTCGCCACCGGCGGCTCGCGTCCCGCGCTATTTTCGGCCCTGCCGCTGGTATTGTCGGGATTGGCGGCGATGATCGAAGCACTGGTGATCGGCCTGACGCCCGACGACAAGTGGGACGGTCGTCACAATCCTGCATCCGGGCGGCAATCCGCTTCCGGTTGGCCGCTGGCGGTACTGCTGGTTCTCACCACCGGCGCGGGTGCCGTTGCCATCATTGCGGTGCTTGCCCGAGGTTTCGATCTCTTATACACCGGCGGCGCCTACGGCTAAGCGTCTCGACACCGGGGCCGCCGAAAGAAAAACACGGCGTGCGGAAACCGCGCCGCTCATGAAGAAGTGGAGCCTCAAATCGAAATGCTGGTGGTTTCCAGCAACTGGCAGCCGGCGATCTTCCAACTCTCGTCGGTATCGCGCTCCATGCGGAACATCGCCACCCAGACCCGATTGTCGGCGCCGGTGACGCGCGCCACTTGGATGGTCTGACCGCCGATGTTCTCGGCCGGCGCGAACATGACGTGCCGGTTGTGATAGATCGGGCTGTATTCTTCCTTGATGAGCTGCATGAAATTCTCGGCGCTGCCAAGCTGTTCGCGCGTCTCCGACGTGGCGGCGGCGAAGGCCCGCGCCGCATCGTCTTCCGCCAACGCCTTCAGATGCGACTTCACGACCGCCTGGATATGTTTGGCGTCGAGCGGCTGAACCGGTTCCGCAAGCGCATTTCCGCTCACCGGCAAACCGAGTGCGCACAGCAAGCTTGCCGTCGCCAGTAGCCGACATTTCATGATCACCTCCGAGCACGAAAGTCTCTAGGAAGAAGAGTCAAAAATGCCAAGAAAGGTTCCGGCGCCGCGATGCGGGCAGGCAATCGGCAAATAAAAAAGCGGACCGGAGTCCGCTTTTCGACGATACCGGAAAGAGCGCTCAGAACTGCTCTTCGGCGAGCGCCAGCACGCCGGCGCTGCCCTCGACGATCGCGGTGCGATGCGACGATGCCTGCGACAGGATGTGTTCGGCGAAGAAGCGCGCGGTCGCGATCTTTGCCTTGTAGAACCGGGCATCGCCTTCGCCGGCCTGCAGCTTGCGTTCGGCCACGAGCGCCGCGCGCGCCATTTGCCAGCCGCCAAGCACGATGCCGGCCAGCTTCAGGTACGGCACGCTGCCGGCGAACACGCCCTTGATGTCGGCCTTCATATTGGCGATGACGAAGTTCACGACTTCCTCCAATGCCTTCGAACCGGCCGCCAACTGGTTGCGGATCACCGCCAGGTCGCCCGACGCGAACGCCGACAATTCCTCTTCCGTCTTGCGCACCTGCGCGATGATGCCCTTGGCGGTGGCGCCGCCGTCGCGCACCGTCTTGCGGCCGACCAGGTCGTTGGCCTGGATCGCCGTCGTGCCCTCGTAAATCGTCAGGATGCGCGCATCGCGATAGTATTGCGCCGCGCCGGTCTCTTCGATGAAGCCCATGCCGCCGTGGATCTGGACGCCGGTCGATGCGACGTCGATCGACATCTCGGTCGACCAGCCCTTCACGACCGGCACCATGTATTCGTAGAACGCCTGATTGGCCTTGCGCGCCGCCTCATCGGGATGGTGATGGGCGGCATCATGCGCGGCGGCGGCGACGTAAGCCAGCGCGCGCGCCGCTTCGGTTTGCGAACGCATCGACATCAGCATGCGGCGCACGTCCGGATGATGGATGATGGCCACCGGGCCGGCCGAACCGGCGAGGTCGCGCGACTGGATACGATCGCGCGCATACGACACCGCCTTCTGGTAGGCGCGCTCGGCCACCGCGATGCCCTGCATGCCGACCGCGAAGCGCGCGGCATTCATCATGATGAACATGTATTCGAGGCCGCGGTTCTCTTCGCCGACCAGCGTGCCGATCGCGCCGCCGTGGTCGCCGAATTGCAGCACCGCCGTCGGGCTGGCCTTGATGCCGAGCTTGTGCTCGATCGAGACGCAATGCACGTCGTTGCGCTCGCCGAGCGAACCGTCCTGGTTGACCAGGAACTTCGGCACGATGAACAGCGAGATGCCCTTCACGCCTTCCGGCGCGTTCGGCGTGCGCGCGAGCACCAGATGGACGATGTTCTCGGCCATGTCGTGTTCGCCGTAGGTGATGAAGATCTTGGTGCCGAAGATCTTGTAGGTGCCGTCGCCTTGCGGCACCGCGCGGGTGCGCACCAGCGCCAGGTCGGAACCGGCCTGCGGCTCGGTCAGGTTCATCGTGCCGGTCCACTTGCCCGAGATCAGGTTCGGAATGAAAGCCAGCTTCTGCTCCTCGGTGCCGGCCGTCAGCAGCGCCTCGATCGCGCCGTCGGTCAGCAGCGGGCACAGCGCGAACGACAGGTTGGCGGCATTGAGCATCTCGATGCACGGCGTCGCCACCAGTTTCGGCAAGCCTTGGCCGCCGAATTCCGTAGGATGCTGCACGCCCTGCCATCCCGCCTCGCCGAAAGCCTTGAAGGCTTCCTTGAACCCTGTGGTCGTCGTGACCTTGCCGTCCTGCCAGGAACTCGGCGCCTTGTCGCCCTCGAAATTCAGCGGGGCAATGACTTCGCCGCAGAATTTCGCATTCTCTTCCAGCACGGCTTCGACGGTTTCCGGCGTCGCGTCTTCGCAACCCGGCAGGGCATTCACTTGGGACAGACCGGCCAGTTCGTTCAGCGCGAACAGCATGTCTTTCAACGGGGCGGTATAGCTCATTGATGGCTCCAGATGGAATATGGGCAGGAATGCCGGAAATTATCGCGAAACCGGAAAAATCCTCTGTCGGTTCCGCGACGAATCCGGCACTGCCTGCCCGGTATTTTTATTGTTCGATCAACCGAGTTCGGCGACCAGTTGCGGCACGATTTCGAACAGGTCGCCCACGATGCCGTAGTCGGCCACGGAGAAGATCGGGGCTTCCGGATCCTTGTTGATCGCAACGATGGTCTTCGAATCCTTCATGCCGGCCAGGTGCTGGATCGCGCCCGAGATGCCGACCGCGATGTAGAGCTGCGGCGCGACGATCTTGCCGGTCTGGCCGACCTGCCAGTCGTTCGGCACGAAGCCGGCGTCGACAGCGGCGCGCGACGCGCCCATGGCGGCGCCCAGCTTGTCGGCGAGCGGCTCGAGGATCTTGAAGTTTTCGCCCGAACCCATGCCGCGGCCGCCGGAGACGATGACCTTGGCGGCGGTCAGTTCCGGACGATCGGACTTGGCCAGCTCGCGCGAAACGAAGGACGACTTGCCGGAATCGGCGACGGCCGTCACGTTCTCGATCGCGGCCGAACCGCCCGTCGCCGCGGCGTCGAAGCCGGTGGTGCGCACGGTGATGACTTTCACGGCATCGGTCGATTGCACGGTCGCGATCGCGTTGCCGGCGTAGATCGGGCGCTCGAACGTGTCGGGCGAATCGACCTTGGTGATTTCGGAGATTTGGGCGACGTCGAGCTTGGCGGCCACGCGCGGCAGGATGTTCTTGCCGTAGGCGGTCGCCGGCGCCAGGATATGCGAATAGCCGGAAGCCAGCGCGAGCGCCTGCTCGGCGACGTTCTCGGCCAGGCCGTCGGCGAAATGCGCGGCATCGGCGACCAGCACCTTGGCGACGCCCGCGATTTGCGAAGCGGCTTCGGCGGCGCGGCCGCAGTTGTGGCCGGCGATCAGGACATGGACATCGCCGCCGCACTTGGCCGCGGCGGTGATGGTATTGAGCGTGCTGCCCTTCAGGTGGGCGTTGTCGTGTTCAGCGATGACGAGTGCGGTCATGATCTCTTTTCCTTAGATGACTTTGGCTTCGGTCTTCAGCTTGGAGACCAGCGTGGCGACGTCCGGCACCTTGATGCCCGCGGAGCGCTTGGGCGGCTCGGCGACTTTCAGGGTCTTCAGGCGCGGAGCGACATCGACGCCGAGATCGGCCGGCTTGACCGTGTCCAGCTGCTTTTTCTTGGCTTTCATGATGTTCGGCAGCGTGACGTAACGCGGCTCGTTCAGGCGCAGATCGGTGGTGACCACTGCCGGCAGCGTCAGGGCGACGGTTTCCAGGCCGCCGTCGACTTCGCGCGTCACCGAAGCCTCGCCGTCTTCCAGCACGACCTTCGAGGCGAAGGTGGCTTGCGGCCAGCCGAGCAACGCGGCCAGCATCTGGCCGGTCTGGTTGCAGTCGTCGTCGATCGCCTGCTTGCCGAGGATGATCAGTTGCGGCTGCTCCTTGTCGGCCAGCGCCTTGAGCAGCTTGGCGACGGCCAGCGGCTGCAGGTCGGCATCGGTGTCGACCAGGATGCCGCGGTCGGCGCCGATCGCCATCGCGGTACGCAGGGTTTCCTGGCATTGGGTCACGCCGCAGGAAACGGCGACCACTTCGGTGACCTTGCCGGCTTCCTTCAGACGCACCGCTTCCTCGACGGCGATTTCATCGAACGGGTTCATCGACATCTTGACGTTGGCGATATCGACGCCCGAGCCGTCGGACTTCACGCGCACCTTGACGTTGAAGTCGACGACGCGCTTGACTGGAACCAATACTTTCATAGCTCTGCCTTTGGGAAAAAAGGAATTGACGTTAACGTAAACTAAACCGGATTATACGAGAGAAATCGCCGTGACAGGATAAAATTTAGCACGACCGTTCTATTGTTGCGTAGAGCGAAGTCACTAAATCGATTTCCTTGAATAAAATTTGTCGAGTTCGGGAGAACCGCAGGACGGCACACGCCGCGTCATGTCGCGCCCGGAATACAAGCAAGCGGTCGGTTACCCGCCTCTCATTAGCGATGAAATGCGCGAAAAGCTTATTTGCGCTTCATGAAGAAGGTAAAAACCCGGTTTTCCTCGCTATGGGCGAGCAGCTCGTTACCGGTCTGCTTGGCAAAGGCCTGAAAATCGCGTACGGCTCCGGGGTCGGTCGCCATGACGCGCAACACCTCGCCGCTCGCCATTTCGGCCAGGGCCTTCTTGGTCTTCAGGATAGGAAGCGGGCAATTCAATCCGCGCGCATCAAGATCTTTCTGGAAATCCATGGCAGGTTCCTGCTTCAGAAAGTATGAAAATTCCTCGGATTCTACCGCACAAAACAGCTGCATTGATGCGACGCAGCACGCATTTGAACAAGAAAATCCCCGGCGGAAACGAAAACGCCATTCCAGCCGAAGCGGGAATGGCGTTCTCGTGTATCGCCGCGAAACGGGGCGCGTTTAGACGCGTTCCTGCACCCAGCCGGTCACGCCCTGCAACGCTTTCGGCAAGCCGCTCGGGTCGGTGCCGCCGGCTTGCGCCATGTCGGGACGTCCGCCGCCCTTGCCGCCGACCTGTTGAGCGACGTAGTTGACCAGTTCGCCGGCCTTGACCTTGCTCGTGGCATCGGCCGTCACGCCCGCGATCAGGCTGACCTTGCCGTCGTTGACGGCCGCCAGCACGATGGCGGCGGTCTTGAGCTTGTCCTTGAGCTTGTCCATCGTCTCGCGCAGGGCCGGCACGTCGGCGCCGTCGAGCGTCGCGGCCAATACCTTGATGCCCTTGACATCGACCGCTTGCGCCAGCAGTTCGTCGCCTTGGGCGGAAGCCAGCTTGCCTTTCAGGGCGGCCAGTTCCTTCTCGAGCGATCTCACTTGCTCCAGCACGCCGCCGATGCGCGAGGAAATCTCGGCCGGCGTCACTTTCAGCGTGCCGGCGGCATCCTTGACCGTCGATTCGAGCGATTGCAGGTAGGCGAGCGCGTTCTCGCCTGTGACGGCCTCGACGCGGCGCACGCCGGCGGCCACGCCGCCTTCGGCCACGATCTTGAACAAGCCGATGTCGCCGGTGCGCTGCACATGGGTGCCGCCGCACAATTCGCGCGAGGAACCGATGTCGAGCACGCGCACTTCGTCGCCGTACTTCTCGCCGAACAGCATCATCGCGCCGCTCTTCTGCGCATCGTCGATCGCCATCACGCGCGCCTGCGTCGCCTGGTTGGCGAGGATTTCCGCGTTGACGATGGCCTCGACCTTGCGGATCTGCTCTTCGGTCAGCGGGCCGTTGTGCGCGAAGTCGAAGCGGGTGCGCTCGGCATTCACCAGCGAACCCTTCTGCTGGACATGCGCGCCGAGCACTTCGCGCAGCGCCTTGTGCATCAGGTGGGTGGCGCTGTGATTGCGCACGGTCTTGGCGCGCTTCTCGGCATCGACCTTGGCAGCGACGGTATCGCCCACCTTGAGCGCGCCCTCGACGATGCGGCCATGGTGGCCGAACACGTCGGCCTGGATCTTGATCGTGTCTTCGACCAGGAAGCGGGCCGCCGCGTTGCGCAGCTCGCCGGTGTCGCCCACCTGGCCGCCGCTCTCGGCGTAGAACGGCGTGTGATCGAGCACGATCACGGCATCGTCGCCGGAATTGGCTTGCCCGACCGAGGTGCCGTCGACATAGATCGCGGCGATCGTCGCGGCCTCGTGCACCAGCTTCTCGTAACCGTGGAAAGTGGTCGGCGCGCCGCTGTATTCGAGGCCTTGCGCCATCTTGAACTTGCCGGCCTCGCGCGCGCGCTGGCGCTGCTCGTCGAGCAATTGGTTGAAGCGCGCCTCGTCCACCGTCACGCCGCGCTCGCGGCAGACGTCGGCGGTCAGATCGACCGGGAAGCCGTAAGTGTCGTGCAGCTTGAAGGCGGTGTCGCCGTCGATCTGCTTGGCGCCTTCGGCGAGCGCGCGCTCGAGGATTTCCATGCCGTTGGCGATGGTGCGGAAGAACGCCTCCTCTTCCTGCTTCAGCACTTCCATCGCGCGCTGGCCGTTCTGGCGCAGTTCCGGATAAGCATCGCCCATCTCGCTCACCAGCGCGGGCACCAGCGCATGGAAGAACGGCTTGCGCGCGCCGAGCTTGTAGCCGTGGCGGATCGCGCGGCGGGCGATGCGGCGCAGGACGTAACCGCGGCCGGCATTGCTCGGAATCACGCCGTCGACCACCGTGAAGGTGCAGGCGCGGATGTGATCGGCGATCACTTTCAGCGAGGGCGACGACTTATCGCAATCGCCTGCGCCGGCTTCATCGACGACTTTCTTCGCGGCATCGATCAGGTTGACGAAGGTATCGATCTCGTAATTGCCGTGCACATGCTGGAGCACGGCGGTGATGCGTTCCAGGCCCATGCCGGTGTCGACCGAGGGCTTGGGCAGCTTGTGCATCACGCCTTCTTCGTCGCGGTTGAACTGCATGAAGACGTTGTTCCAGATCTCGATGTAGCGGTCGCCGTCCTCGTCGGGCGAACCGGGGGGGCCGCCGGGAATCTCGGGACCATGATCGTAGAAAATCTCGGTGCAGGGGCCGCAGGGGCCGGTGTCGCCCATCATCCAGAAGTTGTCGGAGGCATAGCGCGCGCCCTTGTTGTCGCCGATGCGCACGATGCGCTCGGCCGGCACGCCGACCGTCTTGTTCCAGATCTCGTAGGCTTCGTCGTCTTCCGCGTAGACCGTCACCCACAGCTTGTCCTTGGGCAGCTTGAAGACGTCGGTCAGCAATTCCCATGCATACTTGATCGCATCTTCCTTGAAGTAATCGCCGAAGCTGAAGTTGCCCAGCATCTCGAAGAAGGTGTGATGGCGCGCGGTGTAGCCGACGTTTTCCAGGTCGTTGTGCTTGCCGCCGGCGCGGATGCATTTCTGAGCGGTCGCGGCGCGCGTGTACGGACGCTTGTCGAAGCCGAGGAACACGTCCTTGAACTGGTTCATGCCGGCATTGGTGAACAGCAGCGTCGGGTCGTCGCCGGGCACCACCGGGCTCGACGCGACGACGGCATGGCCCTTCGATTCGAAAAACTTCAGGAACTTTTCGCGGATTTCAGACGATTTCATGAGCGATGGGGTAAGAGGAATGCGATAAACCGTTGATTATACGTGATAGACCCGCGATTTCCGTTGCAGTGCACCCTCTAAAGAATCCCAAGGAAAAAGCCCGCCGGACTGCTTGGCGGGCTGGAAGCGAACCACCGGCGGAAGCGGGGGCCGGCGTCGCGAAAATGGCCTGTCTTGAATTGCCGGTCGCGCATCGGCGACCGCTGGCGCCGACCCCCTAGCCGGCGGTCTGTCCGGCATTCTGGTGATCGTGCTTCTGGGCGCGGATGCGCTTGGACTGGCGGTTCTCGCGCTGCTGCACGCGTTTCTGCTCGCCGGCGCCGACCTGGCCGTCGCTGCCGGCTTTCGCCTCGGCGCGGTGGACCTTCGCCTGGCCCGCCTCCAGCTTGGAAACTTCCTTGTTGGTCAACGAACCCTCCTTGATGCCGGCCGCGATGCGCTTGTCCTGGTTGATGTTGCGTTGGACATCGGCCTGCATGCGCTGGCTCGATACCGAGTTCGGATCGCCGGTCTGCGCATCATGCTTTTGCGCACGGATGTGTTCGCTGGCCTTGTCTTGCATCTTTTGCAGGCCCGCCTTTTCCTTCTCGTCCAGCGCGCCGTCCTTGAGCGCCTTGGCTTCGGCCTTGTCGATCCTGGCTTGCTCGCCTTCGAGCTTGGCCGCTTCCTGCACCGTCAATTGGCCCGACTGCAACCCTTGCTGGATGCGCTGTTGCTGATTCACATCGCGCCGGACTTCGGCCGCGGCCGAGCCGGCGGGCGCGGAGGCTTGCGCGAAAGCCGAGGCGGCAAACAGGGAAAGCAGCAAAGCGGGCAGCATCTTGGTTGTTTTCATCTTGTTTCCTTTCTGGTAGTCAAGGCATGGGGAGATCCCATGGCTACCGAAACACGAGGAGGAAACGCGACGCCGACCCGAAACTTGTAACGATGGTAAGGAAAAGTAACTACGAGAATCGCGGGCCGATCGCGTCGATGCGATCCGTGCAAAAGCCATCGACGCCCCAACGCAAGAGTTCGCGCGCCCGCTCGGCGTCGTTGACGGTATAGCAGAACAGGCCGAAGCCGGCTTGCTTGACGGCACGCGCCTGCGCATTGGACAGATGCTTGTGATTGGTATGCAACGCGACCGCGCCGAGCGCATCGAGCCGTTCGCGCCAATCGGCGCCGATCGCATCCATCAGCAAGCCGCGCGGCAGCTCCGGCGCGGCGTCCCGAGCCGCCGCCACCGCGTCGAAGGAAAACGACGAAAACAGCGGCAGCAGGGCGAGACTGCCGCCGGCGCGCACGGCGGCGATCTCCTCGACGTACAGGTGGCGCGTCAAGGCGCCGACCACCTCGCCGGTCTCGCGCTCGAAGCCGGGCACCGGCTTGATCTCGACATTCATCCAGATGCCGTGCGCCCTGCAGAACAAGACCGCATCCTCGTAGCGCGGCACCGGCTCGCCCGCGAATGCCGGGTCGAACCAGGCGCCGGCGTCCATCGCGCCCAGTTCCCGCGCGGTGTAATCGGCGATGCAGCCGCTGCCTGCCACCGTGCGGCCGAGCCGCGGATCGTGCATCAGGACCGGGACACCGTCCTTCGCCAGCATGACGTCGAACTCGACCGCATGGAAACCGTGTTCCAGCCCGCAGCGCATGGCCGCCAGGGTATTCTCGGGAGCGAGCTTGCCGCCGCCACGGTGGGCGACGACGCGGGGATAAGGCCACATGAGGGGGCGTTCTCGAATTGAAGGAGATCACAGTGTAGCGCGGCCGCCCGCCGAAACCCATGGCCCCGCGTCGCGAAGCGGCTACAATACGCGCCACCTTGTTCCCCGCTTAGTTACGGACAGCAACGATGACGACTCCTCCGCTGAAGAAAGCCCTCGGCCATATCCGCGTACTCGACTTGACCCGCGTGCTGGCCGGCCCGTGGTGCTCGCAGAATCTCGCCGATCTCGGCGCCGACGTGATCAAGATCGAACGGCCCGGCGCCGGCGACGACACCCGCGCCTGGGGCCCGCCCTACCTCAAGGACAGCGAAGGCCGCGACACCAGCGAAGCCGCCTACTATCTCTCCGCCAATCGCGGCAAGCGCTCGGTCACGCTCGACATCGCTTCGCCCGAAGGCCAGCAGATCGTGCGCGAACTGGTCAAGCAATCCGATGTCGTCATGGAAAACTACAAGGTCGGCCAATTGAGGAAGTACGGCCTCGACTACGATGCGCTGCGCGAGATCAAGCCCGACATCGTCTATTGCTCGATCACCGGCTTCGGCCAGAACGGTCCGTACGCGCAGCGCCCCGGCTACGACTTCATCGTGCAAGGCATGGGCGGCTTCATGTCGATCACCGGCGAGCGCGACGACCTGCCCGGCGGCGGCCCGCAGAAGGCCGGCGTCGCCATCGCCGACCTCATGACCGGCATGTACGCCACGATCGCGGTGCTGGCCGCCCTCGCCCACCGCGACCGCACGGGCGAAGGCCAATACATCGACATGGCCCTGCTCGACGTGCAAGTCGCGATGCTGGCCAACGTCGGCGCCAACTACCTCACCAGCAACAAGCCGCCCAAGCGCTGGGGCAACGCGCACGCCAACATCGTGCCCTACCAGACCTTCGCGACGTCCGACGGCCACATCATCGTCGCCGTCGGCAACGACGGCCAGTATCGCAAGTTCTGCGAGATCGGCGGCCGGCCGGAACTGGCGGACGACGAGCGCTTCGCCACCAATCCCGCGCGCGTGACGAACCGCGACATCCTGGTGCCGCTCCTAGCCGAGATGGTCAAGACCAAGACCAAGCAGGAATGGATCGTCCAGCTCGAAGCCGCCGGCGTGCCGTGCGGGCCGATCAACAATCTCGACGAAGTGTTCGCCAACGAGCAGGTCGCGGCGCGCGGCATGCAGATCGACATGCCGCACCCCAGCGGCGCCACGGCCAAGCTGGTCGGCAGCCCGATGAAGCTGTCCGCCACGCCGCCGCAATACGACATGCCGCCGCCGCTGCTCGGCCAGCACACCGAGGAAGTGCTGCGCGGCCTGCTCGGCCGCACGCCGGAACAGATCGCCGCCCTGAAGGAGAAAGGCATCCTGTGATTGGCGACCGGCGCAGGCGTTTCGCGCCGCGAACGCCCCGGTTCATCGCATTCCGCTAGGCCCGGCGCGCGGGCCGCGTCATAATCGGCGCGTGAATGCAAGAAAGATTCCCATGATGTCGAGCGACGTGAGCAAGCGCCCCGGTCCGGCTTCCGCGACCGGAGCGCCGCAGGAAAATTCCGGCTTCTGGCCTATGTTCCGGCGCCACGCGGCGCTGGCGATGCTGTTCAACTTCGCCTGCGTGATCTTCTCCACCTTCGTCCTCAGCGGCGGCAAATATTTCTTCCGCAATTTCGTGTTCTCGATGTGCATCGGCACGGCGGCCTGGCTGTTCATCGACCTCGGCCGCTACCTGCTGTGGCGCGGCGCGACGCCGCCCAAGCCGAAGTTCTTTCTGCTGGTCGTCGCCGTCGCGCCGGCGGCCTACTATGTCGGGATCGTCGCCGGAGCGCTCCTGCTCGGCTTTCCGCTGGCGAAGGTCTTGCCATCGTCGTCGACGGCCACGCTCGGCTCGATCGTCTTCACGCTGACGGCATCGATGATCGGCGGCTGGATATTCTGGAACCGCTCCGAGCTGGCGGAATTGAAAGCGAAATCCGCCGAACAGCAGGCGCGCACCGCCGCTATCGAAAAGCAGGCGATGCAGGCCCAGCTGCAGCTGCTGCAGACGCAGATCGAGCCGCACATGCTGTTCAACACGCTCGCCAACCTGCAAGGCTTGATCGCGCTCGACCCGGCGCGCGCCCAGGACATGCTCGACCACCTGATCCGCTACCTGCGCGCCACGCTCGCCTCCTCGCGCGCCGAACGGACGACGCTGGAACACGAATTCGCCCTGCTCGACGCCTATCTCGGCCTGATGGCGGTGCGCATGGGCGCGCGCCTTGCCTACACGCTGAACCTGCCGGACGACCTGCGCGCGCACCGCCTGCCGCCGATGCTGTTGCAGCCGCTGATCGAAAACGCCATCAAGCACGGCCTCGAACCGAAGATCGACGGCGGCCGCATCGACGTGAGCGCCGCGCGTGCCGGCGCCTGCCTGGCGCTGACCGTCGCCGACACCGGACTCGGCATCGACGACCACGGCATGGCGCTCGATTCGCAGCCCGGCACGCAAGTCGGGCTCGCCAACATCCGCGAACGCCTGCAAGCGCTCTACGGCGACGCGGCCGGCTTCACGCTGGTTCCCAATAATCCTTGCGGCGCCATGGCCCGCCTCACGCTCCCGCTCGAATCATGACCACCGCCCTGATCGCAGAAGACGAAGCCATCCTCGCGCAAACCCTGGCCAACGCCCTGCACCGCCTGTGGCCCGATCTGCGGATCGTCGCCACGGTCGGCAACGGCGTCGCGGCGGTCCAGGAAACGCTGGCGCTGCGTCCCGACATCGTATTCTTCGACATCAAGATGCCCGGCAAGTCCGGGCTCGACGCGGCCCACGAGCTGGCCGACGAATGGCCGGACGGCGCGCCCTTCCCGCTGATCGTGTTCGTCACCGCCTACGACCAGTACGCGCTCGAAGCCTTCGAGCACGCGGCCGCCGACTACGTGCTCAAGCCGGTCAACGATGCCCGCCTCGCGAAGACGGTCGAACGCCTGCGGGCGCGCATCGAGCAAGGCCGCACGCAAGCGCCGGCGCCGGACCGGCCGCGCGACGGCGAGCTCGAACGCGCGGTGGCGCAATTGCGCTCGCTGCTGCCGGCGCAGCATGTCCCGGCCGAGAAACTGACCATCATCCGCGCCGCGGTCGGCAACCAGATCCGCATGATCCCGATCGACGAGGTCGTGTACCTGGAAGCGACCGACAAATACGTCAACGTCGTCACCGCCGACAGCGAATCCCTGATCCGCACCAGCCTGCGCGACCTGATCCCGCAGCTCGACGGCACGCGGTTCTGGCAAATCCACCGCAGCTACGTCGTCAACGTCAAACGCATCGACTCCGCCGTGCGGGACGACGCCGGCAAGCTCTCGCTCAAGCTGCGCGGCCGTGGCGAAACGCTGCCGGTCAGCCGCGTGTTCGCGCATCTGTTCAAGCAGATGTAAAAAAAGTCCCTCTCCCCGGTGCCGGAGAAAGGGACAAGATCGCTGCTCTGCGAAACCCGAAATTCCTGATCACTCGCACAACGGCAGGGAAAGCGCCTGCAGCACCTCGCCGCCATCCGACTGCACGAACGCGGCGACACCGAGGTTCTTCAACGCGGCGCCCGCCGGCAAGGACAGCGCGCGGACCAGGCTGATGCCCTCGCCCGCCGCCGGCAGCGCGACCGGCCCCAGCCATTCGCGCACCACATAGTCATGCCTCAGTGTGACGCCGCCGTTCTCGCCCGCCTTGACATCCGTCTGCAAACCGTTCTGATACAGCGCCACGAACAACGACGCCGCGCGTCCCGATCTCGCCCTCACCTCGACCGGCACCTTGCCGCCGGCCGCCTTGCCGGACACGATGCCGATGCTCGCCTGCGCCGGCCGGGCATTGATGCGCCTGACCGTATCCTGCAAGCCGCCGCGCCAGCCGCGCTCCTCGCGGCCGCCGACGAAGATCTCCGGCGTGTAGATGGTGCGGCTGCCGGCCAGCTCCGACAGCCAGCGCTGGCGCTCGGTGAAGGCGCGCCGCGCGAAGGCATCCTTCCAGCCGATGTAATCCCAATAGTCGACGTGCAGCGCGAGCGGCACCACCTGTTCCGGCGACATGCCGGCACGCAAGCCGCTCACGAAGCGATCCGCCGGCGGACAACTGCTGCAGCCTTCTGAGGTGTAGAGCTCGAGCAGCGCGACCGTATGGGAAGGGCTTTGCTTGCTGCAGGCCGGCGCCGCCGCCCCAACCGACAGCGGCGCGGCGCAAAGCGCGGCGAAAAGAAAGGGGTTCATCAGGTCTCTCATGGGCGCACCGCGGCATCATCGACACCAGCCTTGGTCGTCCCAATACGCAAAACCTTACACGGCCGCCGGATTCCCGCTCACGACGGCCGATAGCGCCGGAAGGCATCGCGGACGTGCTCGCGCAGCAACTCGTCATCCCACGGCTTGGTCAGGAACTTGAACACCGCGCCGCGATTCACGCTATCGGTGACCACGTCCAGGTCCGTATAGCCGGACAGGATGATGCGGATCGTGTCCGGATACAGATCCTTGACGATGCCCAGGAATTCCGAGCCCGACATGCCCGGCATGCGCTGGTCCGAGATGATGACCTGCACCGCGTTCGTCGCCAGCAGGTCCAAGCCTTCCTGGCCGCTGGTGGCGGTCAGTATCCGATAGCCGCCGCGCCGCAGCACGCGGTTGAGCGCCGACAGAAGATGCGGTTCGTCATCCACGATGAGCAAGGTATCGCCGTTCTTGCCGGGATCCTTCCCCGGAGCGAGTCTCGCTCCTTGCGCCAGCATGGCCTCGAAGGCATCGGCCGGCACCGGCCCGCTGAACAGGAATCCCTGGATCTCGTCGCAGCGCAACCTGCGCAGGAACCGCAGCTGCCCCTCCGTCTCGACGCCTTCCGCCACCACCCGCAGCTTCAAGCTATGCGCCATCGCGATCACGGCGGTGGCGATCGCCGCGTCTTCCGGACTGCGCGTCACCTCGGCGATGAAACCGCGGTCGATCTTGACGAAATCGAACGGAAAGCGCTTGAGATACGCCAGCGACGAATAGCCGGTGCCGAAATCGTCGAGCGACAGCCGCGCCCCGGATCTCTTCAAGGCATGCAGATAATGCGCCGCCTCGTCCGGATCCTCCATGACCACCGTTTCGGTCAATTCGAACTCGATGTGCTTTGCGTTCAGGCAATGCGCCGAGGCGGCATCGTGGATCGTCTGCAGTATCCGCCCCTTCCGGCATTGCGCCGCCGACAAGTTGATCGAGACCGGCACGATATCGACCTGCCGCGCCAGCCACGCCGCCTGTTGCGCGCACACCGCATCGATCACCCAGGACCCGATCGGCACGATCAACCCGGTTTCCTCGGCCAAGGGAATGAAATCCGCCGACTGGAGCAAGCCGCGCTTGGGATGCCGCCAGCGGATCAGCGCTTCGGCGCTCACGATCCGCCCGCTCTGCAAGTCCACGCGCGGCTGATAATGGAGCTCGAACTGGCGCGCTCTCAAAGCCATCTGCAATTCGTTCTCCAGCATCAGCTTTTCCGCCAGCGTGGCATTCATGCGCGGCGCGTAATACAGGTAGCGCTCGTCCGACGACTTGGCATTCCTGAGCGCCACCTCCGCATGCTTGAGCAGGGTCTCCGCATCGCGGCCGTCGGCGGGATACAGCGCCAGTCCGGCCTTGGCCGAGACGCGGATATCCTGGCCGTTCAGCAAGAAAGGCTCGCCGAACACGCTGAACACGTGCTGCTGCAGGATCGCGGCCGCGTCTTCGTCGCGCCGCAGATCCGCCAGCGCGACGGCAAAGGTATCGCTGCCGATCCGCGCCAGGCTGTCCGTATCCCGGATCGCGTTGCCCAGGCGCTGCGCGACCTGCTTGAGCAGCGCGTCTCCCGCATGGCGCCCCAGCGCATCGTTCAATCGCGCGAACCGCGCCAGGTTGAGCACGACGACGCCGACCTCGCCTTGATCGTGGCCGTGGGCATGGATCAATTGCGCCGTCCGGTCATGGAACAGCTTGGTGTTGGGCAATCCGGTCAACGCGTCGTAATACGCAAGATAACTGAGCCGCTCTTCCTGATCCATGAACAGCATGGCGAACGACAAGTCGCTGGCGAGATCGTTGAGCAGCTTCAACTGGTCCTGGTCGAAGAAATCCTTCTCGCCGGCGCACAAGCCGAGCACCGCCACCGCCCGGTTTTCCGCCACCAGCGGCAAGGCCGCGAGCGCGAGATAGCCGTGCTCCTCCAGGTCGTTCCGCTGCCGTGCGAGACTCGGCTCCGAAAGAAGATCGTTGCAGATGACGGTCCGCATCTCGCGCGCCGCCGTGCTGCCCGGCCAGGCGCTTTCCGGCACGCCATCGCGCGCGGTGAGCCGGATGCGATCGACCAGCGCCGGGTCGCCGCCGAAGGACGCCACGATCCGGCCATCCAGCGTTTCCGGATCGATGGCGGCGATGCAGGCGAAGGCGAAACCGCCGTCCCGCACCGAGACGCGGCATACCTCCTGGAACAATTCATCGCGCCCCCGAAAGCGCACGATCGCCGCGTTGACGCCGCTTAGCACCGCGTAAATGCGGCCGAGCCTCTCGATCCGATCCTGCTGGTGCCGGCGCTCGGTCACATCGTTGGCCAGCACGAACTTGCACGCGCGATTGTTGAACGACAGGGGATGGGAAGTGATTTCGACGTCGATCAGCGAACCGTCTTTCTTGCGATGCTTCCAGACGCCGGCTTTTTCGATCGACGCCAGAGGCGCCTGCGCCAGGTTCCGGTATAGCCGCGGCAAGTCTTCCGGCGGACGGATATCCTTGATCGTCATCCGGAGGAACTCGGCCTCGCTATACCCGTAATGAGCGACGGCCGCGTTGTTGACCGCCAGGAACGCATACGTCTCCAGGTCGTACACCCACATCGGCATCGGATGCGCCTGGAACAACTCGATAAACGACTTGTCATCCTTCTGAATCACGATGCCGTTGTCCCGATCAATAGCCCCAATTACATTATTGGTGCATTTATCAGAACTGTCAGTTCATTCGCCGCGACACACGGTCAACGCCGCCGGAGCGCAACAATCGGCTATCCGGCGGCAAGGAAAGGATGTCGTCGCTAAACCATGAACTGCATCATCTCCTGCGCCAGCAGGATCGCCAGCGGCATCAAGGCGATCAGGAACACGGAAAACATGCCGCGCACCACGCCGCCGCGACGCCAGCCGAGCCACGCCGCCGCGCCCATCGCCGACAACGCATAGATCAGCGTGAACCACAAGGCCGCGAACGCGCCGAGCGACAACATGGCCTTGGAAACGAAGAGATAGCTGCACAGCGTCGCCACGCCGATCGCCAGCATGCCGGCCAGGTAATACATCAGCCAGGCGCGCCTGCCGCGCAGCGACTGCTGCTGCTCGTCGGCCTTCTTCGCCGTCATCTCGCGCTGGGCGAGGAAGATCAACAAGGAGTCGACTTCCTTGTAATGCAGGACGCCCGCATGCGCCGCCGCCACGAGGTCTTCACGTTTGACAATCATCGAGCACACTCCTGAAAGGCGCGCCGACTGCCGCGCGGTCTGACCTGGACCGGCGCATGCGTCATCGCGCCGCGCTCGGCCCGCATCCTCCCAGTGAGGCTATTAATGCCAGTTTTGCAATGCGCCGTCGTGACGCATATCAAGCTTGCGCGCTCTCCAGCCGATCCGCCAACGTCTTGATCAAAGCGGCCCCGTTGCCGCGCCAGGCGCTGCCATGCATGCAAGCCAATACGGCGGGTTCGGTCGCCGCCAGGCGCTCCAAGTGCCGGCGCGTATCCGGGCCATGGGCGTAGTAATCCATCCCCGCGCGCATCATCTCGCTCGATTCGAGAATATCGCCCTCGGTCAACGGCGCATGGCTGCAGCCCGGCTGGGTGAACAGATCGCCGCACAGCAAGGTGCGCGTAGTCTCCTCGAAAGCCATCCCGGACTCCCAGCCGTGCGGCAGGTGCGGCGTGGCGAACCAGCGGACGCGATGCTTGCCCAGCTCCAGCGTTTCGCCATCGGCCATCGCCTTGGCCGGGCGCAGCGCGATGTCGTTCACCGACACCGCCGCCGCGAGCTCCGTGCATACCGGCACCGCCGACGGCGCGAGCTCGAGAAAATCGTTCAGCGAACCGCACTCGTCCGCCTCGTAGTGAGAGAAACCGATGTACGCCAGTTGCGATACCGGCAGCACGCGCGCGATCGCATCGCGCACCAGCGGAAACATCTGGCGCGGGCCGGTGTGGTAGAGAAGCGGCTTGTCGTCGACGATCAAGTATTGGTTGAACGTAAACCCGCCCGGGACGTCGATGGCTTCCGGAGGAACCGGCACCGAGATGCGGTAAATGCCGTCGGCGATTTCATCGATGGTGGCTTGGGGTTGTGTCAGGTCGGTCATGTCATTTCCTTGTCTGGTCTCGCATGGAGTCAAAGATGAACAACCGCAGCGCGTGCGTCGCGATGCGGTCGGCTTCGGCGGCGTCGCCCAGCGTCTGCTCGAGACGCCGCCAGAATCCGTAGTCGAGCAAGGCGAAAGCAAATGCCCGAGTCGGCGGCGGAACTTCCGGACCGGCGATGTTCTCAAGCACCTTGTCCGCCAATCCCTCCACCTCCGACTGCCCCGCCTGCAGAACATCAACCAGTTCCGGCAGCCCGGCGACGTCGCGCTCGACCCAACGTAGCCACGGATGAGAATAGCGATGGCGTCGAAACACCGTCTCGACCAGCAAACGCAGCCGTTCGCCCGCATCGGCCTCGAACAGGATCGCTTCAACATCCAACGGCGGCGCGCTTTCCGCCACCGCCCCGATGCAATGCGGCAACAACGCACTGCGGTTCGGAAAATGCTTGTACACGGTCGCGACCGATACGCCGGCGCGCTCCGCGATCTCGGCATGACTGGTCGCCAACGCGCCTTTCTCGGCATGCAACTCGACAGTCGCGCCGATGATGCGCTGGATGGTCTGGGCTTGCGCCTCCTTGCGCGTCGAGTTGTCGTAGGTTCTCGAGGCCATCTCAAATTTAAGTAGAGTTCATTTATATTCAATATAAACGCATTCTATTTAAATTGCAAGCCCGACGCAGCGCAAGCCCCCAAGCCGTCGCGGTGGGGCAAACAAGTTCGCTACGGTAAAATGGCGCGATTCCACGATAACCCCGGCCAAACCGGCTCTTTCCTAACCGTATTCATGACCACCGACAACAAATCGGCGCCGGCCACGACCGAAGCGCCCGCTTCCAACTTCCTGCGCGGCATCATCGACGCCGACCTCGCCGCCGGCAAGCACGCCGGCCGCACCGACCCGAACGGCAACGCCCTGCCGACCGTCATCACGCGCTTCCCTCCCGAGCCGAACGGCTACCTGCACATCGGCCACGCCAAATCGATCTGCCTGAACTTCGGCCTGGCGCGCGACTACGGCGGCGTCTGCCACATGCGCTTCGACGACACCAACCCGGAGAAGGAAGAGCAGGAATACGTCGACAGCATCCTCGACGCGGTGCAATGGCTCGGCTTCACCTGGAAACACAAGGGAGACGTAGGCGCGGGCGACCACCTCTATTACGCCAGCGACTACTTCGACAAGTTCTACGCGATGGCCGAATACCTGATCACGTCCGGCAACGCCTACGTCGACAGCCAGAGCGCCGAACAGATGGCCGCCAACCGCGGCAGCTTCACCGAGCCCGGCAAGAACTCGCCCTACCGCGACCGCACGCCCGAGGAATCGCTGGCCCTGTTCCGCCGCATGAAAGCCGGCGAATTCAAGGATGGCGAACACATCCTGCGCGCCAAGATCGACATGGCCTCGCCCAACATGAACCTGCGCGACCCGGCGATCTACCGCATCCGCCACGCGCACCACCACCGCACGGGCGACGAATGGTGCATCTACCCGATGTACGACTACGCGCACCCGATCGAAGACGCGATCGAACACATCACGCACTCGATCTGCACGCTCGAATTCCAGGACCACCGCCCGTTCTACGACTGGCTGCTCGAACGCCTGGCCGAAGGCGGCTTCTTCAAGAAACCGCTGCCGAACCAATACGAATTCGCGCGCCTGAACGTGACCTACGTCGTGACCAGCAAGCGCAAGCTGCGCCAGCTGGTCGAGGAAAAGATCGTCGACGGCTGGGACGACCCGCGCATGCCCACCATCGTCGGCATCCGCCGCCGCGGCTTCACGCCGGAATCGGTGCAACTGTTCTGCGACCGCACCGGCACCACCAAGTCCGACGGCTGGACCGACTACGGCATGCTCGAAGCCGCCGTGCGCGACGACCTCGACCCGAAAGCCCCGCGCGCCATCGCCGTGCTGCGCCCGCTGAAACTCATCATCGACAACTTCCCCGACGAGCTGCGGGAAGAATGCAGCGCCCCTGTGCACCCTCACCACCCGGAGCGCGGCGTGCGCACCTTCCCCATCACCAAGGAAGTGTGGATCGAAGCGGAAGACTTCATGGAAGAACCGAGCAAGGGCTACTTCCGCCTCTTCCCCGGCAACAAGGTGCGCCTGAAATACGGCTACGTGGTCGAATGCACCGGCTGCGACAAGGACGAGAACGGCAAGATCGTCGCCGTCCATTGCAACTACTTCCCCGACAGCAAATCAGGCACGGAAGGCAGCGCCAACTACAAGGTCAAGGGCACGATCCACTGGGTCAGCGCGACGCATGCGCTGGAAGCCGAGGTGCGGCTGTACGACCGCCTGTTCACCGATCCGAATCCGGATGCGGGCGGGAAGGATTTCAAGCAGTTCCTGAATCCGAATTCGAAGGAAGTGATTACGGCTTATCTCGAACATGGGCTGGCGAAGGCGATGGGCGATGACAAGTTCCAGTTCGAGCGGCATGGGTATTTTGTCGCGGATCGGGTGGATTCGGCGCCTGGGAAGCCGGTGTTTAATCGGGTGGTTACGTTGAAGGATAGTTGGGGGAAATAGCAGTTCGCGAGGCTTATAGAAGTTGGGAGGAAATTAGAATGAAGCGAAAAGCTCTGCCTCAGCATTCTTGGAATCTGCATTGGAAGACCATCGGCATTGCGATAACCTTAGTCACTACATTGGCTGGTTGTGCTGCAATGATAGGTACCGAAACGCAGTTCACGCCTTGGCGAGGAGAACCTACGATACTTACCGGAAAGGGTGGAGCTGTAGAAACCACCGAAGGGATTGAATTCTGGATTAAGGGCGAACCAGACAAAACTTTCCGCGTGATTGGCGTTATCTCCCAGATCCGGTCCGACGATCCGTTCGACAACCTCATTTTCGGTAAATTTAATCGTTCGCAAGTAGCAGATTTGGTTAAGCAAGCGACAGGCGATGGCGTTGTTCTTCTTCGTAGTGACAGAGTAGGCACCGACCAAGGAATTCAAAGTAACTCCATTATGGCGGTATTCCGATACGAAAAGCCGTAAAGAGGAAGACTACATGATGCGTCACGATCCGCTATGTGAAGTGAACTGAAAAAGAGCATGTCCCAACCACATGTAATCGTGATCGGCGGCCCCAATGGCGCAGGCAAATCGACTATCGCCCCACTGATCTTGCGCGACTATCTCGCCATCCCCGATTTCGTGAATGCCGACCAAATTGCAGCCGGCCTTTCCGCATTCAATCCGGAAGGAGCTGCATTCGAAGCTGGCCGCATCATGCTCAAACGTATGCAAGAGTTGGCTAATTCCGGCAAGAGCTTCGCCTTCGAATCGACGCTATCGAGTCGCTCGTTTTCCGTTTTTTTGGCCAACCTGAAAGCGCAAGGCTACCGCGTCGATATATTCTTTGTTTGGCTGGAAAGCGTTGCCTTGGCACAGCAGCGCGTGAGTTTACGCGCGAAGATGGGTGGTCATACAATACCTCCTGATGTGATCGAACGCCGCTACACACGTAGTGCACAAAATTTCCGCTCGCTATACCTACCCATCGCCGACAACTGGCGCATATTCGACAATTCGGATTCTTCCAACACCAGAATAGTCGCGGAAGGCGGCATGAATGAATCGACTCGGATTTTTGAGGTATCAACATGGAACATGATTCAATCGATCTGAACGACCCCATCGCCGAAAAATTGCGTGATAGCGAAACGGTGGAACGTCTTGTGCGTCAAGCGATAGCCGAAGCCGTGGAACGAGCTCGCAAGCTCGGTTTCCTTGATGACGAACCTCGCGCGGCGACGTCGCCCGCCAACCACTGACTGATGAGCCTGGACACTCACCAGTCCTTCTACAGGGAACGGCTGCTCGAACATCTATTGATCGGTGAATTGCTGAAATACTCATAGCTCGGGCACGGAGCAACGCTTGAAGTATCGCAGCCGTCGATCGATCGCTCAGGGCATGATGTCGTATTGGAAGCGCACGGCGTGACGCGCCACGTGCAGTTGAAGAGTTCATTTCATTCCGCGACGACCACAACGCAGAATATTCATATGTAGTAACCGCGATGTGATCTGTTGCGTGATGTCAGATTTCATCGCAACTTGAAACTGCCGAACTTCTCGATTCGGCCAAATCCGGACATTTGTGTTCTATTCGGAAAGCAGTCGTTCAGACAGTAAAGAACTGCTACTTTGTTGCTCACAGGATAATTTATCTCTACACTTGTACATCAACTTACGGATTAACACGGCTGTCCACCTTTCGGAGACTTTTAGCTGTCCGTATAAGTCGACAATTTTCAAATGGCCTAGGTAGTATGCGGGTTCGCAACGGATACCGGACAGTGCTTATCAGCTTCTTCCTGTCCGGATAAGTACCATTAAATGGCTACATCGATGAATACGGAAGTGATATCGACCGTAGAGCTTTTGGAGGATGGAGAGCTCTTGCTTCAGTTGGAGAGCGGCGGCAAACCTTCATACCAGTATGTATATCGTGCAGCAACAGGCGTTTATTGGGACCCTGATCGAAAGACGTTTAAGTTCTCTACCCAAAAGGATGGAAAGTACGCGCAGTGGTTCGAGCACATTGTGAAGGTTGTCCGGGACGAAATGAACGTAGATCTGCAGTTAGGTGAGAACACCACTTGGAAACACTTTCCAAATGAGGATAGAGATGCGATACAACGCGCAGCCATTTAACATGCTGTTGCACACCGACGCCTTCGGCGCTGGTGAACTGTTACGTTAGGTGCTTGTCGCCATGCCCCCGAGTTTCTTCACGCGAACAGCCGCCCGTTGGTTCGCTCGCCGCTGGTGGTTCCTTGTCATCTCGTTGCTTGGTATGGCGCTGCTCTTGGCTGCCTTCTGGTACGGTTCAGTGCAGGTCGTCGCGGTCGCCAGCATGCTCGCTGGTCCGGTGATCCTCGCGCCTTGGGCGTTGCTCTGCGCATGCGTCTGGTTTCACCCGGAACGCGGCAACTTGCAGCCGGGCAGCACGCTCATTGGCAAACTGCCGAATGCAGTTCAACTCGGTGTTCGCTGGTACGCCTCGCTGTTCCTTACTCTGTTTATCGTGGCTGGCGCAGTTGTCTGGCCCGCGCTGTCGTTCGTGTGGCTCTGAGTTCGATGCACGCACCTACCCCCTCCATCGAGCGGACATGTCCCGGTAGGTCGGGCCGTGCCGTTCATGTCGAACGTCAGGCGCCCGAACTGCAATCCGACGGAGATCGCTGAATGAAGGACAAGCGCTTCATGCTTGGCATCGTGTTGACGGTTCTATGGCTCACATTAGCAGCCTACTTGGCGTTCACTCAGAATCGCCCTTCTGAACTGAACGCCTGGGGCGACTTCTTTGCTGGCTTCTTTGCTCCTCTGGCGTTTCTCTGGCTCGTCTTAGGCTACCTGCAGCAGGGTGAAGAACTTCGCCACAGTACAGAGGCGCTCAAGCTCCAAGCGGAAGAGCTGCGCGCGTCTGTCGTTCAGCAAAGCGAGTTGGTCGCGGTCAGCCGCGAGCAGATGAAGCAGGAACTCCGCGCGCTGGAAGAAGAAAGAGAGCGAAGACGCGATGCGGCGCGTCCAAAGTTCGTTCCCCAACTGTCTTCGACGATCCGCAGTGGGTCGGAGATTGAGTTCAAGCTTAAGGTCGTGAATGTTGGCAACACCGCAACGAAACTGCGTATGCAGTTCGCGCCGCCGCTGGGACAGCTATCACACCACAATCTTGCTCTTGTCCCGAATGGTGAAATCATGAATCTGTCCTTCAAAAAGACCGAAGACGTCACTTCCATCGCGACGCTGAACTACATTGATGCGGATGGTCTGCCAGGCTCCGCGACATTCACACTCGAAGTCATTGACACGACGCTACGGATAGGCGACATCCAACGCCTTGCATGAGAATCCCTCAGTCGGGGCTTGCTGGACGCCTAGCATCGGTCTTGTTGTGCTTGACGGAGGCGCGAATGTAGGCAGCCGGAAGGAGCTTAACATCGATGCCGAGAGCGTTGAGCTGGCGAGCCCAATGGTGCGCCGAGCCGCAGACCTCCATGATGACAAGCGAAACATTGCGGTTGATGAACCAGCGCTCGAACTGGCTGCGCGTGAGGCGATGTTGTTCGATGACGCGTGAGGCGGCATCGGCGACTGCGAGTTGAAATGCAGATTCGGCCAAGTCAACGGCTACGGTAGTAGTATGCATGGTGGACTCCTTTTGTTGACTGATCCCCGTCCCCACGTTGACCAGTGCGCTTGCTGTGGCGCAAAAAGACAGAGGGAGCCCATCTCATCACTCGACACCGACGCTTCGCGCCAGTCAACATAATCGTTAGGGCACACAAAAAGATGGCAACTCTCGGAAAGCTCTGGGCGGGACACGTCTACGGAACGAACACAGGCAACCTGTTCCTTGACCTAGAGTCGGATGGGCCGACGGTCAGCGGCACTCTCCACTTTATGGACACGCAGTTCGGCATCGCCGTCTACCATGTGACCGGGGAGTTCGATGGCAGACTCCGCCTTGTGGGCATCCCCCTGCAGGCGGAGCCTGGAACGGAGCTTGGTAATCTCACCGCCGAAGCCGACCTAACCTCGGAGGGAAGTTTGCGAGGAAAGTGGTCGACTTCGCTTGGCTCCTGTGGGACGTTTCAAGCATTCCCTCACGACCCAGGGAAGACTGACCAGGGCAGCGGTCACTCCGGAACAGTGCCCGAGCAGATCTACTCCTCGAACATCACCCTTGGCTCCATTCGCCTGAATTCTGCAGCCATCGACGAATTGGTTCAGCTTGTGCGCCGAGATTTTCTCGCCGGTCGCCCCGTGCTGACGTACGTGGTAAGAGGAAACGAGGTGACGAAGTACTTTGAGGACTTCAAGGCGGATGTAGACATTCCTCAGGAACTCAGATATCTGAAGCTCACCATTCAAGAGCTAAGCAGGTCCGCAAAAATATTTTGATAAAACGCGTTGCAACCAAAAATGTTCGGATAATACGCCCGAGGTTTGCAGTGCCATTCGATTCGACAAGCTGGTCAAATGCGTGACGAACGCGTCGGCCTGTTCGTCGATGC
>DASPLX010000009.1:0-39777 GCA_035627375.1 Paucimonas sp. | reverse complement strand
CGCCGAAAATCGACTGGCTCCTTTACGCCGAAAATGCAGTGGCGCCTTTATGCCGGAAATCCGGTGGCGCCATTACGGCGAAAATTTGCTGGCTCCTTTACGCCGAAAACGAAATGGCTCCATATGGGCGAAAATTCACAGTTGGCGCGGGCCTGTACGTCAAGCGCCCAGGCGCGCAGTCCGTCGACTTGCCGCCCAGTCGTCCTGGCAACGCTCGCGGCACGGAGTACCGATCGGGCACCGTGCGTGAGCAACATGCGCAGGTAGCGATCTCCCTTCTTGGAAATGCGCCCCAAATTCCTGGTGCTGCCAGACGAATGTTCCTTCGGTGTCAGTCCGAACCAACTGGCGAAGTGTCGCGCATCCTTGAAGTGCGCGACATTGCCGCTGGTGGCGGCCACCATGGCAGTGGCCGTCAACAGACCGATGCCAGGAATCGACAGCAATGTGGTACACGCAGGCGATTGTTTGGCCAGGGCCGTCAGTTCGCGCTCGAGCTGCGCAACGCGTGCTTCGAGCAGGCGGATTTCTTCAATGAGCAGCTTCATGGTGCTGCGGATAAGCGCCGGAACGGCAGAGCCGGGATCAGCCAGTACCCGACTGATTTGTTCTATGCCGTTGCGGCTGCCAGCCGCAACGGAAATACCGAATTCCCGACAGAATCCGCGCAGTGCATTGATTCTGGCCGTGCGTGTGGCCATCCAAAGCGACCTGATACGATGCAGCCCTTGGAGGGCCTGCTGCTCGACGGATTTGATCTTGACCGGCGTGATGTCGGCGCAACGGGCGGCTTCGAGCAGCGCACAGGCGTCGGCGGCATCGGTCTTGTTGCGCTTGACGTAGGCGCGGATGTAAGCGGCGGGAAGCAGCTTGACGTCGATGCCCATGGCATTGAAGGTGCGTGCCCAGTGGTGCGCCGAGCCGCAGGCTTCCATGATCACGAGCGAGACGTTGCGGTTGATAAACCAGCGCTCGAACTGGGCGCGTGTGAGGCGATGCTGTTCGATGACGCGCCAGGAGGCATCGGCGACAGCGAGTTGGAATACGGATTTGGCCAGGTCAACGGCTACGGTAGTAGTATGCATGGTGGACTCCTTTTGTTGACTGATCCCCGTCCCCACGTTGACCAGTGCGCTTACTTTGGCGCAAAAAGACAGGGGGAGTCCATCCCATCAATCAACACAGGCGGCTTCGCCGCTGGTTGTCTCGAACGGTAGGCGTCTCATGCCGCACACGTCCACATGTGTACGCGTCGAAGTTGTCTATGGGCTTCGCGAGTACTTGGGTGTTATCGACGAGTTTGTTCCGCTTTCAGACGCGGGCAGGGGGAGTTCCGCCGCTGGCTGGATTTCCCGGCTCTTTGACTCCAAGCCGGTCAGACGTCTTTGCCTCTACGTGTTAGTGCCGCCAATCTTCCTTTTCAAGAAGCTGCGCATGGGCCGGTGCACATTCGAGTTCTCGGGGATCGAGCTTCGCAGGACAACCAGGGGGCGTACTGCTAGCCGCGAGTGGACTAAAGTTACTTGTGTTCATCGGCTGAGTCAGGCGTACATGATCGAGCTCCAAGAGGGTTGCCTGCCGGTACCGTACCGAGCCTTTAGCGATGCGCAGAGGCGGGAGTTTGAAGCTCTTGTGCCAGGAGGCCTCCTGGTGGAGAGGGCCGCCTAATTCCTCCATCGAGCGGACAGTCGCCGACAAGTCGCCAACTTGCCAAAAGTTGCCATTGTTGTCCTCATTACGGTTCAAAAAAGTAGCACCACGGCAACAATCTTCCGGATTTCCTTTATGGCGACCCTGTTTGCCCACTAGATTGCTGATATCACGCAGAAATAGTAGGGGGAGACCATTTATGTGGTCTTTAAATAGGGCTACAATTGGCTCTATTGATGGACCCATCAATAAGCAGGTATCAGCATTTCTCTTTGGAGCAACATCATGGAAGCCATTCTCGCTCCCACTTCGGTCGGCATCAGCGAACTCAAAGCCAACCCGATGGCCGTGTTCGACAAGGCCGACAACGAGCCGGTCGCCGTGCTCAACCGTAACAAGCCGGTCGGCTACCTGATCCCGGCCAAGCTATGGGAAGTGATCTGCGAGCGCCTCGAAGACGCCGAACTGCTCTCGATCGCCGAAGCCCGCATGGCGGATGGCAAAGCCGCGGTAGAGGTCTCGCTGGATGACCTATAAACTCGCCTTTCACCCGGACGCCCTGGACGAATGGAAGAAACTCGACGGTGCCGTCAGGGAGCACCTGAAGAACAAGCTCGCAGAGCGGCTCGAAACACCGCGCATCCCGGCCGCTGCTATCAGAGGGGGCCGCGACCTGTACAAGATCAAGCTGCGCACGCTCGGTTACCGCCTCGTGTACCAAGTTCAAGACGAAAAAGTCACAGTCCTCGTGCTCTCAGTCGGCAAGCGCGAGAGGAACAGGGCGTACAAAGCCGCGCTCAGTCGAGTCTAGGAAGATGCCAATGACCGTAATGGTTTCCGTGAGAGTCAACGTGGGATCGTCATGGCGGCCGACAGCGTAAGCTCATTCGGAAGCGGGATAACCTATTCGCATGCCAACAAGATCGTGAATCTCCGAAAAGGCTTAGCCGTTGAGCCGACCGGCCAGAACAAGGCCATTGGCACCGCCCTTGTACGTGCCGGCCTTGAGCAGTGCAAAGACCTCGGGTATGGCGCGGTCGTTGTTTTGGGGCACCCTCGTTATTACCCTCATTTCGGCTTTTGCCTTCAACGCGCTTTGGCATAGGCTGCGAATACGAAGCGCCGGAAGAAGCATTCATGGTCGTAGAGCTACAACCGGGTTGTCTCCGTGATAAGTCAGGAATCATCAGCTATCATGCTGCGTTCAAAAACGTATGACACGGCGCTCGACCGGACTCTCTACGTCGGCGCTGCGCCCCTCGTAGCTCGCAGGTTGGCTCTGCGTTAGATCGACGATTCTCACTGTATGAGGAACACGCTTTGGGTAAATGGATAAATCGGTTATGGGGATGCATTGCGATCCTTCCATTCACGGTACAAGCACAGGTCGATCTGACGAAGCTCGATCGCGACATGGTCGGGCCGCGATCGCAAGTCCTGGTGCTGGGTACGGTGCACCTGAAATACATGCCGGCAGGCTTCAATGTGGCGTCGCTGGACAACTTGCTCGATCGGCTGGCCGCGTTCAGGCCCAATATCATCACGATCGAAGTCGAGCCCGGTGAAGAGTGCGACACGGCCTCTCGTTATCCAGCAAAGTACGGTCCAGACTACTGCGCTCCCACCGACGCCGCGAAGGCGGCTACCGGTTTGGATATTCCAGCCGCCATCACTGAAGTGGAAAAGATGCTTAAGGCGTGGCCGCCGAAGCCGACGCCCGCGCAGCGACGGCGCCTGGCTGCTCTGTTCCTGGCGGCGAATGATCGCGCATCGGCGTATGTGCAGTGGCTGCAACTTCCCGAAAATGAACGCCGCGCCGAGGATGATTTGGATGCTGCGCTGGTGGGGATCCTCGAAAGGATTGCATCGACGAACAACGAAAATTACCAGCTGGCCGCACGCCTGGCGGCGCGGCTAGGTCTGCAGCGGGTTCATGCTGTCGATAACCATACCGGCGATCGAATCGATGTCCCCGATACCAAGGCATTTGGCCGGGCGATGGAAGCGGTTTGGGCCGCGGACAACGCCGAGTTCAAAGTGCGGTTGAAGCAGGAAGACATTCTTCGACAGGCGGCTGACTTGCTGCCGCTGTATCGCTACATCAACGATCCGCAAGGACTGCGGGTGCTTGCCGAAACCAATGTCGGCATTGCCATGCGCGCCAAGTCTCCGGAGGGTTATCCGCAGATGTGGGTGGCCGGCTGGGAAATCCGCAATCTTCGGATGGTGGCCAATATCCGCGAAACGTTTCGAGAAAAGCCAGGAGCGCGAGTGCTGTCCATTGTCGGCGTCTCGCACAAACCGTGGTTCGACGCCTGGCTTGGCCAGCTTCAGGGTATCGATATCGTTGATGTCGCGAAGGTATTGGAGTAGGTGAACGATCCAATGGAATCGCTCCCGTGAAGCGGACCTGCGCCAACTCGCGGTTCGACACCGATGCTCCGCGCCGGTCAACCTGGTCCTGAGAACGCCAAAATGAGCTTCGAGTATCCTGAAACGCCCTCGGTAAAGTTGGGAATTGAGCTGATCCGCGTGAGCGGATGATCGAGGCCTGGTAGACCACGATGAAAGCCGGCTGCGCCGGCAACCGGGTTTTTGGGATTGAGGCGGTGCGCGCCCAGTGCGGGGCGGCGCTTATTGTTGCTGGTCCGGCGGCAGATCGGCGATCGGCGGGCTGTCGGGCAGCTCGCGCAACAGTTGCAGACAGTGGGTTTCCCTCTCCGACAACCCTTTCACGAGCCGCGCGTCGTCCGGGTTCAGGCGTTTCTGCCGGATCAGGATGTCGACCTTGCTGAGATAGTCGCCGACCACGAGGATTCTTCCCATCGGCGAGAGTTCGGTGAATTTCTTGTTGCTGCCGGCTTCCTCGATCGCCGTCGGCACGGCGGCCGGAAAGCGCCACTCGCGGGCGATGCTGCACGACAGACCGTGCGTGCAGCGGATCAAGGCATTGCAAAAGCTCTCGGAGCCGACGGCGTCGGATTCGCCGGCCATCTGGTCGATCACGCGCAGCGACACGATCAGGCCGACATTCTGCGCCAGTCCCGCCAGGAAGGCATCGAAGGGTTCGATCCCGGCGCCTTCCGACAGATGGCGGTTCGCGATCGCGCATTTCTCCGATTGGTCCCACAGGCGCGGCGCCATCATCTTCGTGAAATGGCCGGAATGGAGATCGATGATCGGCTTGAAGGCGACGCTCGTGATCAGTTGCCGCAACCCGGTCTGGCCCAGCACCAGGATCGCCTGCTCGATGCTGGTGATCGGCTTGTTGCGGTTGTAGAAGGCGCTGTTGGCCAGGCGCACCACGCCGGCCACCAGCACCAGGTCGTGCGAGATCATGCGCGCCAGTTCGGCGCCGGAGAAATCGTCGCTGCGCAGCTTCTGCAGCAATTGCGGAATCACGCCCGGCATGCGGCGCACCAGGTTGGCTCCGGACTGCTTGGAATTCAGGATGTCGGTGAGCGCCGCGAGGATGCTGTTTTCGAGCGGGTTGGTGAACGATTCCGCCTCGTTGCGGTCGTCGAACAGCCAGTTGGTGAAGTTGCCGTTGACGTCGGCGCGCTGCAAGGCCGACAGCATCGACGGCTTGGAAGGCGGGCAGGGCGGGGCCGCGGCGGCGGGCGCGGATTCCTCGGGTGCCGGCGCCGGAACCGGACGCGCGGGCGCGGCGGGTGCGGGATGGGAAAACAGTCGACGTAGCCAGGTGTACATGATCTTAGAGCTTGGCGCTGAAGGTGAGGAAGAACTGGCGCGGCACGCCGGTCTGCAAGGTGGCGTAGGTGCCGCCCGGGTCGGAGGCCACGAAGCCGTTGGTGCCGACGGTGCTGAAGTAGCGGCGGTCGAGCGCGTTCTCGATGCGCGCCTCGAGCGCGACGTCGCGCAAGGCGCCGAGCGCTTTGATGCGATAGCCGCCGGCGAGCGACACCACCCGGTAGGCGGGCACCTCGGCGTCGTTCAGATAGGTGTAATAGCGTTTGCCGACATGCTTGGCATGCGCGCGCCCGAACCACGCGCCGTTGTCGTAGCCGAGCTCGGTCGTGAACATCGTCCTCGGCGTGTCGACGACGCGCTTGCCGTTGGTGCGCACGGTCGTGGTGCCGTCGACATAGTCCGACCTGTATTTCGAATCGTTGCGGGTGAGGGAACCGAACCAGGTCCAGCGCGGCCGGAAGCTCCACACGAGGGCGGCTTCCATGCCGGCCGAGCGGACCTTGCCGACGTTGACCACGCTGTTCGGGCAGCCGATGATGCCGGCGCACAGCGCGACGGTGGTGAGGCGGTCGCTGAAGTCGGCGCGATAGAGCGCCAGCGAGCCGGTCAGCGTGCGGCCGGTATAGCGGTAGCCGAGGTCGAATGTGGCGGCGGTTTCCGGCTTGAGCGTGCCGGCGCCGCGATCGAATGCGGGCTGCGTCTGCTGGAACGGGCCGGAGTACCCGGTCTGGAAGGCGCGCATGTTTTTGGTGGCGGACGTGAAGACTTCATGGTTTCGGGCGAATTCGTAGCGCACGCCGGCTTGCGGCAGGAAGGATCTCCGGGCCTCGATCGTGCCGGCGGCCCGGCCGCCGACCGGCGAGGCCGCATCGATCCGTACCCGCGGCGACTTGAAGCCGAGGTTGACGGTCAGGGCATCGTCCAGGAAGCTCATCGTGTCTTGCAGATGGAATTGCGCCGTCCTGGTATGGAAGACCTGGTAGTAGGCGGTGGCGAACGGATCGGACAGGAAGCGCAGCGTGTCTTCCGGCCCGGTCACCGGGTAGAAATTGCGGAACAGGTCGTGGTTGTTCGCTTCGCCCCAGTAGCCGGCTTCCAGCGCATGGTTGCCGGCTTCCCATTTCGCCGTGGCGACGACGCCGTTGCGGCTGATGCGGTATTCGGTGGCGCGGATCGATAGCGGCATGGCCGGCGAAGTCGGCGTGTATGGCGTGTACCAGTGGCCCTGGCCTTGGTTCGAGTGATGATAGGCCGTCATCGTCAGCGAGCGGCCGGGCGCGGGATGCAGATCGAGCGCGACGCCGGAGAGGTCGTCGCGCCGCAATCCGTGGCCGAGGTAGTAGGCGTCGTCGCAGGTGTACCGGTAATCGGTCGTGCATTCCGGGCTGCGCGCCTTGTCGAGCGCGGCCTGAAAGTTCGGCGCGTAGTTGTCCCAGTCCCAGCCGAGGCGCGCTTTCATGTCGAGCGACATGTCCTGGTAATCGGTCTCCTTGCGGTCGGAGTAATGGTAGAAGGCTGTCAGCCGGTGCGGGCCGAAGGGATGCACGAGCTTGGCGTCGAACTGATCCTGGTGCTGGCCGCCGTCGCCCTTCCATTTGTCGGCATACAGGTGTGCCGCGCTCACGTAAGCCTTGGTGCCGGATGCGAGGCGGCCGCTGTTCCAGCGCACGAAGCTGCGATGGCTGCCGCCGCTGCCGGCGGTTTGCTCGCCGAACAGTTCGGGTTCGTCGGTCGGATCGGCGGACAGGAATTGCACCGTGCCGCCCAGGTTGCTGGTCGATGCGGTGCCGACCGCGCCGGCGCCTTGCGATACCGTCACTTGGCGGATGTTTTCGGCGGCGATGGCCCGGCTGATGTGCAGGCCGTTGTTGTTGGTGTAACTCATGTCGCCGAGCGGCACGCCGTCGAGCGTGTAACCGAGCTGGCTTTGCGAAAAGCCGCGGATCGAAAAGCTGATCGACCATTCATAGGCGCCGAAGGCATCGGCCGATTGGAATTGAACGCCGGGCAGCTTGTCGAGCAGCTTGAGCGGGCTGGTGCCGGGCAGGGCCTTGGCGAGGTCGTCGCGCGTGATGTTCTGCACCTGGCGCGTCTGCCCTTGGCCGAGCACCGTCACGACTTGCGGCTGGGGCGGCATTTCCTGGGCCGCGACCGGAAGCGCGCAAAGAAGCAGGACGGAAAGGCAGGTCAGGCTGGTGTCGAACCGGAGCCGCATCGATGCCTCCTGTGACGATTGAATGACCTTGCCGGCGCGGGCCAGCCGATTGAACGAAAGCATCGGCTGTTGAACAATGGTAATGCGCGCCTCCGAAAAATCCTATCGCCGTGCGAGCAACGGCGCATTTCCGCAACAGCGCGCCGCTCGCCGGGCGAGGCCCTTCGCCTTTGCCGCCTCGGTTATGACTTCCTGCCGGGAATCAACGATACTAAAGGTGGCTTCGAGCGGCCGGGAAATATTGACTTACCGGCAATAACCCCTTGAAACTCCCCGGCTCGGAGCCTTGGCCAAAGAGGAAATGCCGTGAGAATGGGTTTCTGCCGTGTGCTGTCGATCGTCGCGGCGGCGCTGCTGCTGGCGGTGCCGCTCGCGGCGCACGCGCAGAGCGTCGTACGCCTGACCAACGGCGAGTGGCCGCCCTATCATTCGGAGGAGGCGCCGCATTACGGCGTGGCATCGCATATCGTGGCCGAGGCGTTCCGGCTGCAGGGCATCGGCGTGCTGTACGGTTTCTTTCCCTGGCGGCGCGCGCTCGATCTGGCGAGGATCGGGGAATGGGACGGCGCCGCGACCTGGCTCAAGAGCGCGGACCGCGAGCGCGATTTCTATTTCAGCGAACCGGTTCTCGATTCGCAATATGTGTTTTTCCACTTGAAGGATGCGCCGTTCGCGTGGTCGTCGATCGGCGATCTCGCAAAGTATCGTCTCGGCATCACCAACGAATATTTCTACGGCCACGAATTCATGGACGCCCTCAAGAACGGGCAGTTGCAGGCGGAAGGCGTACCGTCCGACGAGCAGAATTTCCGCAAGCTGCTGGCCGGCCGTATCGACGCCTTTCCGATCGATAAGCGCGTCGCCATCGCTCTTCTCAAGAAGCATTTCTCCGCGCCGGAGATCCACCGGCTGGCCTACGATGCGCGGCCGTTGTACAGCGAACCGCTGCATCTGCTCTTGAGCAAGAAAAATCCGGCGAATCGGAAGTTGATCGAGGAATTCAACAAGGGCCTGAAGAAGCTCAAGGCGAACGGCCAATACGAGGCTTACCTGCGCGAAGTCTCGACCCTGAACGTGGCGGCCGGCGCGCCGCCGCCGGTCAAATGAATCTCAATCGGGCCGGCGGGGCCGGCCGCGATTCTCGGCCTCAGGCGATCTCCGCCACCCGATGACAAGCCACCATGCGGCCTTCGAAGGCTTGCGGCAGCGGCACCTCGGAGCGGCAGCGCTCGGTCGCATGCGGGCAGCGGTTGTTGAAGGCGCAGCCGGGCGGCGGATTGAGCGGCGACGGCAGTTCGCCGGGCAGCATCATCTTCTGCTGGCGTTGCGCAGGATCGATGCGCGGCGTGCTGGCGAACAGCGCGCGCGTGTACGGATGGAGCGGCTTGGAAAACACCTGCTGCTTGGTGCCGTGCTCGACCATCTTGCCGAGGTACATGACCAGCACCTCGTCGGCGATGTGCTCCACCACCGACAGGTTGTGCGAGATGAACAGGTAGGACACGCCGGTCTGCTGCTGCAGATCCATCATCAGGTTCAGCACCTGGGCCTGGATCGAGACGTCCAGCGCCGATACCGGTTCGTCGGCCACGATCACTTTCGGATCGAGCATCAGGGCGCGCGCGATCGCGATGCGCTGGCGCTGGCCGCCCGAGAACATGTGCGGATAGCGGCCGTAATGCTCGGGCCGCAGGCCGACCTTGGCCATCATCGCCTGCGCCTTCTGCGCGCGTCCGGACTTCGGCAGGTCGGTGTTGATGACCAGCGGCTCTTCCAGCATGGCGCCGACTTTCTTGCGCGGATTCAGGCTCGCATACGGATTCTGGAACACCATCTGCACGTGCGAACGCACGCTCTTCAGTGTCGCCTTGTCGGCTTGCGTGATGTTGGTGCCGGACAGCCAGAGTTCGCCGGAGGAGGGCGCCTCGATCATCGTGACCTGGCGCGCCAGCGTGGACTTGCCGCAGCCCGATTCGCCGACCACCGCCAGCGTCTTGCCGGCGGTGAGCGTGAACGACACGCCGTCGAGCGCGCGCGCCGTGGCCTTCGGTTTCATGAAGCCTTGCGAAACCGGGTAATGCTTCGCGAGGTTCTTCGCTTCGAGAAGTACGTTGGTGGTGCTCATCATGCAACCCTTTCCTGCGCCTGCGTGTGGACCTGATCCCTGGCCGCTTCCCAGTTGTTGCCGGGACGGCCCTGGGCATCGAGCGGATAATGGCAGCGCGATTGCATGCCGGGCGCGCCGTCGAGCGCCGGCCGGACCGCGCGGCATTGCTCGGTCGCGTACATGCAGCGCGGCGACAGCAGGCAGCCGCTCGGACGGTCGTACTGGCCGGGCACGACGCCGGGGATGGTCTGCAGGCGCGTCTTGCCGATATTGTGTTCGGGCAGCGCCGCCAGCAGCGCTTGCGTATAGGGATGGCGCGGCGCGTTGAAGATTTCCGGCACGGTGCCGGTCTCGACCACCTGGCCGGCATACATGACCACGACGCGGTGCGCGGTCTGCGCGACCACGGCCAGGTCGTGCGTGATCAGCATCAGCGCCATGTTGCGTTCGCGCTGCAGCTGCAGCAGCAGTTCGAGGATCTGCGCCTGCACCGTGACGTCGAGCGCGGTGGTCGGCTCGTCGGCGATCAGGAGGCGCGGATTGCAGGCCAAGCCCATGGCGATCATCACGCGCTGGCTCATGCCGCCCGACAATTGGTGCGGATAGGCATCGAGGCGGCGTTCCGGGTCGGGAATCTCGACCAGTTTCAGCAGGGCCAGCGCCTTGGCGCGCAATTCCTTGTCGGAGGCCTTGCCCTCGTGCACGCGCAGCGTTTCCATCAGCTGGTAGGCCACCGTGAAGCAGGGATTCAGGCTGGTCATCGGATCCTGGAAGATCATCGCGATGTCCTTGCCCAGCATGTTGCGGCGTTCCTTCTCCGGCATCTTGAGCAGGTCGCGGCCGTCGAAGGCCATGCGCTCGGCCTTCACGCGGCCGGGATAGTCGATCAGGCCCATCAGGGCGAGCGAGGTCACGCTCTTGCCGGAGCCCGATTCGCCGACGATGCCGACGACTTCGCCGGGCTGGATCTGCAGGTCGAGGCCGTCGACGGCGGTGAACGGCGCGGCGGTCGAGCCGAACTCGACGCGCAGGTTTTGGATATCGAGCAGTGCCATAAGCTTACCGTTTCAGTTTCGGGTCGAGCGCATCGCGCAGGCCGTCGCCCATCAGGTTGAAGGCGAGCACGGCGATCAGGATCGCGAGGCCGGGGAAGGTCACGACCCACCAGGCGCTCTGGATGAATTCGAGCGCGCCGGCCAGCATCGAACCCCATTCGGGAATCGGCGGCTGAGCGCCGATGCCGAGGAAGCCGAGCGCGGCGGCGTCGAGGATGGCGGCCGAGAAGCCGAGCGTGGCCTGCACGATCAGGGGCGCCGCGCAATTCGGCAGCACCGTGTTGAACATCAGGCGCAGCGTGCCGGCGCCGGCGATGCGCGAGGCGTTGACGTAATCCTTCGACAATTCGCCGATCGCGGCCGCGCGCGTCAGGCGCACATAGTGCGGCAGCATCACGATCGCGATCGCGTACATCGCGTTCATCAGGCCCGGGCCGAGGATGGCGATGACGGCGACCGCCAGCAGCAGGCTGGGCAGCGCCAGCATGATGTCCATCGAGCGCATGATCGCGATCTCGGTCTTGCCGCGGAAGAAGCCGGCGACCAGGCCGAGCACGATGCCGGCGCCGAGCGACAGCGACACCGACACCAGGCCGATGACCAGCGACAGGCGGGCGCCGTGGATCAGGCGCGACAGGATGTCGCGGCCGACCGGGTCGGTGCCGAGAATGAACTGGCTGGAGCCGCCGGCCTGCCACATCGGCGGCACCAGCGTGGAGTCGCGGTATTGCTCGATCGGCGAATGCGGCGCGATGACGTCGGCCAGCAGCGCGACGACGACCATCAGCAGCACCACCGCCAGGCCGATCACGGCGCCGCGGTTCTGGCTGAAGTAATTCCAGAGTTCGCGCAGCGGATGCGGCGGCGCGGCCGGCGCGGAGGATTGCGTGGTTGCGGGTACGGAGCTCATGATCAGTGGTGGCGGATGCGGGGATTGACGACGCCGTACAACAGGTCGACGACCAGGTTGACGATGATGATGATGGTGGCCGACAGCAGGATGCCGCCTTGCACGACCGGATAGTCGCGGCGATGGATCGCCTCGACCAGCCACTTGCCGATGCCGGGCCAGGAGAAGATGGTTTCGGTCAGGATCGCGCCGGCCAGCAGCGTGCCGACCTGCAGGCCGATCACGGTGATCACCGGGATCAGCGCGTTGCGCAGCGCATGCACGCCGATCACGCGCATGCGCGACAGGCCCTTGGCGCGCGCCGTGCGGACGTAATCCTCGCGCAGCACTTCGAGCATCGCCGAGCGCGTCATGCGGGCGATCACCGCCAGCGGAATCGTGCCCAGCGCGACGGTCGGCAGGATCAGGTGCATGACCGCCGACTTGAAGGCGCCTTGCTCGCCCGACAACAGGCTGTCGATCAGCATGAAGCCGGTCACCGGCGGCAGGTCGAAGATGATGTCCATGCGGCCCGACACCGGCGTCCAGCCGAGCGTGACCGAGAAGAACAGGATCAGCAGCAGCGCCCACCAGAAGATCGGCATCGAATAGCCGGTCAGCGAGACACCCATCACTGAATAGTCGAGCACGGTATTGCGCTTCAGGGCGGCGAGCATGCCGGCCGGCAGGCCGATCAGGATGGCGAACAGGATGGCGCACAGGGACAGTTCGAGCGTCGCCGGGAACAGGGCCAGGAATTCATGCAGGACCGGTTCATGGGTGACGATCGAGCGGCCGAGATCGCCTTGCACGACGTTGCCGAGATAGTCGAGATACTGGACGTAGAGCGGCTTGTCCAGGCCGAACTCATGCCGCAGCGCAGCATAGCGCTCTTCCGTCATGCCGCGTTCGCCCGACATCGCCTCGACGGCGTCGCCGGGAATCATGTGGATGAGGGAAAACACCAGCAGGGTGATGCCGAGGAACGTCGGTATGACCAACGCCGCCCGGCGCAGGAGGAATCCAAACATTGCGCCTATCCTATTCTGGGGATTGTTGCTCCGGGCACGCGCCTGATGGGCGGATGCCGGGCGATGGGACGCGATTATACATAGCAATCGCGCGGCAGGCCGTGATTTCCGGCGTGCCGCGCGCTTCGGTCCGCAGCCTCTTTCCTCCCGCGAAAACGAGGGAGGAAAGCCAGCCCAGGCGGATTACTTCGACTTCGCCAGATCCACGTACTTGAAATAGTGGTGGGCCGTCGAATCCATCTTGAAGCCGATCACTTCCTTGCGGACCGGGGTGTAGCGCAGGGAATGGGCGATCGGCAGTTTCGGCATTTCCTCGTGCGCGATTTCCTGCATCTTTTCATACAGCTTGGCGCGGTCGGCCTGTTTCGCCATGCGCTTGGCCTTCTGGAACAGGTCTTCGAACTCCTTGTTGCACCAGCGCGCGACGTTGCCGCCGGACTTGGCCGAGTCGCAGGACAGGATCGGGCCGAAGAAGTTGTCCGGATCGCCGTTGTCGCCCGACCAGCCGAACATCATGGCGTGCTGCTCGCCGGTCTTGGAGCGCTTCTTGTACTCGCCCCATTCGTAGGTGGTCAGCTTGGTCTTGACGCCGATCTTGGCCCAGTCGGCCTGGATCAGCTCGGCCATGCGCTTGCCGTCCGGGTTGTACGGGCGGGTCACGGGCAGGTACCAGAGTTCGACTTCGAAGCCGTTCGGATAGCCGGCCTTGGCCAGCATTTCCTTGGCCTTGGCCGGATCGTACGGCCAATCCTTGACCTTGTCGTTGTAGCCCCACATCATCGGCGGCAGCGGATTCTTGGCCGGCTGGCCGGCGCCCTGGAACACCGACTTCAGGATCGATTGCTTGTCGACGGCCATCGCCAGCGCCTGGCGCACCATCTTGTTGTCGAACGGCTTTTTCTCGACGTTGAAGGCGATATAGCCGATGTTCAAGCCTTCCTGGGACAGCAGGTTGATGTTCGGGTCCTTCTTCATCGACTCGATGTCGGCCGGTTTCGGGAACGCCATGACGTGGCATTCGCCGGCTTTCAGCTTGGCGTAGCGCACCGAGGCGTCCGGCGTGATCGCGTAGATCAGGTTGTCGATCTTCGGCCGGCCTTCCCAGTACTTGTCGTGCGCCTTGTAGCGGATGATCGCGTCTTTCTGGTAGGAGACGAACTGGAAGGCGCCGGTGCCGATCGGTTCGCGGTCGACCACGTCGGGCGTGTTGGCGGCCTTCATCTTGTCGGCGTATTCGGCCGACAGGATCGACATGAAATCCATGCCCAGGTTGGCCAGGAACGGCGCTTCCGGATGCTTGAGCTTGAAGCGGACCGTGTAGTCGTCGACCTTCTCCAGCTTGTCGACGATCTTGTTCATGCCCATGTCTTCGAAATAGGCATAGGTCTGGCCGGCGGTGACCTTGTGGAACGGATGGCTCGGATCGGCCTGGCGCTGGTAGGAAAACAGCACGTCGTCGGCGTTGAAGTCGCGGCTCGGCTTGAACTTGGCGTTGCCATGGAACTTCACGCCTTTGCGCAGCTTGAAGGTGTAGACCAGGCCGTCCGGCGAGATGTCCCAGGATTCGGCCAGGGCCGGAATGATTTCGGTGGTGCCGATCTTGAACTCGACCAGGCGGTTGTACATCGGCACCGAGCCGGCGTCGGCCGTCGTGCCGGTGGTGAAGAATTGGGGATTGAAGCCTTCCGGACTGCCTTCCGAGCAGTACACCAGGGTTTTCGCGGCCATGGCGGCGCTCGCATAGACGCCGAGCAGGGCGAGCAGGCCCGCCTTCAGAACAAAACGACTCTTCATTGAGTTGATCTCCACTGTTGTTTGCGGCCGGCCATTGTGTGGCGCGGCTCGGAAAAGCTGGTCGAACGCGGCTCCGTTCTGGGGCCGCACCCACCGGGACGGCTATTGTAGTGCTTGTCCGGCAATCCCGGTATCACTGCACAAGGCGGGAGTGTAGATGAAAATGCGGCAAGAGATGAAAAATCCCTTTCCTTGCCGACATTCTTTTTTGACGCACGACAACATTTCGTCGGAGTTCAGCGTTCCAGGCAACGAGCGATGGCGGCCAGCAACGCTGATTGTTCCAGGCTGCTGGTAGCCCGCATGCGCGTGAAATTTTCGAGGTCGAGCTTGACGTCGGCGAAAATGCCGGCCGGATCCTCATGAAAATGCAGGAAAGCTTTCGATTTCAGGTAAAACGTGCCGGGCTTGCGCTCGGTGAGGCGCTCGTACGTTCGCAATTGCCGCAGCAAGGGTTCAAGCAATGAGAGAGTGGCCGACCCCGCATGTTTCATGGCGCGCTCCGTCAGTGGCGCGCGTCGCCCACCAAGCGGGCCTCGAACAGGCGGTCGAGACCGTAGCGCCCCGCGCCGTGCATCGCGAGATAGACGCCGATCGCCACCAGGCATGCCGACGGGAATGCCGCCCGGATGCCCTGGGCGCCGTCGACCATCGCGATTGCGACGATGAAATTGACGGCGCAGATCACGCCCGCCCAGCGCGTGAGCAGACCGAGGACGAAGGCCGCGCCGACGAAGAATTGGGCCCATACCGACAACGGCGCCATGACGGCGGGGTAGGGAAAGCCGAAGCGCGCCAGGAACGCTTCGAATTCCTGCATGCGCTCGGCGCTGAGGATGTTGTCCGCCACCCCCCAGACCAGGAAGGCGCCGACCAGCAGGCGCAGCAGCAGCAATCCGGCGTCGCCGTGCCTGCGCAACGAGGGGAGGAACAGCATTTCCGCGGCGCGCTGCGGCATCGTATTCTTCATGGCAACCTTCCCGAAGTGGTGAACGGCGGCATCTTGCCATGGCCTGCCGGCGATCGCAATCAGAGCAAGTCGATGCCGAAGCGCCGCACCGCCAGCGCGAACAAACCGAAGCACACGACCGTGATGGCGACGCCGGCGAGCAGCGCCATCCAGAATCCGAGGCGCTGCAGCAGGGCGGGGAAGGCGAGGAACATCGGCAGCGTCGGCACGACGTACCAGAAGGTGTACCACGCGTGATTCGCGATTTTCTCTTGCGGTTGACGCTCGATATAGAGCCAGATCAATGCAAGCACCGTCACCATCGGTAATGCTGCAACGAAGCCGCCGAGCTTGTCGCTGCGTTTCGCGAATTCCGAGACCAGCACGACGACAGCCGCGGTAAGCAGGTATTTGACGACGATCCAACTCATGATTTTTCCCGGAGTTTCCGATAGGGAAGAAAAACCGAAGCCGCCCCACCGTGTCTCCCGTCGCAGGCAGACAAAACGAAATTATGCGTGAATAATCGGCTCTTCCTGCATTACGCCCGCCTGCCTCATCATTCTGAAAGGAGACCGCGCCATGCCTACCAGCATCGCTACGCTCAACGGCCGAACCGTCACCCTCGATGCGCGCCCGGACCGCGCCGATCTGCGCGACCTGCCGTATCGCCCCGCCGTCGATTGCCTGCCGCCCAGCTTTCCCGCCGACGAGGAGATCGCACGCATCCTGCCCGGCTATATCGGTGCCGACCTGATTCTCGACCAGGGCCGCGAAGGCGCCTGCACCGGCTACGGCCTGGCTTGCGTCGTCAACTACCTGCTGTGGCGCCGCGCGGACATGCGGCGGGCGGAACGGGTCAGCGCCCGCATGCTTTACCACCTGGCGCGCTTCTACGACGAATGGCCGGGCGAGGATTATGAAGGGTCGAGCTGCCGCGGCGCGCTCAAGGGGTGGCACAAGCACGGTGTTTGCCTCGAGGCCCTGTGGCCGTCGAGCGACGCATTCAGGCAGCCGGAAGACGGCTGGGATGCAGATGCCGTCAAGCGGCCGCTCGGCGTTTACTACCGTATCGACCGCGAGTCGGTGGTCGATATGCAGGCGGCGATCGCGCAGACCGGCGCCATCTATGTATCCGCTTATGTCCACAAGGGCTGGAGCGAGGTGCCGGAGAGCGCCGGCGTGCGCGATCATGCCGGCCTGCCGGAGATCGAGTTCACCGACGGCAAGCGCATCGGCGGCCATGCATTCGCGCTGGTCGGCTACAACGAGCGCGGTTTCGTCGTGCAGAATTCCTGGGGCCGCGACTGGGGCGCCGACGGGTTCGCCGTGCTGAGCTATGAAGACTGGGTGTGCAACGGCACCGACGCCTGGGTGATCGGGCTCGGCGTGCCGGTGGCGCGCATCGTGCGCGGGCAGCAGCGCGGCCAGGAACTCAGGTCGCCGCGCCGCTATGTCTTCCAATCGGAAAAGGCGACCGTCGCCGGCGTGCCCGGCTGGCTGGCCGGCGACGATCCGCTCAAGAACAAGGGCGACGCGCTGACCGAGGACGAGGCCTATCTGCATGCGCTGATCACCGGCAACGACGGCTTGCTCTTGAACCGCCTGCCTTTCGTCGAGGACGCCGCGGCGGCGGCGCGGCATGTCTGCTATGAAGTGCCGAAGCGGTGGCTCGCCGGAAGCCGCCAGCGCCGGGTCGTCATCTATGCCCACGGCGGCCTCAACGACGAGCAGGATTCGATTCGCCGCATCCGCGTCATGGCGCCGTATTTCCGCGAAAACGGCGTCTATCCGATCTTCGTGACCTGGAAGAGCGGCTGGCAAGAGACGCTGGCCGCCATGCTGTCCGACCAGGCGGTCAAGGAACTCGGCGTCGCCGCGCCGGCTTGCGGCCTCGGCGACTTGCTCAACGAAGCCTGGGACCGCACCATCGAAGTGCTGGCGCGCAACGTGCTCGCCCGCAGCATGTGGTCGGAGATGAAGGAGAACGTGCAATTCGGCCAGGACGACGGTCGCGGCATCGATGCGCTGGCCATGCATCTGCGCCGTCTGCGCGAGGAGGTGGACGGCCTTGAAATCCACCTGGTCGGTCACTCCGCCGGTTCCTTCGTCCTCGGTCGCCTGCTCCAGGAATTGGGCGGCGCTTCGTCGCTCCCGCCCGTCCCGGTCGCCAGCTGCACCCTGTATGCGCCAGCCTGCGACATCGATTTCGCGCTTCGGCACTACAAGCCGGCGATGGCGGACAAATTGCCGGCGCTGGGCGGAAGCCCGTTGCTCGCGCGCGACGCCTTCCGTTTGCATGTCCTATCGGAAGCGCGCGAGCTGGACGACACGGTCGGCCCGTATTGCAAATCGCTGCTTTACCTCGTCTCGCGCGCGCTTGAGCGGCGCCACAAGACGCCGCTGCTCGGCCTGGCGACCGCGTTCGAAGGCGGCAAGCGCAACACGGAGCATTGGCACAAGGACACGCTCGCCGGGCTCCAGGATTGGCAGGAATTCTTCTGGAACGGCGACGTGCCGCAGAGCGTCACGCCGACGATGCTGCCGCGCGCGGAAAGTCAGCTCTCGCTGTGCGATGCGCATGTCCGCGTCGATGACGAAAAGACGACGGTCAAGGCTACGCACGGCAGCTTCGACAACGACATCGACGTCGTCGGCGCCACGATCGAGCGCATCATCGGCGGCCGCCTGGAGAAGCCTGTCGACGATCTGAGCTATTGAGGCAGGCAGCCGCGATCGAGCGGCGATATCCGGGCGGCAGATTCGCGGGCAGGGCGTGCGCGGCGAACAAGCCCATGCGCTTGTGTTCATGGCTGATCGCCGGCGCGAATTCGCCGGCCAGCGCGCAACGGTAGGTCACGATGAACACCCGTTTGCCGGGAACGACGTCGAACAGATAGCTGTCGAGCGGTTCGCCGACCGTGACTTGCAATCCGAGCTCCTCGGCGATTTCGCGCGCCAGGCATTCCGGCGGCGATTCGTCCGGCTCGATCCGTCCGCCCGGCAATTCCCATTCCGCGCGCTCGTTGAGCAGCAGCACGACTTCGCCGCCCGGGGCCTGCAGCACGCCCTTGATGGAAACCGGATACGCCGAAAAGGAATGTCGCGTCATTCTTCATTCCATTTGTCGATCAGCCGCTTGAGCTCGCCGCTCTTTTCCAGCGCGGCGATCGCGCGCTGCAGTTTCTCGACGGCGTCCGGCGCGACCGACTTGCCGACCACCATGTAGAACAGCTGCCGGTCCATGACCGTCGGCAGTATCTTCACCTTGTCCTCGACGCCGGCCTTGCGGATCTCGGACACGATGCCGGGCGAGCGATGGTAGTAGAAGCGGCCGCGGCCGGCCACCAGCTTCAGCAGATTCGTTTTCGAATCGGGCGCGCCGGAGTCGATGGTCAACCCGCCCATGTCCTTCAAGCGGGCGATCGGGCCGAAGCGATGCGGTATCAGGATGACGCCGTTGTCGCCCAGTCTGCGCACGTCGTCCCAACTGTCGATCCGCACGTTGTCGTCGGCGCGCGCCACCAGGAAATAGCGGACCGGGAACAGCGGCGGCTCGATATACGTGAATTTCGCCTCGCGCTCCTTGTTGCGCGACAGTCCGCAGGCGATGTCCATGGCGCCGGCCGCCATGCCTTCCTCCAGCCGCGCGGTCGGTTGCCATTCCTGGTCGCCGACGATGCGCAGCGTCGGCTCGATACGCTCGATCGCGCGGTCGATGTCGACGCACAGGCCGACGATCGCGCTTTTGCCATCCTTCGCGTGCGCGATGTATTTCGGCTCGGTGCCGGTTTGGGCCGCCGTCCGCAGCAGCGTCGCGCCGGCCGCATGCGCCGCCGCTGCCGCCGGCAGCAGGGCGATCAGCAGCGAAAGGCAAACGCGCGATGGAAGTCGATGGAAAGCCATGCCGGCATTGTGTGCCTCGATCGCCGGAGGATCAAGCGCTATTGCTTGGCCGCCTTGGCCGTCAGGGCCGCGCGCCGTTCCAGGCTCTCCGGCGGCCACACCTGGTCGAGTTCATAGAATTCCGGCACCGCCCGCGCCCCGGGCGGCAGCACGACCCAGGGCTGCTTCGATCGCGTATAGATATGGATGTCCGGCGGCAGCGCATTCGGATCGTCGAGCGTGCCGACGCGCACGAAGCGGACCGCGTCGCCGCCGCCGGGATAATTGCTCCACAGCGCGAGCCGGCAATGCTTGCAGCGCGCGATCTTCTGCCCCTTGCCGCTTTCCGAGGGCGTATGCACGACTTCGATGTCGTCCCGCCCTTGCAGCAGCGTAACGCGCTCGGCTTCGATCACGGCGTTGAGCGCGAACGAGGCTCCGGTCTCGCGCTGGCACCAGCGGCAGTGGCAGCAATGGACGATCAGCGGCCGGGTTTCCATGCGATAGCGCACGGCGCGGCAATCGCAGCCGCCTTCGAGAGGAAATGCGTGAGTGGAGGTCATGGCGTCTCCGTTCCGGGCGAATGATTGTCGAGTTCCTTGAGCCTTGCCGCCGCGCTCCGGTTGGACTTGTCGAGCGCCAGCGCCTTGGCGTACATCCGTCTCGCGGCGGCCTTGTCGCCCTTTGCCAGATGGGCTTCGGCGAGGCTGTCCCAGGCATCCGACGATTCCGGATAATACCGCGCGTTCAGGTCGAAATAGTCGATCGCCTTATCCGCCTTGCCGTATTGGTAAAGGAACTGATAGCCGAAGAACTTGAGCAAGTCCTCGCGCAAGCGGAATTCGCCGCCGAGCCGCCGCGACAAGGCTTCGTGCTGCTTCGCGATCCTGCCGACGTCGTTGTACAGATCATCCAGCTTGGGCATGTAACCCCGGAAGATATGGGTCAGTCCGTCGTAGAGCGCGAGCATCGGCAGGGAGTGGTGGGATTCGTTGCCGTATCGCCGGTGCTCCCAGTCGAGTCCGCGCGGCTTGGCTGCGTCGAGCATTCTTGCCAGCGTCTCGGCATCCCGCGTCCTCGGGAAGAAATTCTCCGGATAAGGCTGGCCGGTGGTGGCGATGAACAGCTGTATCCGGTCGAAACGTGCCTCTTTCAAGGAGGCCGCGGCCATGCGTTCCATGACATAACCGTCCCACCACCAGCTCGGATCGATGATCAGATAGGCGTTGAAGGACTCCGGCATGGAAAACAAGGCGTGCAATGCGGACAGCCCCGTGAACGAATAGCCGGCATAGAGCCGATAGGGCGTCGTGCTGTATTCGCGCTCGACGAAGGGGATCAATTCCTCGCGCACGAACCGCAGGAACCGCTCGCCGCCGCCGGTCGCCGCGAGGCCTTGGGTTTCCTTGCCGTCGAATCCGCGCAGCGAGCGCGTCGGCGACGAGTCGCGGTAGCGGTCCTTGCCGACGATGCCGACGGCGATCATCTCCGGAATATGCGGCGTCGCGTCCGAGCTGAGTTGCTGTATCGCGCCGCTGAACGAGTGGAAGAACTTCTCGCCGTCGAGGAAATAGAGGACCGGATAGCGCGTGTGGCGGTGGCCGGATCGATAACTCTGCGGCAGGTGGATCAGGATCTCGCGTTCCTCGCCCAGCACGCGCGACTGGATCGTCCGCCGTTCTCCGATGCCGATCGCATCGCCGTCGGCAGCGGCGGCGGCCGAAAAGAGCGATGCCGCCAGGAGGGTCAGTACGCCGATGAGTTGCCTGATCTTGATCATCATTCTCTTGTTCTGTTCCATTGCCGGCCTCGGGCCGGCGGTATCAGCAATCGGTGCGTCCCGGTTCCCAGCCGCTCGCCGCCGCCCAGTGGGCGGCGCCGGCCATGATCAGGTCGCATACCGGATCCTTGACATCGTAGTAGGCGTCGGCGTCGTCCGGGTGCAGGCGCGCCAACGCGGTCTTCACCTGCGCATACGCGGCGGCGGCATGCGGATGCGCGCGCAGGTAGTCGCGGAACAGCAAAGCGTATTTCTGGTTCGCCGCGCCCGTGCGCCGGACGTGCAGATTGACGCGGCACGCTTCGCTTTCGATCTTGAACAGCCATTTCGTCCAGTCTTCGGGAGCGCCGTCGGCGCCGGGCGGAACGTGATCGCCGGTGATGTGTTCCATGTGCCGGTAGCCGATCGCGGTCAGCGCCTGCGCCAGCGCCGGTGTCAGGGCGCGCGCGGTCACCTGGATATCGATGATGTCCTTGGCCGCCAGCCCGGGCACGGAGGTCGAACCGATGTGATCGATCCGCAACGCCAGTTCGCCGGCGGTTTCCCGTATCGCCCGGCCGAGATCGAGAAAAGCCTGCGCCCATTCGGGCCGGTAAGGAGCGATGATTATTCTCATTGGCCGTCGTGATGCTTGGATGAGCGGGGCGCTCGCGCCGTTCGGCACGGATCGGTCATGCAGACCGGCTGCGTGCCTTCAGCGCTTCGATGTCGGCGGCCACGATCAGGTGCAGGTTCTCGGTGATCTTCTCGACTGGCCAGTCCCACCAGGCGATCTCCTCCAGGGCCGCCGTCACGTCGTCGGCGAAACGCCGCTTGACGATCCGGGCCGGATTGCCGGCGACCACGGCATAGGCCGGCACGTCGCTCGTCACGACCGCCCGCGTGGCGACGATGGCGCCGTTGCCGATCTTCACGCCGGGCATGATGAGCGCCTCGTAGCCGATCCAGACATCGTTGCCGATCACGATATCGCCCTTGTCGGGCAGGGCGCCGGGCGCCGGCGCCGTTCTTTCCCAGCCGTTGCCGAAGACGTAGAACGGATAGGTCGAAAAGCCGGACAGCAGGTGATTCGCGCCGTTCATGATGAATTTCGCGCCGCGCGCGATGGCGCAGAACTTGCCGATGATGAGCTTGTCGCCGCGGAAGTGGTAGAGCACGTTGCGCTCGAAATCCTCGGCGCCCGCGGGATCGTCGTAATAGGTGTAGTTGCCGATCACGATGTCCGGGTTCTTGACGGTGTTCTTGATGAAGCACACCTGGGGAAAGCCGGCCATCGGGTGGACGGCGTCGGGATTGGGGCCGTGCATGGGAAGCCGATAAGACGAAGCGTCAAACGATTTCGCCGAACTGGATCGTCGGCGAAAGATTCGTATAGTTCTTGGTGTCGTCCAGGATTTGCGCGCCGTGCCTGGCCAGGCCGGCCTGCACGCCTTGCAGGTCGTTGAAGTAGATCGTACCGACCGCCGCGTATTTCACCGCCTCCCCGCTCGCCATGGCCAGCGGCTTCTCGACTTCGAAGCGGATCGCGCCGAACGGCTTCATCAGATCGAGCACCATGGGGAAGTGCTTGTTCACGTAATAGTCGTGATCGAAAGTCGCGTCGGGGCGGGTTTCGTAGAAAGCGGACACTCTGATCATGATCATCCTCCGGATCGGGTTGGGCAAAGGGCGGCGCGCCGCGCGGCGCTTGCGCGACGCCGGCGCCCGGATTCCGGCAGTCTACTAAAAATCGGGAAAGCGAGTCGCCGCTTCGCCGATCCGCGTTGGCGATGCGGACGCGGCCGCCATCGGCATTGCCGGATTTCTCCAGCGCGGCGGTATTGCAATTTCCGACCCTCGCCTCATTTAGCCTTCAACAGACAGCGCATTGCAGTTCGGCATGGTGCGCTTCGATCGCAACACCCCTCGACCAAGGCGAATCATGACTCCCGTGCTCGTATTGCTGACCGTTGTCGCATTCGGCATCGCATTGTCGCTGTGGCTGCCGGCCTATCGGCTCCGGCGTGCTCTCCGCCGTCCGTTTCCGCGGCATTTTTCCGCGATCCTGGCGCGCAACATTCCGGCTTACGGCTACATGCCGGCCCATCTGCGCTCGCAGCTGCAGCGTTTGATCAAGCAGTTTCTCCACCAAAAAAAATTCGTCGGCTGCGGCGGCCTATCCGTCACCGACGAGATGCGCGTCACGATCGCCGGCAAGGCTTGCCTGCTGTTGCTCAATCGCCGGACCGATGTGTATCCGGCATTGCGGACCGTGCTCGTCTATCCCTCGGCGTTCGTCGCGCCGCGCCAGGAGATCGGCATCGGCGGCGTGGTCACCCATGCCAGCCAGCACCTGGCCGGCGAATCCTGGACCGACGGCCGCGTGGTGCTCGCTTGGGATCATGTCAAGCACGGTTCCTCCGATGCCGGCGGCGGACACGATGTCGCGCTGCACGAATTCGCGCATCAGCTCGACAGCGAATCGGGCAGCATGAACGGCGCGCCGCTCATGAAGACGGCGGCGCGCTACCGCAGCTGGTCGACGGTGATGGCGCGCGAATTCGAGCGCCTGCAGCTGGCCACCCTCTACCAGGCGCCGACCGTGCTCGACCATTACGGCGCGACCAGCCCGGCCGAATTCTTCGCGGTGGCGACCGAAACCTTCTTCGGCAAGCCTGCCGAGCTGGCGGTTTTCCATCCGGAATTGTTCGGCGAGCTGCAAGGCTTTTACCGCGTCGATCCGCGCGACTGGCTGCCGGCGCCGGACGTCTCCACGGCGGGCGCCGTCTGAAAGGCGCTCAAGGAACGGTGGTTCCGGTCGAGGCCGACCATACCGCGAACCATTGTTCGCGCGTCAAGGCGATCTGCGTCGCCGCCACCGCCTCGCGCGTGGCCAATATGCGGCGCGAGCCGGTGAGCAGGAGCGGATTGGCGGGATGCCGCAACACCCAGGCATAGGCGATCGTGGTCGGCGACGTGTTGTATTCGGTCGCGATCTCGACCAGCGCCTGGCGTACGCGTTCGGCCTGCTGGCTGTGCTCGGCGAACAGCCGGCCGCCGGCCAGCGCCGACCAGATCATCGGCGCGACCGACAGACGCTGGCATTGATCGAGCGTGCCGTCGTGCAGCGGCGTCAGGTGAAGCGGCGACAATTCGATCTGGTTCGTCACCAGCGGAAAGCGCGAGGCGAGCAGTTCGAACTGCGGCGCCGTGAAATTGGAGACGCCGAAGTGGCGCACCTTGCCGGCCTGCTGCAGCGTCGCGAACGCCGACGCGATCTCGTCGGCGTCCATCAGCGGATCCGGCCGGTGGATCAGCAGCAGGTCGATGTAGTCGGTGCGCAGCTGCCGCAGCGAGTTGTCGACCGAGGCCAGGATATGGTCGCGGCCGGTATCGTAGTGCTGCAGGCGGTGCGCGGGGCGCTGCGGCGAAACCAGCTTGATGCCGCACTTGGTGACGATCTCGATCCTGTCGCGCAGCGCGGGTTTCAGCGCGAGCGCTTCGCCGAACAAGCCTTCGCCCAGATAATCGCCGTAGATGTCGGCATGGTCGGTCGTGGTGACGCCCAGATCGAGCGCTTCCTCGAGAAAGGCGAGGCGTTCCTGCGGCGTCAGGTTCCAACCGTGCAGGCGCCACAGGCCGAGCACGATGCGCGAGAATTCGGGGCCGCCGGGGGCGAGACGGATACGCGGGGCTTGCATGTGGTTCTCCTTTTTCTTCGAATGCCGAAGTATAGGCCAAAGATCCTTGGTCTCCCTATCCCTCTCCGGTGCCATCGCCCGCCCGGATAACGCCAGATTATCCTCCCGCCCGGAGCAAAAGGCGTTATCCTGCATGTTGCTCCCAAGCAGCATTTCGATACGGCACTATCCGCGACTGCCATGAATGTCTTTACCTACGGTTCCCTGATGTTCCCCGAAGTCTGGCGCCGCGTCGTCCGCGGCGACTACCGTTCCGGCGCCGGCATCGTGGCAGATTGCCGACGCTATGCGATCGAACGCGAAACCTATCCGGGCATGGTGCGCGAAGCGGGCGCCGGCGTGGTCGGCATCGTCTATTTCGACGTCGCTGCCGACGACCTGGCGGCGCTCGATGTGTTCGAGGGTGCGGATTACCGGCGCGAGACGGTTGCGGTCCGGCTCGAAAACGGCGCCATCGTGCCGGCCGAGACCTATTTCTATCTTGCCACCGCCCGCCTGCTCGATACACCATGGGACCCGGATGCCTTCCAGATGCAACGCTTCCTCGATACCTATTGCCGCAATCGATTCGGGGACTGACAGGCTCGTATGCTGCCGGCCGTTCGAAAGGCGAGGCACGGGATGCACGAATAATCTGAATTAGGGCGCGTTAATAGTTCTAGCCAAGACGTTTTCAAAACCAGAAAGTTTTCTTACGAATGCGCTTCGCAAAAATCACGATAGATGATTGAGGCGAGGCCGCTGGCTACTGGAATCCGCTTCCAGTTCGCACCAAAGGAGAAGACATGTTCTGTTGCCATCGTTCGTTCACGGATCCCGGAAATTTCCGGATCGGAGACTCTCCATCGGACAAGCTGGACGACTCCGTCGAAGATTCGGATGCCGCCGCCATGGACTTGCCTGAATGGGACCTCGATTCCATTGTTCGGAACGTCGAAGCACGCAACCAACTTGCGGGAGAGGACGAGAGATCGATATTCGCCATCGAGAATGACGGAGAGGAATATCGGGATGCCGCATCCGATGTGGAGCGGAACAATCAGTCCGACGACGACATTCGATTCGTCGTTCGCGAGCGCCGTCATGACGCCGAAGCGCTTTCCGATTCTTCGGCGGAAGAGCTCTTCCATGTACATTCGGACTTCGAATCGGAAAGCGCGCGGTGCCGCCCCGATTCCGCCGAGCGCCGGATCCGTGAAAAGCCGCTGTCCACCAACGGCGCAGGCAGCACCACGGCTTTATCAAGGACCGACTTTCCGACCAGCGGCGACATGCGCGAAGACCGACGCACGGATTTGAGCATTCCCTATGTATTGCACATTTACGATTTGATGTCGGCGCTCTTTTTCATCAAGTCGAGCCTGGCTGGCGCCGGATCTTCCGGGGTCAACATATTGAACCAGATGCTTGCGCTGCCATTGCTTGGAGACGGCGCCCAGTCCGTGCTGGCCTTCGTCAATGCGCAGCGCCAGGTGGACAACGCAAGTGACAAGCTGCGGCATTACAAGGAGGGTTGCGAAAGGGCAGCCTTCCTTCTCGACAAATACCGTCATTGCCCGATTGCCGAGCGAGAGGAATGCGCGCGATCCCTGGCGGATTGCCTGGAAAGCCTGCTTGGCCATTGCGTGGCGAACGCCGATCTCGAAGATGCCACGAAGGAGCGGCTGAGGACATTGACCGGAATGATGCGCGACGCCACGGTCGATCCGACCGCCGTCGTCAGCTACATCGAGTCCATCGTGAAAGGAAAGGAAAGCTTTCTCGTCGGCGTGGGAGGCACGATATTCGGGTCGATACTTGTCGGGTTCAACGGTCTTCTCCATCACATTCAGGGGAGCATCGAATTCATGCAGGCGGCGGAAAATATCGAAGAGATCGATGCCGCGCGCGAAAGGTTGAAGCGGGCTACCGATAAAGTCCTTTTCCGGCTCCATCAGAAGGGCGGCGACGATCAATCAAGCCTCGCGCGGATCGTTTACTGGCTCAAGGAGCACCTGGCGCAGGTATTGAGCGACGATAAATTCTTCGCTAGATGGAAGCTGTCGCACGGGATGATCCGAATGGGAGTCGGCAACCTCGGAATCCTCTTTTTCGCGGTGGGGCTCGCCGTCGGCGGACCTTTCGGCGCAGCCGCAGGAGCCGCCTTATCCGGAAGCTATCTGCTGTGGGCGGTGATCCGTGCCCGGATCCTCGATGCCAAGGCCGCGGCGATACAAGAAACGAACATTCGGAACGAATATGAATTCTCCAGATACTCGGAAAAGCATGCGTTGTGGCATAACCCCAAGTGGGTGCTGAGCAGATTCGTCGAGGCGTTGAAAGACGGCGGCGACATACTTGCCGATTGGTTATCCGAGACCGGTATCGATACGCGCGTCTCCAGAATACTGCGCGTCTTCGCCAAGTCCCCGAGGGAAGCGCAATCTCAGGAACACGTGCCGCCCGATGTGCCCGCTAGGAAGGGACTGTATCCGACAGCGGGAATGACCGACATGCTCGGCCAATACCTGTTCAAGGGCGGCATCCTTCGCCGCGCCGCCGGCGACCTGGAGCGGCATGTTCAAACAGCGATAAAGGGATTGCGGAGCAATAGCGGAAAGCGACTTGATGCCTTGGTCGAATTGAGCCGCGTCGCCACTTTCGCGGATGTCGGGCGCTGGGAAAAGATGCTGGCAAGCGACGAGCAAGGAGTCCTTGCAAGACGGGAAATGGAAGTCTGTTTCTCCATGGGGGAAAAGAGCAATTGGGATCAATGCGCGCCGGAATTCCTGAGGACGATTTATCGAGATCCGGATCATCCTCAACATCAGTACGTCAAGAAATTCATTGATGGTGCCGGGCTGTTTCTTCCGGAGAACGCATCCGTTCCTATCGAAGCGCGGATCGAACGTATCATCGGAGCGAATTCGCTGAAGCGCAGGCTGGCGGCAAGCGCATCGGCGGACGATCTGCCGACCGCGGCCTCCCTGACAGCCTGGAAAGACTTGGTGGCCCGATATGGAGAAAGCTGGAGCGGCCGTGCGTGGCCGGCGGAATTCGAGCATTGCGGCTCGCTCGAGAATCTGGCCGGCTTCGATGTCGGCGTCAATGCCCGCTGGATCAAGGCAAATATCGCTTACGACCAGCTTGTCGAAGCCGGCGATCCTGATCTCACGCTCGCCTGGCTAACGGAAAAGAACCCCCTGCGGCGCGCGGCGGCGAGGCTCTTTCTCCAAAACTGTCCGGGGATGGATCAAGCCATTGTCGACGGTTCCATCGCCCGTCTTGAGATGCCGGACAAGACGCTCGACGGCGCCGACCGCAGGAAGCTGAAAGAGAAACTGCAGGGAAAAGTGCGCGATGCTCTGCAAGGAACGTACACGAAGGTCGAATATCTCTATCCCGCCACGATCTATGAAGACATGCTGAAGCCGAACGGTCGCGTTCCGGACAATGACTGGGATCGCGACAATCTGAAACTGATACAGGAACTTCTTCGGGAAACGGCGAAGTTCTGCACGGGAAACATCGAGGAGAATTCGCTTCAGCATATCCAGGGAGCGCTGCGCTTCAAACAGGCGCAAATCGACCTGGAGTGCGCGAGGGAGAGGAATGGCAGTTTGGATGGCGGCTTGTTGCAGAAGCTACTGTTGAGCGGCGATTCCTATCAAGTCGCCGGCGCGCGGCATTATTTGCATTCCCTGGCTTCGGATATCGGTCCACAGGAGAATGGCTTTCTTCCCCGGATCGGCTTTTCCAGGGACTCGCTCCAGGATCTGGCGGAGAACGCGGCCTATCTATTGGATAGGGATGTGTCCGCCACCCGCAAGCGTCCGATCGAGAACGATGTCAAGCGGATTATCGCCGGCGAAATGCAGTGCCACAAACTGCGTGGCATGTCGACCGCCGACTTGCTGGGGAAAGGCCGGTCCTTTCCCGGCGAAGTCACCCGGGTCCTCAAGGAGCGGATCGTGGCGGCGCCGGGAGAGGATACCGAACGAGCCATTCAATTCTGGCTGTATGCATATCGGAACGGCGCGGCCAAGGATAAGGCTTGCGCCGTACAGGCTTGCGATTACGCCTGCGGCAAGAGAACGGAAACGCCGACCGCGCCTTGGTCGACAAAGCTCGCCCTGAAAGTGTTCCGAGGCTCGTCGGACAGCCATAAACGCTATTTGCTGGAGTATTTCGAAAGGACGCAATCGGATCATAAGAATATGATCGATTCCATCTTCAAGGACGAGTCCGCGGTGAACCAGAAAACCTTCGAAGACAAGGTGCGGCTCTTCAATCTGTTCTATAACACCAAGCATTCGGAAAAATTGATGATGCAAGGCGCGTCTCGCGCCGCGAAAGACGTGGCATGGGCGGAGTTTTTCGATACGTTCACTTCGGCGTATCTTGGGCCTTCCATGACATGCCGGACGGCGCCAGGGGAATTGAAGATCGCGACCAAGGCCCGAAAACTGATTCATGAGCCGGATCACCGGAAATTCGCGGATAAGGTAGTCGATTTGCTGCGCGCGAAGGATGCGGAGAGCGAGAAAATCAAGAACGAGCTTCTCAAAAGTTCCTTGCGTCTTCATCCTGAATTGATGGCATGGTGGGCCGAGGCACTTGCGGCAAACAAGAACAGCGCGAAGCGGGTGCGGGAAGACATTTGCAGATTTCGATCCGCAAGTGAAATGGAGCGCAAAGGCTGGTTCGAAGGCATCGGCGGCATCGATGCATTCCTCGCGCAAAAAGCCGAGCATCACTATGATCCTGTCTTTTTGTCGAAGCAGCTGAAGCGAGGCAAGAGAGTGGATTTCGTGAAAGCTGTGTTGGTCGGGAATTATCTTTCGCTCGACGACTTCAATAAAGTGGCAATGAACCGACCGCCGGTCGCAACGACGGCATCCGTCATTCGGAATCACCATACGGTGATGGCCACGGCTTCAAGCTGGCTTCGCCGGCGCCCAAGCATCGGCAAGCTATTCAACTGGCTGCGAGACGACAAGAATGGCATCAGGCGGCAAACGGCGCATCGCTATCTTCAACTGCAAAACATCGATGAAGACAGCATCCAGAGTCTCGAAGCTCACGGTGAAGTCGGAAAATTCGAACAGCGGCTGTTTGAATTCTTGAATCCCAATAGAAAGAGGAACCACGGCCTGGAGGTCGGATCGACGATTGCGTACTGATCGGCTCTCGGACGATGAACTTGAATTTCCGTCATCGCATGTCGCGATATCTGCCGGGCGGCGATGGAAGGCCGCATTGCAATTTGTCGCCGTTGCGCCGAACCGGCGGTATAGGAGGCAGGTTGGGCGAGCCGGTATAATCGGAAAATTCACGTTCAGGTCGCCCGCGAGCCCGATTTCGCCGCTCCGCGACCGCTTTTTGATTGCCATTACCCATGCTCGCTTCACAAAAACAACAGATCGTCGACCTGTTCCAGGCCGCCTTGGCGCCTATCGTCGCCGGCGCCGAGGGCCTCGGCGGCCCCCTGCAACCGAACGTGGCGCTCGAGCGCCCGCGTGATCCGGCCCACGGCGACATCGCCTGCAATATCGCGATGCAGATCGCCAAGCCGCTCAAGAAGAATCCGCGCGAACTGGCACAGGCGATCGTCGCCGCGATCCTGGCCGATCCGGCCCGCGCAGGCCTGATCGACGCGGTCGAGATCGCCGGCCCCGGTTTCATCAACGTGCGCGTGTCGGCGACGGCCAAGCAAGCCGTGGTCAAGGCGGTGCTGCAGGAAGGCGAGCGCTTCGGCCGCGGCCAGGCCGGCGCCGGCAAGAAGGTCATGATCGAATTCGTGTCTGCCAATCCGACCGGCCCGCTGCATGTCGGTCACGGCCGCCAGGGCGCGCTCGGCGACGCGTTGGCCGCGCTGTTCGAGGCGCAAGGCCACGAGGTGACGCGAGAGTTCTATTACAACGATGCCGGCGTCCAGATCGGCAATCTCGCCGTGTCGGTCCAGGCGCGCGCCAAGGGATTGAAGCCTGGCGACGCCGCCTGGCCGGAGGCGGCCTACAACGGCGAATACATCGCCGACATCGCGGCAGATTTCCTGGCGAAGAAGACGGTGTCCGCCAGCGACGGCGCGCCGGTCACGGCCTCCGGAGAGGTCGAGGACATCGAGTCGATCCGCAAGTTCGCCGTCACCTACCTGCGCCACGAGCAGGATCTCGATCTGCAGGCGTTCGGTATCAGGTTCGACAACTACTTTCTCGAATCTTCGCTGTACACGACCGGGAAGGTGGAGGCGACGGTCGAGGCGCTGATCAAGGCCGGCAAGACCTACGAGCAGGATGGCGCGCTGTGGCTCAACACGACCGAGTACGGCGACGACAAGGACCGCGTGATGAAGAAGTCCGACGGCACCTACACTTATTTCGTGCCGGACGTCGCCTATCACATCACCAAGTGGCAGCGCGGCTACGGCAAGGTCATCAACGTGCAGGGCAGCGACCATCACGGCACCGTCGCCCGCGTGCGCGCCGGCCTGCAGGCGGTCGGCATGGGTATCCCGCAAGGCTATCCCGATTACGTGCTGCACAAGATGGTGACCGTCATGAAGGATGGCGCCGAGGTCAAGATTTCCAAGCGCGCCGGCTCCTACGTCACGGTGCGCGACCTGATCGAATGGTCGGCCGGCGATGCGGCCAATTCGGACGGCACGCGCGATCTCACCCGCGGCCGCGACGCGGTCCGCTTCTTCCTCATCTCGCGCAAGGCGGACACCGAATTCGTGTTCGATGTCGACTTGGCGCTGGCGCGTTCGGACGAGAACCCGGTCTATTATGTGCAGTACGCGCATGCGCGCATCTGCTCGGTGCTGGCGCAGTGGGGTGGCGATGAAGCCGAACTCGACGCGATTGCCGATCTGTCAGCGCTGACTTCGCCGCGCGAAGCCGCGCTGTTGGCAAAACTGGCCGAATATCCGGAGGTGCTGCAAAAAGCGCTTGAAGAACTGGGGCCGCATCAGGTAGCGTTCTATCTCCGCGATCTCGCGGGCGAGTTGCACAGTTATTACAACGCCGAGCGTGTGCTGGTCGACGATCTGTCCACCAGGATGGCGCGGCTGGCGTTGATGAAGGCAACGCGCCAGGTTCTGCGCAACGGCCTGGCGCTGATCGGCGTCTCGGCGCCGGCTCGCATGTAACGCGGCGCGCAGTGTCAACGCTTCGGGAATCTATGTCCATCGTTAGCAAGCAGCAGGCAGGCAGCACGCTGATCGGTTTCATCAGCGGCCTCGTGATCGGTCTCGGCATCGCCGTCATCGTCGCCATCGTGATCACGAAGACGCCGATGCCTTTCCTCACCAACAAGAACGGCGACAAGCTCAAGGCATCCGAGGTCAGCGCCAGCCAGATCAGCGATCCGAACCGGCCGCTGTACGGCAAGCAGGAGGCGGCGCGCCAGGCGGCCAAGGAGTTCGAGAAGGAAGCGGCGCCGGCGGATGCGGCGCAGGGCGGCAAGGCCGGCGAGGTCAAGACGGCGGAAGGCGAGGCGAACAAGGCCGGACCGGCCATCGTTCCGGCCAAGGCGGATGCCAAGGACATCGTCGCCGTCAAGTCCGACGAAGACAAGTATGTCTATTATCTGCAGGCCGGCGCTTTCCGCGAACAGGCCGATGCCGAAGGCGCGAAGGCCAAGCTGGCGCTGCAGGGGTTCGAGGCGAGCATCTCCGAAAAGCCGGCTAATGACGGCACCCAGGGCGGCGTGCTGTACCGTGTGCGCCTCGGCCCGTATTCCCAGATCGACGCCATGAACCGCGTGCGCGGCAAGCTGGCCGAGAGCGGCCTGGACGTGGCCGTGGTGCGGATATCGAAATGATGAGGAGCTACCCCATGCGTATTCTTCAACGGATTTGCGTCGCGGCCGGAATGGCGCTGTGTGCGTTGACCGCGGCGGCGACGCCGGCCAATCCGCAAAACGGCGCCGACTACCTGACCCTGCCGGAAGCGCAGCAGACCGATTCCGGCAACAAGGTCGAGGTCGTCGAATTCTTTTCCTATGCCTGTCCGCACTGCGCGGCGTTCGAGCCGCAGTTGGCCGAATGGGTCAAGAAGCAGGGCGGCCGGATCGCGTTCAAGCGCGTGCCGCTCGCCTATCGCGCCCAATGGGTGCCGTTGCAGAAGATGTATTACGCGCTGGAAGCGCTCGGCAAGACCGAGGAAGTGCATGCCAGGATATTCCACGCCGTGCATCGCGAGCGCGCGCCCTACGATAACGACAGCGCGATGATCGAGCTCGCCGTCAAGCTTGGCATCGATCGCAAGCAATTCACCGAAGCCTATAACTCGTTCGGCGTGCAGAGCAAGGTGCGGCGGACCGGCCAACTGCAGGAAGCCTATCGCGTCACTGGCGTGCCGATGCTCGCCATCGACGGCCGCTACGAAACCTCGCCGGGCTTCCTGGCCGACAACGGCTTGCGGCAACCGGAAGAGCAGTTGTTCGCGAGCGCCTTGCAGGTGGCCGATTTCCTGGTCACGAAGGCCGGCAAGCGATAAGCCCGGGTTCATCCTTCCCAGCCCGCTCCGGCGGGCTTTTTCACAATGAAACGCGTATTCATCACCGGCGCATCGAGCGGCATCGGCGCCGCGCTTGCGAAGCGTTATGCCGAACAGGGCGCCGTGCTCGGTCTCGTCGCGCGGCGCGAGACGCAATTGCGCGCGCTCGCGGACGGCCTGCCGCAGGCGGAGCGCCATCGCGTCTACGCCGTCGACGTGACCGATCATGCCGCGCTGGCCGCCGCGGCGCAGGATTTCCTGGCGCATGCCGGCGGCGCCGACGTGGTGATCGCCAATGTCGGCATTTCGCGCGGCACGCTGACCGAATATGCCGAGGATCTCGCCGTGTTCGAGCGCATCCTCGCCACCAATGTCACGGCGACGGCGGCCACGTTTGCTCCGTTCATCGCCGCCATGCGCGCGCAGTCCGAAGCCGGCGGCGCCGCTTGCCGCCTGGTCGGCATCGCCAGCGTGGCGGGCATACGCGGCTTGCCGGGCGCCGAGGCTTACAGCGCATCGAAGGCGGCCGTCATCAGTTACTGCGAATCGCTGCGGGTCGAATTGAAGAAAAGCGGCATCAAGGTCGTGACGATCGCGCCCGGCTATATCGATACGCCGATGACGCGGGTGAATACCTACCGGATGCCGTTCCTGATGCCGGCGGAGGAATTCGCCGAGCGGGCCGTCGCCGCGATCGAGGCAGGCACGAGTTACCGCGTCATCCCGTGGCAGATGGGAATCGTCGCCAAGCTGCTGCGGTTGCTGCCGAACGCCGTCTACGACCTGGCATTCTCGAACGCGCCGCGCAAGGCGCGCGAGACGGACGCGGAGGGGCGGCCATGACCTTGGTCGATGCCGTCGGGCGCGAGCATACGCGCGTGGCGCCGGCGCGCGACGGCGTACGGATCGTGTCGCTGGTGCCGTCGATCACGGAGCTGTTGTTCGATCTCGGCCTGGCGCCGTGGATCGTCGGCCGCACCGGCTTTTGCGTGCATCCGAAGGATGCCGTGTCCGCCGTGCCGAAGGTCGGCGGCACCAAGGATGTGAACATCGGCAAGATCCGCAAACTTGCGCCGACGCATCTGGTCGTCAATATCGATGAAAACGAAAAGCCGACCGTCGAGGCCCTGGCCGAGTTCGTGCCGCATGTGATCGTCACCCATCCGCTGGCGCCGCGCGACAACCTGCCGCTGTACCGCCTGCTGGGCGCCGTCTTCGGCGCCGAGGAGCGGGCCGAGGCATTGTGCGCGCGCTTCGAGGAAGAATACGCGGCGTTGCGTGCCGCCGCGCGGAATGGCAGGGCGCGGCGGGTCCTCTATTGCATCTGGCAGGATCCGTGGATGACCGTCTCGCGCGACACCTATATCGCACGCATGCTGGCGGAAGTGCGCTGGGAGCAAGCCGTGGTGGCCGATCCCCGGCGCTATCCATCCTTCGCCTGGTCGGAGCGGCTGCTGGCCGATGTGGACGAGGTGCTGTTGTCTTCCGAACCCTACCGCTTTACCGAAGCGCATGCGGACGCGCTCGAGCGGCAGATCGGCAAGCCGGTTCAATTGCTCGATGGGGAAATGGTGTCGTGGTACGGCAGCCGCGCGATCCTGGGGCTGCGCTATATGCGGGAGCTTATTTCTCGCGGCTGAGCCGCACCAGCATGCGGATGACTTCGCGCGCGATCTGGCGATCGTGCTCGTCGAGACGTTGCAAATCCGCTATCAGCTTCACATCGTCGGATTCGAAACGCGAATGCAGGGTAATGCCTTCTTCGCTGTTGCGAAGGTAGGGAGGAGATTCCTGCCGGGCGCCGCCGAAGCGCAGCCATTCGGCGGGCACACCGAGCCATTGCGCGAGCGTGCGCAATTTCTCCTGGGTCGGTATGGCTTCGCCCATCAGCCACTTGCGGGCGGCGTGCACTGTAATCGGCCGTCCGGGGAAGCGGATATTGAATTCGCGCGCCAGCTGCGTCGGGCTGTCTGAGGAATAATCAGCGTCGCGTAATGCTTGTTGCAGACGTTCGCTGAAATCCTCGCGTTCTGTGGATGTTTTCATCACCACGAACTATTCCATGCCGGCAAGTAAGAGTCAGTCTCTTGACCGGGTGAACTTTTTGTGACTGCAAGCAACATTGCGCAAAATCAAGTTCGCCTCGCGAGCGACCCGAAGATCCAATGGACGAAAGAGCAATTGGATCGCCGAAAGCAAGGATCGTTCCGTGGTTGCGATCCCGCCGATGACGCTATGCCAGCACGAAACGGAAGACCCCGTCGGTGTCTCTGTGCCGTCTTAGCACGCCGTCGAACCACAATTTATGCAAGTGTGCGAGCGCTTCGCCGAGCGCGAACGTCAATTGATGCGCGTCGAGTTCGCGCTTGAACATGATCGGCACGATATCGGCCGCCGACATCGGTGTCGCGCAGGCGCGCGCCACCTCGGCAAGCCGGTCGGCATGATGATCGCATAACTGTCGGATGCGCGTGCGCAGGCCCACGAAAGGCTTGCCGTGCGATGGCAGCACGAGAGTGTCGGCCGGCAGACCCTCGAAGCGCGCGAGGGATTCAAGATAAAGATGCACCGGATTGGCTTCCGGTTCGACGGCAAACACGGAAACATTGGTCGAAATGCGCGGCAGAACCATGTCGCCCGAGATCAGAAGCCGCAGCGCATCGCAATACAGCGCCGCATGTTCGGGCGAATGTCCATGGCCTGCGATCATGCGCCATTCGCGGCCGCCGATTTTCAGGGCTTGGCCGTCTTGGATCCGCGTATATTCGTGCGGCACGGACGGCACCAGGGTCGGATAATAGCTCTTGCGCGCCTGCAGCTTCTCCAGCATGGCGGCATCGGCCAGTCCATGGCGCTGGAAGTGCGGCAAGGCCGACGTGCCGTCCACGCCGGGCAGGGCGGCGGACATCATGCGCGCGAAAGCGTATTCGCCGGCGCTCATCCAGAGCGGCGCCTGCCAGCGCGAGCACAGCCAGTCCGCGAGCCCGACGTGGTCGGGATGGCAATGCGTGACGATGACCCGCAGGATCGGGAGGTCGCGCAATCGGCGCGCGAAAATATCTTCCCAGGCGGCGCGCGTGGGCGCGGTGGCGATGCCGCAATCGACGACTGTCCAGCCCCGCACCTTGCCTTCGGGCGCGTCCGTTTCGTCTTCCAGCAGCCACAGATTGATGTGATCGAGCGCGAACGGCAGACCCATGCGCAGCCATAGCACGCCGGGAGCGACCTCGTGTACCTCGCCGGGCGCCGGGATGTCGTCGCCGAAAGGATAGGCAAGCTGGGATTCGAGCGGATTCATCTGCAGGTTCCAATCGGGTGAAGCGCCGGCGGCCGGGGCGCCATGCCGTGTTCCGCGTGGGTTCACATTTCGTCCCGCCGCGCTACAATAGGCTTTACGTTAACGTAAACTGCCATTCTATGCGCGATCGCGTGCATCTGCATCGACATCGCATCCGTTGGAAGGCCCACTCAGACAGTCTCCCATGCCGACCTACACCATCACCGAACTGGCGCGCGAATTCGATATCACGCCGCGTGCGATCCGCTTCTACGAAGACCAGGGGCTGATCAGCCCGAAGCGCGAAGGCGCGGGCGGCCGCACCCGGGTCTATACGGCGCGCGAGCGCACGCGCCTGAAACTGACGCTGCGCGGCAAGCGCCTTGGTCTCACGTTATCGGAAATCAAGAGCCTGGTCGACATGTACGAATCGCCGAAGGACTCGGCAGCGCAGATGAGGCGCTTCCTGACCGTGCTGGCGCGGCACCGCGAAACGCTCGAGCAGCAGCGCGAAGACATCGAGGTGACATTGGCCGAGATCGCCGCCCACGAAGCCGAATGCAAGCGCTTGCTAGAGGGCGGAGCGGGCTCCGCCGCCGCACCCAAGCCCGCGCGCAAGGCGACGGCGAAGCCTGCCGCGAAGCCGGCCGGCGTGCGCGCCAAGCAGGAGGTCTGACGCATTTGCGGCGGTGAAAAGGGGCTGTCGAGTTACGTTTACGTAAACGTCAATTGACGGTATGATTTTGGCTCCTTTGGCGGCCGCAGCGGACACTGGGAGGGAGGGTTCATGTTGACAAACGAGCAGCATTCCGGCGCGTCCGGAGCGATCGACCGGCAAGTCGCCGAGAGCGTCGCGGCAAGCTTCGCGCAACAGGGTGCGCTGACCTCCTGGAATGCCCGCGTGGTGCGGCTGGCCGAAGGCGAATGCGAGATCGCCGTGCCGATGGGGCCGGCCGTCACGCAGCAGCACGGCTATTTCCACGGCGGCGTGATCGGCACGCTGGCGGATACGGCCGGCGGTTACGCGGCCAACACGCTGCTGATGCCCGAGCGCGAATGCCTGACGGCCGAGTACAAGATCAACATCGTCGCGCCCGCCATCGGCGACACGCTGGTGGCGCGCGGCAAGGTGCTCAAGGCCGGCAAGTCGCTGGTCGTATCGAGCGCCGAAGTATTCGCGATCAAGGACGGCTCCGAAAAGCTGTGCGCGATCATGCAACAGACATTGTTTGTCATTTCACCGCGTTAATTCGCATCAACCCAGGAACCTGTTGGCCTTGAAGAGTCGAAACGAAAATTTGGCTGGGCGAGAGCAGATTTTCCCGATTTCTTGTATCGATAGCGGGATCTATCGATCAAAAAATCGGGGAGATAGGATCCGGCCAGCCGAATTTGCAATCGACTCCTTCGAGTCCGGCAAGCTCCAATAAGAATTGAGGACGACATGATTCATCTACCGGGCTTGACCTTCGATCATGGCGAGGACATCGCCGCCCTGCGCGAGGCCGTGCAGCAATTCGCCGCCGCCGAAATCGCCCCGCGCGCCGCCGAAATCGACCGCAGCGATCAGTTCCCGATGGACCTGTGGCGCAAGATGGGCGAACTCGGCATTCTCGGCATCACCGTCGACGAAGAATACGGCGGCGCCAACATGGGCTACCTTGCCCACATCGTCGCGATGGAAGAAATCTCGCGTGCCTCGGCCTCGGTCGGCCTGTCCTACGGCGCGCATTCGAACCTGTGCGTCAACCAGATTAAGCGCAACGGCACGCCGGAGCAGAAGGCCAAGTATTTGCCGAAGCTGATCTCCGGCGAGCACGTCGGCGCGCTCGCGATGTCCGAGCCGAACGCCGGTTCCGACGTCGTCAGCATGAAGCTGCGCGCCGATTTCAAGGGCGACCGCTGGGTCTTGAACGGCAGCAAGATGTGGATCACCAACGGCCCGGATGCCGACACGCTGGTGGTCTATGCGAAGAACGATCTCGAGGCCGGCCCGCGCGGCATCACGGCGTTCCTGATCGAAAAAGGCTTCAAGGGATTCTCGATCGCGCAGAAGCTCGACAAGCTCGGCATGCGCGGCTCGCACACCGGCGAACTGGTGTTCGAGGATTGCGAAGTGCCGGCCGAAAACGTGCTCGGCGGCCTCGGCAAGGGCGTGAACGTCCTGATGTCCGGCCTCGACTTCGAGCGCACCGTGTTGTCGGGCGGCCCGCTCGGCATCATGCAGGCTTGCATGGACGTCGTCGTTCCCTATGTCCATGACCGCAAGCAATTCGGCCAGCCGATCGGCGAATTCCAGCTGATGCAAGGCAAGCTCGCCGACATGTATTCGACCATGATGGCTTGCAAGGCCTATGTCTACGCCGTCGGCCAGGCATGCGACCGCGCCAAGACGCCGGAAGCGGTGCGCGCCCTGCGCAAGGACGCCGCCGGGGCGATCCTGTATTCGGCCGAGAAGGCGACCTGGATGGCGGGCGAGGCGATCCAGACGCTCGGCGGCAACGGCTACATCAATGAATACCCGGTCGGCCGCCTGTGGCGCGACGCCAAGCTGTACGAAATCGGCGCCGGCACCAGCGAAATCCGCCGCATGCTGATCGGCCGCGAACTGTTCGCGGAAACCAAGTAAGCTCTTGTCACCATCGAGCGGCGGCCGCGAGACGGCCGCCGCGCTGCGCGAGGAAGGCAACATGGCTACAATGATCGAGTCGTATCGCGGGTTCGTCTACCCGTGGGCCATCGACCACATCGGTCACATGAACGTGCAGTCGTATACGGCGCGCTTCGACGAGGCGACCTGGCATTTCTTCGCGCGGCTCGGCTTGACGCCCGGCTACCTGAAGGCGAACAGGCGCGGCTTGGTCGCGCTCGACCAGCGCACCCAGTACAAGCGCGAAGTGCTGGCCGGCTCGCTGCTGCACGTGAAGACCGAGCTGATCGAGATCAAGCGCAAGACGATCCGCTTCATGCATCACATGTACGACAGCGAGACCGACGAACTGGTGGCGACCACGGAACTGGTCGGCGCCTTCCTCGACACCGATATCCGCAAGACGGTCGAATTGCCGCAATCGGTGTTCGACGCCGGCGCGGCGCTGTTCGGCATTCGCATGACGGCATCCGTTCCGGCCTAGAGGCTGTTATGAACTCAAACAGGGGGCACGCAGTCCCGGAAACCGGCCGAATGCAAGGCGCGGCGACGCGTCGTAGCGGTGCTACGGCAAGGAGCCGCAACACGGCAGGCGGCCGGTTTCCGGGACTGCCCGGAGGGTTC
>DASPLX010000008.1:0-5139 GCA_035627375.1 Paucimonas sp. | reverse complement strand
GCGCTCAATACGGTGTTGAACCTGCTGTTCATCAACGGCACGGCGCTGACGCCTGCCCTGGGCATTCCCGCCGCCGCCGTCAACACCACGCTCGCGCGCGTGTTCGAGATGCTGGTGCTGCTGGCGGCGCTCAAGCCGGGGCCGTTGTCGCGGCTGCATGCCGGCGCGCGCCGCCGCGATGCGCGTCTCGTGTTGCGGAGTTCCGCGCCGCTCATGCTCAAGGAAGTCGCCTGGGCCGGCGGCATGCTCGCCAGCGCGCTCATCATCAGCCGCATGGGCGAGCTGCCGCTGGCGGCCTACAACCTGATCCTGCCGATCGACGGCGTGATGATCAGCGCGGTGGTCGGCTGCGCCATCGCCACCGGCATCCTGCTCGGCCACGCGCTCGGCCGTTCGGCCTTCGAGGAAGCCCGCGCCGGCGCGCGCCGCATGCTGCGCCTGGTGACGCAGGCGTCGCTGCTGGCCGGCCTGTCGCTGGCCTTGCTGGTCCAGGCGGTGCGTGCGGGCGGCTGGCTGATCGGCCCGATCGCGCCCGAGCTGCACGATCCCGCGCTGCATGCGTTGAGCATGCTGTGCATCGGTTTCGGCGCGCGCGCCCACAACACCATGGTCACGCTCGGCATCCTGCGCAGCGGCAACGATTCGGCATGGCTGTTCTATGTCGACCTGTGTTCGATGTGGCTGGTGAACGTGCCGCTGGTGGCGCTCGCCGCGCTGGTGCTGCATTGGTCCTTGCCGGCGGTGGTGGCCGTCATGATGCTGGAAGAGGTGTTCAAGGTCGGCTTGTTCCGCTGGCGCGTCGAGCGCGGGAACTGGCTGCGGAGGATAGGGGTAACGGAGAGGAGGGAGATGAATCATGACTGAACTGATGCGACGCGCGACGCTGCTGCGCCTGGCTGCCATGGCAGCTGTCACGCCTTTCGCGGCCGCGGTGCCGCCCGCCTGGGCCGGCGCCGGGCGCGCGAAGGCCGATTCCGAAGGGCGTTTCGTCGTCTTCGACGCATTCCCGTCGAAGCACGTGGCGGCGCGCAAGGTCGTGGTGTGGCTGCCGCCCGGCTACGACACGTCCGACGGACGCCATGCGGTGCTCTACATGCACGACGGCCAGAACCTGTTCGATCCCGCGACATCGATGGCGAACCAGCCGTGGGCGGTCGACAAGCACTTGATCGCCTTGCAGCGCGCCGGCAAGGTGCGCCCGACGATCGTGGTCGGCATCTGGAACACGCCGGACCGCGCGCGCGAATACGGGCCGGCCGCGGCCGTGGAGGCGCTGGCGCCCGAATTGCGCGATGTTTTACTTGGCACCGGCCGCGCCGACACGCTATCGGACCAGTACCTGCGCTTCATCGTCGAGGAATTGAAACCGTTCATCGACAAGACCTATCGCACCAGGCCGGGCCGCGACGATACGGTCGTGATGGGTTCGAGCATGGGCGGCCTGATCTCGCTCTATGCGCTGGCTTCGTATCCGGACGTGTTCGGCGGCGCCGGCTGCCTGTCGACGCATTGGCCGCTCACCTCCAACCATGCCTTGCTCGGCAAGCCGCCCGGCGATCCGCGCGTGGCGAAGATCGCGGCGTCGTATATCGATTGGCTGCGCACGCACTTGCCGGCGGCGGGCAAGCACCGTTTGTATTTCGACTACGGCACCAAGAACGTCGATGCGTTCTACGCGCCTTACCAGGAACAGGTCGACAAGATCGTCGCGGCGAAGAGTTATCGGCGCGATGCGGATTGGACGACGCGCTTCTTCCCGGGGACCGATCACAACGAAGCGGCCTGGCGCGAGCGCCTGGATATTCCGTTGCGGTTCTTGCTGAGGCCGCTCTGAGATAACGCGAGTCGTACGATCACGCCGGCAGGCGTTGAACGACATCGACGCCGATGCCGTTCGGATCGCGCACGACGAAATGGCGGTCGCCCCATGGCTCGTCACGCAGCGCCAGTTCGATCGGCGCGTCGAGGGCCTGCAGCCGCCGATACTCGGCCGCGGCATCCTCGACCTCGACGACGAGCCACATGCCCTGGCCCTGATAGGGGCGGTGAAAGATTTTCGCCTGGGACTCCTGGCCGGGCTTCATGAAACCCAATTCGCTGTCGCCGAGTTGGAGCAGGACGAACCAGCCGTCGTCGCCTTCATAGATCACTTCGCAACCGAACAGGCGGACATAGAAGTCCTTCGACTCGCGGACTTTTTCAGTGATGACGCCGGACCAGATCTTCATGGGATGTCTCCTCGCAAGAATGGGGGAAATCCATATTGTCCGGGACGGCGAAGGAAGGTTCTTGTAGAAATGCGACGCGATGGCGCATGAACGAAGCCGGCGTCGTGTTCGCGAAGTCGAGGAATTCGTGATTCATATGGCTCTGGTCCGCGTAGCCTGCCTCCAGGGCGATGTCGGCCAACGCGGCCAGCGCGGCGGGCGGGCGCGCAATGAGTGCGCAGGCGCGGCGGAAGCGCGTGATCCGCGAAAAGAACTTCGGGGAGACTCCGACCGTCTCGAGAAAGACGCGCTCGAGCTGGCGCCGGCTTCTGCCGAATGCCGCCGCGGCGTCTTCGATCCGTAGCATGCCGCGTCCGGCGACGATCAGGGAAATGACATCGTCGATGTCCGCGCGCGCCGGCCGCTTCGCGGCGACATGGCGTTGCAGGATCTTGTCGAGCCGTGCGAAGACGTCGCTCCGGCCGATGCCTTCCGGCACGTCTTCCAGCCCGAACGAGAGCAAGCCCGGTGCATCCACGCAAGCGTCGGTCAATTCATATGGCGCGGCATCGAGGAAATGCCGGCTTTGTCCCGGCCGGAAGCGAATCCCGAGATAGTGGCTGCCGCGCCCCAAGGGAATGTCGCTGTGCGCCGTTGCCGTGCCGTACACCCGGCTCGAGACAGAAGCGCCGTTGAGCTCGACCACGAGGTCGATCGCTCCGTCGGGCGATATGGCGCAGCGCGGGTCGGGATTGTCCAGGCTCAGCCAGTAATGGCTGACGAAATCGCGCAGCGGCGCCGATGGCAAGGACAGGGTGAGCATGCGCTGTCCGGTTGCTTACCGCATCATCCGAATTTGTTCGCCGAAGCGCGAAGCGTATCGGCCGCCGCCTCAAACGTTCCCGCCGTTTTACTGATAAAGACAAGCAGCTCTTGCCGCTCCACTTCCGTGTTCGTCGACAGCAGCGTCTTGGCATTGAAAGCTTCTTCCAGCTTTCGATTCAGTTCGCTTCGCTCCGCCTCAGGAAGAACATCCCGGGTCGCATCCGCAAAATGCTTGGCCAGGCCCTCGGTTTTCGCGACATAGCGGGAGAGTTCTTCAAATGGCGCGCCTTCCCGGAGCCGGGGAGCGAATTCGCCTAACGTTTCCGCGATGCCTTCCATGTATGCCGCGACCTCTTTCTTCCGTTCCGCATTTAGACCCAGCAGCTTGAATACCAGTCCGCTCAAAAAATCGACCAGGCTCATGTCTCCCCCAAGATGAAGTGCCGTCGTATGCGCCGAAATTGGCGGCAACCGAAGTCGCGATGACATCCGCTGTCGATTAGACCATAAAGAGCACTGCTGCTGGATGAACTGCTCGTATTTCCGCCGAGACGGCAGTTCCAAGGATGAGTGGGACCTCGGGAACGCTTCGTTTTCTTCGACTGGCAATCACCTGGCGCGGCCAGGAAGAAAGCTTGGATCCGATCCTTTCATCCGGTTAGAAGAAACGGCGAAGAAAGCGGCGTCGCTTCTTCGGCGGCTCGGCCGCGACGTCGGCGCCGATGTTCATGCGGACCCGGATCTCGCTGTCGGTCAGGCCCTTGCCGCGCAGATAAACGTATTCGTATTCATGCGGAACCTTGAACGCCGCGGAGGGCGGCGCATGCAGGTATTGGCGCAGCGAATTCACATAGGACGGCCAGTCGGGCATGACCCCGTTGTTTCTTTTGATGAGTTGGTCGGCCCATTCCAATGCCCGGTTCAACACTTCCTGGTTCATCCGCGTTCTCCTTGCGATTTCGTTGCCGCGAGTAGTCAATTTCCGTTGGGAAATATAGATTCTTTACGGCGCGCGTTACGGAAAGCACAGGGAGAGAAGTTTGTTGTTTTGTACGAATTTGTCGCGAGTTGTACGTTCGTCCATACGCGCTGCATCTGCCTTAGGAAGCGCGACTTCCGTCCGGCCGCAAACGCGCCATGACGTGCGAATCGACATATTGCCCGTCGCGAAAGGCATGCCGGCGCAAGGTGCCCTCGTGCACGAATCCGAAGCGTTCATATAGGCGGATCGCCGCTTCGTTGTCCGTATAGACCTCGAGTTCCAGCCGGACCAGGTTCAGCCATTTGTCCGCCATGTCCACCGTCGCGCGCATCAATGCCGTGCCGATGCCCTGGCCTTGCCAGTCGTCATGCACCGTCATGCCGATTCCGGCGGCGTGCCGTCGGCGGGGATGGTGGGGAATGGTATGGATGCCGGCCAATCCCACGACCCGTCCGTCCACGACCGCCACCAGGCGATAGGTGCCGTCGTCGGGATTGGCGAGCCGCTGACGCCATTGCTCGGCGGACGGATACGGCAGCTGCAGCGTTCCGGAATATGCCTTGGGGCCGCTGAATATTTCATGAAGAGCCGCGCTGTCGTTCGGTTCGGCGCGCCGTATCTGCAGATTGTCGATTTGCATGCATGCTCCTGGAGCCTGGATTCGGAATCACCTCTGCGATCGATTAGAGCATAAAAAAGGGCAGCGCCAGGCTGCCCTTGTCGTTTCCGCCGTGCCGCGGCTACTGGATGAACTGCTCGTTGCCGACCAAGCCGATCTTGGTCACGCCCAGCCGCTGGGCGGAGGCCATCACATGCGCCACCACCTTGTACTCGGCCAGCTTGTTCGGCTTGAGATGCACTTCCGGCTGCTCCGCCGCCGCCACCGCCGCCACGTTCTGCAGCTTGCCTTGCAGCGTCGCGTCATCCACCGTCGCGCCGTTCCAGAACACCGTGCCGTCGAAGTCGACGTCGATCGTGATCACCTCCGGCTGCCTGGTCAGCGGCGGCGGGTTCCCCACCGGCATGTTCAAGTTCACCGCATGGTTCTGGATCGGAATCGTGATGATCAGCATGATCAGCAACACCAGCATCACGTCGATCAGCGGCGTCGCGTTCATCTCGATC
>DASPLX010000007.1:0-170462 GCA_035627375.1 Paucimonas sp. | reverse complement strand
TGACGTTTCGCGATGTAGCACTCGGTCGCATGGATCATCATGCCTTGATCGCGTTTCAACTGGCCCATGATCTTGTCGCCGGGGATCGGCTGGCAGCAGGGCGCACGCTGCACCGACGCGCCTTCCGTGCCGTGGATGACGACCGGATCGTGTTTCGCGGGGGAGATGATGCCGTTCTTATCGACCCGCGGGCGCGGCGTCTCGTCGTCTTCGATCAGGCCGACGATGTGGCGCGCCACCAGCGCCGCCATGCGCTTACCGACGCCGATGTCGGCATGCAGTTCGTCGAGCGACTTGGCGCTTGATTCGTTGAGCAGTTTTTCGACCAGATCCGGCGCCAGGGTCGGATCGACGCGCAATGCCACCAGCGCCTGCGACAACAGGCGTCTGCCGAGCTCGATCGATTCGGCCAGGTTGATGGTGCGCAGATGATGCCGGATCGCCGAGCGCGCCTTGCCGGTGCGCACGAAGGTCAGCCAGTTCGGGCTGGGGCGCGAATTCGGCGAAGTGATGATCTCGACGATATCGCCGTTGCGCAACTCGGTGCGCAGCGGGACCTGTTCATGATTGATCTTGGTAGCGATCGCCTGGTCGCCGATATCGGTGTGGATCGCATAGGCGAAGTCGAGCGCGGTGGCCCCGCGCGGCAGGGCGATGATCTTCGACTTCGGCGTGAAGACGTAGACCGAATCCGGGAACAGATCGACCTTGACGTGCTCGAGGAATTCGGCCGAATCGCCGGTCTGCTTCTGAATGTCGAGCAGCGATTGCAGCCAGGCATGAGTGCGCTGCTGCAGGTCGGTGAGATTGCTCTCGGTATTCTTGTACAGCCAGTGAGCGGCCACGCCCGATTCCGCGACGCGGTGCATCTCCTGGGTGCGGATCTGGAACTCGACCGGCGTGCCGTAAGGGCCTATCAGGGTCGTGTGCAGCGACTGGTAGCCGTTCAGCTTCGGTATCGCGATGTAGTCCTTGAACTTGCCAGGCATCGGCTTGTAGAGCGCATGCAGGGTGCCGAGCGCGACATAGCAATTGGCGAAGCTGTCGACCACGACGCGGAAGCCGTAGACGTCCAGGACCTGCGAGAACGACAGATGCTTGTTGCGCATCTTGCGATAGATTCCATACAGGGTCTTCTCGCGGCCATAGACCTGGGCGTCGATCCCGGCGGCCGCCAGCGTATTGTTGACCGTGTCGAGGATCTTGTTGACCAGTTCGCGCCGGTTGCCGCGCGCCGCCTTCACCGCCTTGGCGAGCACGCGATAGCGCATCGGATGCAGGTGGGAAAACGCCAGGTCCTGCAGCTCGCGGTAGATGTTGTTCAAGCCGAGCCGGTGCGCGATCGGCACGTAGACATCCATGGTTTCGCGCGCGATGCGCCGCCGTTTCTCGTTCGACATCGAACCGAGCGTGCGCATGTTGTGCAGGCGGTCGGCGAGCTTGATCAGGATGACACGCACGTCGCGCGCCATCGCGAGCAGCATCTTGCGGAAATTCTCGGCCTGGGCTTCGACCTGGCTCTGGAACTGGATTTTCTCCAGTTTCGAGAGACCGTCCACCAGGGTGGCCACCGGAGCGCCGAAGCGCTCGATCAATTCATCCTTCTTGACATCCTGGTCCTCCATCACGTCATGCAGCAGCGCCGCCATGATCGCCTGCGCGTCGAGCTTCCAGTCGGCGCAGATTTCGGCCACCGCGATCGGATGCACGATGTATGGCTCGCCCGACATGCGCATCTGGCCGAGATGCATCTCGTCCGAAAAACGATAGGCTTCCTTGACTTTCTTCAGTTCGGACGGCGTCAGGTACTCCGCCAGCTTGTTGGTGAGATGCGTGACGGAAGCGACGCTCGCCGCTGCCGCGACTGCGGACGTTTCGGCGGAATGAGGGTGGGAATGGAGGGGAGGTCTCGCAGCCGGGCGCTCAGGCGCGGCCCGGCTGTTGGGGGCAGCTGACAAGGTTGAATCTGTCGGTGTCAGGTTCATACGCTCTAGATATCAGCCGCATGGCAGTCGTGTCAATGGCGGGTTCCGCAAAATACCGTTTGCCGCGTTGCATTTTCTCGCTGCGTGAGCTTATCGTCCGCATCGGCATGCCTCGCTATCGGCATCTTGTGAAATCTTCCTCGCGAATCAGCTCGGTACTTTCTTGAGCATTTCGAGTCCGACCTTGCCGGCGGCGATTTCGCGCAGTGCCAGGACGGTCGGCTTGTCCTTCGCTTCGACCTTCGGCGTATGGCCTTGCAGCAGCTGACGTGCGCGATAGGTGGCGGCCAACGTCAGTTGGAAGCGGTTCGGAACTTGCTTGAGGCAATCTTCAATGGTGATACGGGCCATACATACTCCTAAAAGATGTTCGGGTCGGACTCGATTGCTCCGGCACGGGCCGGTCAAACGCGGTCGGCCAGGCTGGTGTGAATGCCCAGTTGGGCAAAGAGGGACGCGCTGCGTGCCGCTTGTTGCGCAAACCGGCAACGAGCCGCTTTGACAATTGAGCTTAACTCGGATAAAGCGGTTGCAAAGTCTTGATTAATAATAACATATTCGAACTCCGGGGCATGCGCGATTTCGCCGCCGGCAGCCAGCAGCCGACGCGTGATCACATGCGGTTCGTCCTGGCCGCGTTTCTTCAAGCGCTCTTCGAGTGCCGCGATCGACGGCGGCAAAATGAAAATGCCGATCGCATGCGGAAACTGCTTCTTCACCTGCTGCGCGCCTTGCCAATCGATTTCCAGCAGCACATCGGTGCCGGCCTTCATGTCTTCCGCGATCAGGACGCGCGACGTTCCGTAAAAATTGCCATGGACTTCGGCCGATTCGAGAAATTCACCGGCATTGCGGCGTACGAGAAAATCCTCGACCGTCGTGAAGTAATACTCGCGGCCGTGCTGCTCGCCCGGACGCGGTGGGCGTGTCGTATAGGAGATCGATAGCTTGATCGAAGGTTCCTGCGCCAGCAAGGCATTGACCAGCGTCGATTTGCCGGCGCCGGACGGGGCGACCACCATGAACAGGCTGCCGGAATGCGTGGAATGGGGTAGGAAATCAGACATGGAATGCCCTTGTAAAGCGTAATGGCGGCAAGGATATTGCCGCAAATCCATATTGTAAGCGTTCGGCGCCGAACGGCCCAGCTCACTCGAGGTTTTGCACCTGTTCGCGCATCTGTTCGATCAGGAGCTTCAGCGTCATCGACGCATCGGACAATTCCTTGATGGCGGCCTTGGAGCCGAGCGTGTTCGCCTCGCGGTTCAATTCCTGCATCATGAAGTCGAGACGCTTGCCGACCTGGCCGCCTTTCTTCAGGATGTGGCGGGTTTCGTCGAGATGCGCGGACAGGCGGGTCAGTTCTTCCGCGACGTCGATGCGGATGCCGTACAGCGTGACTTCCTGGCGGATGCGATCGAGCGCTTCTTCGCGCGTGATCGAGGCATTGGCGGTCGCGCCCTCGGTCAGCACCAGCCCGAACGCTTCCTGCATGCGCTCGATCGCCTTTTGCTGGAATTGCGCGACGACTTGCGGCATCAGTGGGGTGATGCGTTGCACAATCGCTTCCATTTCCTCGATGCGCGTCAGCAGCATGGTTTGCAGCGCGGCGCCTTCGCGCGCGCGGCTTTGCACGAAAGTGTCGAGCGCTGAGGCCAGCGCGGCCGCGGTTTCGGCTTGCAGCGTCTCCTGGCCGATTTCCGCTTCTTCGATCACGCCCGGCCAGCGCAGCAGCTCATTGACGCTCATCGGCGCCGCGTTCGGCAGGTGTTTCTGGACTTCGCCTTGCAGGGCGGAGAGCGAAGCCAGCAGCGGATGGTTGAGCGCATGGCTGCTGCCGGTGGCTACCTTGCGGCCGAAGCTCACCCTGCATTCGACCTTGCCGCGCGCCACGCGCGCCATGATCGCCTCGCGCAGCATCGGCTCGAGGGCGCGCAAATCGTCGTTGATGCGGAATTGCAGATCGAGAAAGCGCGAGTTGACGCTTTTCAATTCGATCGTCAGCGTTCCCGCCGCTGTTTCCCGGGTGGTGACCGCATAGCCGGTCATGCTGCAGATTGTCACGGTTTATCCTTCGTTCTTCTTTACAAGTCAGCGTTTTATCAACACAATCCGGGGTGGAACGGGGCAGCATTGCCATAATGTAAAAGCCCCAAGCTTGTCACCTCCTGGAACCCTATGGCTGCGCAGAATAACGCTCCACTTCCCGACGGTCTGGAAATCGCCGGATACCGCATTGTAAAGAAGATTGCTTCCGGCGGGTTCAGTATCGTCTATCTCGCCTACGATGAAGATGGCAATGCCGTGGCGATCAAGGAGTATCTGCCGAGTTCGCTGGTATTGCGCAAACCCGGAGAACTGGCGCCGGCGATCGCCGCGGAAAATCTCAACACCTTCCGCATCGGCTTGAAGTGTTTCTTCGAGGAAGGCCGCGCGCTGGCGCGCATCGCGCATCCGAACGTGGTCAGCGTTCTCAATTTCTTCCGCGCCAACGAAACCGTCTACATGGTGATGGCTTACGAGTCGGGACGGTCGCTGCAGGACCATATCCTGCGCCGGCGCGACAAGGGCGAGAAGCCGCTGATCTCGGAGCGTTTCATCAGGAAGATGTTCGCCCACGTGATGAACGGCTTGCGCGAAGTGCATACCAACAAGTTGCTGCATCTCGACCTGAAGCCGGCCAACATCTATCTGCGCGTCGACGGCACGCCGATCCTGCTCGACTTCGGCGCGGCGCGCCAGACGCTGAAGGCGGACCTGCCGAAGCTCTATCCGATGTATACGCCGGGTTTCGCCGCCCCCGAGCTGTACCTGAAGAACGGCAACCTCGGACCGTGGACAGATGTCTATAGCATCGGCGCCTCGATGTTCGCGTGCATGGTGGGGGCGCCGCCGCAACCGGCGGATCAGCGCAAGGTCAACGACAAGCTGGACAACCATTTGAGCAAGCTGGAAAGCCTATATTCGAGCGATCTGCTGAACATGATCCGCTGGAGCCTGGCCCTCGATCCGCTCGAGCGTCCGCAAAGCGTGTTCGCCTTGCAAAAGGCCTTGCGCGAGAGCGCGCCCGGCGAAACGGCGGCCGACGGCAAGGCCGACAGCGTCGCGCGCAAGCTGCGCAACCTGTTTTCCGGCTTCGGCAAGGCCGCGTCGAAAACGGCGACCACCATCCAGGAAAACACACGCTAGGGCCAGACATCATGCGATTTTCCGTCTACCAGGAAAGCCATATCGGCGCCCGCAAGAACAACCAGGACCGCATGGGCTATAGCTTCACGCGCGACGCGCTGCTGCTGTTGCTGGCCGACGGCATGGGCGGCCATATCCAGGGCGAGCGCGCCGCGACCATCGCGCTGCAGACGATCGCCGCGCTGTTCCAGCAAAACGCCAACACCTATATCAAGCGGCCGGAGCGCTTTCTTGAGGAAAGTTTCTTCGCCGCGCACCGCGAGATCCATCGTTACCGTGCGCTCAACAACCTGCCGGAAACGCCGCGCACCACCATCGTCGCCTGCCTCATCCAGCACAACAACGCCTTCTGGGCGCATTGCGGCGATTCCCGCCTGTACTGGATGCGCAACGGCCAGATCCTGGCCCGCACGCGCGATCATTCGCGCATCGAGACCCTGATCGCGCAAGGCAAGGTCGATCCCTCGGAGCGCAATACGCATCCGGAGCGCAACAAGCTGTTCAACTGCCTCGGCGCGCCGAACATGCCGATCGTCGAGATCTCGCGCCGCGCCAGCCTGCAGGCGGGCGACGTGATGCTGTTGTGTTCGGACGGTTTGTGGTCGGTGCTGCCCGATCATGAGCTGGCGCGGCGCCTGCACGAGAACACGATCGTGCGCGCGGTGCCGGAGATGATCGCCGACGCCACGCAGATCGCCGGCAAGACGAGCGACAACGTCACCGCGCTCGCCATGGCCTGGGAGACGAGCAACAGCACGCTCGATTCTTCCACGGTCATGACCAATACCTTGCCGATCGGCAGCGTCACGACGACGATCCAGGCGCCGCGCCACGCCGATCTCGAGAACGTCGACGTTTTCAACGAGAACGAGATCGAGAAGGCGATCGAGGAAATCCGCGCGGCGATCGAAAAGACTTCCCGCATCACCTCCAAGAATTGAAAAGGAATTCCATGCAGTCCGAAAACCGTCCCAGCGGACGCGGCGCCGATGCGTTGCGTCCGATCCGCATCCAACGGCACTACACCCGCCACGCCGAAGGTTCGGTGTTGATCGAATGCGGCGACACGCGCGTGATCTGCACGGCGAGCATCGACGAGAAAGTCCCGCCTTTCCTCAAGGGCAAGGGGCAGGGCTGGCTCACCGCCGAATACGGCATGCTGCCGCGTTCGACGCACTCGCGCATGGATCGCGAAGCCGCCAAGGGCAAACAAACGGGCCGCACCCAGGAGATCCAGCGCCTGATCGGCCGTTCGCTGCGTGCGGCCTTCGACCTGGCCGCGTTCGGTGAGCGGACGCTGCAGATCGATTGCGACGTGATCCAGGCCGACGGCGGCACGCGCACCGCCTCGATCACGGGCGCCATGGTCGCCGCCTACGATGCCTTCTCCAGGCTGGCGCAGCAGGGAGCGATCGCGGCTGTTCCGGTCAAGCATTTCGTCGCCGCGACCTCCGTCGGCGTCTATCGCGGCATGCCGCTGCTCGACCTCGATTATCTTGAAGATTCCGACTGCGACACCGACATGAATGTAGTGATGACCGATGCCGGCCATTTCGTCGAAGTGCAGGGCACCGCGGAAGGCGCGGCCTTCGACCGGCCGACCATGAATCGCCTGCTCGATCTGGCGCAGCAAGGCATCGCCGAATTGATCATGTTGCAGAAGCAATCCCTCGGACTGGCATGATGAGTACGCTCGTTCTCGCTTCCAACAATGCCGGCAAGCTGCGCGAATTCGGCGAGCTGCTGGCGCCGCTCGGATTCGATATCCGGCCGCAGCGCGAATTCCAGGTGCCGGAAGCGGAAGAGCCGCATCCCACCTTCGTCGAGAACGCCCTGGCCAAGGCGCGCCACGCGGCGGCGCTGACCGGCCTGCCGGCGCTGGCCGACGACTCCGGCATTTGCGTCAACGCGCTCGGCGGCGCGCCCGGCGTTCTTTCCGCGCGTTACGCGGGCGAACCGAAATCGGATGCGCGCAACAACGAGAAACTGGTGGCGGAACTGGCCGCGCATGCCGACAAGTCGGCTTATTACTACTGCGTTCTGGTGTTCGTGCGTCATGCCGACGATCCGCAGCCGCTGATCGCGGAAGGGCGCTGGGACGGCGAGATCATCGCGCATCCCAGCGGCGCCGGCGGTTTCGGCTACGATCCGCATTTCCTGGTGCCGGCGCTGGGCAAGACGGTGGCCGAGCTCCCAGCCGAGGAAAAGAACCGCTTGTCGCATCGCGGCCAGGCGTTGCGCGAGCTGGTCCGCAAGCTGCAGGTGCGTTAGTCGGGTCCGCGAAAGCCCGGGCAGGGCGCCAAGTTTTTCTGTTTCGATATCGCCATGATTCCCATCAAGCCGGCCGCCGGCCCTTCCCGCTCAAGTTCCTCGACGCCGGCCGAGGCGGCCGCCGCGTTCCTGAAGCCGGGCGCCTTGAACCTCGGCGCCTTGCCGCCCTTGTCGCTCTACGTGCATTTTCCGTGGTGCGTGCGCAAGTGTCCGTATTGCGATTTCAATTCGCATGAAGTGCGCGGCAAGGGCGGCGCGGCGTCGGGATTTCCGGAGGACGAATACCTGGCGGCGTTGCGCACCGATCTCGAAAATGCGCTGCCGCTGATCTGGGGACGGAAAATCCATACGATCTTCATCGGCGGCGGCACGCCGAGCCTGATGTCTGCGGCAGGCCTGGACCGCTTGCTGTCCGACATCCGCACGCTGCTGCCGCTCGACGGCGCGGCGGAGATCACGATGGAGGCGAATCCCGGCACCTTCGAGGCGGAGAAATTCAAGGCCTATCGCGACAGCGGCATCAATCGCCTGTCGATCGGCATTCAAAGCTTCGATCCGCGGCATTTGCAAGCACTGGGCCGGATACACGACGGCGACGAGGCGCGCCGCGCGGTCGAGATCGCGCAGCGGACCTTCGAGAACTTCAACCTCGACCTGATGTACGCGCTGCCGGACCAGACGCTCGAGGAAGCGTGCGCCGACGTGCGGACGGCGATCGGGTTCGCGCCGCCGCATCTTTCGCTGTATCACCTGACGCTTGAGCCCAACACCTATTTCGCCAAGTTTCCGCCGGCCGTTCCCGACGACGACGCGAGCGCCGAAATGCAAGACATGGTCGAGCGGGAAACGGCCGCGGCTGGCTACCGGCATTATGAGGTGTCCGCCTATGCCCGGCCCGGCAGGCAGGCGCGCCACAATCTCAACTATTGGCAATTCGGCGATTATCTCGGCATCGGCGCCGGCGCGCATTCCAAGCTGTCGTTCCCGCACCGCATCGTGCGGCAGGCGCGCTATAAGCAACCTGCCGCCTACATGGAGCAGGTCCGGGCCGGCAATCCGGTGCAGGAAGAGTTCGAGGTCGGGCGCGACGAGCTCGGTTTCGAATTCATGCTCAACGCCTTGCGCCTGATCGACGGCGTCGAAGCCAATCTGTTCGCGGAGCGCACCGGCCTTGCGATCACCGCGATCGAGAAGGCGTTGAATGCGGCGGAGGGCAAGGGGTTGCTGTACCGCGATCACAAGCTCATCCGGCCGACGGAACTGGGGCGCCGTTTCCTGAACGATCTGCAGCAGATGTTCCTGGCCGGATAGGGCGTTTCATGATTCGCGAGGCCGGAACGCTCCGGTTTTTGCCGCCGGACGGAAAACCGCGGCAAGTCCGGTATAATTGCCCCTCCCGGAAGGTTGGCAGAGCGGTTGAATGCACCGGTCTTGAAAACCGGCGAGGATGCGAGTCCTCCGTGAGTTCGAATCTCACACCTTCCGCCACTTCGATCGTGTTCGTGCGTTTTTTTGCATGGGATACGATGTCTCCCCGCTCGATTTTCCCGTCGCCCGACTCTTCATTGCTCCAATACTTGGAGCCATTGTTCGGTGTCTTTCCGACGCCTGTCGAAAAGATGCCGAACAGGCTCTTGCACGGAGCAAGAATCCGGGATTCATCCGTCTGAGCCAGCGCAAGAACAGGATCGCTCTTTCGCGTAGCGTAAGCAGACATGTGTCCAACCCCATGTCCGTAAAGAGGAATAACGCGATGACGAATGAACAAGCCAGCGAAACCAAGCCGCACATGACGCGCGATGCCATCGGTTTGCTCACCCAGGATCACCGCAAGGCGCAAGCCTGGTTTCGCGAGTTCGAGCGCATCAAGGACAGCGGCAGCCCGGAAGAGAAGTTCGAGATCGCGCGCAAGGTGTGCGGCGAGCTGCTGATCCACATGGAGGTGGAGGAAGCGATCTTCTATCGCGCCGTGCGCGAGAAGATCGGCGGCGACGAACTGATGAAGAAGGCCGAGACCGAGCACAAGGAAGCCAAGCGCCTGATACGCCATATCGGCGAAATCGACCCGACTCATGCGGCGTTCGTCTCGAAATTGACGCAACTGGCCGAGGCCATCGAAGGTCATGTCGAGGAGGAGGAGAGAGTGATGTTTCCGAAAGCGCTCGTGTCGGGCATCGACCTGACGGCGTTGGGCGAAGAGTTGCACGCGGCGAAGAACGACATGCGCGTCAATCTCGGTCTGCCGCCGGAGGCATGACGGCTTTCCGTAGATGATGCACCGCTTGCGTTCGACCTTCCGCGATGGAGAAGGCCAAGAGGGTCAATGCAGAACGCCCGCCATGAGCAGGGAAAAACCTGAGGCGAGATCCACGCCGTTGCGCTGTTCCGCTTTGGCAAGCCGCACGAGATTGCGCAGTGATTCGCGGTAAACGTATTTTTCGTGCGCGGAAGCGGTATCTCCGCAAGAGGCGTGAACAAGGGCTTCGATGACTTCGTCAGTGCATGTCGGCAACGATATCTCAGAATCCATGATGGCGATTGAAACGACAGGCAAATAGAACCGATGGGCCGAAGGTTGACGGTCTTCCTGCACAGACATCGGCCTCGATTATCGGTTCTGATGGAACGGGCAGGAAAGCAAACTTCTTTGATTTATTCAAGTCGCATCCCGGTTGTCATGAAAGCGGACGGATCGGCGGGGCGGCACGGTCGCGGATCGGAGCAAGGCGGGTACGGGGAAGGGCTCAGTCGCCGTCCGCTTCGCGGCCGGCCCGCTGTTCGATCTGCGCGAAATATGCCTGTAGCGCAACCACGGCCGCGACCCTGTTCGATACCGATGGCGCGACCAGGAATTTGTCGAGCGCGTCGTTGACGGCGCCGGCCGCGGCGGCCGGGGACGCGCAAAGGGGTGGCATGGGCGCATCTTCTCGCATGGTCATGTCGTCCTCTCCCGATGACTGCCGCCGATCGATGACGGCCGGTATTTCATCCTAGTCCGCGAAGAAGGACGCGAGTTGATGTTCCGCAAGTTTTTAAGAGGGAAAAAGCGCGGGAATCTGCTGCGCTGCGAAAAAGGCAGGAAGGCGCCGCGCCGGCATCATGCGCCGAGATGTTTCATGACGCCTTCCTTCTTCAGCAGGTCGCCCCAGGATTCGATGCGGTAGACCTCGCCCGTACGGATCAGGTGGACACCGTATTGCTGTTGCAGAACCCGCATGCCGATGTCGATCGCCTCGCGCGGAAGACTGGTCAAGTCCGCGATGGCCGAAACGGTCGGGCGCTCGAGCAGATTGATCGCCGCCAGCAGGACGAACAGGCGGCGCGCGTCGTTTTCCGGATACTGCGGTACGCCGAAATGATTCTTCGTGCAGTTCATCGCAAGCCCCCTTGTCGGTACGTCGCACGGCCGGGCGGCGCAGGCGGCGCGGGCACCGGCTCGGGAAATTCTATGCCAGTTGCGCAGCAGTGTATATCAGGCTGCGGTTTCAAGAAGAGAGGGCGAATTTTTGCGCGACGCCAACAAGTTTTTCCATTTTCGCAAAATTCGTCGGCAGGGCTCGTAAATTCTCCGATCGGACATACATTGAAGCGGAGAGGCCGGCAACGGGCGCAGGCACGCCGGGCACGATTTTCGCACACGCGGCTGACCGGCAGGCAACACGAAATATCTTGCATGAGAGGATGCATCATGGCCAATCTGACGAGCGAGCAATTGCGGCACCTGCAGGAATTGCTGGACCGGCGCGAATCCGTATTGCGCGACGATATTCATCGCGAAACGGACGCGCAAGACAACTACGTCGATATCGCCAGTCACGCGCCGGATCCGGGCGACGCCTCCTTCGCCGATCTGTCGGTCGATCTGGGCAATGCCGCGGTCACCCGCGACCTGACGGAGTTGCGGGCGATCGAGGCGGCGCGGCTGCGCATGGAACACGGAACCTATGGCGAATGCCTGGAGTGCGGCTACGATATCCCCTATGCGCGCCTGCAGGCCCAGCCGATGGCCGAGCGCTGCGCGCCGTGCCAGCAGGCGTATGAAAAGACGCACCTGGACATCCTGCGCGGAGGAACGATGTAGGCTGCTTGCTTCCGGATCAATCCGCCGTTTTGGTCGTAAAATGCGTCAATCCCATCGCTCAACAGAGGAACGACGATGCTTGCTTCGCTACGCGCCATCTTGCAGGAGATGCCGAAAGCCGAACTCCACATTCATATCGAGGGTTCGCTGGAACCCGAGCTGATTTTCGAGCTGGCCCGGCGCAACGGCGTCGCGCTGGCCTACGGTTCGGTCGACGAATTGCGGCGCGCCTATGCATTCACGGATCTGCAATCCTTTCTCGATATCTATTACGCCGGCGCCAGCGTCTTGCTGCAGGAGCAGGATTTCTACGATATGACGATGGCCTACCTGCGGCGGGCGCACGCGGACAACGTGCGCCACGCGGAAATCTTCTTCGACCCTCAGACCCACACGGCGCGCGGCGTGCCGTTCGCCACGGCGATCGACGGCATCCATCGGGCGTTGCGCGATGCCCGCTCGAAATGGGGCATCAGTACCGCGCTGATCCTGTGCTTCCTGCGCCATCTGTCCGAGGAAGATGCCTTCGCCACTCTGGAGGAAGCCTTGCCGCACCGTTCGAAATTCATCGGCGTCGGCCTCGATTCCTCGGAACGCGGACATCCGCCGGAGAAATTCGCCCGCGTCTTCGCGCGCTGCCGCGAGCTCGGCTTCCATCTCGTCGCGCATGCGGGGGAAGAGGGGCCGCCGGCCTACATCGAGGCCGCGCTCGACGTGCTGCATGTCGAGCGGATCGATCATGGCGTGCGCTGCCTCGAAGACCGGGCGCTGACCGAGCGGCTGGCGCGCGACCGGATTCCCTTGACCGTATGCCCGTTGTCGAACATCAAGCTGCGCGTCTTCGACCGGATGGCCGATCACAATCTCCGGCAATTGCTGGATGCCGGATTGGCGGCGACCGTGAATTCGGACGATCCGGCGTATTTCGGCGGCTATCTCAACCAGAACTTCATCGAGACCTTCGAGGCCTTGCCGCTGGAGTCGCGGCACGCCCGGCAGCTTGCGTGCAATAGCTTCGAAGCGGCCTTCCTGCCGCCGGAGGAAAAGCGGAAGTATCTCGACGAGGTCGACGCCTTCTTCGCCCGCCGCGCCGACGCCTGACGGCGCCCGCGGCGAACCGGAAAACCCCTGGAAGACCCAACCGACGCGGCCCTGTCCGCCGCGCCGCCCACCCGAAAGGCCGTATTGCGATGCTGCTTCAATCCTTGCGCATGACATGGCGCGACTGGCGCTCCGGAGAGCTGCGTTTTCTGATCGTGGCGCTGATCGTCGCGGTCGCCGCGTTGACGTCGGTCGGTTTCTTCGCCGATCGCATGCGCGCGGCATTGAACCGCGACGCCCATCAATTGCTGGGGGCGGACGTGGTGGTCGGCGCCGACCAGCCGCTCGATCCCGCCTGGCGCCAGGAAGCGCAGCGGCTCGGTTTGACGCTGGCGGAAACCGTTTCCTTTCCGAGCATGGCGATCGCCGGCGAAGGCGAGCAATCCGTCGCGCGCCTGGCCGCGATCAAGGCGGTCTCGCCCGGCTATCCCCTGCGCGGCCGGGTGAAGATCGCAACGCGCCAGGATGGGGAGGCCGGCGCCGCGCCCGACATCCCGGCGGCTGGCACGGTCTGGGTCGATCCCGATCTGCTCGGCGCGCTCGACCTGCGGGTGGGCGGCGAACTGAGGCTCGGCGACAAGACGTTCCGCGTCGCCGCGCTGATCGCCGCCGAACCGGATCGCGGCGCCAACTTCATGAGCCTGGCGCCGCGGGTGATGCTGCCGCTGTCCGACCTGCCGGCCACGCAACTGGTGCAGAACGGCTCGCGCGTCACATATCGCCTGCTGGCGGCCGGCAAGCCGGAACGGAGCGCGGCATTCGCGCGCTGGGGCGAAAAGCGCATCGAGAAGGAAAACCTGCGCGGCATCCGTCTCGAATCGCTCGAATCGGGCCGCCCGGAGATGCGGGCCACGCTCGACCGCGCCGAGCGCTTCCTGTCGCTGGTCAGCCTCATGTCGGCCATGCTGGCGGCGGTGGCGGTGGCGATGGCGGCGCGCCGTTTCATGCTGCGCCATATCGACGCTTGCGCGATGCTGCGCTGCCTCGGGCTGCGCCAGCGCGACGTCGCCGCCTTGTATCTGAGCGAATTCCTGCTGGTCGGCCTGGCAGGCAGCGGCCTCGGCGTGGTCCTCGGTTACGCCTCGCATTTCGTCCTGCTCGAATGGCTTGGCTCCCTGGTCGGCGCGGACTTGCCGGCCCCCGGCATCGCGCCCGTGTGGCAAGGCCTGGCGACCGGCATGATCCTGTTGCTCGGCTTCGCCCTGCCGCCGGTGCTGCAGCTCGCCAACGTGCCGCACAACCGCGTCATCCGGCGCGAGCAGACGCCGCCCAAGCCGCTCGCCGCCACGACCTACGGGCTGGGCCTTGCCGCATTCATCGGGCTCCTGCTATGGCAGGCCGGCGATCTGAAGCTCGGCATGCTGACGGCGGCCGGATTCGGCGGCGGGCTCGCCTTGTTCGCGCTGGTGGCGTGGTTGTGTCTGAAGCTGGGGCCGGCCATGCGCCGCATGTTGTCCGGCGCGCGCTGGCCGAGCTGGCATTTCGCGCTCGGCGCCTTGCAGCGCCGGCCGGGAGCGGTGGTGGCGCAGACCGTGGCGCTCGCGCTCGGTCTGATGGCCTTGCTGCTGCTGACGGTGATACGCGGCGAACTGATCGATGCCTGGCGCCAGTCGACGCCGCCCGACGCGCCGAACCGCTTCGTCATCAATATCCAGCCCGACCAGAAGGAGGAGATCGAGACGCGCCTGAAGCAGGTGGGCGTTGCCGCGCCGCAGCTCTATCCGATGATCCGCGGCCGCCTGGTGCAAGTGAACGAGCGCCGGATCACCGTCGACAGTTATGCGGAAGATCGCGCCAAGCGCCTGGTGGACCGCGAGTTCAACCTGTCGGCGATGAGTGGCATGCCGCCGCAGAACCAGATCGCGTCCGGCCGCTGGCTGGACAACCGCAAGCCGGAGGCTTCGGTGGAGGAAGGTTTGGCCAAGACGCTCGGTCTGAAGCTCGGCGATCGCCTCGTCTTCGACGTCGCCGGCCAGCGCGTCGCCGCGCCGATCACGAGCCTGCGCAAGCTCGACTGGGGATCGATGCGCGTCAATTTCTTCGTCATCCTCAATCCTTCCCTGATGGAGGATGCGCCCCAGACCTGGATCACGGCATTTCACTTGCCGGAGGAACAGCGCGATTTCGCCAACCGCCTGGCGCGGGATTTCCCGAATCTCACGATCGTCGACGTCGGCGGCATGCTCAGGCAGGTCCAGAACGTCATCGACCAGGTCGTGACCGCCGTCGAATTCCTGTTCCTGTTCGCCCTGGCGGCCGGCGTGCTCGTTCTGTACGCGGCCCTGGTGGCGACCCAGGCCGAGCGGACGCGCGAAGCCGCCCTGATGCGCGCGCTCGGCGCCACCCGCAAGCAATTGTCGCGCGCCCAGTGGATAGAATTCTCGCTGGTCGGCGCGCTTGCCGGCATGCTCGCCGCCAGCGGCGCCGCCGCCGTCGGCGCCGTGCTCGCGCGACAGGTATTCAACTTCGAATGGATCTTCCATCCGGCGGCCTGGATCGCCGGCATCACGGTGGGCGTCGCTTGCGCGTTGCTGGGCGGCTGGATCGGCTTGCGCAACGTTCTGTCCGCGCCGCCCTTGCAGAGCCTGCGCGAAGCTTGAATTTTTCCTGATCGGAAAAAGTCTTGTCGTCCGTCATGTCCGCAATGGGGACGGACATGAGCCGCGTCAAAACATAGCCTCGCTCCTCACGTATCTTGAAACGACTCAGTTTCGGATCGGAGCGGGTCTATGCATCAATTTTTTCGCGCACGCTGGAAGTCGTTCTTCGCGCTTGCCGTCATGCCGTGGTTGGTTGCGTGCGCCGGGATGTCGCCGGGCATGCATTTCAGCGATGTCGCCGAGTCCTCGGGCGTATCGTCGTCGTCGTCCATGCCGTTCGCCTCGGACGCCAAGCCGGTCATGAAGACCATCACCGCCGAACTCGTGAAGCAGGAGCGGGAAGCCAGGCGCAGGGAAAACACCCAGGACATCAGCAAGCTGGTCGCCGGACCGGCGCCGTACAGCATCCAGCCCGGCGACATCCTGTCGATCGTCGTCTGGGATCATCCGGAATTGACGGCGTCGCGCGACAACGTCGCCCTGCCGGCGGGCGGAGTGGACAACGCCGGCACCACGCCGGGCGGTTTCGTGGTCGATCACGCCGGCGTCATCCAATTCCCGTTCGCGGGCGCCATGAAGGTGGCCGGCCTCACCGAGGCGCAGGCGCGCAATGCGCTGGCGAGCAGGCTGGCGCGCTATATCCGCAATCCCGACATCACGTTGCGCGTCCAGTCCTATCGCAGCAAGCGCGTCTATATCGACGGCGAAGTGAAGTCGCCGGGACTGGTGCCCATCACCGACATTCCCATGACGCTGATGGAGGCGATCAACCGGGCCGGCGGCATGACCCCTAGCGCCGACCAGAGCGAGGTGGCGATCACGCGCGAAGGCAAGCATTATCGGATCAACCTCATGCAGCTGATGCAGAACGGAAAGAATCCGGCCAGCATCATGCTGAGCAACGGCGACGTGGTGCGGGTCGGCTCGCGCGACGACACCAAGGTATTCGTCACCGGTGAAGTGGTCACGCCGCGCGCCCTGCAGATGCGCAACGGCCGCCTGACCCTGAACGAGGCGCTCGGCGAGGCCGGCGGCATCAATCCGCAGACCGGCGACGGACGCCAGGTCTACGTCATCCGCAACGCGACCGCGAAGGAACCGATCGTCTATCACCTCAACGCGCGCACGCCGGCGGGCCTCGCGGTGGCGCAGGAATTCGAATTGAAGCCGCAGGACGTCGTCTATGTCGACGCCGCGCCGCTGGCGACCTGGCACCGCGTCATCAGCCTGATCTTCCCGAGCGCCCTGACGCAGGTGGTCCAGACCGGCAACAACATCCAGACCGGCAGATGAGCGAACCGATGAATCCCGCACTCCAGCTTCCCGGTCCTGCCGCCGCGCCGCAGGACGAGGAAACCGATATCCGCAGCTATATCGACACCATCCTGGATCACCGCATCCTGGTGCTGGCGATCGCCTTGAGCGTGACGCTCGGCGGCATCGGTTATGCCTTCCTCGCGAAGCCCGTCTACGAGACGAATCTGATGGTGCATGTCGAGGAAAGCAGCAACAAGGATACGAAGAACATCCTCGGCGAGATGAATTCGCTGTTCGACTACAAGACGGCGGCGACGGCGGAAATGGAATTGCTGCGCTCGCGGCTGGTGGTGTCGCGGGCGATCGACAACCTGCGGCTGTACGTCACGGTGCGGCCGAAGTATTTCCCGGTCGTCGGCGGCTGGCTCGCGGCGCGCTCGAAAGAGATTTCCACGCCCGGCCTGTTCGGATACGGCGGCTATGCCTGGGGCGCCGAACGCATGGAGGTATCGAGTTTCAACGTGCCCGATGCGCTCCTCAATCGCCGCTTCGTCCTGACCGCCGAGGGCGGCGGCCAATACCGCCTGCAGGACGAGGACGCGGACATCGACCTGCGCGGCAAGATCGGCGCGCCGCTGACCGCGCAAACCGATTACGGCGCCGTCGAATTGAAGGTGGAGCGGATCGACGCCAAGCCGGGAGCGCAGTTCTACATGACCCGCCACTCGCGGCTGGCGACGATCGAGGATATCCAGCGGCGCCTGTCGGTGTCCGAGCAAGGCAAGCAATCCGGCGTCATCGTGGCCACCTTGCAGGGCCGGGACCCGGCCGTCATCAGCAGCGTGCTCAACGAGATCGGCAAGGAATACGTGCGGCAGAACGCGGAGCGCAAGACCGAGGAGGCCGGCAAGGCGCTCGCCAACCTGAACAAGCAGCTGCCGGAACTCAAGCAGCAGTTGGAGCAGTCCGAGGCGCAGCTCAACCAGTTCCGCAACACGCACGGCACCATCGATCTGGGCGAGGAAGCGAAGCTGAGCCTGCAGCAGGCGGCCGCCGCCAAGCTCAAGCGCATCGACCTGGAGCAAAAGCGCACCGAGCTGCTGGGCCGTTTCACGACGGCGCATCCGGCGGTGATGGCGGTGGACGAGCAGATCCGCGCGATCAGCGCCGAAATCCGGCGCGTGAACGACCATATCAAGACCCTGCCGCTGCTGGAACAGGACATCCTGCGCCTGTCGCGCGACGTGAAGGTCAACACCGAACTGTATACCGCGCTGCTCAATACCGCGCAGCAGTTGCGCGTGATCACGGCGGGCAAGGGCAGCAACGTGCGGCTGGTCGATGCCGCCATGACCCCGGAGAAGCCGGTCACGCCGGATCGTCCGAAGATCATCGCGATCGCGTTCCTGCTCGGCCTGTTCCTCGGCATCGTGGCGGCGTTCGTGCGCAAGGCGCTGCGCGGCGGCATCGACGATGCCGCGGAACTCGAGAAAATGCTCGGCCTGCCGGTCTACGCGACGATCCCGCACAGCAAGACCCAGCAAGACATGTTCGACGAGATCGCCTCCAACGCCAAGCGGCTGCCCTTGCTGGCGCGCGTATCGTCGACCGACATCGCGATCGAGAGCCTGCGCACGTTCCGGGCGGCGCTGCAGCACCAGATGGGACATGCGAAGAACAATATCGTCCTGATCGCCGGGCCGACGCCCGGCATGGGCAAGACCTTCGTCTCGGTCAACCTGGCGGCGATCCAGGCCGCCAGCGGCAAGCGCGTGATCCTGATCGACGCCGATTTCCGCAACGGCCATCTGCACCGCTATTTCGAGCTCGGCCGCCAGGGCGGCTTGTCGGACTGCATCGTCGGCAGCCGCCGGCTCGACCAAATCATCCATCGCGGCGTGATGGAAAACATGGATTTCATCTCGACCGGCAGCCTGCCGCCGAATCCGTCCGAGCTGCTGCTGCATCCCAACCTGGAAGCGATCCTGAAAGCCTTGTCGTCCGGCTACGACATGGTGCTGATCGACGCGGCGCCGATCCTGCCGGTCGCGGACACCCTGATCATCGGCGCCCACGCCGGATCGATCTATGTGATGACGCGCGCCGGCGTCACCTCGCCGGGCGAGATATCGGAAGCGGTCAAGCGGTTGCATCAGGCGGGACTGGCGCCCAAGGGCATCGTGTTCAACGATATCCAGGTCCGGCCCGGCCGCTACGGCTACGGTTACCGGTACGGCAAGTATCGCCATACCCAGTACTTGCTGCACGACCATCAATTGATCGAGGCCGCGCCGAACTGATCGCGACGCGTGCGCGGCGGAAATCGACGGCCTCCCGACACGATCAAGGAGACAGCGATGGAGCGGACGGCTGCGGCCGCGACCCGTTCGATGGAGGCGCCGCCGGCACGGCGTATAGCGTCGGAACCGGCCGCGCTGGAAGAGATCGCCATCTCTTGCTACGAAAACGACGTTCCCGCGTTCATCGAGCCCGAGCTGGAACGGCTGTATGGAAGCATCTATTCCTCGCTGCCGCAGTTCCGCGTCTATACCGACGGCAGCGACACCAGCGTCTATATCGCGCGCCGCGGCGGACGGATCGCCGCGATTTTCCTGTTCCGCCAGCGCGGTCCTTGCGTCCAGGTGCTGAACGAAGTCATGCGCGTCGAGGACGACGACGTCGCCTGTTTTGCCCGCTATGTCTTCGCGACTTATCCCACGGCCGCCGTGATCGCCTTCAAGGCCGTGGAGACCGCGGAGCGGAGCTCGTCCCGGCTGCCGTTCCCGCGCCAGCGCCATCGCCATACGGAAGACATCGTCCTGGCGCTGCCGGATTCCGCGGACGCGTATTTCGAGATGCTCAGCAAGGGAACGCGCCGCCACTTCAAACGACGTATGCGGAAATTGCAGGATGAGCTGCCGTCGTGGAAATTCCGCTTCCTGCTCGAGGACGACATCGACGAATCGACGGTCCGCGCCGTCGTCGAGCTCAATCGCGCCAGGATGGCCGGCAAGCACAAGGCTTCCGCGATCGCCGACGACGAGATCGGGCGCATCGCGCGGCTCGCCAGGGAGCGCGGCATCGCCGGCATCATCGAGATCGACGGCCGCATATGCGCCGGCGCCGTCGGTTTCCGCGCCGGCGGGAATTACTTCCTGAGCGTGCTGGCGCACGACCCGCGCTACGACCGGTACTGGCTCGGCATCCTTTGCTGTTATCACACGATCTGCGAATGCATCGCCCGCGGCGGCGAGGAATTCCATTTCCTGTGGGGGGAATACGACTACAAGACGATGCTGATGGGCGTCAAGCGGGACTTGCACAACCTGCTCGTGTATCGTTCTCGCGCGCACCGGATCCGGCACGCCGACATCGCGCTGACGGCGGCGGCCGGGGCGGCGTTTCGCGCTACGCGTTCCCGGCTGCATGCGCTGGTCAAGCGCCTTTCGCGCGCGCATGCGCCCAGGGCTTCTTGAGCGCGAACCGGACGACGAGGTCATCCATGCCAAAGAAGAGAAACATCCTGGTGACGGGCGCATGCGGTTATATCGGCTCCCATACCTGTCTCGAGCTGCTGCAGGCGGATTATGCGGTGGTCGCCGTCGACAATCTTTGCAACAGCTCGCGCCAGTCGCTGGCGCGGGTCGAGCGGATGACCGATAGCGAGATCCCGATGTACGAAGCCGACGTGCGCGACCGCGCCGCGATCAAGATGGTGTTGCGCGAGCATCGCATCGATGCGGCGATCCATTTCGCGGGATTGAAGGCGGTCGGAGAGTCGGTCGCCAGTCCCTTGCGGTATTTCGACAACAACGTGGCCGGCACGAACGCCTTGCTGCAGGCATTGGCCGATGCGGGCATCAAGCGGTTCCTGTTCAGCTCGTCGGCCACCGTCTACGGCGATCCGGAATCGGTGCCGATCGCCGAGACGGCGCGCCTCGCGGTGACCAATCCCTACGGCCGTTCGAAATGGATGGTGGAGCAGATGCTGTCGGATCTGCTGCGCTCGGATGCCGCGTGGGTGATCGGCGTGCTGCGCTATTTCAATCCGGGCGGCGCCCATCCCAGCGGCTTGATCGGCGAGGACCCGCGCGGCGTGCCGAACAATCTGATGCCGTTCGTGAGCCAGGTCGCCGCCGGCCGGCGCGAGCGCCTGGCCGTCTTCGGCAACGATTATCCGACGCCGGACGGCACCGGCGTGCGCGACTACATCCACGTGGTCGATCTCGCGCGCGGACACGTGGCCGCGCTCGACCGCATGTTCGCGGCGCCCGACAGCTTCACGGTCAATCTCGGCACCGGCCGCGGCTACAGCGTGCTGGAAATCGTGCGCGCCTTCGAAGCGGCATGCGGCCGCCGCATTCCCTACGAGATCGCCGCGCGCAGGCCGGGGGATATCGCCGCCTGCTATGCCGATCCGTCGCTGGCGAAACGCCTTCTGGGTTGGGAAGCGGAGCGCGGCATCGAGGAGATGTGCGCCGATCATTGGCGTTGGCAAAGCATGAATCCGCTCGGTTACGAAGCGGCGGAGCGGCCGGGATGATTTGATTGCCCGATCTTCTATACGAAACGGCATGCCAGGACGGCATGCCGTTTTTTTTCGCACCGACTTCTTTTTTCTCCATTCATTTTCTGCGCGGAATTGATTCAAATAGGAACTTTTTTCCAAATGGAAATGTCTTTGAGGAAGGAATCCCTCGGGGTGGTTTCAACCGAATGCACGGGTTGAAACCATCAGGGAAGCCTCTCTACATAAATCATCCCGCAGGAGCCATCTTGAACCGCATTACCACTCCATCGATGTGTCTCGTCACCTTTCTCGTCGCGTCGGGCGCGGCGCCAGCCATGGCGCTGGCGCAAACAACCGCGAGCGGCCCTTACGGCCAGGATGCGACGCAATACGAATTGGCCTTCTTCGAAGATTTCGCCAACGGTTTCAATACCCGGATCTGGAACGACCATATCTGGTATGAGGCTTCGAATCCGACCAAGAACTATTCCGTGTCGAACGGTTCCCTGAAAATCTGGCCGCAACGCGACGCGACCGGTAAATTTTTCAATCGCACGATCGACACCGACGGCAAGTATTCCCAGACCTACGGCTTCTTCGAAATCGAGGCCAAGCTGCCGAAAGGCAAAGGCACTTGGCCGGCATTCTGGCTGCTGAGTCACAGCACCGCCAATCGTCCCGAGATCGACATCATGAAAGCCTTTCCCGGCGCGAGCGGATGGGGGACGGCGGATTCCTATGGCATCCTGCATCCCACTGCTTACGGCATGACGGTCTGGCCCAACACCGGACAACAGGCCGGCAACTATAAGCGCAACACGCCCGATCTGTCGGCGGGCTTCCACAAATACGGGCTCAAGTGGGAGGCGAACAAGCAGACTTTCTATTTTGACGGCAAACCGGTGTATTCGGTCAACGTCAGCATGAACAAGCCCTTGTATCTCTTGCTCGACCTGTGGTTCGGCGGCCCGAGCGGGACGCCCGGTTCCAAGACGCCGACGGGATCCGGCAATTCCTTCGAAGTGCGCTATGTGAAGACGTGGAAGTTCAAGCCTGCGCCCGCGCCGGCACCGGCACCGGCACCCACACCCGCACCGACTCCTGCGCCGGCACCCGCACCGACTCCTGCGCCGGCACCAGCGCCGGCACCAGCGCCGGCACCAGCGCCGGCACCGGCTCCCCTGGTACCCTATGGCCAGGATCCCGCCCTGTACACGCTGTCGTTCTCCGAAGAGTTCGAGAATGGATTCAATACCGCCGTCTGGAACGATCACATCTGGTACGAAAGCTCGAATGCGACCAAGAACTACACGGTGGAGAACGGCGCGCTGAAGATCTGGCCGCAGCGCGATGCGAGCGGTAAATTCTTCAATCGCACCATCGATACCGACGGCAAGTATTACCAGACCTATGGCTACTTCGAGATCGAGGCCAAGCTGCCGGTCGGCAAGGGTACGTGGCCGGCATTCTGGCTGTTCAACCATATCGGGTCGCGCCGCCCGGAGATCGACATCATGGAAGCCTACGCCGGCGGTACTCCGCCCTGGGGCACGATGATCGACGGCCAGCCGCATCCGACCATGTACGCGGCCACGATCTGGAAGGACGCGAGCAACCAGGTCGGCTTCCAGAAGATCGCCACGCCGGATCTATCGGCGGGCTTCCACAAGTACGCCCTGAAGTGGGAGCCGAACAAGATGACCTTCTATTTCGACGGCCGGGCAGTCTATACGGCCAACATCAGCATGTCGGATCCGATGTACATCATGCTCGACCTCTGGTATGGCAGCGCCAGCGGCCAGCCCGATAGCACGACGCCGCAAGGCAAGAGCAACTCGTACGAGATCAAGTACGCGCGCGCGTGGAAATTCAAATAAACCGCTCTTGATACCGGGGCAAGAAAGCCGGCATGCGTGCCGGCTTTTTTTTCGAGCGCCTGATGCGACGACCTCGCGCGACCACGAAATCCTCTTCGAATTCCCCTCGGAAAATTTTTTCTTTCTATTCGGAACAATCCTGCCGGAAAGGGGCTCAGACGAAAACCTTGCTTCTGGCAAAGAGCAAGACCGATAAACACGGAAAGGAAATCAATATGCTGAAAACGACATTCAACCGATGTTATCTCCGCGCACTGGCTTGCAGCACCATCGCGGTTACCCTGGCGGCTTGCGGCGGCGGTGGAGGTGCGGACGGCAGCCAATTGAATACGGCAGGTATGCAATCGACCTCCCCGGATAGCGGCGGCACCGTGACGACGGGCGGCGTCTCCGGCGCCGGAAACAACACCGGCAATCCGAGCAGCGGCAGCGGTTCTTCTTCGAACGGTTCCGCGAACGGTTCGACGGATCCGGCCCCGGCGCCCGCGCCCGGCCCGGCCCCGACTCCCGCTCCGACCCCCGCTCCGGTTCCGGCCCCGACTCCGGCTCCCGAAGTGCCGCCCCCGACCGTACCAGCCCCGACTTCGCCTGCGACGACTCCCGGTCCCTTCGGACAGGATGCCCGCGCTTATACGCTTGCATTCGCGGACGAATTCGAGAGTGGTTTGAATCCCAAGGTCTGGAACGACCATATCTGGTACGAAAAGGCGAACGCGACCAAGAACTACACGGTGGAGAACGGCGCGCTGAAGATCTGGCCGCAGCGCGACGCGAGCGGTAAATTCTTCAATCGCACCATCGATACCGACGGCAAGTATTACCAGACCTATGGCTACTTCGAGATCGAGGCCAAGCTGCCGGTCGGTAAGGGTACGTGGCCGGCATTCTGGCTGTTCAACCATATCGGGTCGCGCCGTCCGGAAATCGACATCATGGAAGCTTATGCCGGCGGTACTCCGCCGTGGGGCACCAAGATGAGCGATGGTCAGCCGCATCCGACCATGTACGCAGCCACCGTCTGGCGCACGATCGATCAACAGGTCGCCTTCAAGAAGATCCCGACTTCGGATCTATCGGCCGGCTTCCACAAGTACGCCTTGAAGTGGGAGCCGAACAAGATGACTTTCTACTTCGACGGCCGGGCGGTCTATACCGCGAACATCAGCATGTCGGATCCGATGTACCTCATGCTGGATCTGTGGTACGGCAGCGCCAGCGGCCAGCCCGACAACACGACGCCGCAAGGCAAGAGCAACTCGTATGAAGTCCGGTACGTGCGCGCCTGGAAGTTCAAATAAACCCTATCACTGCCTCATCGCATGAAGAAGCCGGCCTTGCCGGCTTTTTCATTTTTCCGAGGTGTAGGTATTGGACGCCACTGTCTCATCCGCCGGCGGCAACTCGAGCGGCTGCACTTCGACCGCGGCAATGCCTTGTTCCACGAATCCCAACTGTCTCGCGATGCGCGGCGACAGATCGATGATGCGGCCGTCGACATACGGGCCGCGGTCGCGAATCTCCACTACCGCGCTTTCGCCGTTCTCGAGATTGGTGACCTTCGCCACGGTGCCGAGCGGCAGCGTCCTGCTGGCGGCAATGGCGGCGTTCGGATTCATCGGCGTGCCGTCCGCCATGGTCTTGCCATGGAAATAACGGCCATAGTAGGACGCCTTGCCCGTGCGCGGCTTGCCGGAGCGGTCGAGTTTCTTGGCGGGGGAGGTGGCGCGAGGGGTGTTGGGGTTGCTGTCGGCGACGGCGGGAGGAGGGAGGACAAGGCCCACGCTACAGCTTGCGGCGATGAAAAGCTTGAACACGGAATGCATCATGCGAATCCTTTCTTCTTTGCGGCAGGAAATGCCTGCCGTTCCTCTTGTCGATTCGATCGATGCAAGATTGGAAAGTTTCGCCTTTCTTGATCAAGGGAAATCGGGCTCGTTGCGCAAGCGGTATTTGCGTGCCAAGAGTTGCCGCGCAAAGCCCACGACGAACAAGGTGTTCGTGACCAGGTAACGCTTGAACAACCGCCGCGGTTCCGACCACAGCCGGTACAGCCATTCCAGGCCGTTGTTCTGCCACCAGAGCGGCGCCCGCTTGAGCACGCCGGCATGATAGTCGAACGCGGCGCCGACGCCGATCATGACGGCGCGCACGCGGCCGCGACGGGCGGCCATCCATTTTTCCTGTTTCGGGCAACCCAGGCCGACGAACACGACATGCGCGCCCGACTCGTTGATCATCCGCTCCTCGGCCTCGCCTTCCTCGGGCGTCAGGGCGCGGAACGGCGGCGAATGCAGGCCGGCGATCCGCAGGCGCGGGAAGGCGCGGCCCACGGCCTGCCGCAGCTTGTCGAGGGTATCCGGGGTGCTGCCGTAAAAGAACACCGCTTGCCCAAGCCGTTCGGCCCGCGCCAGGTATTTCCACATCAGGTCCGGGCCGTTGATTCTTTCCTGCCGCCGATGGCCGAGCCGGCGCAACGCCCAGGCGATCGGCGCGCCGTCGGGCGTGGCGAGATCGGCTTCGTTGACGATGCGCCGGAAGTCCGGATCGCGCGTCGTGGTCACCACCGAATGCACGTTGCACAGGCAGACATAGCGCGATTCACGCGCCTCGCCGGCGGTCGCGACCATGTCCAGCGCATCGTTCCAGGACAAGGCATCGATGCCGGCGCCCAGCACGGATTGGCGTCTACGCGGCACGGCGTTCCTCCCGGGCCGCCTTGATCGCATCCTCGTAGATGCTCATCAGCAGCGCGTGGTTGCGTTGCGGCGTGTATTTCGCTTCGTAGTCGCGGCGCGCGGCCCGGCCCATCGCCAGCATGGCGGCGGGATGCCGTTCCGCCCACGCGATCTTGGCCGCCAGGGCGTGGGCGTCGCCCGGCTTGAACAGCAGGCCGTTGACGCCGTCGGTCACGATGTCGGCGAAGGCGCCGTGTCCGCTCGCGATCACCGGCGTGCCGCAGGAGAACGCTTCGATCAGCGCCAGGCCGAAGGTTTCGTAACACGTGCTGGGCGCGACCAGGTAGCTGGCGCCGTGCAGCAGCTCGAATACGCCTGCGCGCGGCAATTGACCGAGGAAGTTGCCGTGGAACGCGGCGCGCGCCCGGGCTTCGAGCGGGCCGCTTCCGGCGAGCCGGATCGGATTCTCGTCCAGCATGGCCACCGCTTGCGCCAGGACATCGAGCCCCTTTTCGGCGGACAGGCGGCCGACGAACAGCCCGCCCGCGCGCGCCGACCAATCGGGCGTACGCCCGGCAACGACGAAATTCGGCTTGATCCGGATCCGCTCCGGCGGCAAGCCGCCGGCGATGAATTTGTCGCGGCAGAACGCGGACAGCGCGATATAGCAAGCGATGCGCTGGCGGTAGGTACCGAGCGCGCGATGCGTCACCAGCATGCCGGCGGCGACCGCCGATTGCAGGCCCGAGCCGCGATAGCATTTGCGCGCCACGCCGCGCCAGGGCGTCTTGCCGAGGCAGTCTTCGCAGATCCTGCCGTCGCGCAGGAAGGTCGCCTGCGGGCACAAGAGACGGAAGTTGTGCAGGCTCTGCACGACCGCGATCCGCCGGCGCGCGGCCGCCCAGAGTACCGACGGCGAGATCAAGGGAAAGGTATTGTGCAGGTGGATCACATCCGGCCGGAAGCGCGCGCAAAGCGTTTCCATGTCGTTCGCCGAACGGCGCGACCAGACCGCCGCGGCGGCCGCGGCGGCCGGCGCCATCGTCTGCAGTTCGTCGTTGTGGCGCCGGTAGGTTTCCACCTCGTGACCGTTGGCGCGCAACAGCGCGACTTCGGCTTCCACCACGGCGTCCTCGCCGCCGCTGTATCGGTAGGCGTTGTGGGCGACCAGGATTCTCATGGCGCGCCGCCGCTCCTCATACGGTCGCCGCCGCTTCCGGCGCCAGGACGAAGCTGCGCGCCGCCAGTTCCGCGTTGCTTACGCAATTGCGGCGCGGCATGTGCGCGGCGACATAGGCGAGAAAGCGATCGAACTCGTCCCATGCCTCGAAACGGTCGATGTCGCGCGAGTGCCCCCACAGATGAAAGACGCCGTTGTGCTCGAAGGAGTGATCGAACAAGGCGTACAGGCGGGCGAGCCAGTTCGCATGGCGCAGCGCCAGCCGCAGGCCGTCCTGGCGGCGCGTCCAGCTGCCGCCGCGCACGAAGTTGCGCAGGTAGACGTCGCGTTCGTGCGGATAGAATTGCACCGTGGTCGGCATTTCGAACGGCCGGCTGCCGATGTCGAAGCACAGGTTGAGGGTCGTACGGGCATAGCTGAAGCCGGCGGCGGCGACGAGTTCGATGTGCTCGGGACGGTATTTCCCGCCCGGATAGCAAAAGCCGTGAACCTGGCGGCCGATCAAGTCCTCGAGGCGCGACTTGCCTTCGCAGATCTGGTAGCGCGCTTCCGGCAGCCGCACGTCTTTCAGGAAGCGGTGATCGAGCGTGTGCGAACCGATCTCGAATTGTTCGCCAAGCTGGCGTATGGCCTGGCTGCACAGGACGTCCAGGCCTTCGCGGTTCTTGATCGGAATGTAGAAGGTCGCGTTCAGCCCGTGTTTGGCGAGCAATTCCGCCGCCCGCATGTCGGACGGATGACCATCGTCTATCGAGCAGGAAAATACCGCGCTCATGTCGTCTCCACAGGTTCGCCGCGCCGCCCGTCGGTGACGGCGGACTTCCAGCGTAAGGCGCGACCGCTCCGGCGACGTTGCGCTACGTCGAATCGCGGAGCAACCCTGCGCTGCTTCAACCCCGAATGGCGTCGAAACAGGTTCCGAGGCAGGCGACGATGCCGTCGCGCAGCCGATGCGCCATGTTCTCGACGGTATAGCGCGCCGCGCTATCCAGCGCGCCCCGCTGGAGCTCGGCCAGCGTCTCCGGATCGGTCAGCGCGCGCGCTATCGCATCGACATAGGCATCGATGTCGTTCGCGGTCATCACGCCGTTCTTTCCGGTCTCCATGTAGGAGATCTCCGGCGAGTGCAGCCCGCAGTCGGTGGTGAACATGGGCGCGCCGCCGACGAAGGAATCCAGTATGCCGAGGCCGACCAGGCCGGGATTGAGCATGACATCGGCTAGCACCAGCATTTCCGCCTTGCGCCGCCCTTGCAGCGGGCCGGCGTAATGGAACCACGCATGCCGCGCCGCGGCTTCTTCGATGAGCGCCTGATCGGGCCCTGCGCCGACGACGATGAATTGGAAATCCGGAATCCTGGCGCGCAGCCGGCAGGCGGCGTCGAGCAGGAATTCGAGGCGCTTTTCCCGGTACAGCGAACCGACGTAAATGCCGATCGGGCCGGCGCCGAAGCCGATGCCGGCGCGCAGCCGCCGGCGGTCGGCGTCCGTCACTTCGGCGCACAGCCGGGCGAGTTCGCGCGTATCGATGGCGTTGTCGACCACGGTGATGCGCGCGCGCGGGAAGCCGGCGCCGCGCACCAGGTCGGCGCTCGAATCGGTATACGCGAACCACCAATCCACCTTGTTGATCGTCCAGCGCTTGAAGCGCTCGCGCAGGCCGTTCGGCCGCTGCGATTGCATGTTGCGCCCGTGGCCCCAGAACGCGAGCCGGCGCGGCCGGGCGAAGAACATCAGCCATAGGTTGTACAGCATCTTGTTCTCGTGGCCGACGATCACCATGTCGGCGTCGCGCGCGTACTCGGGAAAGGGCAGCCAGCAGGCGCGATAGTTGAGGAAGTAACGCGTCGGCAGACGGATCGGCCAGTCGAGCCTGGCTTCGTCCCGCTTCTTCTTTTCGTCCGGGGTGCCTTCGCCGATCAGCAATTGCAATTCGATGCCGTCCTGCCGCAGCAGCGCGCGCAAGCGCTGGTAGACCGCTTCGCGATAGTGGAGCAGGACCCGTTCGACGATCACTACGCGCGGCGCGCGCCGCGCGGTGCCGGCGAGCGCCTCGCGCTTCCTTCGGCTGCGTTGCAAGAACGGGCGCCGGCGCGCCGTGGCCGATTCTTCCGCGGCCGCTTTCTTCCGGGCCGGAACATCGAGATCGTGCACGACTTCACTCTCCTGACCAATCATGGAATTCCCGCCGGCGCGCTCAAGGGGCGCGCCGCCTCCACCCGAGCCAGCCGTCCAGGCGGCCGAGCGTAACGGCAATGCCATGTGCAAGTTCCGGGCCAAAGGCGCCTTTCAGGATCGGCCGCAGCACCGGCGCCGCCAGTCCGCGCAGGATGACCCACGCCGGCAACGCATGCTTGGCGTAAAGCGCGCCGGTGCCGCGCGCGCGCCGGCGCAGGGCCAGGCGCGTCTCGTTGTCCATAGACAAGCCGCGCGCGGCGACATGGTGATGGACGCGCGCGCCAGGTTCATACACGATCCGCATGCCGGCGCGCAACGCGCGGAGAATGAAATCGGTTTCCTCGGCGGCGCCGAACCACTGGCCGATGCCGAAGCGGGCATCGAATCCGCCGATGCGCTCGAACATCGTGCGCCGGAAGAACAAGGTGATCGAACTGACCGGCACGTCACGAAAGGCGCGCGAGCGTTCCCAACTGAGGACCGGCGCGGCGCAGCGCGGTTCTCCCTGTTCGGCCCAACGCACGATGATGCCGGCCGGTTCTTCCCGGGCCGTTTCTTCGACGCCGGATCGGGCCCGCCGCGCCACCTGTTCCAGCAACTCCGGCGCATACCAGCAGTCGTCGTCGGGAAAGCCGAGCCAGTCGCCGCTCGCCGCCGCGATACCGGCGTTGCGCGCGGCCGCGAGATTGGGCGGATGATGCCGCAGGTGCCGGATCGCGACCCCGAGTCCGCGGGCCCGTTCGAGATGCGGCGCGAGCCGGTCGTCTCTGTTCTGATCGACGACGATCACCTCGAAATCGCGCAGGCTTTGCGCCGCGAGCGAGTCGAACAGCCGGTCGAGTTCCGCGGTCCGGCCGACCGTCGCCAGGATGAGCGAGAAGCGCGGGCCCGTCACGCCGGCGTCTCCGCATGGTGCAGGCGCCGCCGTCGCGCCAGGTAGCGCGCGTAATGCATGCCGAGCGCGAGCGGATTGGCGCCGGCATGCGCCAGCCGCACGCGGAAATCCTCTTCCATGGCCGCCAGCCGGTTGCGCGTCGACAGGCTGCCTGCATGCACCCGGAAAGCGGCGAGCGGCTCGTCGAGCTGCAGCGGCGCGGCCAGCCGTCCGAGCTTGAGCCAAAGGTCATAATCCATCGCATACTTCAGGCCGGTATCGAAGCCGCCGGCGCGCAGCATCAGGGCGCGTTCGACGAAGGCGGCCGGATGCGGAATGAAGTTGCGGCGCAGCAGGCGGGCATAGCTGTAGCGCGGAGCGACGAATCTTTCCGCCTGCAGGCGGCCGCCGATATCCTGCCGGATGCGGCCGAACAGCCAGCGGCAGGCGCGGTTCTCGAAATGCCGGGCGACCTCCGACAGCACGCGCGGATGCAGATAGTAATCGTCCGAATGCAGATACGCGACGACGTCGCCGCCGGCGGCGCGCAGGCCGGCGTTCATCGCGTTGCTGATGCCGCCGCGGACGTTCTTGATCAGCTTGAAGGGCCGGCGCAGCGCATGGATCCGTTCCAGCGTGCCGTCGTCGGACCCGCCGTCGACGAAGATGTATTCGATATGCGGATAGTCTTGCGCGAGCACCGAGGCGATCGAGGCGTCGAGCAGCGCGCCGCTGTTCCAGGTGCAGGTGATGATGGAGAAGGTCAGGGCCATGGTGGGGACGGATGGGTTCAGGCGATCAGGCGGCCGGGCGGCCGGGCATAGATCTCCAGCAGGCGCCGGACTGCATGGTCCGCGCTGCCGAGCGCGCCGTCCGGCGGCGCGAAGGCAGTCTCCGGCGCGAACCCGATCAAGTCGCGCACCAGGGACGGCATGTCATCGTGCAGGCGCAGTTGCTGCGGCGACGAGGCGTACATCGCCAGCTCCGGCGTGCCGCCGCGCGCCAGCGCGAAGGTCGGCTTGCCGAGCAGCAGGCCTTCGAAAATCGTGGACGGGCAGGGATCTTCCCAGATCGACGGCACGACGATGGCGTGCGCGCCCGCCGCCAGTTCCAGCGTGCGTTCGGGGCTGCACCAGCCGAGGAAGCGGATGCGCCGGTCGACGAAGGCGGCCCGCAATTTCCGTTCGTCGCCGCCGTCGCCGGCGATCGTCAGCCGCATGTTCTCCGGCATGCGCGGCGAGAGTTCGCGCAGGAACGCCTCCACGCCTTTTTCCGGATACAGCTTGGCGGCGATGAAGACATGGAAGCCGCCGTCCGTCGGCGGACGCACCGCTGCGCGGACCTGCTCGAGCCGGACGACGTCGATGAAATTGTGGAGCACTTCGCCCCATGGCCCCGGACCGAGCGCGCGTGCGAAGTTCCGGCGCAGCATCTCGGAAACGAAGATGGTCTTGTGGCGGCCGAAACCGTCCGCCACCTCGCGCCGGAAACGGATCACCGCGACGGCGGACACGGCGCGTTGCAAGGCATTCGGGCACGCCGTCCGGCAGCGCGCGCAATCGGCCGGGTCGACCGATGCGCAGACCGCGCCGTCGCGGAAGCGCGTGCGCATGATGCATTCGCTGCCGTGGTCGTGGCGGGTCTGCACGAAATTGACGCCGGTCGGAATGTAGCGCGCCACGTTCGGCACGTGTCCGTGGTAGTGGATCACGTCGTAGCCGGGCGCGCGGCGCAGGATGATGCGCGCGAAACGCCGGGCCAGCCAGGAGCGCCGCGGCGGCATGAACATGCCGAAGCGGATTTCCTTCCAGCCGGCGGTATGGCCGCTCAATTCGCCGAAGAAGCGGCCGCCGAATTCGCCTTCCTCGCCGGCCACCGCCAGCGGATGCTGGTCGCCGCCCAGCAGATCGACTTCGTGGCCGGCGCGCACCAGGGCGCGCGCGAGGTTGAGCACATGCTTGGCGAGTCCGCCCATGTTGGGATAGGGAATGTCTTCGCTGACGAGAAGAATGCGCATGGAGGTCATGTGTTTTTCAGGCGGCGCGCGATCGCGAGCAGCGCGGCCCGCTCGTCGACGCCGACGATGAACGCCAGTCCCGCCGCCGCCAGAGCGAGCACGGCCGCGGCCGAAATCAGCACGGTGGTGAGGACGCCGTTCGGCAGCAGCCACTTGAACGGGAACAGGATGCAGAAGATCAGCGCCCCCACCGCCAGGCTGCGCCCCCAGCCGCCGCGCATGGCTTCGGTGAAGCCGATCGGCACCGTGCGGCCGTGCACGAAAGCGAGGAACAGCAAGCCCAGCGCGATCGAGGACGCGAGATGCGCGGCGGCGGCGCCGACGATGCCGCTCGCCGTCACGCCGGCATAGACCAGCGTCACCCCGAGTATGCCGCGCGCGATCGCGAAACGGCCCGAGATGCGCGGATGGCCGAGCGCATCGTTGACCATCGACGGGATGTTGGTGATCGAATCGACCAGTAGCGCGACCGTCATCAGGATCAGCACCGGGTAGCCTTGGGCGACGAAGGCGTCGCCGACCCAGCGGCGCAGGAATTCGTCGCCGGCCAGCACGATCATGCCGAGCGCGATCAGGTTGATATAGGTGACGTAGCGCATCGCGCCGATGTAGACCGGCTGCAGCTCGTGAAAACGGTCGACGGCGGCCAGCGCGCTGGCGCGCGGGTAGATCACGCTCGACAGGCGATAGGTCAGGCCCAGGATGCGGCCGGCGAGCGTGGCCGGCACCGTGTAGAAGGTGAGCGCGACCGGCCCGGCCAGCGCGCCGATCACCAGCTTGTCGCCGTGATGGTGCATCAGCGTCGCGAGCTTGCTCAGATAGGCGTAGGCGGAGAAGGAGAGCAGGGCGCCGCGCACCGTCTTGCGCGGCCAGCGGAACCCGAGATCGACGCCGAGGCCGCGGATCAGGTGAAGCAGGTAGAGCAGGTTCAGCGCGGCCACCGCGACGCGCACCGCGACCACGCCGGCCACGCCGCCGCCTGCATAGGCGATCGCCACCGACGCGACATTGACGAGAATGCCGAAAAACATTTCGCTTTGGGCCGAGCGGTCGTAGCGTTGCAGCGCCTGCGGCACCACGAGCAGATAATTTCCGACTTGCGTGACGGCGAAGCCGAGCGCGCCGATCTGGAGCGCGAGCGCGGTGGAGCCGTGCGTCGCGGGCGGCAGTTCGAACAGGCGTCCGACGAGCCAGGCGGCGCCGACATGGATCGCCACGGCGCCGAGCACGCCCAGGCCGCCGTAGAAGAAGACGCCGAACCAGAAGGTTTCCGCGAAGCGCGTCCGGTCGCCGGCGGCGTGGCTGTCGGCGAGATACTTGATCGAGCCGGCCGTCAGGTTGAGATCGAACAGCGCGAAATAGCCGATGACGGAGGTGACGATCGTGACGATGCCATAGCCTTCCGCGCTGAGCGCATGGATCAGGAAGGGAACGCTGGCGAGCGAAACGACGGCCGGCAACGCCAGTCCGGCGACGTTCCAGAGAGAGTTACGCAGCAGCATGGCGGCGGGCCGGCGAGTTGGCAAGATCCGGAACGGCGGGCGGCCGCGCCGGACCGACGGCGATGAAGGGCAAGGCAAGCGTCAGTCCGATCAGCAGCATGGTCCGGAATTCGATGATCGGCGTGCCGATCAGGAGCGTCGGCAGCCAGAACAGGAAGCCGGCGAAACCGGCGTCGGCGAACAGGCGCGCATTGCCGCTGAGCGTATTGCAATGCCGGAAGTAGAAACGGACGAAACGGTACAGCAGGCCGAGGAACAGCGCCAGTCCCAACAGGCCGGTCTTGAGCACGATGTGGCCGAAGCCGCTGTGCACGAAGTCGTAGCGCCCGAATTGATAATCGAGCAGGTTGCGGCTGTCCTCGAAACGTCCCCAGGTGCCGAGGCCGAACAGCCAGTTGTCGCCGATGCTTTGCGCCGCCGCCCACAGTTCGTAGAAGCGCCCCTGCGGCTGCGCGCTGCCGGGCCGGTTCTGGAGCAAGTCGTAGAACAGCGAGAGCAGGATGTTGTCGCCGCGCGGTACGTATTGCAGCCGCTGCTGGAAAAACACCGTCAGCCCGGTCGCCAGTACGGCGCCGGCGATCAGCGCCAATTGGATGCGTTTCCTGCCGCTCACGCGGAACAGCAGGAAGGCGAACATCAGGGCCAGCCCGACCAGCGCCGCGCGCCGGAACGACAGCGTGATCGCGGCGATCTCGAGCGCGAGGAAGCCGTAGAGCGCCAGGCGCTTGAGGAAGGTCAGCCGCAGCTCCGGCGCCGTGAGCAGCCAGGCCGCGCAGAATGCCGCCAGGCTTGCCACGAAGTTGTCCGCGATGTCGAAGAACAAGATCTTGATGTCCATGCGTTCGAAATTGCCGTAGGGATTGGCCGAATCTCCCCCGAACCAGACGTAGCGGATCACGCCGAAGACCGCCCTGGCTCCGGCCAGCGCGATGATCGCCAGCAGCAGCCTGTCGCGCCCCTGTTCCTCGCGGAACGCCATGATCGCCAGGTAGGTGAAGACCAGCATGTTCAGGATGTTGATGATGCCGGTGTAGGCGAGCGCATCCAGCACCTCGATGCCCGAGACGATGGCGACCGCGACATGCGCGAGCAGCAGCACGGCGAAGCCGGCGAAGTACGGCGCGAACTGTGGCGCCAGCGGGGGATATTGACGGTCCGTCAGTTTGCGGATCAGGACCGCCGATCCGGCGACGAACAGGACGATATTGATCAGGGAAAAGGAGAGCTGGCCCACGCCGCGCGAATAGATCGTGTTCTCCACCTGCAACTGCCCCCAGCTCGACGACGAGAACCAGAACAGCACGCCCATCAGGGCCAGCGCCATGAGCTTCGGCGCTTTCAGGCTCGTGCCGATGATCAGCGGAATCGCGATCATGCCAAGCAGGGTCACCGCAATCGTGTTGAATAGCATAAGAACCTCGGACCGCCTTCGGCTGATATGACTCGCGGCGGATAGGGACGATTCCCGCGGCCGGCGCGGCAGGTCGGAAGAGAGGAGAAGAGAGCGGCCTTCCCGGGCGGACTTTCCCTCGGCGGACCGCTCCTCGAGATGGCGTTATGCAAGCGCCGCGATGGGCCCGGCGTTCGCCGTCGCTTCGAACTGGGCATAGGTTTCGATCATGCCTTCCAGCAGCGGCACTTTCGGCGACCATCCGAGCGACAGCAGCTTGCCGCTGTCCATGAGCTTGCGCGGCGTACCGTCCGGCTTGCTGGCATCGAACTCGATCTTTCCCTCGTAACCGACCACCTTGCCGATCAACTCGGCCAGTTCCGCTATGGTGACGTCTTTGCCGGCGCCTACATTGATATGTGACAACTGGGGCGCCGTATTAGCCTCATAGATCGCGCGCTCGAGATGCATGACGTGCAGACAGGCATCGGCCATGTCGTCGACGAACAGGAATTCGCGGCGCGGCTTGCCCGTGCCCCAGATGACGACCTTTTCGGCGCCGCTGACTTTCGCTTCGTGGAAGCGCCGGATCAGCGCCGGGATCACGTGGCTGTTCTCGGGGTGGTAATTGTCGCCGGGGCCGTACAGATTGGTCGGCATGACGCTGCGAAAGTCGGTGCCGTACTGGCGGTTGTAGCTCTCGCACATCTTGATGCCGGCGATCTTGGCGATGGCATACGGTTCGTTGGTGGGCTCGAGCGCGCCCTCCATCAGGTAGGCTTCCTTGATCGGCTGCTCCGCCAGCCGCGGATAAATGCAGGACGAACCGAGGAACAGCAATTTCCGCACACCGCTGCGCCATGCCTCATGGATCACGTTGGCCTGGACCGCCAGGTTTTCATAGATGAATTCGGCGGGATAGGTATTGTTGGCATGGATGCCGCCGACGCGCGCCGCGGCCAGGTACACCTCGTCGATGCGCTCGGAGGCGAAGAATTCGCGCACCTGTGCCTGATCGGTCAATTCGAGTTCGGCATGGGTGCGCGTCACGATATTCGCGTAGCCGCGCCGCCGCAGCGCCCGCACGATGGCGGAGCCGACCAGCCCGCGATGGCCGGCCACGTAGATGCGTTTGCGCGGGTTGTGCTGCTCATGCAGTTGTTGCGGTTCTTGGTTCATGTCTTGCCTCTGTGAATAGGGTTCGGATGCATTGCGCTTCGAGCTAGAAAGTGCAGGCCCGCGCCAGTTCGGAAGGGGGGCGCGCGGCGGCCGCCTCCAGGCAGGCATCGAGATCGGCGCGCACCATGTCGGCGACCAATTGCCGGAAATCCGTGGCCGGCGTCCAGCCGAGCTTGGCGTGCGCCTTGCGCGGATCGCCGAGCACGGCCTCGACCTCGGCCGGGCGGAACAGGCGCGGATCGACACGTACGACCACCTGGCCCGGACGCGCGCCGCCGTACCGTCCCGCATCGCACACGACGCCGGTTTCATCGACGCCGCGGCCTTGCCATTCGAGCGTCATGCCGAGTTCCGCGGCCGCGGCGGCGACGAAATCGCGCACGCTGTACTGGATGCCGGTGGCGATCACGAAATCCTCCGGCTGTTCCTGCTGCAGCATCAGCCACTGCATCTCGACATAGTCGCGCGCGTGCCCCCAATCGCGCCGCGCCGACAGATTGCCGAGGCGCACGCAATCCTGGAGGCCGAGCGCAATGCGCGCCATCGCCCGCGTGATCTTGCGCGTGACGTAGTGCTCGCGGCGCAGCGGCGATTCATGATTGAACAGGATGCCGTTGCAGGCATACATGCCATAGGCTTCGCGGTAGTTGATCGTGATCCAATGCGCATAGAGCTTCGCCACCGCGTACGGGCTGCGCGGATGGCACGGCGTCGTTTCGTGCTGCGGCGTCTCGGGCGCCAGGCCGAACATCTCGGAAGTCGAGGCCTGGTAGAAGCGCGTCTTGTCGCGCAGGCCGAGCTTGCGGACCGCTTCCAGCATGCGCAGCGGCCCGAGCGCGCAGGAATCCGCCGTGTATTCCGGCTCCTCGAAGGAATACGCGACCTCGCTCTGCGCCGCCAGGTTGTAGATTTCGTCGGGCCGCACCTGCTCGATGATGCGATGCAGGCCGTCGCCGTCCGTCATGTCGCCATGGTGGAGGTACAAGCGCGGCGGCGCTTCCCGCCGGGCGCGCGCCAGCGCTTCCCTGTGCTCGGGATGGAACGCCGACGTGCGGCGCAGGAGGCCGTGCACCACGTAACCCTTTTCCAGCAGCAGTTCGGCCAGGTAGGAGCCGTCCTGGCCGCTGATGCCGGTGACCAGGGCGACCTTGCCGCGCGCGGCGCCGCGTGCCGTGGTCATGGCGGAGGCTTGATCGAATGTCGTCATCGATTTCCCTTCGAGGTGTCAGTAGACGTTGTCGCCGGTCCAGCCCTTGAACGCGGTCCATACGATGATCTTCAAGTCCATCCAGAGCGACCAGTTCTGGATGTAATGCAGGTCGAACTGCACCCGCTTGGCCATCTTGTCGACGGTATCGGTTTCGCCGCGATAGCCATGGATCTGCGCCCAGCCGGTGATGCCGGGTTTGACGCGATGGCGCAGCATGTAAAGTTCGAGCAAGTCCTTGTACATCTCGTTGTGCTGCAGGGCATGCGGACGCGGGCCGACGACCGACATTTCTCCCTTCAGCACGTTGATGAACTGCGGCAGTTCGTCGAGGCTGGTGCGGCGCAGGAAGCGTCCGATGTTGGTGATGCGCGGATCGTTCGGCGTGGCTTGGACGACGACTCCTTGCTCGGCATGCGGTTTCATGCTGCGGAATTTGTAGACCTTGAACGGGCGGCCGTTGAGCCCCAGGCGCGGCTGCCTGAAGAACACCGGGCCCGGCGACGACAGCTTGATCAGTATCGCGATCACCAGGAACAACGGCGCCAGCAGGACCAGCGCGGTCAGCGCGAACGCCTTGTCGAACAATTCCTTGACCACGCCGCCGAGGCCTGCCGAGACCGGCGTGTTCAGGTCGACCGCCGGAAAGCCCATGAAATCGATCATGCGGCAACTGAGCATCTGCATGCTGAGCGTATCGGGAACCCAGCGGATGTCGACCAGCGCGTTGCGCAGCAGGCGCTGCAGCTGGCGCAGTTCGGCCGATGCGCTCATCGGCAGCGTGATCCAGATCTCGTCGACTCCGTGCGCCGCCGCAAAGCGCGGGATTTCCTCCATCCGGCTCAGGCGCGCGATGCCGGGATCGCGCAGATGCAGCGCATCTTCCGCCTCGGCATGGATCGCCTTGACTTCATAGCCGTACCAGTCGTGCTGCTCGGCGCGCTTGTGCATTTCCCGCCCGATCGCGCCATAGCCGACGATGACCACGCGCTTGATGTTCATCCCTTTCTTGCGCATGTAGCCGAGCGCGGTATGCACGATGGCGCGCGACAGCGTCAGCAGCAGCAGTCCGCTCAAGTACCAGTAGCTGCTCCACAACCGCGACAAGGCGCCGACATGATGGATCAGGAAGCTGAACAGCACGCCGATCAGCAGCACCAGTCCCCAAGCTCCCGCCAGGCGCAGCACCATCGTCGGTATCGAGCGTCCGCGCCACGAGGTATAGACCTCGAGTTGGGGGAACAGCAGGAATCCCAGGCCGCCGCAGAAGTAGAGCAGGATGGTATGGACGGGCGCCGCCTCGATCAGCGGCGTCCTGAAATGCAGGTAGCCGGCCAGGTGTCCCGCGACGACCAACGCGATGACGTCCATGAGCCGCATCGAAAGTTCCAGGCGCGTCGAGTTTCTGCTGATCGGATCCTGCATGTGCCACCTTGCATCTCATCCCGCGGTTATATTCATCCCGCGACGGCGCCTATGTGGCCGGCCGCCGATCGCCTCCGTCCCTGTACCTTGCGAAATTATTATTTTGTCAACGCTGCTTATTTGAATCTCGCCGAAATCCCCGCTTATGCCGCGCTTGAGTGTCGTCAAGGGAATTCTTGCGATAGCTCAACCGAACGGCGATCTCGAAATGAACTTTCGCGACCGCATCTTTCTCCAAGAAAGTTGCGCCGCTCGCTACGCTTCGCGCGCTGCTTCCCGCGCCGGGCCGGCTTCGACGGCCGTGAATTCATGTTAGGCAGCGTCGGTGCGCTTGGTTTGGCATGCGTCATGACTGCGGATGACGTTTCTTGACCTCCGCTTATCTCACCGCTTACCCGTCACCGCTTTTCTTCGGCGCATGGAACGATGCGCTATCATTCGCGCTATGGCTCAAGAAGATACCCAGCAACAATCCCACCCATCCGCATTCGAATTGCTCGGCGGCGAAACCGGTCTGCGCGAACTGGTCGACCGTTTCTACGATTTGATGGACCTGGAACCCGAATTCGCCGGCATCCGCGCCTTGCATCCCGCCACGCTCGAGGGCTCGCGCGACAAGCTCCACTGGTTTCTGTGCGGCTGGACCGGCGGTCCGGACCTGTACATCGAACGCTTCGGCCATCCGCGCCTGCGGGCGCGCCACCTGCCATATCCGATCGCATCGAGCGAGCGCGACCAATGGCTGCGCTGCATGGCCTGGGCGATGCAGGATGTCGGCGTGGAGGAAGAGTTGCAGGAGCGGCTGATGCATTCCTTCTATCAGACCGCCGACTGGATGCGGAACCGCGAGGGTTGATCACCATGACGAATGTCGAATTGATATTGCTGTTCCTGTTGTCCACCGGCGTCGTGCTGCAAGTGGTGCTGCTGATGCGCGGCCGCAACGGCGACATGAATGTCCAGCTTGCGCGGTTGCAAAGCGAATTGCAGCAGCACCAGCAGCAGACCGGCGAGCGCATCGAACGCGAACTGCGCAACCAGGTGCTGAACAGCGCGCAGAGCAACCGCCAGGAATTGAGCGCGACGCTCGCGCAGTTCCAGCAGACGCTGACCCTGCAAGGCCAGACCGGGCGCGAGGAGCAGGCGGCCGCGCTGAAACGCTTCGGCGATACGCTGCATCAATCGCTTACCGCCTTGAGCGAATCCAATGCGCAGCGCATGACCGAAATCCGGGCGACGCTTGAAACCAAGATCAAGGACTTGCAGAGCGACAATGCATTGCGCCTCGAGGAGATGCGGCGCACCGTCGACGAAAAGCTGCATGCCACGCTCGAGCAGCGGCTCGGCGAATCCTTCAAGCTGGTGTCGGACCGGCTCGAGAAAGTGCACCAGGGCCTCGGCGAGATGCAGCAGCTTGCCATCGGCGTCGGCGACCTGAAACGCGTGTTGACGAACGTGAAGACGCGCGGTACCTGGGGCGAAGTGCAGCTGGAAATGCTGCTCGAGCAAATGTTGACGCCGGATCAGTACGCCAAGAATGTCGAAACCGTGCCCGGCTCCGGCGAGCGCGTCGAATTCGCGATCAAGCTGCCGGGCCAGGACGATGGCGAGCGGCCGGTATGGATGCCGATCGATGCCAAATTTCCGAAAGAGCAATACGAGCGCCTGGTTGAAGCCGCCGAACATGCCGACGCCGAGGTCGTCACGGCCGCCGGCAAGGAATTGGAACGCGCGGTTCGCCTCGAAGCCAAGACGATTGCGGAGAAATACTTGTCGCCGCCGCTCACGACCGATTTCGCGATCCTGTTCCTGCCGACCGAAGGCTTGTATGCCGAAGTGATGCGCCGCCCCGGCCTGGCCGACGAATTGCAGCGTAGCTGCCGCGTCAGCATCGCCGGGCCGTCCACGCTATCGGCCTTGCTCAACAGCCTGCAGATGGGATTCCGCACCCTGGCGCTGGAGAAACGCTCGTCGGAAGTGTGGCAAGTGCTGGGCGCGGTGAAGACCGAATTCGGCAAGTTCGGCGACGTGCTGGCCGCGACCAAGAACACGCTGGAACGCGCCGCCAAGAATATCGAACAGGCCGAGACCCGCACGCGCCAGATGGCGCGCAAGCTCAAGTCGGTCGAAGCCTTGCCGAGCGAGACGGCGCAATTGCTGCTCGGAGCCGACATGTCCGAGGTCGGGGACGAGTAGTTTTTACATTGATCGAGCGGCCCGCTTGTTCTCTTCCGTGATCGTCCAGAGATAAACCGTCTTGCCGTCCACCATTTCTTCTTTTTCCGGCGGCCACTCGTTGCCCATGTCGAAGTCGTGGGATACCACGCGCGTCCCCACCTTCAGCTGTTTCCAGAGTTGCGGACGCAGCTTGCGATTGACCTCGGGTAGCAGGTACAAGGTCACCACGTTGGCATCCGAAAAATCGGCCTTGTAAAGATCGCCGACCACGAATTTCACTTTTTGGGCGACGCCGGCTTTTTTTGCGTTGGCATTGGCTTCGGCGATGCGTTCCGGATTGAGATCGATGCCGACCCCGCGCGCTCCGCGCTCCTTCGCCGCGGTGACCACGATGCGGCCGTCGCCGCAGCCGAGATCGTAGACCACATCACCTGCCTTTACCTTGGCGAGATCGAGCATTTTGTCGACCACGCTCTGCGGCGTGGGTACGTAGGGAACGTCCAGCCGCATGGATTTTTGCGCAGCCGCGAACGTGCTGAGCAGAACAAGCAGGACGCCGGCGAAAAACGTCCGGAATAGGGCGGCGAGATGCGGTTTCATGCGTTTCTCCTGGTTGAGGGTTGAATGTGAAGCGGCGGACTCATGCCGGCCTGTCCCCGGGCGCGCGCACGAACAGCAGCAATACGATTCCGACGGCCAATACGCCGACGCCGATCCATGCGGCGTTCCAGCCGCCCAGGGATTGGCTATGGACATACGATAGGCTGGCCCACAACATGTACGCGCACGCTGCGCAGAACACGAGCGGCAGAACCGGGAACAGGGGAACCTTGAACGGCCTTTCGGCGGCCGGTTCGCGTATGCGCAGCACGAACAACGACAGGCCGGAGAGCAGGAAGAACAGCCAGAACACCGGCGCAGTGAATTCGACCATCGTCTTGAATCCGCTGCCGTTGAGCGCGCCCAGCATTGTCAGGAGCAGTGCGACGGCGCATTGGATCCGCAAGGCATTGACCGGCGTGCCTCGAGCTTCGTTCCATACGCCCAGCCGTGCCAGTACCGGCCAGTCCCGGCCGGCCGCATAGCTGGAGCGGGCGCCGACGATCATCGTGGCGTTGATGGAGGTGAGCGCGGTGATCGCAATCGTTGCCGAAACGATTTTTTCTCCAGTGGGGCCGAAGGCGCGCCGCAACAGATCCGCCGCGATCGCTTCGGAGTTTGCCATGCCGGCCAGGCCCATGCCTTTCCAGTACGCCCAGGTCACGAGCAGATACAGCAAGGTAATGATGAAAATGGATGACACCAGCGCTTTCACCATGTTGCGGTGCGCATCCCTGAGTTCCGCGCTGAGGTATGCTGCCTCGTTCCAGCCGCCGTAAGTGAGCAGCACGAATACCATCGCCATGCCGAACGATGCTGGCGGCGACGAGACTGCCGCCGTATGCACCGACGCGGCGGCGCGTCCGTCGCCGATCGTCGCCAATGCGGCGGCCACGATCAACAGCAGGCCGCCGATTTCGACGAGGGTCAGCCATGATTGGGTCGTCAGCCCGGTCTTGAGACCGTAGATATTGATCCACGAGAGCACGACGACGGCCGCGCTCGCGTAGAACGCCGAGCCCCAGTTCGGATTGGCGGCGTTCAGCGGCAATATCTGATTCATGTAATCGCCGAAAACGAAGGCAAGCAAAGCGATCGAACCGGTGGAGATGACCGAGAAACGCGCCCACGCGAACAGAAACGACACGGATCGACCATAGGCGCGACGCAGGAAATGGTAATCGCCTCCGGCATGCGAATAGGCAGTGGACAATTCCGCATAGCAGAGGGCGCCGATGACGGAAATCACGCCGCCTAGTGCCCATGCGCCGAACATCCACGCCGCGTCGCCGGTCATGCCGGCCACCATCGAGGGCGCCTTGAAGATACCGACGCCGATGACGATGCCTACGATCAGCGCGACCGCTTCATGCAATTTCACTGTCGACCGCGGCGCGCCTTTTATCGAGGCACCGGCGGAGTGATCGGACGCAATCTTGAAATCGGGCATGGTGCGCCTCGCTGTTGTCGGCTTCGTATGCGATGGATGGGGACACCGAAAGTTTTCGGACGAGCGCCGGCGATAGAGAAGTGTCAATCAGGCGCGAGCCGGGACGAACAGGACAAATGCTCTGGATGCTGTCTTCTTGGGCGGGAGCAAATGAGGAAGGGAGGGCTCCTGTGCAGACGGCATCGATGTGCCAAAGCGGATGAGTTGACTAAGCACACGAGGCGAGGAGTCCGACATGCATATTATGACGATCGGCATAGATCTGGCAAAACGGGTGTTCGCAATACATGACGTGGACCATCACGGCAAGGCGGTCGTACGTAGGACGTTGCGACGAGCGCATATGTCACAGGCAACAAGCATGATGCAGCCGATGCGGCGGCGATTTGCGAAGCCGCCTGTCGCCCCGGCATGTGATCCGTTGCCGTCAAGGCTCCGCAAGCCCAGACAGTCTTGGCTGCATCGCGTCCAGGATGGTTCCATCAAGGGAGGCAATTGGCAGCCTATCCTGGCCGGGCGACGAAGCAGCATTCAAGCGGCAGCAAGGAACGCCTGCAAGGCATCTGCGGGCGAGGCGACGGTTATTTGCGCCGATCGGCGCGCATCGTCCGGGCGATGCCGGCGCACGGGCGGGAATTCAGGTCTGACTTCGCTGCCGCGACCGTCAGAAAAGTCAGGCCGGACTGATCCACCAGAGCAATAGCGAGACACGTCGACAGGTTACGCAGGTAAGAAACAAGTCATGGCAAGCAGGAAACGCCGGAGCGGCATCAATCCGATGAATGGCGCGAACGCAAACTGTTTCCCATCGTCAGAGATTGCCCCTTAACATTAAATCCAATACCGTGCGCGGTTCAGCGGAAAACAATGACGATGCCATTCGGAATTCGTTGAAAATGAAGCACCTTCTCTTCGAACACGATGCTTTCAAAAGTTGCAATTTTTAATCGATCCTAATCTCTTTCCCGCAAAATTTGATCTGAATGTCAGTTCCGAGGCCTCGGCGCGACTATACTGGATTCCGGCCCAACGAAAAATGAAACCGACCCGTACCTCTCGCTTCGTCACCGCGCTGGTGGCGCTGTTCGGCGTGCTGTTCATGCAGCTTGCCGTGGCGGCCTATGCATGCCCGAACCTGGATGTCGCGCGGATGCTGCAGGCCGCGGAGCCGGCGCAGCCGGTGATGGCAGGTTGCGAGGAGATGGATGCCGAGCAGCCGGTGCTTTGTTACGCCTACGGCCAGGCCGCCGACCAGTCGCTCGACAAGCCGTCCGCGCCGCAGATACCGCCTTTCATTCCCGCCGCATTGGTGAACGATATCGAGCCGGTGCTCGATGCGCTGCATGCCGCCGCCAGGCCGGCGCCGGAACCCGCGCTCGCCAGGGCGACTGCGCCTCCTCTTTCCATTCGCCACTGCTGCTTCCGTAACTAGCCTCCCGCACTGCTTGATACGACGCGGCCGGCCCAGGCTGCCTGCGTCGTGCCCGTCGTTCGCGCCGTCTTTGCCGGTGCTCGTCCTCGTTCGCCGCAGTGTGGAGGTCTCATGTCGCTTCGCCATGCCGGTCGTGCCTTTGCGCGGCCCGTTCTAGTTTCGCTTTTACTTTCCAGTCTCGCCTTGCCCTTGCGAGCAAGCGCCGCCGATCCGCCCTTGACGCTGGCCGAGGCGCAGCGCCGCGCCGTCGCGTCGTCGCGCCAGGTGGCGGCGCATGACCATGCCGTGGCGGCGGCGCGCGAGATGGTGGTCGCGGCCGGGCAGCGGCCGGACCCGGTGCTGACGGTCGGCATCGACAACCTGCCGGTCGAGGGGGCCGACCGCTTCAGCGCGACGCGGGATGGCATGACCATGCGCCGCATCGGCGTGATGCAGGAAATCACGCGCGCCGACAAGCTGCGCCTGCGCGCCGAACGTTTCGAAAAGGAAGTGGAGAAAGGACTTGCCGAGCGGGATGCCGCGATCGCGGTGATCGAGCGCGATACCGCGCAAGCCTGGTTCGACCGCTATTACGCGGAGCGAATGGCGGCGCTGGTCGCGGCGCAGTCCGTCGAGGCCAAGCTGGAGATCGAGGCGGCGCAGGCCGCCTATCGGGCCGGGCGCGGCAGCCAGGCCGATGTGCTGGCGGCGCGCGGCGCGCTGGTCGCGCTCGATGACTTGGCGGCCGATATCCGGCGCCGCATCGGCAACGCCAGGCTCATGCTGGCCCGCTGGATCGGCGAGGCCGCCGATCTGCCGCTGGCGGACAGGCCCTCGCTCGATACGCTGGCGCTCGATCGCGCATCGCTCGAAGCGCAACTGGCGCACCATCCGCAACTGGCGGTGGCGGCGAAGCAGCGCGAGCTCGCGCAATCCGAGGCGCGGCTGGCGGAGGCAAACCGGAAAGCGGACTGGAGCGTCGAGCTGATGTTCAACCAGCGCGGCCCGGCTTACGACAACATGGTGTCGGTCGCCGTTTCGATTCCGTTGCCATGGGATCGCCGGAACCGCCAGGATCGCGAACTCGCGTCCAAGCTGGCGCTGGCCGAGCAGGCGCGGGCGCGGCATGAGGATGCGGCGCGTGCGCATGGCGCCGAAGTGCGCGCGCTGATCAACGAGTGGGATAGCAGCCGCGAGCGGGCGGCGCGTCTGCAACGGGATCTCGTGCCGCTGGCCGGCGAGCGCACGCAGGCGGCGCTCGCTGCCTATCGCGGCAACCGCGGCACGCTGGCGGAGGTGCTGATGGCGCGTCGCAACGAGCTGGAAGCGCGGATGCAGTTATTGCAGCGCGAGATGGAAACGGCCCGGCTGTGGACGCAACTCAATTTCCTGGCGCCGCGATCGGGCGCCTCCGGTGCCGCGCCGCGCGGGACCGCAAACGGAGCGGTGAAATGAACAACAAGACGATTCTTTGGGTGCTGGCGGCGGCAGGCGTGTTGGGCGCGGGTGGTTACGGCTTGTACGGCTTAGGTGTGAGCGCGGGACAGAAGAGCGCGCCGGCGTCCTTGGCCAAGCCTGGTGCCGCAGCAGCCGTGAACATCGATCCGGAGACCGGCAAGCGCGTTCTCTATTGGCATGATCCGATGGTGCCGGGCCAGAAATTCGACAAGCCGGGCAAGTCGCCTTTCATGGACATGCAACTGGTGCCGGTCTATGCGGAAGAGGGAGGCGACGACGGCAAGATAGCGATCAGCCCGCGCATGCAGCAGAGCCTCGGCATACGGACGGCGGAGGTCGTGAAAACCGATCTCGGCGCCGAGTTCGCGGCGGTCGGCTCGGTCACCTGGAACGAGCGCGACGTGGCGCTGGTGCAGGCGCGCGGCAACGGTTTCGTCGAGCGCTTGCTGGTGCGCGCGCCGCTCGACCCGGTGCGCAAGGGGCAGCCGCTGGCGGAACTGTACGTGCCGGAGTGGGTGGCGGTGCAGGAGGAATACCTGGCGGCGCGGCGCATGCGCGGCAACGCCGCTGGTGCCCTGAGCGGCCTCGATGGCCTGGTGGAGGCGGCGCGGCAGCGCATGCTGCTGGCGGGCATGAGCGAAGACCAGGTTCGTGCGGTGGAGAGCAGCGGCAAGGTGCGGGCACGCTTGACCGTCACGGCGCCGATCGGCGGCGTGGTCGGCGAGCTCGCGGCGCGCGAAGGCATGACCGTCATGGCGGGAGCGCCGCTGTTTCGCATCAACGGCATCGATACGGTCTGGGTCAATGCCGAGGTTCCGGAAAGCCGGGCCGCGCAATCGCGGCCCGGACAAGCGGTCGAGGCGCGTACGCCGGCCCTGCAGAACGAGGTGTTCAAGGGCAAGGTGAGCGCCATCCTGCCCGAAGTGAGCGCCGAGACGCGGACGGTCAAGGCGCGCGTCGAATTGCGGAACCCGGATCATCGCCTGCTGCCCGGCATGTTCGCTACCGTCGATTTCGCGCCGGCGGCGCCGCGCGACGTGCTGGCGGTGCCGAGCGAGGCGGTGATCCGGACCGGCAAGCGGAGCATCGTGATCGTCGCGCACGACGGCGGCAAGTTCGCGCAGGCCGAGGTGGAGACCGGCGCCGAAGCCGAGGGCATGACCGAGATCCGCAAGGGGCTCGAGGCCGGCATGCAAGTGGTCGTGTCGGGCCAGTTCCTGATCGATTCGGAAGCCAGCCTGAAGGGCGTCGCCGCGCGCATGGAGCAAGCGCAACCCGCGGCCGTCGCGCATCATGGCGCGGGCCGGGTCGAGGCTATCGACAGGGATGCCGTCACGATTTCGCATGAACCGATCCCGTCGCTCAAGTGGGGCGCGATGACGATGGATTTCAAGCCGCCGGTTGATGGCATGCCGAATAACGTCAAGACCGGCGACAGCGTGCATTTCGATTTTCGCCAAACGAAGGACGGCGAATTCGAATTGACCCGCATCGTGCCGACGGCGCCGCCGCCGACCGGATCGCGCGGAGCGCAAAAATGATCGCGCGCCTCATTCGCTGGTCCATCGCCAACCGCTTCCTGGTGCTGATGGCGACCCTGTTCATTTCCGCCTGGGGCGTGTGGGCGTTGTACCGCACGCCGCTCGATGCCTTGCCGGATCTGTCGGACGTGCAAGTCATCATCCGCACCACCTATCCTGGCCAGGCGCCGCGGATCGTCGAGAACCAGGTGACGTATCCGCTCACCACGACCATGCTGTCGGTGCCGGGCGCGAAGACGGTGCGCGGCTATTCCTTCTTCGGCGATTCCTTCGTCTATGTGTTGTTCGAGGACGGTACCGACCTGTACTGGGCGCGCTCGCGCGTGCTCGAATACCTGAACCAGGTGCAGTCGCGCCTGCCGGCGCAGGCCAAGGCGGCGCTCGGGCCGGACGCGACCGGCGTCGGCTGGATCTATGAATACGCGCTCGTCGACCGCAGCGGCAGGATGGATTTGTCGCAATTGCGCGCCTTGCAGGATTGGTTCCTCAAGTTCGAATTGAAGTCGCTGCCGAACGTTTCGGAAGTCGCGACGGTCGGCGGCATGGTCAGGCAATACCAGATCGTGCTCGATCCCGACCGGCTGCGCGCCTTCAATATTCCGCACGCGCTGGTGGTGGAGGCGGTGCGGAAGGCGAACCAGGAAACCGGCGGCTCGGTGCTCGAACTCGGCGAGGCCGAGTACATGGTGCGCGCCTCGGGGTATCTGCGCTCGCTCGACGACTTCCGGCAAATCCCGGTGACGACGAGCGCGGCCGGCGTGCCGGTGCTGCTCGGCGACGTGGCGCGGATCCAGATCGGGCCGGAGATGCGGCGCGGTATCGCCGAACTGAACGGCGAGGGAGAGGTGGCCGGCGGCGTGATTGTCATGCGGTCCGGCAAGAACGCGCTGGAAACGATCGATGCGGTCAAGGCGAAACTGCAGGCGCTCAAGAGCAGCCTGCCGCCCGGCGTCGAGATCGTGACGACTTACGACCGTTCCGACTTGATCCAGCGCGCGACCCGCAACCTGCGCGACAAGCTGATCGAGGAGTTCATCGTCGTCGCCGTCGTGTGCGCGATCTTCCTGTTCCACCTGCGCTCGGCGCTGGTCGCGATCGTGACGCTGCCGATCGGCATCCTGATCGCCTTCATCGTCATGCAGCAGCAAGGCGTGAACGCCAACATCCTGTCGCTGGGCGGCATCGCGATCGCCATCGGCGCGATGGTCGATGCCGCGGTCGTCATGATCGAAAATGCCCACAAGCATATCGAGCACTGGCAGGAGCGGCATCCCGGCGCCGCGCTCGCGGGCGGCGAACAATGGCGCGTGATCGGCGAGGCGGCGGCCGAGGTCGGGCCGGCGTTGTTCTTTTCGCTGCTGATCATCACGCTGTCCTTCATCCCGGTCTTCACGCTGGAGGCGCAGGAAGGCCGGCTTTTCTCGCCGCTGGCCTTCACCAAGACTTACGCGATGGCGGCATCGGCGGCCCTTGCCGTCACCTTGATTCCGGTGCTGATGGGCTTGCTGATCCGCGGCCGCATTCCTGAGGAGCGCAAGAATCCGCTCAACCGCTTCCTGATCGCGCTGTACCGGCCGCTGCTCGACCGGGTGCTGGCGTTTCCGAAGGCGACGCTGGCGGTCGCGGCCGTCGTGGCGTTGGCGACCGTCTATCCGGTCATGAAACTCGGCGCCGAATTCATGCCTCCGCTCGACGAAGGCGATCTGCTCTACATGCCGTCGGCCTTGCCCGGGCTGTCGGCCGGCAAGGCTTCCGAGCTGCTGCAGCAGACCGACCGCCTGATCAAGTCGGTGCCGGAAGTCGCGAGCGTGTTCGGCAAGGCGGGACGCGCCGAGACGGCGACCGATCCGGCGCCGCTGGAGATGTTCGAGACCACGATCCGCTTCAAGCCGCGCGATCAGTGGCGCGCCGGCATGACGCCGGACAAGCTGGTGGAAGAGCTCGACCGCATTGTCAAGGTGCCGGGCCTGTCGAACATCTGGGTGCCGCCGATCCGCAACCGGATCGACATGCTGGCGACCGGCATCAAGAGCCCGGTCGGGGTGAAGGTGGCGGGAATGGACCTGCAGGAGATCGACCGCGTGGCGCAGGAGATCGAGCGCGTCGTCAAGAAGGTGCCGGGGGTGACTTCCGCGCTGGCCGAGCGGCTGGTCGGCGGCCGCTATATCGATATCGATATCCGGCGCGAGGCGGCGGCGCGCTATGGCTTGAGCATCGCCGACGTGCAAGACATCGTCTCCTCGGCGATCGGCGGCGACAACATCGGCGAGACGGTCGAAGGCTTGCAGCGCTTCCCGATCAATGTGCGCTATCCGCGCGAAGTGCGCGATTCGATCGAGGGGCTGCGCAATCTGCCGATCCTGACGGCGCGCGGCGCGCAAATCCGCCTGGCCGACGTGGCGACGATCGCGGTGACGGACGGCGCGCCGATGCTGAAGTCGGAAAACGCGCGGCTGTCGGGCTGGGTCTACGTCGATATCCGCGGCCGCGACCTGAGATCGGCGGTGGCCGACATGCAGCGGGCGGTGGCGCAGGAGGTCAAGCTGCCGGCCGGCTACGCGATCTCCTGGTCGGGCCAGTTCGAATACCTCGAGCGCGCGTCGGCCAAGCTCAAGGTGGTGGTGCCGGCGACGCTGCTGATCATCTTCATGCTGTTGTACCTGACCTTCCGCCGCTTCGACGAAGCCGCGCTGATCATGGCGACCTTGCCATTCGCCTTGGTCGGCGGTTTCTGGCTCTTGCTGCCGCTCGGCCACGACATCTCGGTCGCCGGGGCGGTCGGCTTCATCGCCCTGGCGGGCGTGGCGGCCGAATTCGGGGTGATCATGCTGCTGTACCTGAAACACGCCTGGGAAGCGCGTCTCGCCGCGGGCAAGACCGGCGACGCGGACTTGCTCGACGCGATCCGCGAAGGCGCGGTGCTGCGCGTGCGGCCGAAAGCGATGACGGTCGCGGTCATCATCGCCGGCCTGTTGCCGGTGATGTGGGGCGGCGGCGCCGGTTCGGAAGTCATGCAGCGCATCGCCGCGCCGATGGTGGGCGGGATGATCAGCGCGCCGCTGCTCTCGATGTTGGTGGTGCCGGCGGCTTATCTGCTGCTCAAGCGGGCGCGCAAGGATACGAGCTACAGCAAGCCTTGAAACGGCACGATATCGACCGCCTCGCCGGCGTTCACGTTGCCTTGGTCGTGATGCAGCACGACCATGCAATTGGCTTCCGCCATCGAGCGCAGGATGCCCGAGCCCTGGGCGCCGGTGATGCGCACCTTCAGCCGGCCGTCGTCGTCGAGCGAGTAGATGCCGCGCTGGTACTCGGTGCGGCCCGGCTTCTTGCGGATCGCCTGTTGCGACACGGCGCGCACCAGCGGTGCGGGCGAGGGCGCCGCGCCCATCATGTGCAATAGGGCGTCGCGCGCGAAGAAATAGAAAGTCACCATGACGGCGACCGGATTGCCGGGCAGGCCGAACAGGTAGGCGCTCTTGCCGTTCGAGGCGATCTTGCCGAAAGCCATCGGCCGGCCGGGGCGCATGCCGATCTTCCAGAATTTCACGTCGCCGAGCTGGGCCATCATCTGTTTCGTGTAGTCGGCCTCGCCGACCGACACGCCGCCCGAGGTGATGATCGCGTCGGCATTCTCGCAGGCGGAACGGAAGGCAGCCTCGAGCGGCGCCGGATCGTCCTTGACCACGCCCATGTCGATGATGTCGCAGCCGAGCCGCGTCAGCATGCCGTGGATGGTGTAGCGGTTGCTGTCGTAGACGCAGCCTGCGTCGAGCGGTTCGCCGATGGAGCGCAATTCGTCGCCGGTCGAGAAGAAGGCCACGCGCAGCTTGCGCTGCACCGGCACTTCGGCGATGCCGAGCGAGGCGAGCAAGCCGATGTCGGCGGGGCGCAGGATCTTGCCCCGCGCGAGCGCGGTCTTGCCGAGCGCCAGGTCTTCGCCGCGCAGGCGGCGGTTGTCGCCGGGCTTGACCGCGCCGGCGGGGATCGTGACCGCCGTCGCCGAGGCGTCGCGCGTGAATTCCTGCGGGACGACGGTATCGCAGCCAGCCGGCATGACGGCGCCGGTCATGATGCGCACGCATTCTCCGGCGTTGACGATGCCGTCGAAGACGCTCCCTGCGTAGGCGCTGCCGACGACCGCCAGCGTGATCGCCCGGTCGGCGCCGAGGTCAGCGCCGCGCAGGGCATAACCATCCATCGCGGAATTGTCGTGCGCCGGGACATCGATCGGCGACACGATATCGGCGGCCAGCACGCGGTCGAGGGCGCTGCGCAACGCGACCTTTTCCGGCGCGTGAATCGGGACGACGAAATCGCGGATGACTTTCTGGACTTGCGCGACGGGAAGGGCATTGGGATCGCAGCCGGCAAGGCAGGAGGCGATGTCGGACAAACTGGTCGGATTCATGGAAGTATTCGGCGGGCTTGATCGGGTAGACAAGATTAGAACTCATTTCATAAATAGGAGGGGCGCGTTCGCACCAGAATCGGGGCTGGCAAGGCGAGCGACGCTGTCCAGCGTCGATTCTGGTGCGAACCCTTCGGGAAGGTGGTCTGGACGGCGCATCGCGTTGTTGCGCCGCTCGCACAGGGAACCACCCTGTGCATCGCGTCGCGCCTAGCGCTGCATCCGTCCAGACCACCTTCGCGGCCCCTCCTATTTATGAAATGAGTTCTATCACCCGAACGCGGCGCGAACCATTCGCCGAAAGGAGAGTGCCGGTTCGGCCTATGCCGGCATCATCCGCCGATGTACGACATCTCGACCCGCTTGCCGCTCTTGCCCAAGCCTTCGGTGTTGGCGGTGCGCAATTCCGAGTAGCGGTCCTTGCGCAACCGCCACAGATGGGCGACCGCGCTCGCGATTTCCTGGTCGCTGCGGCCGGCGCGCAGCAGGGCGCGCAAGTCGTGGCCGCTGCTGGCGAACAGGCAGGTGTAGAGCTTGCCTTCGGTCGACAGCCGGGCGCGCGTGCAACTGCCGCAGAAGGCTTGCGTCACGCTCGAGATCACGCCGATCTCGCCGCCGCCGTCGACATAGCGCCAGCGCTCGGCGGTCTCGCCGCGGTAGTTCGGCTCGATCGGCTCCAGCGGCATGGAGGCGCCGATGCGGCGCACGACTTCGGCGGAGGGCACGACTTCATCCATCTTCCAGCCGTTGCTGGTGCCCACATCCATGTACTCGATGAAGCGCAGGATGAAGGGGGAGCCTTTGAAATGGCGCGCCATCGGCACGATTTCCTGGTCGTTCATGCCGCCCTTGACCACCATGTTGATCTTGATGGGGCCGAGGCCGACGCGATGCGCGACCTCGATGCCGCGCAAGACTTCCGCGACCGGAAAATCGACGTCGTTCATGCGCTTGAAGGTGGCGTCGTCGAGCGAATCGAGCGAGACGGTCACGCGTTTGAGGCCGGCATCCTTGAGCGCCTGCGCCTTCTTCGCCAGCAGCGAGGCATTGGTCGTCAGCGTCAGGTCGAGTTCGCGGCCGGCGGGCGTCCGCAGCGCGCTCAGCATCTCGATCAGCTTCTCGATGTTCTTGCGCAGCAGCGGTTCGCCGCCGGTGAGGCGGATCTTTTCGACGCCGTGGGCGACGAACAGGCGCGCGATGCGCGTGATTTCCTCGAAGGTCAGGAGCGAGGCATGCGGCAGGAAGTCATAGTGCTTGTCGAAGACTTCCTTGGGCATGCAATAGACGCAACGAAAATTGCAACGGTCAGTGACCGAGATGCGCAAGTCGTGCAGCGGCCGCGCCAGGCTGTCGGCCAGCGAACCGGTCGGGGCTTCCAGCGTGGCGGGGATGAGAGGCGTCGCTTCGAGTGTGCGATGGTCCGCGACCGGAATGAATTTTTCTGCCATGGCGATGCGAATCCGCCGGCAAGCGCAAGCGGGCTCCTACAACGAATCAGACAGATACGATACCACGAGCCCCGCGACGGCACAGGCGGCGATCAGCCGGATCGTATCGACCTTGAAACGGAACAGCGCGACGCAGGCGGCAAAGGCGATCGCCATGGCGGCGAAGTCCCATTGCGCGACCGGGGACGCGAGCCGGAACGCGTGTTGCGCGAAGAACAGCGCCAGGCTCACGATCACGCCGACCACGGCGGCGGAAATCCCCGTCAGCGGCGCGGTCAGGCGGATGTCGTCGCGCGTGGATTCGACCATCGGCGCTCCGGCCAGGATGAAGATGAAGGAGGGCAGGAATGTGAAAAAGGTCGCGACGCAGGCGCCGGCGACGGCGGCGTCGACGCCCCCGATCCTGCTCCAACCGCCGAGGTAGCCCACGAAGGTGACGATCATGATCAAGGGGCCGGGCGTCGTCTCGCCGAGGGCGAGGCCGTCGATCATCTGCGCCGGCGTCAGCCATTGATAGGTGTCGACCGCGCCTTGGTAGACATAGGGCAGGACGGCATAGGCGCCGCCGAAGGTGAGCATGGCGGCCTTGGTGAAGAAGCTTCCCATCTGAGCCAACGGCGATTGCGCGCCGAAAGCGGCCGCCAGCACAAGCCACGCGGCCAGTCCGAGGCCGATGCCGATCAGGACTGCGCCGGCCAGCTTGGCCCAGGAAAAGCGCGCATGCGGCGGCGTGGGAGTGTCGTCATCGATCAAGGCGGGCCCGTAGGAAGTCTTCGCTTCCGGATGCGCGCCGCCGATCCGGAACTTGTCGGGAAGCAGGCGGCCGCCGACGAGCCCGAGCGCGGCCGCCGCGATCACGATTGCCGGGAACGGTATGGAAAGCGCGGCGATGGCAACAAAGGCCGCGACCGCGATCGCGATCAGCCAGCCGTTCTTGAGCGAGCGCGAGCCGATGCGCCAAGCCGCCGCCAATACGATTGCAACGACGGCCGGCTTGATGCCGTACAGGACGCCGGCCACCAGCGGCACATCGCCAAAGGAGACATAGATCCACGACAGCCCGGTCAGGAGCAGCAGCGCCGGCAAGACGAACAGGATGCCGGCGACGATGCCGCCCCACGTCTTGTGCATCAGCCAGCCGATATAGATCGCCAGTTGCGTCGCCTCCGGGCCCGGCAGCAGCATGCAGTAGTTCAAGGCATGGAGGAAGCGGTGCTCCGAGATCCAGCGCCGGCGTTCGACCAGTTCGGCATGCATGAGAGCGATCTGGCCCGCCGGGCCGCCGAAGCTGATAAAGCCGAGCTTGAGCCAGTAGCGAAACGCTTCTGCTTTGGAAACGGGGGCGGGACGCATGGGTTCGGAAATGTTCATCAATCGGGCCTTCGGCGTTCGGGGCGGGCAATCATCCTGGATATCGTCCTACTTTCCAAAAAAGAAATATTGACGATGAGGTGTTTTGTTGTATGTAATTATAAAAACAAAATTAGTAATTATCACTACATAATTATAAAATGGCTGCATGGAAAACCCAACCGACATCTGGCTGCTGCTGATCGTCAGCCTGCCTAGCATCAACGCCACCGCCCGCATCCGCATCTGGCGTGCGCTCAAGGCATCCGGCTGCACCGCTTTGCGCGATGGTGCTTATTTGTTGCCTGACGGCGGCGCTCGTCGGCATTTGCTGGAGGAGCTGGCGGAAGAGACGCGGCGCGAAGGCGGCAGCGCCTGGCTGTTGACCGTGGCGGCGCAAACGATGGATGAAGAGCGCGCATATCGCCAATTGTTCGATCGCAACGGTGAATACGGCGAGCTGCTCAAGGCTCTGTCCGAGGCGCGTTCGACCTTAACGGCGCTGACGACGCAGGAGCTTTCGCGCCTGGTGCGCAAGCTGCGCCGCGAATACGAAGCCTTGCGCGCCATCGACTTTTTTCCGAACGAGGCCAGCGCGCAAGCCGAAGCGTCGTGGCGCGATTTCCTGCACGTCGCCGAGGCGATTCAGTCGCCCGGAGAACCGCGCCCGGCCGATGCCGTCGTCGTCAGGCGCGATATCGCAGCTTACCGAGGCCGATTGTGGGCGACGCGCAAGCAACTCTGGGTCGATCGCGTGGCCAGCGCCTGGCTGATCCGCCGCTTCATCGACAGCGAGGCGCGCTTCCTATGGCTCGACTCGCCCGCCGATTGTCCCGCCGGCGCTCTCGGTTTCGATTTCGACGGCGCCGCGTTCACGCATGTCGGCGAGCTCGTGACCTTCGAAGTCTTGCTCGCCAGTTTCGGGCTGGATCGGGATCCCGGCTTGGCGCGCATCGCCGCCATGGTGCATGCGCTCGACGTCGGCGGCGCGCCGGTGCCGGAGGCTGCCGGATTCGAAGCGCTGCTGGCGGGCGCACGGCAGCGGCTGGCCGATGACGATCGCCTGCTGGTCGAAGTCGGCGCGGCGCTCGATTCCTTGCATGCCTATTTTTCGGCCCTGCCCGCGGAGGGGAGGTCTTGAGGGCGTCTTGATGGATTGATATCACTGCTAAAGGAGAGTCGCATGCGTTTCACACACTACCCCTGGATCGATCTCATGTTCGGCATGTGCATGATCGTGGCGCCGGGCGCGGCAGGCGCGGCCGACGACGCGCGGCAAGCCGCGACGCAGGTAATCATCGTTTGCGAACACGGCTCGGCAAAGAGCCTGATCGCCGCCTCGCTGTTCAACCAAGCGGCTAAGATGCGCGGATTGCCTTTCCGTGCGGTATCGCGCGGCATCGTGCCCGATGCCGAGGTGCCGCCGAAGATCGCAGCGGCCTTGCGAGAGGAGGGGTTCGACGTCGCCGATTACCGGCCGCAAAAGTTGACGGAGCCGGAGATCGCCGCTTCCGTGCAAGTCATCGCCATAGGCGTGGATCTGCCGTCCGTCGGCGGCATGACGGCCATCCTGCAGTGGAACGACATTCCTCCGGCCAGCGTCGATTACCAAGCGTCGCACTCGGCCCTGGAGCGCCGCGTTCATGCATTGCTAGACCGCCTCGCGCAAGCGCAATGAGTGCCTGCGCGGCGCCGGCCAGGCATTTGCCATGGGACTTTCGACCTTGAACCGATTGCTGCTGGTGAAAGGCTTGCGCGCCTTCGCCGACGGTTATGTCAGCCTTCTCCTGCCGCTGTATCTGACCGCGCTCGGCATGAGCGCCTTCCAGGTCGGCGTCATTGCCGCGGCGACCTTGCTCGGTTCGGGCTTGTTGTCGCTGGCGGTGGGCATGCAGGCATATCGCTTCCGTTATCGCAACCTGTTGCTCGCGGCTGCCGTATCGATGATCGCGACCGGCGTCGGCTTCGCGACCTTGTCCGAATTCTGGCCCTTGCTGGTGATCGCGGCGGTCGGCACCTTGAATCCGTCGAGCGGCGACGTCAGCGTCTTCCTGCCGCTCGAGCACGCGCTGCTGTCGCAATTGGCGCGCGACGAGGACCGAACCGCCGTATTCGCGCGCTACAGCTTGATCGGCGCGCTGGTCGCCGCCGTCGGCGCCTTGTTCGCCGGCATGCCGGACTTGCTCGCCGATGCGCTGCGGATCGATCGGTTCGCCGCCTGGCGCGCGATGTTCGCGCTGTATGCCTTGATCGGCGTCGCCGCGGCGCTGATCTATCGCGGCTTGCCGCAGGCAATCGCCGGAACGCATGAGGCGGCCGCGCCGCTGCGCAACTCGAGAAAGAGGGTGTTCACGCTGGCGGCATTGTTCAGCCTCGATGCTTTCGGCGGCGGTTTCGTCGTGCAATCGCTGGTGGCGTTATGGCTGTTCCAGAAGTTCCAGCTGTCGCCGCTTGTCGCCGGAACGATCTTCTTCTGGACCGGCGTGCTGTCGGCATTGTCGCAACTGGCGGCCGTCCATGTGGCGAAGCGTTTCGGCCTGGTCAACACCATGGTCTTCACGCATCTGCCGGCAAATGTGTTCCTGGTGCTGGTGCCGTTCATGCCGACGCTCGGCTGGGCGATCGCCTTGCTGCTCGCACGCAGCGCCTTGTCGCAAATGGATGTGCCGACCCGCAGTTCCTACGTGATGGCCGTGGTGCCGCCCGAGGAACGCGCGGCGGCCGCAAGCGTGACTTCGGTGCCGCGCAGCCTGGCGTCGGCCCTCAGTCCGATGCTGGCGGGACATTTGTTGGGCGCGTCGGGATTCGGCTGGCCGCTGGTGCTGGCCGGCGGCTTGAAGATCGTCTACGATTTGCTGTTGCTCGCGATGTTTCGCTCGGTGAAACCGCCGGAAGAGGGGTGAACTGGATCGCCTTCGCCTCGCCCGGACTCTTCCGCAGCATCGGTGAAGATCTTGTATATTGCCCCGATCCTCATTTCCCTGGAGATTTGTCGTGCTTTCGACTACCTTGGATGCGCTGGCTGCCTTTCCTGTGCAACTCGAAGCCCACTACAAGGCGTTCCCGGCGGAATTCAAGAATTGGATTCCGCCGTCATGGAGTGGCGTGCCGAGCGAGCCGTTCGGCGCCATCGAACAGGTCTGTCATGTGCGGGATATCGAGATCGATGGCTATCACGTTCGTTTTCATCGCACATTGCATGAAATCGATCCCGTACTCGTTTCGATCGACAGCGAGGCCCTGGCGATCGAGCGACGGTACCGGGTCGCCGACGCCGATGAGGCGCTGGCCGCATTCAGGGCGGCCCGCGCCAGGACAATCGAACTGATCGCATCGCTGACCCCGGAGCAGTTGCGGCGCACGGCGGTATTCGAAGGTTATGGTCCGGTCACGCTGCGCAGCCTCGTTCACTACCTGTCCAGTCACGATCAACAGCACCTTGCGGGCTTGCAGTGGTTGCTTGGCAAGATCGAGGCGTCCACGACGACTGCCGGGTAAGGAGAGCGCAAAAAAAAAGGAGAGCGCAAGGCTCTCCTTTCTTGGCTGACTCTCCTCCGGCGCTTGCCGGAGGAGAATGTAATCAGCGGCGCGTTTCGACCTGGACCAGAGGTTCGGTCGACGGCGGCGGCAGCGGCTTGCGCTGGCGCGGCACGCGTTGCGGTTGCACGATCTTGGCCGCTTCTTCCTGGGCGGCACGCAGCTTTTCCGGATCGGTGACCGCGAGGGTCAGGCCGGCGGCAGAAAGCATGCCCTGGAAAGCATCGAGCTGCATCGGTGTCGGTGCGATCTGCGCGGTTTCGACGCTGGTTGCTTGCGTCTTCGGCGCGGCCGTCACGGCATGGGCCGGCGCTTCGGCAACCTCGGCACCCGCAGCGACCAGTGCAGGCTCTTCCGCATGGAAGGGAATTTCCTGCTGCACGCTTGGAGCGGGCGCCTCGGCGGCGGTCTCCGCCATAGGTTCGACCGCCGGTTCGACGACGGCAATCGGCTGGGCAGCCGGCTCGACGGCAACCGGCGCCGGTGTCTCGATCGCCTCTGTCGGAGCAGTCTCCGTCGGCGCGGCCGTCACAGGCGCCGCTTCCACGGGGGCGGCAGCAACCGGTTCGGCCGCGACATGTTGCGCTTGTTCCGCGGCAGGCTCGACATGCTCGACGGGCACGGCTGCTTCCGTTGCGACCGGCACGGTTTCCGCCTTGGCGGCGGCAGGCTCGGCGGCCGCGGCCGGTTCCATGATTTCCAGTTCGCGCTGCGGATTGTCTTCCGCCTCGGCGACGGCCTCGCCCGCTTCGGCATCGTCAAGGGCTTCGGTCGATTCGCCTTGTTCGCGATCGCGGCGGTTGCGGTTGCGGCCGCCGCGGCGACGGCGACGGCGACGCTCTTCGCCTTGCTCGCCTGCCGGCAGTGCGGCGGAGGCGCCTTCCTGGTCGGCGACGACGGGCTCCGCGGTCGCGGCAACCGTTTCCTGGACCGTTGCTTCGACGGCTACCAGTTTTTCCTCGGCCTTGGCCTCCGCTGCCGCTTCCTTCATGGCCTCCTTGCGCTCTTCGCGCGCCTGACGCTGGCGCTCATTGCGTTCGCGCCGGCCTTCGCCTTGCTGCTGGCGCGGGGCGCGTTCCGGTTGAGCATGGGTTGCTTCCTGTTGCGCAGCCGGCATCGGCTTTGTGTTTTCCGCGCGGGTCTCGGCACGGCCAGTCTCGGCACGGCCAGTCTCGGCACGGCCGGAATCAACGCGGCCGGAGTCGGCACGACCCGCAGTGCGCTCTTCGCCACGGCCGGCGCTACGCTCCTCGCCACGGTCGCGGCCACGGCCGCCGCGACGATTATTGCGGCCGCCGCGCCCATTGCGGTCGCGCTCTCCGCGCTGTTGCTTGGTTTCGAGGGCCGGTACCGGCGCCACGACCGGCGCGGCCGGCTTCTTGCGGAACAGGCCGAACAGACGGCTGAAGAAACCTTCCTCGGCGGGAGCGGCCACGGCCGGAACTTCCTCGACCGGCTTGCGCTCGACGATCGGCGCCGGCTGATCCGGCGTGATGCCCTTGACCACGGCTTCCTGGCGCGGTTTGACGTCGTCCTTCTGGCGCTTGTTGTAGCCGATGTCGGTGTCGACTTCCTCGGCCATGCTATAGCTCGGCTGGTGGTCTTCGAGGCGCGGGTCGTCGTGCTTGATGCGCTCGAGCTTGTAGTGCGGCGTCTCGAGATGCTTGTTCGGGATCAGGATGACCGTGACGCGGTGGCGCGTCTCGATCTTCAGGATTTCGCCGCGCTTTTCGTTGAGCAGGAAGGCGGCCACGTCGACCGGCGCCTGCACGTGGATGGCGGCGGAGTTTTCCTTCATCGCTTCTTCCTGGATGATGCGCAGGACTTGCAATGCGGACGATTCGGTATCGCGGATGTGGCCGGTGCCGTTGCAGCGCGGGCAGGTCACGTGGCTGCCTTCGGAAAGCGACGGACGCAGGCGCTGGCGCGACAATTCCATCAGGCCGAAACGCGAGATCTTGCCCATCTGCACGCGGGCGCGGTCATAGCGCAGGGCGTCTTTCAGGCGGTTCTCGATCTCGCGCTGGTTCTTGGCGTTCTCCATGTCGATGAAGTCGATCACGATCAGGCCGCCCAGGTCGCGCAGGCGCAACTGGCGTGCCACTTCATCGGCTGCTTCGAGATTGGTGTTGAACGCCGTGGTCTCGATGTCGCCGCCGCGCGTGGCGCGTGCGGAGTTGACGTCGATCGACACCAGCGCTTCGGTGTGGTCGATCACGATGGCGCCGCCGGAGGGCAGCGGCACGGTGCGGGAATACGCGGTCTCGATCTGGTGCTCGATCTGGAAGCGCGAGAACAGCGGCACGTCGTCGCGGTAACGCTTGACCCGGTGCACCATGTCCGGCATCACGTGGCCCATGAACTGCTGTGCCTGTTCGTAGATGTCGTCGGTATCGATCAGGATTTCGCCGATATCCGGCTGGAAATAATCGCGGATCGCGCGGATGACGAGCGAGGATTCCTGGTAGATCAGGAAGGCGCCCGGCGCCGATTTGCCGGCGCTTTCGATGGCTCGCCACAATTGCAGCAGGTAGTTCAGGTCCCATTGCAGTTCTTCGACGCTGCGGCCGATGCCTGCGGTGCGGGCAATGACGGACATGCCGGACGGCAATTCCAGCTTGTCCATGGTCTCGCGCAATTCCTGGCGATCCTCGCCTTCGACACGGCGCGACACACCGCCGCCGCGCGGATTGTTCGGCATCAGGACCAGATAACGGCCAGCCAGGGAAATGAAGGAGGTGAGGGCGGCGCCTTTATTGCCGCGCTCTTCCTTCTCGACCTGGACCATGATTTCCTGGCCTTCGCGCAGCGCATCCTTGATGGAAGCGTTACGGACGTCGATGCCTTCCTTGAAGTAGCTGCGGGCGACTTCCTTGAACGGCAGGAAGCCGTGACGCTCTTCGCCGTAGTTGACGAAGCAGGCTTCGAGCGAGGGCTCGATGCGGGTAATGACGCCCTTATAGATGTTGGACTTGCGTTGTTCGCGTCCAGTGGTTTCGATATCGATGTCGATGAGCTTTTGCCCATCGACAATCGCCACGCGCAGTTCTTCCTGCTGCGTGGCGTTGAACAACATGCGTTTCATTTTTATTGCTCCGTGGCCCGAAGGCCTTCATTGCCGCCAGTGCGGCTGGTACCGGGATGTACGCGGGAACGGAGTATTTGGGGGAGGGAATTGCCTTGATGCGCCGCTAATTGCGCAATAGCGCAAAAACGGCAACGGGGCGCGGATGCGGGCGATCGGGATGCCGAGTGCGCGCCGGCGCGCTCCGCATCCCGCGGGTAGCGGGTGCAGCGAGCGCGCCATCGATCGGCGGGCAGCTTGGTTGAGCTAAACAATGCATAAGGTTCAGCAGAATCGGCAAAAACGCTTCGACCACATCAACCGGCAAGCCTTCCGCCCGTATTACCAGGCGGCCGGCTTGCCAGACATATCCATACAGTCCAAACAATCGAGTTCGACATCCTTGGGAGGCTTGAACCTCGACCGCGGTCCGATTGCAACAGCGGTGCAACCCTGATGCGCGGAAGGATGATGCGTACACATCTTTCTCCGTCGAATTTGCAAAATTGGCGAGGCCGACAAAGACGCCCCTGTGTAGAATGTGCTTTTTATTCTTACACGCGCTGCGGCTTTGTGGCCGCGGCGACCAATTATATATTCAAAATGAAGGACTTAGCGAGATTTTCCGGGAAAGAAGCTGAAATAACCTCGGTTTCCCAGTCGCAACAAGTCCCCCCACAGGTACAGTTGCTCACGATTTCCGAAGAAGAGGCCGGCCAGCGCATCGATAATTTTTTGCTGCGCATTTGCAAGGGCGTTCCCAAGAGCCATGTTTATCGCATTCTCCGGTCCGGCGAAGTCCGGGTGAACAAGGGCCGGATCGATCAGACTTACCGGCTCGAAGCGGGCGACGTGGTGCGGGTGCCGCCGATCCGGCTTGCGGAGAAGCAGGAAAACACGGTGCCTGGCGCTGAATTCAAGATTTTGCTTGAAGATAATTATTTGCTCGTCATCGACAAGCCCGCCGGCGTGGCGGTGCATGGCGGTTCCGGCGTCAGTTATGGCGTCATCGAGCAATTGCGGGCATCCCGGCCTCATGCGAAATTTCTCGAGCTCGTCCATCGTCTCGATCGTGAAACCTCGGGCATTTTGCTGCTGGCCAAGAAGCGTTCCGCCTTGACCAGCCTGCACGACCAGATGCGCGACGGCCAGACCGACAAGCGTTATTTCACGCTCGTGCATGGCGACTGGAGAAATACGAAGCAACACATCAAGTTGCCGTTGTTCAAATATACGACGCCGGATGGCGAGCGTCGCGTACGCGTCCAGCCCGATGGTCAGCCATCGCATACGGTCTTCCATTTGTTGAAGAAATTCAACGAGTTCGCGTTGCTCGAAGCGGAGCTGAAAACCGGTCGCACGCATCAAATCCGCGTACATCTTGCTTCGAGCGGTTTCCCGATCGCGGGCGACGAGAAATATGGCAACTTCATATTGAATCGCCAGTTGCAAAAGGCGGAAGGCAAGCGTGCCGCGCTCAAGCGCATGTTTTTGCATGCTCATCAGATCACGTTCATTCATCCCGAAACCGGCAACCCGGTTACGTTGAACGCGCCTTTGCCGCTAGAATGCGAACGGTTTTTGAAAAGCCTCGAATCGTGACCATATAGGTTGCGACACCTCATTCTCTATCGCCCAGCGACATGGCAAGAAAACAATTTGACCTGATCGTCTTCGATTGGGACGGCACCTTGATGGACAGCACGGCCGCGATCGTCAAGAGTATCCAGGCCGCCGCCAAGGACCTCGGCCTGCCGGTCCCCGATCACAAGAGCGCGTCGTATGTCATCGGCCTCGGATTGCACGATGCGATGCAGGCGGCGCTGCCCGGCCTCGATCCGAAAATGTATCCGCGCATGGTGGAGCGCTATCGCTATCACTATCTGAGCCGCGATCAGGATTTGACCTTGTTCGACGGCGTGCGCGACATGCTGGCGGATCTGTCGCAGCAGGGGTATTTCCTGGCGGTCGCCACCGGCAAGAGCCGCGTCGGCCTGCATCGCGCGCTCGATACCACGAAGCTGACCTCGCTGTTCGATGCGACGCGCTGCGCCGATGAGACGTTTTCGAAGCCGCATCCGGCCATGCTGCAGGAATTGACGCGCGAACTCGGCCAGGACATGCGGCGTACCGTCATGATCGGCGACACGACGCACGATCTGCAGATGGCGAAGAATGCGGGAGCCGCGGGCATCGCGGTGCACTATGGGGCCCACCCCGAGCAGGAATTGCTGGCGCTGGAGCCGATATTCGCCGCGCGTTCCGTGGCGGAATTGCATGCCTGGCTGAGCGAGAATGCATGATGGGCGGCTCTACTGAGGATTCCTCCATGTCCGAGTCCTTGATCGCCATTTGCGCCTCCGCCGACCTCGTCGAGGGCGGCAAGGGCGTGCGCTTTCCCGTGACCGCGTTCGGCGAGGATACGACCGGCTTCGTCGTCCGCTATAACAATACGGCCTATGGCTATTTGAATCGCTGCGCCCATGTGCCGATCGAACTTGATTGGTCGGAAGGCGAATTTTTCGAGTCGAGCGGCCTCTACTTGATGTGTTCGACGCACGGCGCCATTTATGCGCCGGAGAGCGGCCACTGCATGGGAGGGCCTTGTCGTGGGGGACGCTTGCGTCCCATCATTGTGGTGGAAAAGGACAATCAAGTATTCTGGCAGCCCGATGAATACGTTCGTCCCGCACGCGCCTGATCGCCGCGGTCGAATGGCGCTTGAGAGAACATTGAAAAAGGCAGAAAAGCGATGAGCAACGATAATTTCGAAAACAATCCGCCGCAATGGCCTCAGGATGAAGCCGCTCCCGGCTATCAAAGATCGGGCGGCAAGCTGCCGCAAGATCCGCCGCGCAAGGATGGATGGGAGCGCGAATTGCTCGAGAAACTCGCCTTCGAAGCGCTCAAGGAGCAACGCGCGCGCCGTCGCTGGGGCATCTTCTTCAAGATGGCGACGCTGGCCATGGTGTTCTTTGCGCTATGGATGGCTTTCGACATGGGCGCGCCGGAAGTCGAAGGGCAGGGGACGCATACCGCGCTGATCGAGATCGACGGCGCCATCGAAACCGGTGCCCCGGGTTCCGCCGAGACCGTGATTTCCGCGCTCGGCAGCGCCTACGAAGACAGCCAGTCGGTCGGGGTGATACTCCGTATCAATAGCCCGGGCGGCAGCCCGGTGCAGGCCGGCATGATCAATGACGAGATCGTCCGCTTGCGCAAGACCTATCCGAACAAACCCCTCTACGTCGTCGTCGACGAGGTTTGCGCGTCGGGCGGCTACTATGTTGCGGCCGCCGCCGACAAGATCTTCGTGAACAAGGCCAGCATCATCGGCTCGATCGGCGTATTGATGGACGGCTTCGGGTTCACCGGGCTGATGGACAAGCTGGGTGTCGAGCGTCGCATGCTTACCGCCGGCGAGAACAAGAGTTTCATGGATCCGTTCAGCCCGCAGACGACGAAGCAGAAAGAATATGCGCAAGAGATGCTGAACGAGATACATCAGCAATTCATCAGTGTCGTTCGCCAAGGACGGGGCGAACGTTTGAAGGAAACTCCCGAGACGTTTTCCGGCCTGTTCTGGAGCGGAGCCAAGGCGGTCGAGATGGGGCTTGCCGACGGCTACGGTACGGTCAGCAGCGTCGCGCGCGACGTGATCAAGGTGGAAGATATAGTCGATTACACGCAGCAGGAGGGATTATCCGAGCGCGTGCTCAAGAAGTTCGGCGCCTCGGTGGGCGCGGGAGTGGTGAAGTCTCTTTGGGAGAGTGGTAAATCGAGCCTGCGTTGAACGGAGAATGCCTGAGTATTCTGATTGCTTTCGGGAGCTAATTTTTCCTTGAGGAAAGCAAGAAAAAAACAACATAAAAATGCCTCCGATACCTTGCATATTCGAAGGTCTCGACTATAGTGTTTTGTGACGGTTCAGCCTTTGGGGCAAGGTATCGGAAGAAGTAAGTGGTCCGCATACTGAATGAACCGGTGACCGCGTCTCGAATGATGCGGTGTCGAAGAGCAAACGAAAGGCTCTTGCGACGCGTCCCCGGGTGGGACTGGCAAAACGGCGGTGCAATGCCGCCGTTTTGCGTTTGTGGCGAATCGAGAGCGGCGAACCGAAATCCGACGGTTTTTCGGCAATGGTCGGATCCTTATTCGATTGTGACCGGTAAGTCGCGTCCCTTGGTTGCTTCGTTTCCCGCGTAGTCGGCGGCAAGAATCCTGATCACGTAATCTCCAGGCGGCAACTCCGACGCCCGCCAACTGCCGGGGCGCGCGACACCGTCGCGTACGGTATTGGTGACGACATAGAGAAAGCGGGTGGGAGAGGCGCCGTGCACGATGTCGCCGCTGTCGCCGGCATAGGCGATCTTCACCGCCTCGCGATCCGCCGGCAGGCGATTGAATTCAAGATTGATGCGCGGGTTTTGGAAGCCGGGAGCCGGCGTGCCGTTCGCAAGCAGGATCTGATAGCCGAGCCGGTACAGGCCGAGACGCCGACGTGCCTGATTGCCGTCGACCTGGTCATAGGCATCCACCACGATATCCAAGGCATCGGCGACGGCGCGCGTTACCAGCACGCGCCCGCGGCGCTTTTGGGTGAGGGTTTTTCCGCTGGCCCCGAGCAGGTGGATACCGACGATCCGAGGCGCCACACGATCGGAAAATCCCGGAAACGACAGGGCCAGCGGATTGGACTCCAGGCCGGCCGGCGCGAAATTCAGGTGCACGTGATACATGCGATTGACGGTGCCGAGCTGCTCGCCGCCGGCGAATCGGGTTCCGCGCTTTACGCGCACGCGCGACAGGCGATCGGCATCATCCTTGAGCGGCATGAATTTCGCGGCATCGAGCACCGCATCCTTCTCGTTGCGTCCGACCCGCATGTGGATATAACTCAGCGTGTTCACGCTCAAGCCTTCGTTCAGTTCGCCATAGCCCCAATTCGGAATCGGATGGCTGATCTTTTCCGCGGCAATGGCCAGCACCGGCGTTCCGAGCGTCGCCCGAATATCGACGCCGCCGTGAAAATGATCGCGGCTTTCGCCGTTGTAATTTCCGCGCACCTCGCCCATGGTGCCGACGACCTCATGCCAGCCATGTTGCGGCTGTACCGGCCAAGGCAGTCGCAATGCGTGCGGTTCCGTTGCCGGGATCGCCTCGGATATCGGCGCCGGATCCGCGGCGACTGCAGCGCTCATGACGGTGGGCTTGGTCGCTTTCGGATTCGCCGGGGCGAATCGGTATATCGCGCGCGCTGTCGCATCGGCTATGTACAAGGCGCCGTGCTTGTCCAGCGCCAGACCGGATGGACGCTTGAAGCGTACCGAGGCGCCCGGTTCGTCCGTCGTGTCGGCATTCCGCAGGGCGCGCAATTCGCCGGTGGGCGAGAGTTGCAGAATGCGGCCGCGCGCCGCTTCCGCGATATAGAGAAAGCCGTCGTGTGTCGAGACCAGGCTGAGCGGTCGCCGCAACAGCCCGTTGCGCTCATTGTCGGCCGCCAGCGCCACCGTCGTGACTTGCGCTTCCTTGGTTAGCTTGCGTATCGCGTTGTTACGGGTGTCGGCGATCAGCAAGTCGCCTTGCGCGTCGACGGCTATGCCGCACGGCGTGTCGAACAGGGCGGCTGGCCCGGGCCCATCGCGAAAGCCGGGGCGGTCGCCGCCGGCAAGCGTCTTCACTTGTCCTTCCGGCGTGATCATCCGGATACGGTCGTTATACGTATCCGCGACATAAATGTTGCCTTGTTTGTCCGCGGCGAGGCCGACCGGACCATTGAATTGCGCTTCTGCCGCCGGGCCGTCGCGTAAGCCGGGTTTGCCGCTTCCGGCGACGGTGGTGACGATGCCTTGCGGCGTGATTCGCCGGATGGCGTTGTTGCCGGTATCGGCAATCAGAAGATTGCCGGCACCGTCCAGCGCCAGGGCCGACGGCGTGTGGAATGCGGCCATCGCCGTCGGACCATCCGCGAAGCCTTCTTTCGATCCCGCGTAAGTCGCGACCGTGCCGTCGGCCGCGATCCTGCGAATGCGATTGTTGTCGCCGGCGTCGGCTACGTAGAGATTGCCATCCTTGTCGACCGCTATGCCGAACGGATCGGCGAAGCGCGCCTGCCGCGCATTTCCATCCGCATAACCGGACGTATTGTCGCCGGCGACGAGCGTGGCGACTCCGCTCCAGTCGAACGTTGTGGAAGCGGCCGGATCGCCGGCGGGCGGGTGGCCCGGCGAGGCGGCGGAATTCGTGTCATCTTGGCAGAGCTGGAAATAGGCAGCGAACGACATTGCGCCCAGTAGCGCGAGGGCGGCCAAGGCCGGCCGGAAGTGTGTTCGGCTCACGTTATGGATTCGACGGCGATTTGGAAGGCGCGCAGCTTATCGCAAAATCGCGCTCTTGTCCTGCGGGGCAAGAATTATTGTGCCAGCAAGAGGAAAACGGTCGGTTTCTTGTGAAAGTCGGGCATCTTGCCGCCGGCGAGATCGCGCTTCCAATGCGCCGCGCTCTGGGTCTTGATCGATTCTGTCGATAGCGTCAAGTCGGTCGCGACGCAGATCAGGGTGTTGCCCTGGCAGCAGTTGGCGAGGGTGTCGAGCAGGCTGCCGTTGCGGTACGGCGTTTCAATGAACAGCTGCGTCTGGCGATCATGGCGCGAACGGTTTTCCAGTTCCCTGAGACGCTTGGCGCGTTCGGTGGCGTCGATCGGCAAATAACCGTTGAATGCAAAGCTCTGTCCGTTCAAGCCGCTCGCCATGACAGCCAGCAGTAGCGAAGAGGGGCCGACCAGGGGTTTGACGACGATGCCGTGCGCATGCGCCAATCGCACGAGGTTGGCGCCTGGGTCGGCAACTGCCGGTACTCCGGCTTCCGAAATCAAGCCTGCATCGCGCCCCTCGATCACGGGCGCCAGCAGCGCAGGCAATGCGGCGGCATCGGTCTGTACATTCAGTTCCGCGATGCGGATTTCCTGCAGCGGTTTGGCGAGGGGATGTTTGGCGGCGACGATTTTCAGGAAGGCGCGCGTCGTCTTCGCATTCTCGGCGATGAAGTAGTCCAGGCGTGCGGTGACGACGCGAACCTCCTCGGGAATGATATGGGCGAGAGGGTCGGCCGCGCCTCCTTCCGTGGGGCCGAGCGTATTGGGAATCAGGTACAGAATGCCGGGCATGATGCGTTCCTTATGCTCCGAAGAACGGCACGCCGGCCCGGCGCAGCATGGTTGTCAGCGCGATCAGCGGCAAGCCGGTCAATGCGGTCGGGTCGATGCTTTCGATTTTTTCGATGAGCGCGATGCCAAGCCCTTCGTTTTTGGCGCTGCCGGCGCAATCATATGGCTGCTCGATGCGAAGGTAGGCATCCAGCTCGTGATCCGGCAGGTCGCGGAAGGTGACGAAGGTTTGGATATTTTCGATTTGCGCGGCAAATTCGCGTCTCTCTTCACGGCCATCCCACAGGCAGAGCGCCGTATGAAACACGACTTTGCGCCCGCGCATCGTTTGTAATTGTTTCAAGGCATTTTCATGCGTCCCAGGCTTTCCGATTTGGATGCCGTCGAGCGTCGCGACCTGGTCCGAGCCGATGACAAGCGCTCCCGGCGCTTGCCTGGCGATGGCCTCCGCTTTGGATTGCGCCAGCCGTAAGGCCGTCATTTCGGGGGATTCTTCGGCCAACGGTGCCTCATCGATCTCCGGTGCCATGACGTCGAACGGGAGAAGCAGGCGCGACAGCAGTTCCCTGCGGTATTTCGAGCTGGAGCCGAGAATCAGGCGGGCTGGCATGGCGACGGGAGCGGTGGAATAGGGTGTTTTCGACATTTTCTGAACGATCACTCGACAAAAGAGCGCTAAAGCTTTGACGAATAAAGGAAAAGCCTGTTATTATCGCAGGTTTTCCGGGTTCGGCTAAAACCATGGATGCTTTTGTCATTGATGCCTTTGAATTTTGCCGGCAGAAAGAGCGGCGCGAAGGTGAGGTGCCGGTCGCCGATTTGGCGCGCGTGTCTGCGGATACCGCTGACAAGTCCGGTGCGATCAAATGGTCGCTGCAAGGCGGTCGCGATGGTCACGGGCATTCGCAGTTGACGTTGTCGGTGTCCGGGACGGTCAAGCTGATGTGCCAGCGTTGCCTGACGCCATTCTCGTTCGACGTGGATTCGGAAGTCGTGCTGGTGCTGGCGCCGGATGAGGAAAGCATCGATGCGATCGAGACCTTGATCGACGATGAGTCGGTCGACGTCATTGCCGGTTCGCAGGCAATGAGCGTCATCGATCTGATCGAGGACGAGGTGCTGTTGTCGCTGCCCTTGTCGCCGAAGCATGAGGTTTGTCCGGATCAAGAAGCGCTCGAGGCGTTGCGGAAGACGGATAAGGAATCGCCGTTCGCGGTGCTGAAGAACTTGAAGCAGTAATGTCGCGCCTGATCTGAAAATAGGCGCTTCGCAAGGATCGCCGGTTTGCTCATGGGTAATGAGCGCCGGATGTGTTACAATTTTGAAATTCAGATCTAGGAGTTATCATGGCTGTTCAACAAAACAAAAAGTCCCCGTCCAAGCGCGGCATGCATCGTTCGCACGATTTCCTGGTTGCTCCGCAACTGGCAGTCGAGCCGACCACCGGCGAGACCCATCTGCGTCACCATATCAGCCCGAACGGCTACTATCGCGGCCGTAAAGTCCTGAAGACCAAGAACGACGAGTAATCTCTCGTCTGTTTCTCGAGTCGCAAAAGCGGCGCCCAAAGTTCAGATTCGGTTCGGAGTCGTTTCTAGCTTGGCGCCGTTTTTTCATATGCAAAACAGCATATCGCGTCATTTTGAGGCAAGCCGATGCCATTTCCTCGCGGAATGGCCGGGCACTGAACAATGACCATCAAAATTGCCATCGACTGCATGGGCGGTGATCACGGCCCGTCTGTCACCATTCCCGCAGCCGTTTCCTTCCTCAATCACGAACCCGAGGCCGAACTGGTATTGGTTGGCCTGGAGGATGTCGTGCGCGCCGAGCTGAAGAAGCACAAGATCGCGGAAACGCATCCGCGCTTGTCGGTGCTGCATGCTTCCGAGGTCGTCACGATGGACGATCCTCTGGAAGTCGCCTTGCGCCGCAAGAAGGATTCGTCGATGCGCGTAGCGATCAGCCTCGTCAAGTCGGGCGACGCGCATGCATGCGTATCCGCCGGCAATACCGGCGCGCTGATGGCGGTGTCGCGCTATATCCTCAAGACGCTGCCCGGCGTCGATCGTCCCGCCATCTGCACGCTGATTCCCAATGAGAAGGACCGCCCGACCTATATGCTCGACCTCGGCGCCAATGTCGATTGCGAGCCGCATCATCTGCATCAGTTTGCGTTGATGGCGACGGTGCTGGTGGCTGCTTCCGAAGGCAATGCCAAGCCGGCGGTGGGCCTGCTGAACGTCGGCGAGGAGGACATCAAGGGTAACGAGGTCGTCAAGCAGACGGCCGTCCTGTTACGCGCCGATCATGAGAAGGGTGTCCTGAATTTCTACGGCAATGTCGAGGGCAACGACATTTTCAAGGGCACGACCGATATCGTGGTGTGCGACGGCTTCGTCGGCAATGTCGTCCTCAAGGCATCGGAAGGGCTCGCGAAGTTCGTCAAAAGCACCTTGACTGCCGAACTGAAGAATAACTGGCTCGGCTTGCTCGGGGCATTGATCGCCAGGCCCGCGCTCCAGTCCTTCTCGCGCCGCATGAACCCGTCGCGCTACAACGGCGCCAGCCTGCTTGGTTTGCGCGGCCTCGTATTCAAGAGCCACGGCGGCGCTGACGCCTATGGTTTCGAATGGGCCATCAAGCGTGCCTATGATGCCGCCAGTCATAATGTCCTCTCCCGTATTTCCAGCACGATTGCCGAGGTGATGCCGCAATCCGTAGTTACGGCTTCGGCGGGCGCGGCTGCCACGACAGAACTCACAGAACAGAAAACGGCATGACTCTCTACAGCAAAATCGTCGGGACCGGCAGCTATCTGCCTCCCAAGCGCGTGACGAATGACGAATTGGCCGCTCAATTGGCGGAAAAGGGGATCGAGACTTCGGATGAATGGATCGTGTCGCGCAGCGGCATTTCCGCGCGCCACTACGCGGAGCCGGACGTGCTGTCGAGCGATCTCGCGGTTGCCGCCGCCAAGCCCGCGATCGAGGCTGCCGGCTTGCAGGCGAACGACATCGACATGATCATACTCGCCACCTCGACTCCCGATCATCTCGGTGGTTTCCCCAGCACGGCTTGCGTCGTGCAGAAGAAACTCGGCATCACCAACAGCTGCGCGGCCGTCGATGTGCAGGCGGTATGCAGCGGCTTCGTCTACGCATTGACGATCGCCGATAGTTTCATCAAATCCGGGGCGCACAAGAATGTGCTGGTGATCGGCGCCGAAGTGTTCTCCCGTATTCTCGATTTCGACGATCGCACGACATGCGTGCTGTTTGGCGACGGCGCGGGCGCAGTCGTCCTGAGCGCCTCTACGGAGCCTGGAATCCTGGCGACCAAGCTGCATGCGGATGGAAGCCATGGCCATATCCTCTGCGTGCCCGGCAGCGTCAATCACGGCGCGGTCGAAGGCAGCGCCTATCTCTACATGGACGGTCCGGCGGTATTCAAGCTGGCGGTTTCCGTGCTCGACAAGGTCGCGAACGAAGCGCTCGAAATCGCCGGCATGACGCCGGCGCAAATCGACTGGCTGATTCCCCACCAGGCGAATATTCGCATCATGCAAGGCACCGCGAAGAAACTCGGCCTGCCGCTCGAGAAAATGGTGGTGACCGTTGATCAGCACGGCAACACCTCGGCGGCGTCGATTCCTCTGGCACTGGACGCCGCGGTGCGCGACGGCCGCGTCAGGCCCGGGCAGATCGTGATGATGGAAGGCGTCGGCGGCGGTTTTACATGGGGCGCCGCGCTCGCCAGAATGTAATGCGGGTGGTGCATGGAAGCGCAGCGTGCGTTTCCGCTCTCTCCGATTAGGCTTAGACTTCTCTTTCTAACAAACAACAAATAGCAATGTCGAAATTCGCATTCGTCTTTCCCGGCCAGGGTTCGCAAGCCATAGGCATGCTGAACGGATTCGCCGGCAACAATGTGGTCGCCGATACCGTGGCCGAAGCCTCGGAAGCGCTCAGGCTCGACCTCGGCAGGTTGATCGCCGAAGGTCCGAAGGAAGAGCTCGACCTGACCACCAATACGCAACCGGTCATGTTGACCGCGGCGGTAGCCGCGTATCGCGCATGGATCGCGGCAGGCGGCAAGGTGCCATCGGTTGTCGCGGGCCACAGTCTTGGCGAGTATTCGGCGTTGGTGGCCGCTGGCGTTATCTCTTTCAAGGATGCTGTCCCTCTGGTGCGCTTTCGCGCACAGGCAATGCAGGAAGCGGTGCCGGTCGGTCAAGGAGGCATGGCGGCGATTCTCGGTCTGTCGGACGATGATGTGCGCGCCGCCTGCGCCGAAGCCGCGCAAGGGGATGTGGTCGAGGCCGTGAATTTCAACGCTCCGGCGCAAGTCGTGATCGCGGGCGCCAAGGCCGCGGTCGAGCGTGCTTGCGAAGCGGCCAAGGCGAAAGGAGCAAAGCGGGCTTTGCCCTTGCCGGTTTCCGCGCCTTTCCATTCGTCGCTGCTGAAGCCGGCGTCGGATCGCTTGCGTGATTACGTCTCGGCGCTGCAATTCTCGGAACCGCGGATTCCGGTGATTAACAATGTCGACGTGGCGATCGCAAACGATCCGGCGGCGATCAAGGATGCCTTGGTGCGCCAGGCGGCCAGCCCCGTGCGTTGGGTGGAGACGGTGCAAAGAATGGCTGCCGAGGGCGTGACGCACGTCGTCGAGTGCGGCCCGGGCAAGGTGCTGACCGGCTTGACCAAGCGTATCAACGGCAACCTGATCGGCGAGGCGATCTTCGATCAGGCTTCCCTGGACAATGTTCTCGAACTCTTGAAATGATCATGCAAAACGCCAACCTGAATAATCAAGTCGCTCTCGTCACCGGCGCATCGCGCGGCATCGGCCGTGCCATCGCGCAGGAACTGGCGAGGGAAGGCGCGAAAGTCATCGGTACCGCGACCACGGAGTCCGGCGCCGGCGCGATCTCCGAATATCTCGATGCCATCATCCCCGGGTGCGGCAAGGGTGTCGTGCTCAACGTCAATGACGCCGAAGCAAGCGTCGCTTTGATCGAGCAGATTCAAAAGGAATACGGTGCCGTTTCGATCCTGGTCAACAATGCCGGCATTACCAAGGATCAATTGGCGATGCGCATGAAGGACGAGGAATGGGACGATGTCATCGCCACCAACCTCACTGCAGTCGGCCGCCTGTCGCGTGCCGTGCTGCGCGGCATGATGAAAGCCAAGACCGGCCGCATCATCAACATCACTTCCGTCGTCGGTTCATCGGGGAATCCGGGGCAGATGAATTATGCCGCGGCCAAGGCCGGGGTGGCTGGCATGACGCGTGCGTTGGCGCGCGAGATCGGCAGCCGCAATATCACGGTCAATTGCGTGGCGCCGGGTTTCATCGATACCGATATGACCAAGGTCCTGTCAGAGCAGCAGCATGCAGCCTTGCTCGAACAGATTCCGCTCGGCCGTCTCGGCACGCCGGAAGACATTGCTGCCGCCGTCGCCTTCCTTGCTTCTCCGCAAGCTGCCTACATCACCGGTACGACCTTGCATGTGAACGGCGGCATGTACATGAGTTGATCGACTTCCTTGCTTTTAGAGGTAAATTGGTTCCTCTTGAAAGTAGAAGCCGAAAATGAATTTTCACTGCGCAAACCTGATAAAATGCGCGCACTTTCCATAACCACCAAGACTGGAGTCATAACATGTCCGATATCGAACAACGCGTGAAGAAGATCGTCGCCGAGCAACTGGGCGTCGCCGAAGCAGACATCAAGAACGAATCGTCCTTCGTCGATGATCTCGGCGCTGATTCTCTCGACACGGTTGAGCTCGTGATGGCGCTGGAAGACGAGTTCGAAATGGAAATTCCGGACGAGCAAGCCGAAAAGATCACCACGGTGCAGCAGGCGATCGATTACGCCAAGGCGCACGTCAAAGCATAAAGTTTTTAGCAATAGCGGGACCGAGAGGACCGGCCAGCTTCGAGCGCCATGCCAAACCGGCGGCGCTTCCCCGGTGCTCCGTCCCCGACTGGATAGTTAGGAGAGCCGCTTGAGCCATTCGCGCCAACGCCGCGTCGTCATCACTGGTCTGGGTTGCGTTTCCCCGGTCGGTAACACTGTTGCCGATTCCTGGGAGGCGCTCGTCGCAGGCAAGTCCGGCATCGCGACGATTACCAAATTCGATGCCACGCCCTTGTCCACGCGCTTCGCGGGGGAAGTCAAGGGCTTCAATGTCGAGGACTACATGGCCGGCAAGGAAGCTCGCCATATGGACACCTTCATCCATTACGGCATGGCAGCCGGCATGCAGGCGTTCCAGGACAGCGGCCTCCAGGTTACCGAGGCGAACGCGGAACGTATCGGCGTGATCGTCGGTTCCGGCATCGGCGGCCTGCCGCTGATCGAGGAGACCCATACCGAATACACGAATCGCGGTCCGCGCCGCATTTCGCCTTTCTTCGTGCCGGCATCGATCATCAACATGATTTCCGGCCACCTCTCGATCAAGTATGGCCTGAAGGGGCCAAACCTGGCGATCGTGACGGCCTGCACCACGGGCCTGCATTGCATCGGCGAGGCCGGCCGTCTGATCGAATACGGCGATGCCGACGTGATGATCGCCGGCGGCGCCGAATCGACGGTGTCGCCGCTCGGCGTCGGCGGTTTCGCCGCGGCGCGCGCGCTTTCGGCGCGCAACGACGATCCGGCGACGGCGTCGCGTCCGTGGGACAAGGATCGCGACGGTTTCGTCCTCGGCGAAGGCGCGGGCGTCATGGTGCTCGAAGAGTATGAGCACGCCAAGGCGCGCGGCGCGAAGATTTACGCCGAATTGCTCGGCTTCGGCATGAGCGCCGATGCCTATCATATGACGGCGCCGCTCGAAGACGGCGACGGCGCGCGCCGCTGCATGCTCGCGGCAATGCGCAACGCCGGCATCAACCCGGATCAAGTCGATTACGTCAATGCGCACGGCACCTCGACCCCGCTTGGCGATATCGCCGAGACCGTCGCGATCAAGCGCGCGCTCGGCGACCATGCGAAGAAAGTCGTCGTGAACTCCACGAAGTCGATGACCGGCCATCTGCTCGGCGGCGCCGGCGGGCTCGAATCGGTGTTCACGGTCCTGGCGGTGCATAAGCAGGTGTCGCCGCCGACGATCAACATCTTCAATCAGGATCCGGCCTGCGATCTCGACTACTGTGCCAACACGGCACGCTCTATGCCGATCAATGTCGCCGTCAAGAATTCCTTCGGTTTTGGCGGCACCAACGGTACGCTCATCTTCGGCAAGATTTGATGCCGGGCCGTTCATCCCGCGCGGGATGAACGGCTTTCCCTCCTTCGATTCCCTCCCATGTCGATCGCGCTCTCCGTCGTGATCAAACCCTCCAGGCTTGTATTGGCCATGGTCGGCGCCATATGTCTGGGGTGCGCGTCGATCGGCATTTCGATCGGCTTCGGGTTGAGCGGAGAGCTTCATCCGGCAGTCCGCATCGTACTGGCATGCTTATGCGTTTGCGCGAGTATCGATGGGCTTTGGCGCGCCATCCGTATGGGAAAAACGCACCATGTTGATATTTCCGGCATCGGACAAATCCGATTGGTGGAAACTACCGCATTAGCTGATCCGGCTTTTTGCGGCAGTCCGCCGGACAGCGTGCATGCCGGTGAATTGGTCAGCTTGATGGATGACTCGACATTGTGGCCGTTTCTGCTGCTTCTCAGGCTGAGAACGGAGAATGGGCGTATCAAGACAGTGATCGTACTGCCGGACAGCGCCGATCGGGCCGAGTTTCGAGCCCTGTCGGTCGCCTGCCGCTGGATCGTCGCGCACAGCGGCTCGATGAGGCAGTCGACGTCCTCAAAAATGTTGAGTTGATGATTGAACTAATCATATTTCTTGCGGTCAACTGCATAGAGCGCGTCGATGTTGCCGCGGGACAAGGGAATGGAGTTTGACGACAGAACGCGACATTGATCAACTGCTTGTCGAGCGGGTTCAGCGTGGTGACAAAAAAGCGTTCGAACTGTTAGTGATCAAGTACCAACGAAAGCTCATGCGGCTGGTGTCGCGGCTCGTGCGCGACCAGGCGGAGGCGGAAGACGTCGTGCAGGAGGCTTTCATCAAGGCGTACCGTGCGTTACCCCAGTTCCGCGGCGATTCCGCTTTTTACACGTGGCTTTATCGGATCGGGATCAATACCGCGAAAAACTACCTGGTGACGCAGGGGCGGCGCGCTCCTACGTCCACCGAGGCCGATGCTGAAGAAGCAGAAACTTTCGATGATGGAGAGCACCTAAGAGACATCAATACGCCCGAGTCGATGATGGCGACGAAGCAGATCGCCGAGACGGTCAATGTGGCGATGGAAGCACTGCCGGAAGAGCTGCGCATCGCGATTACATTGCGTGAAATCGAAGGCTTGAGCTACGATGAGATTGCGGAAGCGATGGGGTGTCCGATCGGAACCGTGCGCAGCCGGATCTTCCGGGCGCGGGAGGCTATTGCGGAGAAATTGAGACCTCTGCTTGGCACTGCAATCGATAAGCGCTGGTAAGAACAGCGAGATGAATTTTGACGTGAGTGCCTTGGCTGTGAAGAGGTTGGGATGAATACCAAGAACACGATGCATGAACAAATATCGGCTTTCGCGGACGGCGAGGCCGATGAAAGCCAGATCGATATCGCGCTGGCGGCTTTGCGCACGCCGGAAGGCAAGACCGCATGGGAGGATTATCATCGGATCGGCGACGCCTTGCGCTCCGACGACATGGCTTTTCCCATGAGTGCCGATTTCTCGTCAAAACTGATGCGGCGCCTCGAGGACGAACCGCCGATCGTTGCCGCGCCTCGCCGCGAGCAGGCGGAACAGCCGGTTCATGTTATCGATGTTCATGGCGCATCGTCCGCCAAACGTTTCATGTTGCCCGGAATGGCGGCAGCGGTCATGGCTGTGCTGACTGTCGTCGTCGCGCAGCAATGGCTCGGGGGCGTGAAGGGTTCTTCCGGCGTGGACGGGCCTGCGGTCGGAGTCGTGACGATGGCCTCCGCGCCGGCAACTACGTCTGTCGCCGCAGGCGCCGCCGCGAGCACTCACAAGGAGCGCGACCTGGTGCGCGACCCGGGCATCGATGAATATTTGCTTGCGCATCAGCGGTTTTCGCCTTCTGTGTACAGTACAGCCCAATATGCCCGCTCGGCGACTTTCGCGGTTGATTCAGATAAGTGATCTATGCGGCAGGCATTGATTTCCTTCAGATTTGTCGTCGTCGTTTTCAGTTTCATCGCAGTTCAGGCCCAAGCACAGAATACCGAGCCTCAAGCCGATAAGCGCGATGCGCAAGGTTGGCTGCGGACGTTGCAATCTGCGGCGCAGAAGTTGAGCTACTCGGGCACCTTCATCTATCAGCAGGGCAGCCAGGTTCGCACGTCGCGCATCACGCACGTGGTCGATGGCCGCAACGAACTGGAAAAATTGGAGATTCTGGACGGCAAGCCGCGCGAATATATCCGCAGCAACGAGGAGATCGTTTATTACATTCCCGAGTTGCGCACGCTGCTGGTTGAAAAGCGTGTCGCTCAAGATGTCTTCCCGGGGATCCTTGCCGCCAATCCCGGCGATCTCGCGACCTACTACACCATGCGAAAGGCGGAGACCGGCCGGGTTGCGGGTTTCGATTGCCAAGCGATCGTGCTGGAGCCGAAGGATCGCCTGCGCTATGGTTACAAGTTGTGGGCGGAAAAGAACAGCGGGCTGCTCCTGAGAGCACAGACCTTGGATGACGGTAACGACGTGGTAGAGCAGATCGCGTTTACCCAGATTGCGATCGGCAATATCGATCGCGGCCGCGCCAAGCCTACTTTCGTCAACACGAACGGTTGGCGCGTCGAAAATCCGACCACGACGCTTTCGGCGCCTTCCGGTTGGAACGTGAAGACCCTTCCGCCGGGATTCAAAAAGATCGGTGAGGTCAAGCGCGTGGTGTCGGATACTTCGACCACAGGGGCGAGCGCCAATGCCCAAGCAGGTAGAAGAGAGGCGACGCAACTGGTCTTTTCGGACGGTTTGGCGGCAATTTCCGTATTTATCGAACCTGGGGCGCATAGCAAGACCGAAGGATCGATGCGGCAAGGAGCAATGAATATCGTCGGTAAACGACACGGAGACTTTTGGCTTACCATTGTCGGTGAGGTGCCCCTGGCGGCGATCAAGCAAGTCGCCAATTCGATTGAATTCAAATCCAAATAAACCCAACAAGAAGCGATTTATGAAAGCAATCTCTCGTATTCAACATGGTATTGCGGCGCTCATGGTGAGCGCCGTCGCGTTCTTCGGGCCGGCGTTGAGCGGCGCCGCATCGTCGGCGATTGCCGCTCCGGCGGCGAACTTGCCCGACTTCGCCGATCTTGTCGACCGGGTAGGGCCGGCGGTTGTCAACATTCGCACAACTGAAAAAGTCCGGTACGGGCAAGGCATGCCCGGTGCCGAAGACGAGGAAATGCAGGAATTTTTCCGTCGCTTCTTCGGTATTCCGATTCCGCGCCAACAGCAGCCTGATCGTCCTCAGCGGCGCAGGCAAGTTCCGCAGCAGGAAGAGGAAGTGCCGCGTGGCCTCGGCTCCGGCTTCATCATCTCCGGCGACGGTTACGTGCTGACCAATGCCCATGTGGTCGAAGGCGCGGACGAAGTCTATGTCACGCTGACCGACACGCGCGAGTTCAAGGCGAAAATCATCGGTGCGGACAAGAGCACGGACGTTGCGCTGGTCAAGATCGAAGGCGGCAATTTGCCGCGCGTCGCAATCGGCGATTCCAACCGGCTTCGTCCCGGCGAATGGGTGATCGCGATCGGGCAGCCTTTCGGCCTGGAGAACACGGTCACCTCTGGTATCGTTTCCGCGAAGGCGCGCGACACCGGAGATTATCTGCCGTTGATTCAGACCGACGTGGCGGTCAATCCCGGCAACTCCGGCGGGCCGTTGATCAACATGCGCGGCGAAGTGATCGGCATCAACTCTCAGATATACAGCCGTTCCGGCGGTTACATGGGGATTTCGTTCGCCGTGCCGATCGATGAAGCGATGCGCGTGGCCGACCAGCTCAAGACGACCGGCAAGGTGACGCGCGGGCGGCTCGGGGTGGCGATCACCGACGTCACTAAGGATGTGGCCGAATCTCTCGGGTTGGCGAAGTCGCAGGGCGTACTGATTTCGAGCGTGGAAACGGGTGGGCCGGCCGACAAGGCGGGCCTGCAGCCAGGCGACATCGTCGTGAAATTCAACGGCGTGGCGGTCAACAAGGGTAGTGACTTGCGGCGCATGATCGGCAGCAGCAAGCCGGGTACGCGCGCCACGGTGACCGTATGGCGGAAGGGCGCCTACCGCGATCTCGGCGTGACGATCGCCGAAATGGAGCCGGAGAAGTCCGCCCGCAACAAGGGGGACCGGCGCGGCAAGCCGGAACAGCCGCTCAATTCGCTCGGTATCGTCGTGGCCGATCTCTCCGACGCCCAGCGCAAGGAATTGCGCATCGACGGCGGCGTGATGATCGATTCCGTCGAAGGGCCTGCCGCCCGGGCCGGCCTGCAGCCCGGCGACGTCATTCTGCGCGTCAACAACACGGATATCCACGATGCCAGGCAATTCAATGCGCTGATCGCCAAGCTGGAGCAGAAGAAGACCGCGGTGCTGTTGGTCCGGCGCGGCGATGCCTCGCAATTCATCCCGGTCAGGCCGGGCGGGCAATAAATCCTTCGCTAGAGCTAGAATAACGGGCTGCAGGCTGATCGGGCTTGCAGCCTTTTTGTTTTTCGAATCTCTTTTCCTGGAGCGCACTTGGCTCGTTTTATCCTTTTCTCTCGCTCCTACTGCCACCTTTGCGACGATATGCTGCAGGCTTTGCAGCGCCTCGGTGAAGAGTTCGCCTTTACGGTCGAAGTGGTCGATGTCGATGCGGATGAGCGTCTGGTGGAGAAATACGACGAGTTGGTTCCGGTTCTCGTCGGATACCGGGAGGGGGACGAAGAGGGCGTGCAGCTATGCCATTATTTTCTCGATGAGGCCGGGGTCAGGTCATTCCTTGCCGGTGGATGAGTCATGCCCGGGTGTCGGCATGGTTCCTCGCATGGATTCTCATTTCTGGTGAGATACTCATCGCGCCAAACCTGAAACCCTTGACGTTCCGGCCATCGCGAAGCTGCATGGCTTGCTAGACAAGTCGGCCTCCGCCCAAACTTCGTTTTCTGGGTTCTCCCTCTGAAATCCGGTAAAATGTCGGGCTGGAACATTTTTCATGAAGGCGCTCGCGGACCAGCCCCTTGGGGGCAGCGGGAGCGCTTTTGTCATTTTGATGAACAACATTCGCAATTTCTCGATCATCGCCCATATCGACCACGGCAAATCGACGCTGGCCGATCGCATCATTCAACTATGCGGCGGCCTTTCCGACCGCGAAATGGAAGAGCAGGTGCTCGATTCGATGGATCTCGAGCGCGAGCGCGGCATCACGATCAAGGCCCAGACCGCGGCATTGACCTACAAGGCGCTGAACGGCGAGACCTACAACCTCAACCTGATCGACACGCCGGGCCACGTCGACTTCAGCTACGAGGTGAGTCGCTCGCTGTCCGCTTGCGAAGGCGCGCTGCTGGTGGTGGACGCGTCGCAGGGCGTCGAGGCGCAAACCGTCGCCAACTGCTATACCGCGATCGAACTGGGCGTCGAGGTGGTGCCGGTCCTGAACAAGATCGACCTGCCGTCGGCCGATCCCGATACGGCCATCCAGGAAATCGAGGACGTGATCGGCATCGAGGCCGGCGATGCGGTGCGCTGTTCCGCCAAGACCGGCATGGGCGTGCAGGATGTGCTGGAGGCACTGATCGCCAAGGTGCCGCCGCCGAAGGGCGATCCGGAGGCGCCGCTGCAGGCGCTCATCATCGACTCCTGGTTCGATAACTACGTCGGCGTGGTCATGCTGGTGCGCATCGTCAACGGCAGCCTGCGTCCGAAGGACAAGATCCTGCTGATGGCGACCGACACGCAGTATCTGACCGAAAGCGTCGGCGTCTTCACGCCGAAGTCGCAATCGCGCGAGTCGTTGACGGCCGGCCAGGTCGGCTTCGTCATCGCCGGCATCAAGGAACTGAAATCGGCGCGCGTCGGCGACACCATCACGCTTGCAAGCCGTCCCGCCGCCGAACCGCTGCCGGGTTTCAAGGAAGTGCAGCCGCAGGTGTTCGCCGGCCTGTTTCCGGTCGAGGCGAATCAATATGACGCCTTGCGCGAATCGCTCGAAAAGCTGAAGCTCAACGACGCCGCCCTGCAATACGAACCAGAGGTCTCGCAAGCGCTCGGTTTCGGCTTCCGCTGCGGGTTCCTCGGCTTGCTGCACATGGAAATCGTGCAGGAGCGCCTGGAACGCGAATTCGACATGGACCTGATCACGACCGCTCCGACGGTGGTCTATGAAGTCCAACTGCGCGACGGCACGGTGATCACTGTCGACAACCCGTCCAAGATGCCCGATCCCTCGAAGATCGACGAGATCCGCGAGCCGATCGTCACGGTGCATCTGTACATGCCGCAGGAATATGTCGGCTCGGTCATCACGCTGTGCACCCAGAAGCGCGGCGTCCAGATCGACATGAGCTACCACGGCAAGCAGGTCAAACTGACCTATGAAATGCCGATGGCGGAGATCGTGCTCGATTTCTTCGACAAGCTGAAATCGACTTCGCGCGGTTATGCCTCGATGGAGTACGAGTTCAAGGAATACCGCGCTTCCGACGTCGTCAAGGTCGACATGCTGATCAACGGCGACAAGGTCGACGCCTTGGCGATCATCGTGCATCGTTCCAACAGCCAGTATCGCGGCCGCGCCGTGGCTGCCAAGATGCGCGAGATCATCCCGCGCCAGATGTTCGACGTGGCGATCCAGGCCGCGATCGGCTCCAACATCATCTCGCGCGAGAACGTCAAGGCATTGCGCAAGAACGTCCTGGCCAAGTGCTACGGCGGCGACATCACGCGTAAGCGCAAGCTGCTCGAGAAACAGAAGGCCGGCAAGAAGCGCATGAAGCAGGTCGGTTCGGTGGAGATTCCGCAGGAAGCGTTCCTGGCCATCCTACAAGTGGAAGAAAAATGAGTCTGCAAGCAATCCTCGGCAATTTCGCATTGATTCTGTTTGTCCTGACCATCCTCACCGGCGTCATCTGGTGCCTCGATGTGTTTTATCTTGCCAAGCAGCGCCGCGCCCGCGCCGACGCCGCCTTGGCGGAATTCGACGCGCGCAACGCGCGGATGCGCCAGGAAGGCATCAAGCCGGACGAGAACGGACGGGCGGCCCTGGAATCGAGCATGTTGCGCCAGCCGGCGTGGATCGAGTACTCAGGCAGTTTTTTTCCGGTGATCGCGCTCGTGTTTTTCCTGCGCTCGTTCCTTTATGAACCGTTCAAGATCCCGTCGAGTTCCATGGTGCCGACCTTGGTGATCGGCGATCTGATCCTGGTGAACAAATTCGCGTATGGCATCCGCTTGCCGATCATTAACAAAAAAATCATCGACGTCGGCATGCCCCAGCGCGGAGATGTGATGGTTTTCAAATATCCGGAAGATCCATCGTTGGATTACATTAAACGCGTCGTCGGGCTGCCTGGTGATAAAATAGTGTATAAAAACAAGCGTTTAACGGTGAATGGTAAAGAAGTTTCTTATACTGCGCTTCCGGATTACCTGGATGAAGAGCATTTGAGCTATTCGAAACAGTACGTGGAAAACCTGTTGGGCGCGGAGCATCGGATCCTCAACGACGAGCGGGCGCCGGCCTTTGTGTCGAATCCGCGCGATTTTCCGGGCCGGGAGCGGTGTTCCTACAACGTCGAGGGTTTTACCTGCACGGTCCCGGATGGACAATATTTCATGATGGGGGATAATCGGGATAACAGTCTCGACAGCCGCTACTGGGGTTTCGTGCCGGATCGGAATATTGTCGGAAAAGCATTTTTTGTCTGGATGAATTTGAGCAACCCCAAGCGCATTGGTAGTTTCCAATAACGATACTCAGGGACCAAAATGACATTTCGCTCCACGACCAAGCAACGCGGTGTCTCGCTCAGCGGGACGATCTTTGTACTCGTCATTCTTGCGGTGCTGGCGGTTTTCGCCATGAAGCTGGTCCCGACGGTGACCGAATACATGGCCATCAAGAAAGCGATCATGACGGCCAAAACGGCGGGAACGACTGTCCGCGAAATCCAGTCTTCGTTCGACAAGCAGGCCGACATCAACAATATCTCGGCGATTACCGGGCAGGATCTTGAAATCATGAAGAACGGCGACAATGTCGTCGTCAGTTTTGCGTACGAAAAGAAGATTCCGCTCGTCGGTCCGGCAAGTCTGTTGATCGAGTACGCGGGTTCCACCGACGAGAGCGCCGTCAAGAAAAAGGCAGCAGCGGAGTAAGCGACCCTACAAAATGGACCTCAACTTATTGCAAAACCGCCTGGGCTATAGTTTCAAGGATGCTGCCTTGCTGCAGCAAGCCTTGACTCATCGCAGCCACAGCAGTTTGCATAACGAGCGTCTCGAATTCCTCGGCGATTCGATTCTCAATTGCGTCGTCGCTTCGTTGCTCTTCGATCGTTATACCAAGATCGACGAAGGCGATCTTTCCCGCGTACGCGCCAATCTGGTCAAGCAGCAATCGCTATATGAGATTGCGCAGCGGCTGGAGTTGTCGCAATTCCTGCGGTTAGGCGAAGGCGAATTGAAGTCCGGCGGATTCCGCCGGCCCTCGATCCTGGCCGATACGCTGGAGGCGTTGTTCGGCGCCATTTTTCTGGACTCGGGCTTCGACGCGGCACGCGACGTCATTCGCGCACTTTACATCCCCATCCTCGATACCGTCGATCCGCGCACGCTCGGCAAGGATGCCAAGACTTTGCTGCAGGAGTTTCTGCAAGGCAAAAAAATTGCATTGCCGCAGTACAACGTGGTGGCAACCCACGGTGCGGCCCATAACCAGGAATTCGAAGTCGAGTGCCTTGTGCCCAAGCTCGATATCCATGTGTTCGGTACCGGCGGCAGCCGCCGCGCCGGCGAACAAGCGGCGGCGAAGCTGGCGCTGGAAGCCGTGCAGGCCGCGTTGGCGAAAGCACCCTCCGCAACGCGTACCCGCAAGCCGCGTGCTTCGCAATTGAAGCTGGCCGGCATTGCCACGATACAACCCGATGCTCCCGTGGATGAGGCCGCGAGGCCAGCCTCGAAAACGCATTCCAAGACGGATGCCAAGCACGGCGGCAAGACCGAGGCGGCGCGCGGCGAGGCCAAGGAGTCCGCCCGTCATGTGAACGCCGGCGCGGCCGATGGCGCAAAAGGCGAAGACCACCTGCCCGCGGATGGAGCGCCGATCCAAGACCAGCTTACGCTGATACCTGCCACACAGACAAAAACCGCATGACACAATCCGCAACGCCCGTCGGCTTCCGATGCGGCTATATCGCCATCGTCGGACGTCCGAACGTCGGCAAGTCGACCTTGATGAACGCCTTGATCGGCGCCAAGGTGAGCATTACCTCCCGCAAGGCGCAGACCACGCGGCATCGCATCACCGGCATCCAGACGACCGGGCAGGCGCAATTCGTCTATGTCGATACGCCCGGTTTCCAGACCCGGCATTCGAATGCCCTGAACAAGAACCTGAACAAGACGGTCGTCAATACGCTGACCGCTTCCGATGTGGTGTTGTTCGTCGTCGAAGCGGGAACCTTTGGTCCGGCCGACAAGAAAGTGCTCGACCTGCTTCCCGCGAACGTGCCATGCATCCTGGTCATCAACAAGTCGGATCGGGTCAAGGACAAGGCCGTCATGCTGCCCTACGCCCAAAACGTGGCCGAGCAGCGCGACTTCGCCGCCGTCGTTCCGGTCTCGGCGAAGCAGCGTTTCCAGTTGAAAGTGCTCGAGGATGAAATCCAGAAGCATCTGCCGGAAAACCCGCCGATGTTCGGCGAGGACGACATCACGGATCGCAGCGAGCGTTTCCTGGCCGCCGAAATCGTGCGCGAGAAAGTCTTCCGCCTCGTCGGCGACGAATTGCCCTATACCAGCACGGTATTGATCGAGCAATTCGAGCAGGAAGGAAACCTGCGCCGCATTTTCGCTGCAATTCTGGTCGAACGCGACGGTCACAAGGCCATGGTGATCGGACAGAAGGGCGCCAAGTTGAAAGAAATCTCGACCCAGGCACGGCTCGACATGGAAAAACTCTTCGGCGGTCCGGTCTATCTGGAAGTCTGGGTGAAGGTGAAGTCGGGTTGGGCCGATAATGAAGCTGGCTTGCGCGCATACGGATACGAATGATCCGATAGGCAAGGGCAGCAGTTATTCCGCGCAGTTACTCTAAATTCGCATCGATGCCGAATGCTCCCCTCTCCGAGCAACCGGAAGCCGCCAACAGGACTTCCGCAAGCGAAGCGGCTGCTTCGATGCCGGCCGTGAAGCGGCCGAGAGCAAGCAATAAGGAAAGCCGTAGCGACCGCGTTCTGCAGCAACCGGCCTTCGTCCTGCACAGCTATCCGTATCGCGAAACCAGCCTGATCGTTGAAGTGTTCTCGCGCGATTACGGCCGCGTTCCGGTCATCGCCAAGGGCGCGAAGCGCCCGCATTCGAAGCTGCGCGGTGTCTTGCAGACATTCCAGCCGCTTTCGGTCAGTTGGAGCGGAAGGGGGGAAATGCGCACGCTGATCGACGCCGAGTGGGTCGGTGGCCTGTTGCCGGTCGAGAAATCGGCCTTGCTGTGCGGATTCTATTTGAACGAACTGCTGGTCAAGCTGCTGGCGCGGGACGATCCGCATCCGAGCCTGTTCGACCACTACGTGGCGACCTTGAACCAATTGGCGCACGACGAGCCGGCGCCCATCGTGCTGCGTAAGTTCGAACTCGCGTTGCTGAAGGAAACCGGCGTCGCCGGGGACTTCACGCGCTGCACGACAAGCGGCGCCGCGGTCGAACCGGCCGGCGCCTACGTGGTCGATCCGGAGCGCGGACCGCGGCCGGCGCATACCGCCGATGCCTGGCCCAAGGTAAGCGGCAAGACCTTGCTCGACATGGAACGTGAAGATTATGCGGATCCGGTCACGCAAACGCAAAGCAAGTTCCTGATGCGCTTTCTGCTCGCCCATCATCTGGGGGGCGCTTCCCTCAACACGCGCCAGATTCTGATAGATTTGATGCAGTTATAACGAAGAGCGGACCGCCATGAGCCTATTACACCCGAACAGCCCGGTCATCGATCTGGGCGTCAACATCGACCACGTCGCGACGCTGCGCAATGCGCGCGGCACGCCGTATCCCGATCCGATCCAGGCCGCGCTGATGGCGGAAGACGCCGGCGCCGATCTGATCACCTTGCATTTGCGCGAGGACCGGCGCCACATCAAGGATGCCGACGTCGAGGCGATTCGCCCGCAATTGCGTACGCGCATGAATCTCGAAGCGGCGGTCACCCAGGAAATGCTCGATTTCGCCTGCCGCATCAAGCCGCAGGATGTCTGCCTGGTGCCCGAGCGGCGAGCCGAGGTGACGACCGAAGGCGGCCTCGATGTCGTGCGGCATTTCAAGGAAGTCAGCGCCGCGGTCAAGCAATTGCAAAACGAAGGCATTCGCGTCAGCCTGTTCATCGACGCCGACGCGGAACAGATCAAGGCGGCCGCGGAAGCGGGCGCGCCGGTGATCGAAATACACACCGGCCGCTATGCCGATGCGCATTCGGAAGCCGAGCAGCTGCAACAGCTCGAACGCGTGCGGCAAGGCGTGCTGGAAGGCATCAAGCATGGACTCAAGGTCAATGCCGGCCACGGCCTGCATTACACCAATGTCCAGGCCATCGCCGAGATTCCCGAAATCGCCGAACTGAACATCGGCCATGCGATCGTCGCGCAGGCGGTCTTCATCGGCTGGCAGAACGCTGTCAAGGAAATGAAAGCGATCATGGTCGCGGCGCGGTTGGGCTTGCACAAGAAATGACGATCGAATGATTTACGGCATCGGCACCGACATCATCCAGATTTCGCGCGTCGAAGCCGCGCTCGCGCGCAACGGAGAGCGTTTCGCCGAAAGGATTCTCGGTCCGGAAGAACTCGAGAAATACCGCGCCCGCAAGGCCAAGGTCGAGGCGCGCGGCATCCGCTTCCTGGCGTCGCGCTTCGCCGCGAAGGAGGCGTTTTCCAAGGCGATCGGACTCGGCATGCGCATGCCGATGACCTGGCGCGCCATGCAGACCCTCAACGCGCCGGGCGGCAAGCCGGTGGTCGTGACGAGCGGAACACTGGCGGAATTCATGCAACGGAACGGGCTCCACGCCCAGGTATCGATCACCGACGAGGCCGATTATGCGGTCGCCTTCGTGATCGTGGAGACAAAATGAGTATGACGAAAGACATGCCGCGACTCGGGCCGGTGATGCTCGATGTGGTCGGCACCGAATTGAGCGACGACGATATCCGCCGCATCCGCCATCCACTGACCGGCGGCGTCATTCTGTTCGCGCGCAATTATGAGAATCGCGCGCAATTGACGCAATTGTGCGCCGCCATTCACGCGGCACGGCCGGGAATCGTGATCGCTGTCGATCATGAAGGCGGGCGCGTCCAGCGCTTCAAGACCGATGGTTTCACCAAACTGCCGGCCATGGCCGCCCTGGGGGCGCTGTGGGACAAGGATGTGCTGGCGGCGGTCAAGGCCGCCTCCGATGTGGGCTTCGTGCTGGCGGCCGAACTGCGCGCCTGCGGCGTCGACTTGTCTTTCACGCCGGTGCTCGATCTCGATTACGGCAGTTCCGGCGTCATCGGCGACCGCGCCTTCCATCGCGATGCGCGCGTCGTCACGCTGCTCGCGAAAAGCCTGAATCACGGACTGGCGCTGGCCGGCATGGCCAATTGCGGCAAGCATTTTCCGGGGCACGGCTATGCCGAAGCCGATTCGCACGTGGCGGTCCCGGTCGACGAGCGCGAGCTTGAGCAGATCCTGGCCGAAGACGCCGCGCCTTACGGCTGGCTCGGATTGAGCCTGGCGGGCGTGATGCCGGCCCATGTGATCTATCCGAAGGTCGACCGCCATCCCGCCGGTTTCTCGAAGAAATGGCTGACCATCCTGCGCAAGGATCTCGGCTTCCAGGGAGTGATCTTCAGCGACGATCTCAGCATGGAAGGGGCGAGCGTCGCCGGCTCGGTCGTCGACGGCGCCCATGCCGCCTTGGCGGCGGGATGCGACGTGGTCCTGATCTGCAATTCGCCGGACAAGGCCGATCAATTGCTGGCCGGTCTGGCGCCCGATGCGATGGCGCGCGAATCGGCGGCACGCATCGCCGGGTTGGTGCCGCCCCAGCCGGCATTCGATTGGGATGCCTTGCAGCAGGACGCCCGTTATCTTTCCGCCCGCGAGACGGTGAAAACGCTCGTCTCCGCTTGAACGATGTCTTGATGATGTCAGAAGTCGATATCACCGGCGAAACCGCCGATCCGCGTGCCGCGCTGCTGGAGACGGTGGCGAAGCTGCCGCACTTGCCCGGCGTGTATCGCTATTTCGACGCCGCCGACAACGTGCTCTACGTCGGCAAGGCGCGCGACCTCAAGAAGCGTGTTTCCAGCTACTTCCAGAAGACGCTGACCAGCCCGCGCATCGCGATGATGGTGGAGAAGATCGCGCGGCTGGAAACGACGGTCACGCGCAGCGAGGCCGAAGCGTTGATCCTGGAAAACAACCTGATCAAGACGCTGCAGCCGCGCTACAACATCCTGTTCCGCGACGACAAGTCCTATCCTTATCTCAAGCTCACCAACCAGGAATATCCGCGCATGGCGTACTATCGCGGCGCGGTCGACAAGAAAAGCCAGTATTTCGGCCCGTTCCCCAGCGCCTGGGCGGTCAAGGAATCGATGCAGATCCTGCAGAAAGTGTTCCGGTTGCGCACCTGCGAGGATTCGGTGTTCGCCAATCGCACGCGGCCCTGCCTGTTGCACCAGATCCATCGCTGCAGCGGCCCGTGCGTGAACCTGATCGGCAAGGAAGAATATGCGGCCGATGTCGACAATGCCGCGAAATTCCTGCGCGGACGCCAGACGGAAGTGTTGCAGGCGCTGGAAGCCAAGATGCAATCCTTCGCCGAGGAATTGAAGTTCGAGCAGGCGGCGGCGGTGCGCGATCAGATCGCGGCATTGTCGCGCGTCTTGCATCAGCAGACGATGGAAACGGTCGGCGACGCCGATATCGACGTCATCGCCGTTGTCGTGCAGGGCGGCCGCGCCTGCGTCAACCTGGCGATGGTGCGCGGCGGACGCCATCTCGGCGACCGCGCCTATTTCCCCGCGCATGTCGACGGCGCGTTCGCGGACGGCGACGAAACCGTCGAGGAGCAGGTGCTGAAGGCCTTCCTGGCCCAGCACTACATCGACAAGTTCACACCGTCGACCTTGATCCTCAGTATCGAGTTCGACGAGCCGGAGCTGATGATGGCGCTGACCGAGCAATGCGGTCATCGCATCAATCTCGTGTTCCAGCCGCAGGGGCAGCGCCGCCAATGGCTGGAAATGGCGCAAAAGGGCGCCGAGATCGCGCTTGCGCGCCTGCTGTCGGAGCAGGGTTCGCAGCAAGCGCGCACGCGCGCCCTGGTCGAGGCGCTCGGGCTCGATATCGAGGACCTCGAAGCCTTGCGCATCGAATGCTTCGACATCAGCCATACGCAAGGCGAAGCCACCCAGGCATCGTGCGTCGTGTTCCACCACCACGACATGCAGAACGGCGAATACCGGCGCTACAACATCAACGACATCACGCCCGGCGACGACTATGCCGCGATGCGCCAGGTGCTCACGCGCCGCTACGAGAAGGTCGCGAACAGCGACGGCGTGATGCCGGACGTGGTGCTGGTGGACGGCGGCAAGGGACAGGTGGAAATGGCGCGCCAGGTGTTCGTCGAACTCGGTCTCGACATCAGCCTGATCGTCGGCGTCGCCAAGGGGGAGGGGCGCAAGGTCGGCCTCGAAACGCTGATATTCGCCGATGGGCGCCCGCCCCAGGAACTGGGCAAGGAATCCGCGGCGCTGATGCTGATCGCGCAGATACGCGACGAGGCGCATCGCTTCGCGATCACCGGCATGCGCGCCAAGCGGGCCAAGGCGCGCCAGAAATCGCGCCTCGAGGAGATCGAGGGCATCGGCGCCAAGCGCCGGCAAAAGCTGCTGGCGCGTTTCGGCGGCTTGCGCGGCGTGCTCGATGCCAGCGTCGAGGAACTGGCGTCAGTCGAGGGCATCTCGCGGCAGTTGGCTGAAGACATTTACAGACAATTGCATTAAATTACGCACATGCGTGGACGCCGCATGTGCGTGCGCCGCACAAATCTCAAAAGAATTCCATGCCGTTCAATATTCCCATCCTGCTCACTTGGCTGCGCGTCGCGTTGATTCCCCTGGTCGTCGGCGTTTTCTATCTGCCCGATGCGTGGCTGTCGCCGTTCGCCAAGGGGCTGGCATCGACGATCGTGTTCATCGTCGCGGCCATCACCGACTGGTTCGACGGATTCCTGGCGCGGCGCTGGAACGAGACCTCGGCATTCGGCGCTTTTCTCGATCCCGTCGCCGACAAGCTGATGGTGGCCGGCGCCTTGCTGGTGCTGGTCGAGTTCCGCGCCAGCATTCCCTATATCGCGATCATCGCGTTCATCATCATCGGCCGCGAAATCACCATCTCGGCATTGCGCGAATGGATGGCGCAGATCGGCGCTTCGAAATCGGTGGCCGTCAGTTCGCTCGGGAAAATCAAGACCACGGCGCAGATGATCGCCATCCCGATGCTGCTGTTCAACGAGCGGCTATTCGGTGTGATCGATACGCATTTCTGGGGCGTGGTCTTGCTATGGCTGGCCGCGATCCTGACGGTTTGGTCGATGTTCTATTACATGCAAAGAGCGTGGCCGCTCATCAAGGAACGGGGATAGGCTGGGACGATGCGGGAGCGGGTTTTCATAGCGATCGCTTGACAAAGTTCTTTGACCTGCTATAATGCTCGTCTGTTGTCGACGCGGGAGTAGCTCAGTTGGTAGAGCGCAACCTTGCCAAGGTTGAGGTCGAGAGTTCGAGACTCTTCTCCCGCTCCAGTTTCAAGAAAGGGAGCTGCAGTCAAGCTTCCTTTTAATTGCGAGAGGCGTTTTGCTCAAAAAATAGGCAGGCGCCGACGCGATAAGAAAAGGTAACAAAGCGGGAATAGCTCAGTTGGTAGAGCGCAACCTTGCCAAGGTTGAGGTCGAGAGTTCGAGACTCTTTTCCCGCTCCAGTTTCAAGAAAGGGAAGCGCAGTTCGCTTCCTTTTTTGTTGGCGGAGTGTTGTAAGAAATGCCCGCCTTGCCGTTTGATTTCGATCAACAGCAGGTTTTCGAAATCGCGGTTACAATACGCAACTTTCATGGCGGGGTAGCAAAGAGGTTATGCAGCGGCCTGCAAAGCCGTAGACGCCGGTTCGATTCCGACCCCCGCCTCCATATTCCGAAAAAAGCGCCTTGGGCGCTTTTTTCATATGCAGGCCATGTTTGGTGCAGGCGTTGCCCGGGTGGTGAAATTGGTAGACACAGCGGACTTAAAATCCGCCGCTTACCCGAAAGGGAGCGTACCGGTTCGATTCCGGTCCCGGGCACCATAAGCCTTTGACGATGGCGCTTACTAGCATAGCGCTTCAAAACCTCCGGAATCTCCGCGGTCCTCTCCGCGACTTGGCCTTTTTCAGTATCTGACCGAAGCGGTGGGGTGAACCTCTGACGGTGGAACGACGCCGGCCGTTTATTTGACCGCCGTCGGGCGTGTTTCAATTCAAAATGCTCCGGACTCATGTAATCGAGTGCCCAGTGCAGGCGCCGCGATTGTAAGCCTCTTTCAGGAATCGTGGTAGCCGTACTTGCGGTCATGCAAACTGTGTGGCGCTCATAGGCCAGCACTTCCTCTGCTTGAGCGTCTTCATGAAGCTCCCCGCCTTGAAATTGTCGGTCGGCGTACCCAGCCGGCTCACCGAGCCTCGGATGCCCAGTCCCACCAACTGCTCGCGATACACCTTGGCCATATATTGATCGGTATGGCGACTTAAGCCGGCGTTCGATTGCTGGCTGTACACCGCCAAGTAGGCGAAGCTCTGTTTGAACGATATTTTGCATATGGGTCACTAATGATTGTCACTTTCAACAAACTCAAGTAGGCAAGGCGCTATGATCCCCACTATTTATAATGGCTCTCCACAGGATTTTTTTTATCGACTTAATGAAACGCCGATTAAGGAGTTACCATTTCATGAAATAAAATTTGCCGTTGCGCAGATGCGTGACAATATCGACGAGTGGAGAAAAGATCTGGATGGAGCTGCGGGTACTTGGACGAAGGGTTGGACAAAACGAATCAATGACGCTAATGCCGTCCTTCGCGCTATGGAACGAGTAACTAATGAAGCCATTGTAACTCTGGGTTATTTTGCCCAAAACAGCCCAATTGGCCTTCTTATCCTCGAGAACGTCGACACCATAGATTTCGCTTACATCCCTCTTTTCGTCACGCACCCTGGATCTGAAACAGTCGGGGGTGCCCTACTTGAAGAGGCGGTCAAAAAGTCTCAAGACTCAGGCCACTGCGGAAGAATATTTCTTAGATCAGGTAGTCCTGAAGCAGCGAAGGCTTATGAAAAGATGGGCTTTGAGAGGGTGGACCTAGAGGGAGAAGGCGATGAAATGACCTTAGACCCCTCGAAAAGCGAGTTGTGGCATGAAGTAGAGGGAAAATGGCAACTCAAGAAATTTGAGGGGCAAAAGTTTTTTGGCTAAAAGGTAATGAAAGTCTACAACCTCAGCTGCCGGCACGATCATCGATTCGAGGGTTGGTTCTCCTCGGAGGGTGACTTTCACGCGCAACTCGAGAAAGATCTCGTGTCTTGTCCGATCTGCGACAGCCGTGACATCAAACGCATGCCCTCGGCGCCGCGCCTCAACCTGTCGGCATCTTCCGAGCCAGCGAAGTCGGAAGCGCTGCAGGCCCTGCAGAAGCAGTGGATGGAGTTCGCTCGCAAGGTGATCGACAACACCGAAGACGTCGGCGACCGCTTCGCGGAAGAGGCGCGCCGGATCCACTACAAGGAAAGTCCGGAGCGCGGCATTCGCGGCGTTACATCGCCCGACGAATTCAATGCGCTGACGGAGGAGGGCATCGACGTAATGTGCCTGCCTCTTCCTGCTGTCTCGAAGCAGACGCTGCAATAATTTCCCTTTTTTCGGCGGCATCCGAACGACCAGCGACGGTCCGTGCGATGAGCATGGCGCGGAACGTCCTCGCCCGTCCGTCTCTTAGATCGAAGTCAAGTCAGCTATTTCCTCGACCGCATGATCGGGATTCCCATGTATAATCAATTTTTGAACGATCGTGCTTTTTTATTCCAAGACGAGGAGATAGCATGGATTTGAACTACAGCGCGGACGAGATCGCGTTCCGCGACATGGTGCGCGCATTCTTGAAAGAGAATCTGCCTGCGGATCTGCAGCATAAGGTGCACAACCACAAACGCTTGACCAAGGACGACTTCGTCCGCTGGCACAAGATCGTCGCCAAGCAGGGATGGGCGGCGCCGGCCTGGCCGGTCGAGTACGGCGGCACCGGCTGGTCGGCGATCCAGCGCCACATCTGGGAAGAGGAATGCGCGCGCGCCGGCACGCCGCAAATCATGCCGTTCGGCGTGACGATGGTGGCGCCGGTCATCATGGCCTTCGGCAACGAGGCGCAGAAGCGCCACTACCTGCCGCGCATCCTCAATTGCGACGACTGGTGGTGCCAGGGTTATTCCGAGCCGGGTTCCGGCTCCGACCTCGCTTCGCTCAAGACGCGCGCCGAGCGCCAGGGCGATCATTACATCGTCAACGGCCAGAAGACCTGGACCACGCTCGGCCAATATGCCGACATGATCTTCTGCCTGGTGCGCACCGATCCCGATGCCCGCAAGCAGGAAGGCATTTCCTTCCTGTTGATCGACATGCATACGCCGGGCATCACCGTGCGCCCGATCATCATGCTCGACGAAGACCATGAAGTGAACGAAGTCTTCTTCGACAACGTGAAAGTGCCGGTCGAGAACCTGGTCGGCGAGGAAAACAAGGGCTGGACTTACGCGAAATACCTGCTCGGCCACGAGCGCACCGGTATCGCGGCGGTCGGCCGTTCCAAGCGCGAGCTGGAATTCCTCAAGCGCGTCGCCAACCAGCAGCGCAAGAACGGCAAGCCGCTGCTGGAAGACCCGGTCTTCGCGGCCAAGATCGCGAGCCTGGAAATCGAATTGATGGCGCTTGAGGTCACGGTATTGCGCGTGCTCTCGGAAGAACACAAGCGGCGCGCGCCGGGCCCGGAAGCGTCGATGCTGAAGGTGCGCGGCAGCGAGATCCAGCAATGGCTGACAGAATTGATGCTGGAGGCTATCGGCCCCTATGGCTTGCCGTTCGATCCGGCCTATCTGGGCGGCGAACGCGAGCACAGCGTGACCGGCGAAGACGATGCCGCGCCGCTTGCGCCGTATTACTTCAACTACCGTAAGACGTCGATCTACGGCGGTTCCAACGAAATTCAAAAGAACATCATCACCCAGATGATCCTGGGACTCTGAGCGAGCGAGGAGACGGCAATGGATTTCAATTTCACCGACGAACAGAAGCAATTCGCCGACGCGCTGCGCCGCTGGATCGAGAAGGATTACAGTTTCGAGGCGCGCAACAAGATCGTCTATTCCGAGCGCGGCATATCCGACGAGGCATGGGCCACGCTGGCCGAGCTCGGCATGACCGCCTTGCCGATACCGGAGGAGCAGGGCGGCTTCAACGGCTCCGCGGTCGATCTGATGGTGGTGATGCACGAACTGGGACGCGGCCTGGTGGTCGAGCCGTATTTCGCGACCGTGCTCGGCGCGGAATTCCTGAAACGCGCGGGCGGACAGGAGAGCCTGCTGGAAAGGATCGCCGGCGGCGAATTGAAGCTCGCCTGCGCCTTGCACGAACGCCAGTCGCGCCACGACTTGTTCGACATCGCGACCACCGCCGCCGCGAATGGGGACGGTTATCGGATCAACGGCGCCAAGACGGTCGTCGTCCATGGCGCGCAAGCCGGCATGCTGATCGTGTCGGCCCGCACCGGCGGTGCCCAACGCGACCTCGACGGCATTTCGCTGTTCGCCGTTCCGGCCGCCGCCGCCGGCGTATTGATCCGCGACTACCGCACCATCGACAACCAGCGCGCCGCCGACATCACGTTCTCGAACGTGCAAGTACCGGCCTCGGCCTTGCTCGGGCAAGCCGGCGCCGCCTGGGACATGCTCGACGCCGTCGCCGACTTCGGTTGCGCGCTGCTGTGCGCCGAAGCGGTCGGCGCCATGGAGGCGCTGAACGCGGCGACGCTCGACTATCTCAAGACGCGCCAGCAGTTCGGCGTCCCGATCGGCAAATTCCAAGCCTTGCAGCATCGCATGGCCGATATGTTCATGCACCTGGAACAGGCACGTTCGATGGCGATGCTGGCGGCCGCCAAGGCCGAGGCGGCCGACGCCGTCGAGCGCCGCCGCACGGTTTCCGCCGCCAAGGCGCGCATCGGCCAGGCGCTGAAATTCGTCGGCCAGCAGGCGATCCAATTGCACGGCGGGATGGGCGTCACCAACGAACTGCCGGCCGCGCATTATTTCAAGCGCCTGACCATGATCGACGTGACGCTCGGCGATAACGACCATCACCTGGCGCGCTTCGCGGAGCAGCCCGGTTTCCGCGATGCGGCCTGAGCACGGAACGCGGGGAGAGGAAGCGATGCGATCGATACGCGAAATCGGTTCGCCGGAGGAGCTGAAAGCCCTGGCGGGAATGGATATCGGTCTGTCCGACTGGATCGCCATCGACCAGGAGCGCATCGATCGCTTCGCCGAGGCCACCGGCGACCGGCAATGGATCCATGTCGATGCCGAACGCTGCCGGCGCGAATCGCCGTACGGCGGCACGATCGCGCACGGCTTCCTGACGCTGTCGCTGCTGCCGGCATTGACGGACCAGGTGGTCGTCCTGCGCGGCTTGAAGATGGGCGTCAACTACGGCGTCAACAAGGTGCGCTTTCCGGCGCCGGTGCCGTCGGGCAGCCGGATCCGGGCGGGGATCAAACTGTTATCGGCCGAGGCGGTCGAAGGCGGGGTCCAGGTCGTCTGGTTGGTGACGATGGAGCGCGAAGGCGGGGACAAGCCGGTGTGCGTGGCGGAATCGGTGGCGCGCTTCTACTGGTAAGCGCGCCATCCGTGTTGCGCGGCTGGCGAAGCGCGGCTAGCGGCGCGCGTATTGAACGGCGCCGAACAGCATTTCCCGCGCCTTGGCGCTATCCTCCAGCGGCTTGGCGGCATCGGCGAAGGTCGCGACGCCGCGCTTGACGGCCGGCCGCTCCGCGATTTCCTCGAACCAGCGCTTCAACCGCGGATAGTCGTCGAGCTCCACGCCTTGCCGCTTCCACGAACGCAGCCACGGAAAGGTCGCGATATCGGCGATCGTGTATTCGTCGCCGGCCAGGTAGGCCGAGTTCGCCAGTTGCTTGTCGATCACGCCGTACAGGCGCTTGGCTTCGTTCGTATAGCGGTTGATCGCGTACTCGATCTTTTCCGGCGCATAGATGCGGAAATGATGGGCCTGGCCCAGCATCGGGCCGACGCCGCCCATCTGGAACATCAGCCATTGCAGCGTGGTGAATCTTTCGCGGTCGGTGTTGCCGAGGAAGCGCCCGGCCTTGCTGGCCAGGTAGACCAGGATGGCGCCCGATTCGAACAGCGAGATCGGTTTGCCGTCGGGGCCGTCGGCATCGACGATCGCGGGAATCTTGTTGTTCGGGGAAATCGCCAGGAACTCCGGCTTGAACTGATCGCCTTCGCCGATGTTCACGCGATGAATGCGGTAGGGAAGACCGCATTCCTCCAGCATGATGTGGATCTTGTGGCCGTTCGGCGTGGCGTCGGAATAGACATCGATCATTGCATTCCTTTCGAATTCGAAGAGAGGGGTGGACAAGATCGTACCTGTCCGCCGGTGACCGATTATGCAGAAGTTTGAGATTCCCCGCTCGCGTAAGCCCAGCCCATCTCCGCCATCGGCCGCGCGGCCTGGCCGGTCTTCAATGCCTGCTCGCTCGCCGCCACGCCGTCCACGTAACGCTTCATGATGCCTTGCAGGATGCCGGCCATGCGGAACAGGTTGTAGGCGAGGTAGAACGCGAAATCCTCGCGGCGGATCGTCTTGCCGGTGCGCTCGCAGTACTTCGCGATGTACTCCTCTTCGGTCGGGATGCCGAGCGCCTTGTGGTCGAGTCCGCCGATGCCGCGGAACTGCCCCGGCGGAATATGCCAGCTCATGCAATGGTAAGAGAAGTCGGCCAGCGGATGGCCGAGCGTCGACAATTCCCAGTCGAGCACCGCCAGCACGCGCGGCTCGGTCGGATGGAAGATCATGTTGTCGAGGCGGTAGTCGCCGTGCACGATGGTGGTCTCGTCGCCGGCCGGGATGTTCTTGGGCAGCCACTCGATGAGATTGTCCATCGCCTCGATTCTCTCGGTCTCGGACGCCTTGTACTGCTTGGTCCAGCGGTCGATCTGGCGCGCGAAATAATTACCGGGCTTGCCGAAGTCGGCCAACCCGATCGCCGTGTAGTCGATCGTGTGGAGCTGGGCGATCACGCGGTTCATTTCGTCGTAATAGCGGGCGCGTTCTTCCGGGTGCATGCCGGGCAGGCTCTGATCCCACAGTACGCGGCCGTCGACGAATTCCATGAGATAGAAGGCGCGGCCGATGATCGATTCATCGGTGCACAAGGCGTATTGCCTTGCCGCCGGAAAACCGGCCTTGTGCAGGGCATCCATCACGCGGAATTCGCGGTCGATGGCGTGCGCCGAGGCGAGCAGCTTGGCGGCCGGGCCGGGCTTGGTGCGCAAGACGTAGCTGCGGCCGCCGGCGCTCAGCTTGAAGGTTGGATTCGACTGGCCGCCCTTGAATTGCTCGACCGTCAAGTCGCCGGAGAAACCGTCGACATGCAGACGCATGTATTCCTGCATCGCGCCGACATCGAACTTCTGGCGCTCCGAGACGGGCTTGGTGCCCATGTATTCTTCGAACATTCCTGCTCCTCATGATGGCAATGCGGACGGTGAGTATTCGGCATTCTACTCTCAAAAACGTACGATCGTACTATTTTATTCGGGATGGATCGCTACGCTGCCGCAGGGTAAGAATTCGCTACGGCAAGGTCTTTGTCGCATAAAATAGGCGCCTGGTTTTCACGCGAATAGCGGGTATGCAGAGGAGTAGGAATGACTAGGCCCGAAAAGGTCCGCTTGGGCGAGATATTGGTGCAACAGAAATTGCTCTCCGAAGAGCAATTGCAATTCTCATTGACGGAGCAAAAGCGTACCGGCCGCAAGCTTGGCCGCGTCTTCATCGAAAACGGTTTTGTCACCGAAGAACAGATCTCGGGCGCGCTCGCCAAGCAACTCAACATTCCTTACATCAATCTCAAGTTCTACAACCTGCGTCCGGAGACGGTGCGCCTGCTGCCGGAAACGCAGGCGCGGCGCTTCCGCGCCATCGCCCTGGAAGATCGCGACGCGTCGCTCTTGGTCGGCATCGCCGACCCGACCGACCTGTTCGCCTACGACGAAATCTCGCGCTCGCTCAAACGCAACATCGATCTGGCGGTCGTCAACGAGACCGAACTGCTGCAGACCATCGACCGCCTGTACCGCCGCACCGAGGAAATCACCGACCTGGCGCGCGAACTGGAGCAGGATGTCGGCGAAGGCCTGATCGATTTCGGCGCGCTCGGCACCACCGCCGGCGCCGAAGAGGCTCCGGTCGTCAAGCTGCTGCAATCGGTGTTCGACGACGCGGCCCAGGTGCGCGCCTCGGATATCCATATCGAGCCCCAGGAAGGCCGCCTGCAGATCCGCTTCCGCATCGACGGTGTCCTGCATCTGCAGACCGAAGCCGACATCAAGATCGCGCCCGCGCTGGCGCTGCGCCTGAAGCTGATGTCCGGCCTCGACATTTCCGAGAAGCGCCTGCCGCAGGACGGCCGCTTCGCGATCAAGGTCCGCAACCACCAGATCGACGTGCGTATCTCGACCATGCCGACCCAATACGGCGAATCGGTCGTCATGCGTCTCTTGAGCCAGAGCGGCGGCACGCTCAAGCTCGATTCGATCGGCATGCCGCCGCTGATGCTGGAGCGTTTCCGCAACATCATCCAGCGCCCGAACGGCCTGGTGCTCGTCACCGGCCCGACCGGCAGCGGCAAGACCACCACGCTGTACGGCGCGCTGTCCGAATTGAACACCGTCGAGCGCAAGCTGATCACGGTCGAGGACCCGGTCGAATACCGGCTGGCCGGCATCAACCAGGTGCAGGTCAACGAAAAGATCGAACTGACCTTCGCCCGCGTGCTGCGCTCCGCGCTGCGCCAGGACCCCGACATCGTGCTGGTCGGCGAGATCCGCGACCGCGAAACCGCGCAGATCGCCTTGAGCGCCGCGATGACCGGCCACCTCGTGCTTTCCACCTTGCATACCAACGACGCCGTCAGCACGCCGGTGCGCCTGCTCGACATGGGCGTGCCGCGCTTCATGGTGGCGTCCTCGCTGCAAGCGGTGCTGGCGCAGCGCCTGGTGCGCCTGATCTGCGAAAGCTGCATCGAGCCTTACGAGCCGAAGCCGACGGAGCGCGAATGGCTGAAGGCCGAGCTGAAGGATACCGTCGACCAGCGCAAGTACATGCACGGCCGCGGCTGCACGCATTGCAACGGCATGGGTTACATGGGGCGTACCGGCGTCTATGAGATGCTGGAGATGACGGAAGCCGTCGTCGATGCCGCCAACCATCACGATCCTTCGCACTTCATCAAGGTGGCGCAGGCGCAAATGGCCGGCCGCACCTTGCGCCGTCATGCGGTGGGACTGGTGGTGGCCGGCAAAACCACGATTGCCGAAGCGATGCGTATCAGCAGCCAGCTCGACGAATGACCGTGCGTCCGAGCATCAACAGCCGCCACCGATAGGACGACGACGTGCCGTACTTCGCCTACAAAGCCCGCAATGCCCGCGGCGAACTGCTGCAAGGCGTGCTCGAAGCCGCCGATACCGGCGCCGTCGCGGACCAGTTGTTCAGCACCGGCATCACGCCGGTGGAAATCTCGCAGACTTCCAAGCCGGTGGAGAACGGCGAGGGCAATTGGCTGACGCATCTGCTCGAGCCGAAGATCCGCTCGATCGACGTCCAATTGTTCAGCCGCCAGATGTATACGCTGCTGAGAGCCGGCGTGCCGATCATGCGCGGCCTGGCGGGCCTGCAGGAATCGGCGATCAACAAATCCTTCGCGCGGGTCCTCAAGGATTTGCGCGAGTCGCTTGACGCCGGCCGCGAGCTGTCGGCCGCGATGCGGCGCCATCCCGAGGTGTTCTCGTCGTTCTACTTGAGCATGGTGCGCATCGGCGAAACCACCGGCCGGCTCGAAGAAGTCTTCCTGCGCCTGTTCGATCATCTCGAATTCGAACGCGACATGCGCGAGCGGGTGAAATCCGCCATGCGCTATCCGATCTTCGTCGTGATCGCGATGGTGATTGCGATCATGGTCATCAACGTGTTCGTCGTTCCGGCATTCGCCAAGGTATTCGCCGGCTTCGGTGCGCAGTTGCCGCTGATGACGCGCATCCTGATCGCCGTGTCCAATTTCACGGTGCAATACTGGCCGCTGATTCTCGCCGCTGCCGCCACGGCAGGCATCGCCTTTCGCGGCTATATCGCCACCCGCGAAGGCCGCTTCAAGTGGGACAAGTTCAAGCTGCGCATTCCCATCGTCGGCAAGATCACCCAGAAAGCCACGCTCGGCCGCTTCGCGCGCAGTTTCGCCCTCGCCGGCAAGAGCGGCGTGCCGATCGTGCAGGGACTGAGCGTGGTCGCCAAGACCGTCGACAACGCCTACATCACGAGCCGCGTCGAGCAGATGCGCGACGGCGTCGAGCGCGGCGAAAGCATCCTGCGCACGGCGGTGACGACCGGCGTCTTCACGCCCGTCGTGCTGCAGATGGTGGCGGTCGGCGAGGAAACCGGCGCCCTCGACGAATTGATGGACGAGATCGCCGACATGTACGAGCGTGAAGTCGACTACGAGCTCAAGACCTTGTCGGCGCAGATCGAGCCGATTCTCGTCTTGATGCTTGGTATTCTGGTGACGATACTCGCGCTCGGCGTCTTCCTGCCGATCTGGGATCTCGGCCAGGCCGCGTTGCGCCGGTGATGCGTCCGGGTTTAGACGGCGGGGGCGGGCGCGGCAAGGCGCTTTCCATGTTGCGAGCGCGCGCCGATGGTGCGCATGCTCGTCACCGTGCGCGCGGCTTTTCCCTGCTTGAATTCGCGATCGCCGTCGCGCTATTCGGCGTGCTGGCGACGCTTCTGCTTGAGCGGTTCTCCTATTACGAAGAAGTCGCGGAAAAGGCCCGCGTGGAAGCGACCATCAGCCAGATCCGCAGCGCGATGCGGATGCGGATTGCCGAGTTGATGATCGGCGGTCGGATGCAGGAAGCGGTGCTCATGGCCGGACAGAATCCGATCGATTGGCTGGAGCGCAAGCCGGACAACTATCGCGGCGAGTTCGTCGATTCTGCGCCCGGTGCGGTGAGGCCGGGGGAGTGGTATTTCGATCGTAGGCGGAGCGAGCTCGTTTATGTCGTCAGAAATGCCAGATATTTTCAATCGGATCAGCACGAAGGGAAACGGATCAGATTGAAAGTATTTTCAGTGAGAAATCATGCCCTTACTGCGTTGGAGCACACTGCTCTCGAGCCGACCGATACAGTTGAGCTGCGCTTGTTGGAATTCTATAAATGGTTTTAATAGAAGTTAACAATTAGAAACGTGGAATTCCACGAGTGAGTGCGATATTATTTGTTCGAGGAATTATTTCTTCCAAATCAACAGCTTGTAAAGGTTATTTATGTTAAAGCGTCAAGTCGGCTTTACCTTAATCGAGTTAGTCATCGTCGTTACGATTCTCGGTCTTTTGGCGGGATTCGCCTTGCCGAAGTTTGCTTCCTTGCAGGCAGATGCGCGGCTGGCCAAGATGACTTCGGCGATGGGTTCGGTGAAATCCGCTGCCGCCATGGCCCACGCCGCATTGCTGACGCGCGGCTTCGATGCCAATTTCACGGGTACTCCTTCGCCAGCCATCGTGGTTGAGGGAACGACCGTCGTTTATACCAACGGCTATCCCGACGCGGCATCAATCGTAGCCTTGGCTGGTTTGTCCGCGGATTATGTGACCACCGGCCTCACTGCCCCACGGATTGCTGCTCCGGATAGCAGTCATACCGGTGCCACTGCCGCCTCGGATTGCACGATTGGCTACGCCGCCCCGGCGGCCGCGAATACCCAACCGACTTATACGATGAATGCGACCGTTTCGAATTGCACATAGAAATGCACTTTGGAACATCCCATATATCTGGTATATTTCGCGATTGGAAACGGTCTTGATTGGTGTCAAGAATAATTAGTTCCATTCTATATTTCGGAGAAGACAACATGCGTCAAGTAAAAAACAATCAAGCTGGCTTTACCTTGATTGAATTGGTGGTCGTTATTGTTATTCTTGGCATTCTTGCCGCTACGGCTGTTCCCAAATTCGTCGATATTTCTAGCGATGCAACTACTGCCGCCAAAAAGGCGAACAGCGGGGCAGTGAAATCTGCGCATTCCATCCAGGTGGCAAAAAATGCAGCAGCAGGAACGTCGCCTGTTTACCCGTCGGTGACAGCGTTGGCAGCTCTTGTCCAACCGGCAGGTACGGCTGTGGCTGCTGGTGTGCAAGTGAGTATTAATGGAACAAACTATACCGTTCCTACTTATACGGATGCGGCCTGCGCTACGGCAACGACCGCAGTCGCCGACTTGGTCCAGTGCGTAGGCAATATTCCCTGATTGCCATTCCTTTCGGCGTGCAACGATTCCGGCTTGACCGGAATGCTTGCCGGATGAACAAGATACGGCTTCGAGCTATTGCGCCGTTCTGAGATTTTGTAGATCGCTGAAATGGCGGGCTTGACGTGTATCGCGTCTTCCCGCCGTTTTGTTATGGACTGAAACCATGATTCCAGGCCGGAGTTGGCGACCAGGAGGCGTACGTAATTGCCTCGGCGTGACCCTCGTGGAATTGGTGGTGACCCTGGTGATCATCGGGATCCTGGCGGCCGTCGTGATGCCTCGTCTGATCGACCGGGACATCTTCGAGGCGCGCGGTTTCTACGATCAGACGATGTCGATGTTGCGCTACGCGCAGAAGACGGCGGTCGCGCAGCGGCGGAACGTCTGCGTCGCCTTCACCTCGACCAGCCTCAGCTTGACGATCGCCGCGCAGGCCGGTTCGGCCGAAGCGTGCACGGAAAATCTCCGCGGTCCCGACGGCAACGCGCCTTATGCCATTACGGCGCCCGGCAACATCACGTACACCACCACCGCCGGCGCCGTGACGACGCCCGCCGGGTTCACGTTCAGCGCGCTCGGACAGGCGGTGCTCGGGGCGAACCAGGTGTTCCGCGTCTCCGGATTCAGCCGCGACATCACGATCGAACGGGAGACCGGCTATGTCCATTAGCCGCCGTCTTCGGATCGGCCTGCGCCAAGATGGCCTCTCGCTGATCGAACTGGTCATGTTCATCGTAATCGTCGGCATCGGCGTCGCCGGCATTCTCCTGGTAATGGATATCACGACCCGTTCCAGCGCCGATCCGATGATCCGTAAGCAGTCGCTGGCGATCGCCGAATCCCTGCTGGAGGAAATCGAGCTGATGCCTTTTACCTATTGCGATCCGGATGACGCCAACGCGGCGAATGCGACCGCCTCGACGGCGGCGCAATGTCCTGCCGCCGGAGGCATCGGCGGCCCGGAGGGCATGGGGCCGGAAACCGACGGCCAGGGGGGCGAGATCCGCTATTTCACGCTCGGCACGCCGCAATTCGACAACGTCAACGATTACCATGGCTTCGAGATGAAGAAGGCCAGCGGCGGGATCAAGGATGTCTCCGGCACCGTGGTCTCGACCGCGCTCGACGACTATACGGCTACCGTCGCGGTGGTCGCGGCCGATCTGGGCGGCATCACGGCGGCCAGCGGCGATGCCTTGCAGATCACCGTGACGGTGACAGGACCTGACAGCGTGCCGGTGTCGCTGACGGGATACCGTGTCCGTTACTCGCCGACGGTGGTGCCATGATCGTACGAGCCTTGCGCGGCGGATTCACGCTCATCGAGATGGTCACCGTGATCGCCATCTCCGGCGTCGTCGCGGCGATGGTGGCGGTGTTTCTCAAGTATCCGATGCAGCAATACACGGATACCGCGCGCCGCGCCGAACTGACCGACATCGCGGATACCGCCTTGCGCCGCATCGGCCGCGATCTGCGCATGGCCTTGCCGAACAGCGTGCGCGTCACCGGCAGTTGCGGCGGCGGCAACGATTGCACGCTGGAGTTCATTCCGACCACCGGCGGCGGGCGCTATCGCGCCGGCGTCGACGGCGCCGGCGCCGGCAACGTGCTCGATTTCGAGACGGCCGATTCGAGCTTCGAGATGTTCGGCACGCCGCCGCAGATGACCAACGGCACGCATCAGATCGTGGTTTACAACCTGGGCGTGCAAAACGCGGATGCCTATTCCAACGCGGCCGAGAATCGTACCGCCTACCAATCGATCGCAGGCCAGGTCGTGACCGTGGCGGCGAAGCAGTTTCCCTATGATTCGCCGGGCCACCGGTTTCACGTCGTGACCTCGCCGGTCAAGTACGTCTGCGATCCGGTGAGCGGGACTTTGACCCGCGAATCCGGCTACGGCTGGCCGGAAGCAACCACGACGGGAACGAGCAACGTACTGGCCAGCAAGGTCAGCAAATGCATTTTTTCCTACGATCCGCTGACGGTCGCGGGACGCTATGGCCTGGTCACCATGAATCTGACGATCACCGACAGCGGCGAGGCGGTCTCGTTGTATAGCGCGACGCATGTGAGCAACCAGCCATGAGAACGATGCTCGATCTGCGGCGCGGCTTCAGCATACTTTCGGCGCTGTTTCTGCTGGTGGTGGTCTCCGCTCTCGGCGTTTTCCTGGTGACGATATCGAGCACGCAGCAGCAGACTTCGGCTCAGGATATTCTCGGCGCGCGCGCCTACCAAGCCGCGCGCGCCGGGATCGACTGGGGCGCATACCAGGTATTGCGCGATCAGGCTTTCGGCGTTGCCTGCCGGACGACCAACAATTCCCAGACGATCAGTCCGCTGGGGGGCACGCTGGCCGGCTTCACCGTCGTGGTCAGCTGCACCACGAACGGCGCCAGCTATGTCGAGGACGGTACGACCTTGCGAGTCTACGAGCTGAGCGCCTTGGCGACGCACGGGACGGTCAACACACCCGGCCGGATCGAGCGTCAGATCAGCATCACCATCTCGAGATGAGCGCGACGACATGCGAACGATGAGAATTCTTGTGCGCGGACTGCTGCAGCTATTCGTTTTCCTGGCAGGCATGGCCTGCGGCGGCCTCGCCTGCGCCGATACCGTGCCTGACCTGTTCGCCAGCTTCGCCGGCAACGTCAACTTCGTCGGCACTGCCCAGACCCTGCGCACGCAGGCGGACGGCGGCAATTCCTGCGCGGTGACGACGGGGGATACCATGGCCAGCCTGGCGGGGGTGCCTTCCGGCGCGACTATCACGGCGGCCTATCTGTATTGGGCGGGATCGTCGACGGATGTCACGAGCGCGCCCGACTATACCGTGACCTTCGACGGCAGCGCCGTCAGCGCTGCATCGGATCGGCGCTATACGGCGACCTACAATAATGTCGGCACGGATCTGCACTATTTCAGCGGGGCGGCCGACGTAACCACCTTGGTCGCCGCCAAGGGAAACGGGACGTATAGCTTCTCAGGCCTGTCGGTCAATACCGGCTCGCCGCACTGCGACGTTTCCGGCGTGGTCGCCGGATGGTCGCTATTGGTGATCTATTCGCATGTGTCGGAAGACTTGCGTGTCATCAACGTGTTCGAAGGTTTCCAAGCGTTCCGCGGCAGCAGCATCACGCTCACGCCCAACAATTTCGTCATTCCGTCGTCGCCGATCAATGGCAAGCATGCCTACATCACTTGGGAGGGGGACGTCGGGAATTCCGGCAGCTTGAATGGATTCTCCGAGGGCTTGACTTTCAACGGCACCGTCTTGCAAGACGGTAGCAATCCTTCGAACAACCAGTTCAATTCGGTATCGACGATCACGAGCCCGACCAGCGGCGCGACCTACGGCGTCGACTTCGATTCCTTCGACATCGACGCTTACTTGACGGCCGGCGAGACATCGGCCACTTCCGTCTATAGCTCCGGCGGCGACCTGGTGCTGTTGTCGGCCGAGGTGATCAGCGTGACGAATACGCCGGTGGCCGATCTTGCCATCGCGACGACACGCAATTCGGCGCTCAATCCCGGCCAGAACGCAACCTATACGTTCACCGTCACCAACGACGGGCCGAATGCGGAAACCGGGCCGATCTCGGTGACGAGCACCTTGCCGACCGGCTTGAGCTATTCGTCCTTTTCCGGAACCGGATGGTCGTGCAATGCCGCCGGACAGACGGTGACCTGCACCCGAACGGGCAGCCTCGCCAACGGCGCTTCTTCTGCGGTGACGATCACGGTCGCGGTCGTGGCCAGTGCGACCGGGGCCAAGTCGGTGACGGCGACGGTGGCCGGCACTTCTTTCGATAACGTGTCCGGCAACAACAGTTCGACCGACGACTATACGATCAGCGCGGACCTTGTGCTGGCGATGACGCGCAACACCACGCTCAGCCCAGGCAGCAACGCGACCTACACCATCACGGTGACCAATGACGGTCCGAGCCGGGATCCGGGTACGATCTCGGTATCGAACACCTTGCCGACCGGCTTGAGCTTCGTGTCGGGCATCGGTACGAATTGGAGTTGCGGCGCGGCGGGCCAGGCGGTTACCTGCACCTACTCCGGGGGGCTGTCCGCCGCTGTGTCGGCTTCGTATACGCTGACTGTCGCGGTGTCGTCGAGCGCCGCCGGCGCCATCACCAATAGCGCGACGGTGTCGAGCACCTCCGGGTTGGACGGCAATTCGGCCAACAATACGGCGAGCGACAGCTTCACATTCTCGCCGTACGCCTATTACAAGATGGATGAAACGTCGTGGAGCGGGGCATCCACGGTATTGGATTCCAGCGGCAGTAATCGGCATGGGTCGCGGCTGAGCACCTCGACGGTGCCTACCGGTTACCCGCCCGCCAGCCCGGCAAGCAGCGCCATCGCGGGCACGCCCGGCACTTGCGGCGTGGGCACCATTCCGGCGGGCGCTGCCGCAGGGGCGCATGGCGTGAGCCTGCCGATCGACGTCAACAGCATCGGCAATTCCGGTACCATCGCCTTCTGGTACCGGAGCAATTCCGCCTGGAACGACGGCAACCACCGCATGCTGTTCGATGCGTCGGCGAACCTCGGGAACGGCAATGCGGACCGCCATTTCTTCCTTGCTAAGCGCAGCGACGGCAGGCTCACGTTTTCGCTGGAGGATAGCGGCGGCGGCTCCGGCACCGTCAGCACGGCGACGTCGACGACCGCCTTCAGTTATGCCGCAAATACCTGGCACCATATCGCGGTGACTTGGAATCTGGCCGCGGACCGTTTGTTCATCTATGTGGATGCGATCGATGGAACCACGAGCGTCAATCCGGTCGCGACATCCACCACCAACGTCAACGGCACTCTCGGCGCCGTCACCACGCTCTATCTGGGCGCCCAAAGAGATGGCTCGATAGCCGGTACCCCGACCGGATACACCGCGAACACGGCCAACGGCTATATCGACGAGGTCTATATCTACAACACCGCGCTCAGCGGCAGTGCGATCGCGGGCATTCGTGCCTTGACCCATGCCTGCACGGCATCGGTGCATCACTATGAATTGTCCTTGCCGTCCAGCAGCATCACCTGCCTGCCGACCACGGTGACCGTCAATGCCTGCGCCGACAGCAGCAGCCCGTGCACCAATAAATTCGCCGGCGTGAGCGGTCAGACCGCGACATTGAACGCGACCGGCGGCGGTACGTTGGCATCCAACACGGTGACCTTCGACGCGACGGGTACGGCCAGCACGACCCTGAGTTTTCCCACGGCGACGGACGGCACGTCGGTGTCGGTCGCTCTCTCCGGGGAGCAGAGCACGGCCACCAGTTCGCGCCAGTGCTGCCCGGACGGCGTGAGTTGTTCGGTGGCGAACAGTTGTTCCACGATCTTCAAGACGGCAGGTTTCATTTTCTCCGGCTCGGCCAACGGCAGCAGCCTCTCGTCGATCCCGGCGCAGGTCGCCGGCACGACTTCCGGCCAATATTACCTGCGGGCGGTTCAATCCGATGCATCGACCAAGGCATGCGAAGCGGCCTTATCAGGGACGGCGTCGGTCAATTTCGGCTATGTGTGCAACGATCCCGCCACCTGCTACACCAGCAACCTGATGACGCTGAATGCCACCAATTCCACGCTCATCGCGCGCAACGACAGCAATAACGTAACGAATTACTTGCCGGTGACGATGACGTTCGACGCCGACGGCAACGCACCGTTCACGTTCAATTACCTCGATGTCGGCAGCGTCACGCTTCGGGCGAACAAGACGGTCAACGGCGCCTTGCTGAGCGGCGCATCGCCGGCGTTCGTCGTCAAGCCGGCTGGCTTTACCGTGACCAACATCAAACGCACTTCCGACAATTTCGACAACCCGGCGACTTCAACGACGGATGCGACGGGAACGCGCTTCGTCAAGGCGGGGGAGAGCTTTTCGGCGACGGTCACCGCGCTGACCTCGACCGGCACCAATGCCCACAATTACGGCAAGGAGACTTCCGCGGAGAGCGTGAAGCTGACGGCGACGCCCGTCGCCGGGCTGGGGATGAGTTCTCCGTCATCCACGGTCGGCGGAAACTTCGATCCGTTCGGCGATGGCGTCGCGACCGGGACGGATTTCTCCTGGAAGGATGTGGGGGTCATCACCCTTACACCGAGCGTCAAGGATGGAAACTATCTCGGCGCCGGCGATGTGACCGGAACGACCACCGGAAGAGTGGGGCGCTTCTATGCGGCCAAGTTCGCGTTGTCCGATCAAGCGCTCTTGAATCGGACCGATATCTGTCCGGCCGGGACGAACTGTTCCGCGTTTACGTACATGGGCGAGTCGATGAGCGTGACTTTCACCTTGACCGCCGTGGCGTCCGACGGCACGACGCCTTTGCAGAATTACACCTGGTCTTCGAATGCCGCGCACCAGTTCGCGAAGCTCGATCCGACGACCGCGGTCACGGTCGGCACCGGCGGCCCGCTGGAGCTTGGAGCGGTCAACAGCGCGGCGACCCGCACGCCCTTCCTGCCGTGCGGCGCCGCGCCTGCTCATCCGTGCATCACGCCGGGCGTCGCCAGCGGTACCTTCACCAACGGCGTCGCCAACATCACCCTGCCGATGACCGTGTTTCGCGGCGCTGCGGCGAGCGGTCCGTTTTCGCTGCTCGATATCGGCATTGCCCCAGTGGACAGTGACGGCATCGTGATGGATGGCTATGATCTGGACACGCTCAATGTCACGGCCGGCGCCTCCAATCATCGCAAGGTGGTGCGCGCGGACCTTCGCTATGGGCGCCTGAAGCTATCCAGCGCGCACGGTTCCGAATTGCTGCCTTTGCCCATTCCGGCGACGGCGCAGTACTGGAATGGCTCGACCTATGTCACGAATGCCGATGACGGCGCCGTCGGCTTCGGATCGACATCGATACCGTCCGCCAACATCGTATTCAGCAATTGGCAAAAGGCTCTCAACAGTGGCAATGTCTGGGTCACCACGCCGGCCTCCGTCGTATTCGTCAATGGAAGGGGCACGTTCACCTTGCGGGCGCCGGGGCAGGGGGTGACCGGCAGCGTCGACATGAGCGTCGCTTCGCCGGCCTATCTGCCGACGACCACGCCGGCCCGCGCGCGTTACGGCGTATTCAAGGGGAATACGGAGTTTATTTACATGCGCGAGAACTATTGATTTCCGTCGGGAACAAAAGAAAAACTTGCGCGGCGGCCGCGTTTTAGAGAATAGTACCTAGTTAAAAGTGATTGACAGCAATAAGTTATTGAAATACTTTCAAGTAATTTCTCATTAGTGTTGCGGATGCGTCTCTTTTCCAGAAACAACAAGGCCCCGGGATGGATGGCGATCGGTTTCGTCGGGGATGGCGTTTGCATTGCGCATGTTGTGCGCAATGCAAACGCCTTGCCAGCGGTCGAGTCGGTCGTATTCTCGCCCGGCAATGAGTTGGCTTCGCAATTGGAAAAGCTGGCGAAAGACGTCCGCGCGGCGGCTTACCACTGCACTACCTTGCTTGGCGTGGGCGAATATCAGTTGCTTTCCGTCGATGCGCCCAATGTTCCTCCCGAAGAATTGAAGGTCGCGATTCGTTGGCGCCTCAAGGATTTGCTCGATTTTCATGTCGACGACGCGACGATCGACGTGCTCGATGTGCCGGTCGACAAGCATGCGCCGGTACGCAACCGCTCGATGTTCGCGGTGGCGGCGCGCAATCAAGTCATCGAGCAGCGTCAGACGTTGTTTGCCGACGCGAAATTTCCTTTGAGTGTGATCGATATTCCGGAAATGGCTCAGCGCAATATCTCGGCCTTGCTGGAGCCGGAGGGGCGCGGAGTCGCCATGTTGTCGTTCGACGCCGCCGGCGGCTTGCTGACGGTGACTTATTCCGGCGAATTGTATCTATCACGACGGATCGAGGTCCCGCTTTCCCAGTTGCAGGAGGGAGGCGAAGAGCAAAGAACGCCTTACTATGACCGGATCACGCTCGAACTTCAGCGTTCTCTGGACCATTTCGACCGGCAATATCATTTCATCACCATGTCGAAGCTGTTCCTGGCGCCCTTGCCGGACGGCAGCGAGGCTTTGCAGAAATATCTTGCTTCCAATTTGTACATGCCGGTCGAGATGCTCGATCTCGAAACCGTCTTGGATTTTTCGAAGACGCCGGAGTTGAAATCGCGTGACGGCCAACACCGTTTTTTCATGACGCTCGGAGCGGCATTGAGGCATGAGGAGAAGGTGTTGTGAGCCAGCAGATCAATCTTTTCAACCCGATCTTTCTCAAGCAGAAGAAGCACTTTTCGTCGGCGACCATGGTCCAGGCGCTAGCGGCCATCCTTGTCGGCGCCATTCTGATGGTCGCCTATGCGGGGTATCGAACGAATGTGTTGAAGAAAGAAGCCGCCGTCGCGCAGGAGCAACGGGATCAGGCCCAGGCCCAATTGGCGCAAGTCTTGGCATCGTCGGTGCCGCGGCAAAAAAGCAAGGCGCTGGAAGAGAACATCCGGAAAGTGGAGGCGGAGGTCAAAGCCCTGCGCCAGGCGTTCGATACCTTGCAGAGTAGCGATCTCGGCAACAAGAAGGGATACTCGGAATATTTCCGCGCATTTTCGCGGCAAATTCTTCCGGGCTTATGGCTGACCGGCTTCAGTATTCACGGCGCCGGCAATGAGATAGGTATCCAGGGACGGACGCTGAAGCCGGAATTGGTTCCCGAATACCTGAACCGCTTGAAACACGAGTCGTCCATGGCGGGAAAATCCTTTGCTACGCTGGAAATGCTGCGCCCCGTCGTCGAACAGAGCAACGGTTCGAATCCGGCTCCCGGCGTGCAGCCGGCATCCCGGCAGTCCGTTGCGGCCGCCTACATGGAGTTCAAGCTCTTGAGTTCCGGCATGCCGGCGGATAAATCGGACGCATCCGGAGCAAAGACGAAATGAAGCAGTATTGGCAACGGCTCGCTACCAGAATCGATGCGCTTACGTTGCGCGAACGGGCGGTCGTCTTTGCAATGGTCGCGCTGATTCTCATCACGCTCATCAACGCATTGTTGCTCGATCCGCTGTTTGCCAAGACCAAGCTGCTTTCCGACGAGATCAAGGAGCACCAGGCCAAGACGTTCGATATCCAGCAGAAGATCCATGCCGCCGTCAAGCGTCAGACGAGCGATCCGGATGCGGAAAGCAAGCTGCAACTGCAAAAATTGGAGCAGCAGGCGCATCAAATGCAGGCTTCTTTGCAAGAAGTGCAAAAGGGTCTGGTTTCCCCTGATAAAATGTCGGGTTTGTTGGAAAGCATTCTGCGACGTCACGGCAACCTGCGCCTGGTGTCGTTGAAGACTCTGCCGCCGGCGAATCTGATGGATTCGAAGGAAACGACCAATAATAATGCGGCGGAGAAAACGGCAGCACCTGCCGGCAAGGAGACAGACGCTCCCGGGAGCAAGGATAAACCGGCCGCCGGCGGATCGGCGGTTAGCCTCGTTTACAAGCACGGCGTCGAGATCGTCGTGCAGGGCAGCTATCTCGACATGATCGATTACCTGGTCGAACTGGAATCGATGCCGTGGCAGTTGTTCTGGGGTAAATCGGTGTTGAATGCCGAAGATCATTCGAAAACGACGCTGACGCTGACACTTTATACGTTGAGTCTGAACAAGCAATGGCTGAACATATGATCGAAAGCGCGATACGACGGTGTCGGCAAACTTGTCTGGCGGGATTTGCCATGTTGGCCGGAGCCCATGCATATGCTCTGGGCCTGACCGATCCGACGCGTCCGCCCGCATCGCTGGCGACGGACAAGTCGTCGGCCGAGATGTCGTCCAAATCCGGCGGACCGGTATTGCAATCGGTGCTGATTTCGAAGGCACGGGTCGAGGCGATTATCGACGGCGCCGTGGTGAAGGTGGGAGACAAGGTCGGCGAAGCGCTGGTCGAGCGCATCGCCGAAGACGGCGTCGCGCTGCGCTATGGCAAGGAAGTCCGGATGCTGAAGCTCTATCCGGACGTCGAAAAGCTGCCGATCGCGGAGACGTTGGGCGGTAACAGGGAATCGAGCGGCAATAAGGGTAAGAAATAGAATGCGGAAACTCGTATTAGTCGCCATCGCACTCTGCCTGCTTGGCTGCGCCTCGAACGCCTCCAAGCGCGAAACCTATGATTTGATCAATACCGAACTCGGCAAGGCGACCGCCGCCAAGCCGCAACCGGCGCAGCCGGACGCCGTTTCCGCCGCGCTGCTTCCGCCGATCAACATCGAACTGCCCAAGGCACGGCCGCCGCTCGACGAGCGCTTCAGCCTGGCGTTGAACAACGTGCCGGCCAACCAGTTCTTCATGGCGATCGCCTCGGGCACGCGCTACAGCATGCTGGTGCATCCGGAGGTGAGCGGCACGATCTCGGCCAACCTGAAAGACGTGACCTTGTTCGAGGCGCTCGACGCCATCCGCGAGCTGTACGGCTACGATTACCAGGTCGACGGCACGCGCATCTATATCAAGCCGCTCACGCTGCAGACGCGGGTCTTCGCGGTGAACTACCTGACCGCGAACCGCCGCGGTTCCTCCGATATCCGGGTGACCTCCGGTTCGGTCAGCGATTCCTCGACCACCAGCACGGCCGGCGGCACGGCGCAGCAGAATACGGCGGGCGGGACCAGCGCCCCCGCCAATAACACCCAGACCCTCAACAGCAGCAAGATCAGCACGACTTCCAACGCCGATTTCTGGGCCGAGCTGAAGGCCGCGCTGGAAGCCATCGTCGGCAGCAAGGAAGGCCGCAGCGTGGTGATCAGCCCGCAGTCCGGCATCGTGGTCGTGCGCGCCATGTGGGACGAATTGAAAAGCGTCAGCTCTTATCTGAAGGCGACCCAGCTGGCGGTCGATCGCCAGGTGATCCTGGAAGCGAAGATCCTGGAAGTGGAGCTCAGCAGCAGCTTCCAGAGCGGCATCAACTGGGCGTCGTTCGCGTCCATCACGGGCGTCGGCGACAATCGCGTCGCCACCGGCTTCATGTCGCCCGGTACCAGCCTTGCCTCGAAGGCCCAGCTCAATACCCTGGCCACGACCGTCAACAGCACCAATCCCAGCACCGGCGCGCAAGGGACGGCGCGGATGATCGCCAATACCGCGCTCGACATGGCCGTCACCGGCAGCGCGGCGGGCGGCCTATTCGGCCTCGCGTTCCAGACCGACAATTTCGCGGCCCTGATTTCCTTCCTCGAGACGCAGGGCACGGTTCATGTGTTGTCGAGTCCGCGCATCGCTACGCTGAACAACCAGAAAGCCGTGCTCAAGGTCGGCAAGGACGAATTCTTCGTGACCAGCGTCAGCTCCACCACCACGGCCACCGGCAGCACGACCAGCACCAGCCCGAGCGTGACGGTGCAGCCGTTCTTCTCCGGCGTGGCGCTGGACGTCACGCCGCAGATCGACGAGAACGGCAATATCATCCTCCATATCCACCCGTCGGTCAGCGACGTGAAGACGGTCGACAAGCCGCTCAACCTCGGCGCGGCCGGTTCCTTCACCTTGCCGCTGGCGGCCAGCGAAGTGTCGGAAACCGACAGCGTGGTGCGCGGCCAGAACGGACAGATCGTCGCCATCGGCGGCCTGATGCGGCAAGCCAGCTCCACCGGCAATTCCCAGGTGCCGGGCGCCGGCGACGTGCCGGTGATCGGCAACCTGTTCCGCAATACCAACCAGCTCATGCGCAAGCGCGAGCTGGTGATACTGTTGAAGCCGACCGTGGTGCAGGACAACAGCGCCTGGTCGCAGGATCTGTCGGAATCGCAGCGCCGCATCCAGGCGCTCGATCCGCGTAACGCCGCAGGGTTCCGATAGATGTACCGGGCGCATTTCGGTCTGCGTGAACTGCCGTTCGGCATCACGCCCGACACCAGTTTCTTCTTCGCTTGCGCCAGCGCGCAGGAAGCGCTCAACACGCTCCTGATCGCGGTGAAGAACGGCGAGGGCTTCATCAAGATCACGGGCGAGGTCGGCACCGGCAAGACGCTGCTGTGCCGCAAGTTCATGTCCACGCTGGACGACAGCTTCGTCACCGCCTATATTCCAAATCCGTATCTCGAGCCGCGTACGCTGATGCTGGCGTTGGCGGAAGAGCTCGAGATCGCGCTCGAGAAGGATGTCGATCAGCACCAGATACTGAAGTCGATCAACCATCGCCTGCTGGTCCTGGCGCGCGCCGGCAAACGGGTCGTGCTATGCCTCGACGAGGCGCAGGCGATTCCGATGGAAAGCCTGGAGGCGCTGCGGCTGCTGACGAATCTCGAGACCGAAAAGCGCAAGCTGCTGCAGATCGTCCTGTTCGGCCAGCCCGAATTGAACCGCAACCTGCAGCAGGAAGCGATTCGCCAGCTGGCCCAGCGCGTGACCTTCCACTATCACCTCGGGCCCTTGTCCAAGGACGATCTGGAGTTCTATATCGCCCATCGACTGAGCGTGGCTGGCTATACCGGCACTCGGCTGTTCGCCAGCGACGCGGTGCGCGCCTTGAAGACGGCCAGCGGCGGGATTCCGCGGCTGGTCAACATTCTCGCGCACAAAGCCTTGATGTTGACCTACGGCGAGGGCAAGCGGCAAGTGCGCGCGCGCCATGTGCGTTCCGCCGCGCGCGACACGATCGCGGCCAAGAAACCGTTCTGGCGCTGGATGTGGTTCGGCGCCGCCGCATTGCTGGCGATCAGCGCCGGCGCAGGATGGGCGTTCTTCCAATGAGCCTGATCAATCGCATGCTGCAGGAACTCGATGCGCGCGGCTCGGACGGCGCGCGCGGCGGCCCTGTCTATGCAAGCGTTCGCGCGGTGCCGGAAGCGCGCAAGAATTATCTCGCATGGGGCGCGGCGGTCGTGGCCGCCATGCTGGTGGGAGGAACTGCGTCGTGGCTGTGGCTGCGCGCGACGACGATGCCCTTGCAAGTGCCGTCCGCCGAATTGCCCTTGAAACTGGCGCCGGAATTGCGGACTCGACCGGTGCAGCCCGCGCCGCCGCTCCAGGAGCCGTTGGCCGCGCCGGCCGCGCCGCAACCGGTCGCAGGGACTGGCGCCGCGCCGCCGGCCGCCGTCGATGCCGACTCGGGCGGCGCTTCGGCGCCGCCGCCGACGGCGGCTGCCGATTCCGGAAATGCCTTGGCAGCGCCGGCGCAGGCGGAGACCCGGCAGGCGCAGCGCGTTCAGCAGTCTGTGCCGCCGGCGGCTGAACCGACTCCCAAGCCGGCCCCGGCAAGCGCGGCGGCGCCGAAGGCCGCCAAGCCGGAGCCGGCCAAGAGCGCCGAAGCGCCGTCCGCCGCCGCCGTGCCCGCGAAGCAGGTCAAGGAATTGACGCCGCAACAGCGTTCCGAAAACGAATACCGCCGCGCTTCGACGCTGGTCGCGCAAGGCCGGGGCGCCGAGGCGGTTGCCGCGCTGGAGCAGGCGCTGCAATTCGATCCGCAGCATGCCGCCGCGCGCCAGACCCTGGTCGGACTGCTGCTCGAGAGCCGGCGCCAGGACGAGGCGATGCGCAAGCTGCAGGAAGGATTGGCGCTCGATGCGCGCCAGACCGGCATGACGATGATCCTGGCGCGCCTGCAAGTCGAGAAGAACGAGATCCGGGCCGCGGTCGAGACCCTGCAGCGCGGTTTGCCCCATGCAGGCGATCGCGGCGACTACCGCGCTTTCCTGGCCGCCTTGCAGCAGCGCTTGGGGCAGCACAAGGACGCGATCGAGCATTACCTCGCCGCCCTCAAGACGGCGCCGCAGAATGCGGTGTGGTGGATGGGCATCGGCATCTCGCTGCAGGCCGAGAACCGACTGGCCGAGGCGCGCGATGCGTTCGGCCGCGCCAAGGCGGCGAATACGCTGACGCCGGAACTGCAGGCTTTCGTCGATCAGAAGCTGGCGCAGCTGCCGCGCTGAAGTTGGCGCCGCACCTCGGGCGCGAGCCGGCGGAATCGAATTTCCTCCGAATGGCTCCGCACGCAGGTGGAAGGCACTGCGCTTTTCCGTCCTACAGCGCCGCTTCCTGTCCCCACAATTGCTGCAGCGAGAAACGCAGGCTCGCCTGTTCGGCGGACACGGCTTCGCGCACGCCATGCAATTGCTTGGATGTCTCACGCTTGATGGGGAAGGAAAGGGGAGCACCACGCGGGCCGATGATGGCGTGCACGGTCGGCGTGGTCGGGCTGGCGCCGCGGCCGGTCACGACGCAGATCTCGCCGCTTTGCAGGCGTACGAAACTGCCGGGCGGATAGGTGCCGACTTCCTTGACGAAATAGGCCGCCAGCGTCGGGTCGCTGGTCTTGCCGCCCGAGACCAGCACGTCGCGCAGCGCCAGACCCGGCAGCAGTGTCTTGCGGTATTTGCGGTTCGCGATGCGTGCGCAGTAGCGGTCCGCGATCGCCAGGATCTTGACGTTCTGCGGGATCTCGCCGGCATCCTTGCCGCGCGGGTATCCGGTGCCGTCTTCGTTTTCATGATGCAGCAGCACGTAGGACAGCCATTGTTCGTTCTTGACGCCGGCCTGGCGCAGCAGGTTGACGCTTTCTTCCGGATGCTTCTTGATGATTTCCTGCTCTTTCTCGTTGAGCGGCTCGGACTTGTTCTGCAGCTGGTCCTGCATGCGCAGCATGCCGAGATTCATGGTCAGCGCGGCTGCCATGACGGCGGTGATCTCTTCCGGCGGCTTGCGCATGGCGCGCAGCACGGCCCAGGAGACGATCGCGGTGTCGATGCAATGGCGCACCGCATAGCTGCCGGCTTCCTGGTTGAGCAGTACGCAGCCGAGCGCGATGTCGGGATTCATGTTGCCTGCATGTTCCAGGGCCTTCACGACCTCGAGTATCTTGGCCTCCATGTCCGGCTCGCTGTTGAAGGTGTACAGCAGGCGTTCGAGGCGCTTGTTGACGAGATTGATGAGACGCAGGACGGAGGGCAGTTCGAGGATCTTGGGCGGCGGCTCCGCTCTCTTCGACGAGAGCGAGCCCGCCAATTGGGCGTCGATGTACAGGCCGCGCTCGATCAGCACTTCGACCTGGCGCTCGTTCTGCACGACTTGCCCCTTGCGCAACAGAAGCTTCTTGTCGGTGCCGTAGACGTCCCACGGCAAAGGCTCACCGACGGCAATATCTGTCATGCTCAGACGCCGATGATCCATGATCAGCTTCCCTCCCTGTTTATTCGTCGGCCCTTATTTCATTATCGGCCGGCGGCCGGTCAACTGTAGATTGAAAGAAAAACCTATCTCTTTTGAAACTTCCTTAGTTGAGTATAGGAAATTTTTATATTCGTGCCAATTGTTTTAGTGCCTGCCGCAAGGTTTCCTCTTTTTTAGCGAAACAGAAGCGCACGATTCCGGATTCAGTCCGCTCGTGGTAGAAGGCGGATACCGGAATGGCCGCTACGCCGATCTCGGCCGTCAGCCATTTGGCGAAGCCGGCTTCGTCCATGGAGGAAACCGCCGAATAGTCGACGCACTGGAAATAGGTGCCGTCCGACGGCAGCAGGCGCAGGCGCGTGCCGGCGAGGCCGTCGCGGAACAGGTCGCGTTTCTTCTGGTAGAAGGCGGCCAGGCCGAGGTAGGGCGCCGGATCGGCCATGTAGGTGGCCAATCCATGCTGGACCGGCGTATTGACGGTGAACACGTTGAACTGGTGGATCTTGCGGAATTCGGCCATCAGGGCCGCCGGCGCGGCGACGTAACCGACCTTCCAGCCGGTGACGTGGTAGGTCTTGCCGAAGCTTGAAATCACGAAAGCGCGCTCGGCCAGGTCCGGGTAACGGCATAGCGACTCGTGGCGCTTGCCGTCGTACACCATGTGTTCGTAGACCTCGTCCGACAGCAGCAGGATATCGGTGCCGCGCACGATGGCAGCCAAGGCATCGATATCGGCGGCGCCGAAGATCGTGCCGGTCGGATTGTGCGGCGAATTGAGCGTGATCAGCCGCGTCTTCGGCGTCACGGCGGCGGCTACCTTGGCCCACGGAATGCGAAAGCCTTCCGCGCCGATTTCCATTTGCACGTAGACCGGCGTGCCGCCGGCCAGCTCGATCGATGGCGCGTAGCTGTCGTAGACCGGCTCGATGACGATCACTTCGTCGCCGGCGCGCACGCTGCAGAGTATCGCCGTCATCAGTGCCTGGGTCGCGCCGGCGGTGACCGTGATTTCTGCGGCCGGATCGTAGTCGCGGCCGTAGAGCGCGCGGATCTTGGCGGCGATCGCCGCGCGCAACGGGGCCGCGCCGGCCATCGGCGGATATTGGTTGAGGCCGGCGCGCATGGCTCCGGCGACATGATCGATCAGCGCCGGGTCGCAATCGAAATCGGGAAAACCCTGGCCGAGGTTGACGGCGTTTTTCTCGGCGGCCAGCGCCGACATGGTGGTGAAGATCGTGGTGCCGACGTGCGGCAGCTTGGTTTCGAGATGGATCGGGGTCGAGGACATGGCGGCCTATGTGCTGGAATCGTGCTGGAGTTCACGCCATTCTAGCGTGCCGCTCGGCGCCCCGCAGGGGCGATCAGGTCTGCTCCAATGCGAGCGCGAGCATCGAGGCTTCCGGCGTCAGGATGGAGAACAGACCGATGCGCACGGCCTTGCGGGCCAGTTTCAACAGCGCCTTGTCCTTGGTGATCAGGATCTCGGCCTGGGCGTCGCGCGCGATTTCGAGGAATTTCTGGTCGTCTGGGTCCTTGCAGAGCGGGAGCTTGACACCGGTTTGCGCGGCGTCCGCCGGCAGGCAGCGGATCACGGCATCGAACTCCTCCGCGCATCGGCGCCGCGCATGCTCGTCGAGTGGAAGATGGGGGTAGTCCAGCACGATCTGCCATTCCCGCCGGCAGTCCTCGCGCGTGACCGCTTCGATATGTCCGGCCAGCAGGGCCGCGTGCAGCTTCGCCCAGCGCGGATCGCGGAAGACGAACAGATCCAGGCAGACGTTGGTGTCGAGCACGATGCGCTTAGGTATCATTGCAGTTTTTTTGTTCGGATGGTTCAATGCTGATCGTCTTGTCGCCCGCCAAAACGCTCGATTACGAAACGCCTCCCACGACCGAGATCCACACGACGCCGGACTTCGTTCCGCGTTCGGCGGAACTGGTCGAGATACTCAGGCAGTATTCTCCCTCGCAGATCGGCGAGTTGATGTCGATTTCCGATGCGCTCGCGGAACTCAACGCCGCACGCTATGCGAGCTGGTCGACCAGGTTCACGGTCAAGAATTCCAAGCAGGCGATCCTGGCGTTCAACGGCGACGTCTATGAAGGACTCGATGCGCCTTCGCTCAAGCCGAAGCAGCTCGACTACGCGCAGTCGCGCATCCGCATTCTATCCGGCTTGTACGGCATGCTGCGCCCGCTCGACCTGATGCAGCCCTATCGCCTCGAAATGGGAACCAAGCTGCCGAATCGGCATGGCAAGGATTTGTATGCCTTCTGGGGCGCATCGGTTACTGCCGCGTTGAATGAACTCGCCAAGGAGCGCAAGGCCAAGGCGCTGGTCAATCTCGCATCGGACGAATACTTCAAGGTAGTGAAACCGAAGCTCCTGGAGGTGCCGGTGATCACGCCGGTATTCGAGGATTGGAAGAACGGCAAGTACAAGGTGATCTCGTTCTACGCCAAGCGCGCGCGCGGATTGATGGCGCGCTACGCGGCGCAGAAAGGCATCACGCAGCCCGAGAAATTGAAGGCTTTCGACAGCGAGGGTTATGCGTTCGACGCCGGGCGATCGACCGACCTGACCTGGGTGTTCAAGAGAAAAGTCGCCGCCTAGGTCTCCGTCGCCCGGGACAGCATTCCATGCGGGCACGCGAGGGGCGGTGCCGTTCAGCCGGAAGCCGAACGGCCTTTCCCTTGCCGGCCTACCAGAACTTCCACCAGGGCGCCTCTTTGCGGACGTCGCCCTTGAGGAAGGCGCTGTCCGGAAAATTCTTCTGCAAGACGCGGCCCGCATCGTCGCGCAGCTCGGGCAGATTCAAGGCATCGTAGGCGCGCGTCATCAGGAACAGGGCTTCCTCGACGGCCGGCGCTCCCTGGTAATCCTTGACGACCGTCTGCGCGCGGTTGGCCGCCGCGACGAACGCGCCGCGGCGCAGATAGTAGCGCGCCACGTGGACCTCGTGCTGGGCCAGCGCATTGACGAGATATTTCATGCGCGAGACGGCATCGGGGGCATATTTGCTGTTCGGGAAGCGCTGGACCAGTTCCCGGAAGGCGTCGAACGCTTCGCGCGCCGCTTTCGGATCGCGCTCGGTCGGATCCTGGTTCGCGATGAAATCGAGCAGGCCGAGCTTGTCGTTGAAATTGACGAGGCCGCGCAGATAGTACATGTAGTCGACGCTCGGGTGATTCGGATGCAGTTTGATGAAGCGCTCCACGGCCGCCAGGGCCTGCGCCTGGTCGTTCATCTTGTAGTAGGCGTAGGCGACTTCCATCTGCGCCTGCTGCGCATATGTGCCGAACGGATAACGCGACTCGAGCTTTTCGAAGTGCTGAATCGCGCGTTCGTAGCCGCCGGCATCCATTTCTTCGCGGGCCTCCGCGTATAATTTCTGGGCCGTCCAATTTTTGGTTTCGTCGATTTTCTCGCCGAAAATGCCGCACCCGGTCAACGCCAGGGCGAGAGCGAGTGGAATAGCGCGGACCGCGATGGGGCGAAATGAATTTTTTTGCATGAGTTTTGCACGAGTGCATCCTGAAGAATGGATGATTATAGCTGATGGGACTTGTTGTGATGTCTAGTGATTCGCCGCTGCCGGCACCGAACCGCCTTCTTGCCGAAACCGATGCCGAGATCGATGATCTCGAGGAGGGCGAGGGCGGACCTCTTGCCGGACCGGGCGAGCCGATCGAACTGGTCCTCGACGCCGGATTCTGCGGCGAGCGCCTGGACAAGACCTTGTCCCGCCTGTTGCCCCAGTATTCGCGCAGCCGCCTTCAGCAATGGATCGAGTCCGGCCACGTCACGGTCGAAGGCCAGGCCGCGAAGGGAAAGATGACGATGCTAGGCGACGAGCGCATCTGCGTGATTCCCCAGGCCGCGCCCGAAGACCATGCCTTTACGCCTGAGCCGATGGAGCTGCCGGTCGTGCACGAAGACGCCGCGATCATCGTCATCGACAAGCCGGTCGGGATGGTCGTTCATCCTGCCGCCGGCAACTGGTCCGGCACGCTGCTGAACGGCCTGCTGCATCGCTATCCGGCCCTCGCAGGCGTGCCGCGCGCCGGCATCGTGCATCGGCTCGACAAGGATACGAGCGGCTTGATGGTCGTGGCCCGGACGCTCGAGGCGCAGACCGACCTCGTGCGCCAGTTGCAGGCGCGCAGCGTCAAGCGCGAATACCTGGCCTTGGTCTGGGGCACGCCGCTGATGAGCGGCACGGTCGATGCGGCGATCGGCCGCCATCCGCGCGAGCGCATCAAGATGGCGGTATCGGAGCAAATGAGCGCAAAGCCGGCGGTCACGCATTACCATCGCCTGGCGGCCGGCTCGCTCGACGGCAAGCCGGTCAGCCTGATGAAATGCCGGCTGGAGACCGGCCGTACGCACCAGATCCGGGTGCACCTGCAATCGATCGGCTTCCCGCTGGTCGGCGACGGTTTGTACGGCAAGACGCACCTGGCCTCGGCGTTTCCGCGCCAAGCCTTGCATGCCTATCGCCTGGGCCTCGTGCATCCGACGAGCGGCAAGCAAGGCGAATGGAGCGCGCCGTTGCCGGCCGACATGGCGGAACTGTTGGCGCGGTCCGGCATTCCATCGACGGCGCTCGACCAAGCCTAGCCATGGAATTGATCATCCCCGACTGGGATGCGCCGGCCAATGTCGGCGCATTCGCGACCACGCGCCGCGGCGGCTTCAGCGTGCCGCCCTACGACGACGGCCAGGGCGGAGGCGGGCTCAATCTCGGCGCCCATGTCGGGGACCGGCCCGAGGATGTGCGCCGCAACCGCGATTTGCTCGGCCGCCTTCTTCCCGCGGAACCGGCGTGGCTATCCCAGGTCCATGGGAAGGATGTGGTCGACGCTGCCGGCGTCGCCGGTACGCCGCCAGCGGATGCGAGCATCGCGGCGGCGCGCGGCGTCGTCTGCGTCGTTCAGACCGCCGATTGCCTGCCGGTGCTGTTCTGCGCCGCCAACGGCAAGGTCGTCGGCGCGGCGCATGCCGGTTGGCGCGGCCTGGCCGGCGGCGTCCTCGAGAATACGGTGGCGGCGATGCGCGCCGCTGGCGCGGACGAGATCCTCGCTTGGCTGGGGCCGGCGATCGGCCTGGAGAATTTCGAGGTGGGGGAGGATGTCTTGTCCACGTTCGTGTCGCAGGATGCGGCGTCGGCGACCGCATTCAAGCTGTTGCCCGGCAAGCCGGGAAAATATCTGGCCGATATTTATCGGCTCGCGCGCCAGCGCCTGATCCATGTCGGCGTCGTACGCTGTCATGGCGGTGGATCGTGCACTGTCGCCGACCGCTCGCGGTTTTATTCGTATCGCCGCGACCGCGAGACGGGGCGCATGGCATCGTTGATTTGGATCAAGTAGCGTCCCGGCCGTTTCGGCGAATATCGCCGGGCCTATTTCTCCGCCGGAGTATCGTTGTCCACTTGGTTTTCCCGGGATTTGTCCAGCGCCGACGCGATGCGGATTTTTTCCGCCTCGGCCCGCCTGCGCCTACGTTGCGGCGCACCAATAACGTATAAAATGATCACCCACGGCACGACCGCATACATCAGGAAGGTCATGATGCCGGCGACGACCGAGTGTTCGGTGATCGACATCATCAGCACCACATACACCCAGGCAAGAGCAACGATATACAGCACGGTTTTCCCGAATTCCAACCCACAGATTCGCCACATTCTGCCACGATAAGCGAAATACGAGATATACGCATGAATACGCCGATTCCGCAGTTCCCGCAGTTTTCTCTTCCCAATTGGATGTCCGAACAGCTGACCAATGCCAATCCATGGCAAGCCTGGGCCAACCCGCAACAGATGGATATCGCCTCGCTGGTCAACGGCATGAGCGACCTGGGAGCCACCATCGAACCCAGCGCGCTGGCGCAATTGCAATCCGATTACATGCAGGAATTCGTCAAACTGTGGCAGGATTTCATCGCCTACAAGCTGCCGGCGATTTCCGACAAGCGCTTCCATGGCACCGCTTGGCAATCGAGCCAGTGGCATGCGTTCAATGCGGCGGTCTATCTGCTCAATGCGCGCGTATTGACGGACATGGCGGAGGCTGTGCAAGCGCCGGCGAAGGCCAAGCAAAAGATCCGGTTCGCGGTGCAGCAGATGATCGACGCGATGTGCCCGGCGAATTTCCTGGCGACCAATCCCGAGGCGCAGCGCAAGATCGTCGAGACCAAGGGCGAAAGCCTGGCCAAGGGCATTGCGCATATGTTGGCCGACCTGCAGAAAGGACATATCTCCCAAACCGACGAGAGCGCGTTCGAGGTCGGCAAGAACGTGGCGACCAGCGAGGGCGCGGTCGTCCATGAAAACGAATTGTTCCAGCTGATCCAGTACAAGCCGCTCACGAAAACCGTGCACGAGCGCCCGCTGCTGATCGTTCCGCCCTGCATCAACAAGTACTACATCCTGGATCTGCAGCCTGACAACTCGCTCGTCCGCTACGCGGTCGAACAGGGCAACACGGTGTTCCTGGTGTCCTGGGTCAATCCGGATGCCTCCCTCGGCCACAAGACCTGGGACGACTACGTGGAAGACGCGGCGATCGAAGCGATTCACGTCACCCAGGATATTTCCGGGCAGCAGAAGCTCAATATGCTCGGTTTCTGCATCGGCGGCACGCTATTGTCGACGGCGCTGGCCGCTCTGGCGGCGCGCGGCGAGCAGCCGGCGGCCAGCCTGACCTTGCTGACCTCCTTCCTCGATTTTTCCGACACCGGCGTGATCGACGTCTTCGTCGACGAATTGCAGGTCAAGTTGCGCGAGCAGACGATCGGCCAGGGCGGCTTGATGCTCGGACGCGATTTCGCGACCGCCTTCTCCAGCCTGCGGCCGAACGACCTGGTCTGGAATTACGTCGGCAACAATTACTTGAAAGGCGAGGAACCGCCGGCATTCGATCTGCTGTACTGGAATTCCGACAGCACCAATCTGCCGGGCCCGATGTTCTGCTGGTATCTGCGCAACACCTATCTCGAAAACAGCCTGAAGGTGCCGGGCAAGCTGACGGTGGCCGGCGAACCGATCGATCTCGGCGCCATCGATGCGCCGGTGTTCGTCTACGGCTCGCGCGAAGACCATATCGTGCCGTGGACCTCGGCCTATGCTTCGACGGCGCTGCTCAATCCCAAGAAGCCGTCCCGCAATCGCTTCGTTCTCGGCGCGTCGGGCCATATCGCCGGCGTGATCAATCCGCCGGCCAAGAAAAAGCGCAGCTACTGGGTCAACGACAAGGCGGCCAAGGATCCGAACAAATGGCTGGAAGGCGCCACCGAGCATCCCGGAAGCTGGTGGACCGAATGGGCCGGTTTCCTGGCGGAGCATGGCGGCAAGCAAGTCGCAGTGCCGAAGAAATACGGCAACGCCAAGTACAAGGCGATCGAAGCCGCGCCGGGGCGTTACGTGAAGATCAAGGCGGAGTGAATTCGGGAACGCGTCGATGTCGAGGCGGGCGGTTGCGGCGCAATATTTTGCATAAAGTAAGCTTCGGGCGCGTAAACCCTTGTTTTTTCGCCCTATAATGAAATACCGTGGTGCAAACGGTCTTACGTTTTCTATACATCAACAGGAATGCGTTGCGACGCAATAGATGGAATAGCCGATGACTAGTACAAAAAAGACTTCCGAGCGTTTGATCAAGAAGTACCCGAATCGCCGCCTCTACGATACCCAGACCAGTTCCTACATCACGCTGGCCGACGTGAAGCAGCTGGTGCTCGATAACGAGGAATTCACCGTGGTCGACGCCAAGACCGAAGAGGATCTGACGCGCAGCATCCTGTTGCAGATCATTCTCGAGGAAGAGGCGAACGGCTCGCCGATGTTCTCGAGCAGCGCGCTGTCGCAGATCATCCGCTACTACGGCCACGCGATGCAGGGCATGATGGGTTCCTATCTCGAAAAGAATATCCAAGCCTTCATCGACATCCAGAACAAGCTGGCGGAGAACTCCAAGGGCTTCTATGAGGGCAAGCCGTTCAGCCCCGAGATGTGGACGCAGTTCATGAACGTCCAGGGCCCGATGATGCAGGGGATGATGAGCAACTACATCGAGCAGAGCAAGGCCTTGTTCCTGCAGATGCAGGAGCAGATGCAGAACCAGACCAAGAACATGTTCGGCAATTTCAATTTCACCGGCGGCGGCAACAACACCGGCTCGGACAAGCCGAAGAAATAAGCGTTTTTCCCCATCCCACGGCGGCGTTCCGCCCGAGGAGAATGGCGGTGGAGAGGGTACAATAGCGGATTGCTTTATACCCTTTTTGCTTTTTTGTCATGTCCAACGCTTCCTCTCCTAAAATCGGGTTCGTCAGTCTTGGCTGCCCCAAGGCGCTCGTCGATTCCGAGCAGATCCTCACCCAATTGCGCGCCGAAGGCTACGACACCGCGAAGTCCTATGGCGGTGCCGACCTGGTCGTCGTCAATACCTGCGGCTTCATCGACGCGGCCGTGCAGGAATCGCTCGACGCGATCGGCGAGGCGCTCGCCGAAAACGGCAAGGTGATCGTCACCGGCTGCCTCGGCGCGAAGAAGGATGCGAACGGCAACGACATCATTCAAAGCGTGCATCCGAAAGTGCTGGAGGTGACCGGCCCGCACGCGGTCGGCGAGGTGATGGCGGCGATCCACAAGCATCTGCCCAAGCCGCACGAACCCTTCGTCGACCTGGTGCCGCCGCAAGGCATCAAGCTCACGCCCAAGCATTACGCCTATCTCAAGATTTCCGAAGGCTGCAACCATCGCTGCAGCTTCTGCATCATTCCGTCGATGCGCGGCGACCTGGTGTCGCGCCCGATCGCCGAAGTCATGCTGGAGGCCGAGAACCTGTTCAAGGCCGGGGTCAAGGAATTGCTGGTGATCTCGCAGGACACGTCCGCCTACGGCGTCGACGTCAAGTTCCGCACCGGCTTCTGGAACGGCAAGCCGGTCCGCACCCACATGACGCAACTGGTCGGCGCGCTCGGCGAGCTGGCCGCGCAATACGGCGCCTGGGTACGCCTGCATTACGTCTATCCGTATCCGCACGTCGACGACGTGATCCCGCTGATGAACGGCGGCCATGTGCTGCCTTATCTCGATGTGCCGCTGCAGCATGCCCACCCCGATGTATTGAAGCGCATGAAGCGTCCCGCCAACGGCGAAAAGAACATCGAGCGCATCCAGGCCTGGCGCAAGATGTGCCCGGACATCACGATCCGCTCGACCTTCATCGCCGGCTTCCCGGGCGAGACGGAGGAGGAATTCCAATACCTGCTCGACTTCCTCCGGGAAGCCGAGATCGACCGCCTCGGCTGCTTCGCCTATTCGCCGGTGGAAGGCGCGACCGCGAACGACTTGCCGAACCCGGTGCCGGAAGAGGTGCGCGAGGAGCGCCGCGGCCGGGTCATGGAATTGCAGGAGGCGATCTCGAAAAAGCGTCTGCAAGCCAAGGTCGGCAAGACGATCCGGGTGCTGATCGACGAGGTCGAGCGCAACGGCGACGGCATCGGACGTTCCGCCGCCGACGCGCCCGAGATCGACGGCGTCGTCTACGTGAAAGCGCCGTACGAGCCGCACCGCAAGCTCAAGGTCGGCGAATTCGTCGATGTCGAGGTGAATGCCGCCGACGCGCACGACTTGTGGGCGCGCGCCTGATCCGGCCGATTCGATAGGCGAAGCAGCATGACGGACCGGAAGACGCTTCAAACCGCCATCATCCACAGCGATTACGAACCGCCGGCCGGATTCGAGGCTTTTCCGCCGGCGATCCATCATGCATCGACGGTGGTCTTCGAAAACGTCGCCGCCATGCGCGCGCGCTCCTGGCTGGATCGCGACGGCTATACCTATGGTTTGCACGGCACGCCGACCTCGTTCACCCTGGAAGCGCAATTGGCGGCCATCGAAGGCGGCCGCTACTGCGTGCTGGCGCCGAGCGGCCTGGCCGCCATCGTCCTGATCGATTTCGCTTTCCTCAAGAGCGGCGACGACGTGCTGATTCCGGACAATGCCTACGGACCGAACCGCGATCTCGGCCGCTGGCTGGAACGCGACCTCGGCATCTCGGCGCGTTTCTACGATCCCATGATCGGCGCAGGCATCGCCGGATTGATCCGGCCGAACACGCGCTTGATCTGGACCGAGGCGCCCGGTTCGGTCTCGATGGAGGTGGCCGACATTCCCGCGATCTGCCAGGCCGCGCATGAGAAGGGCGTGCTGGTCGCGATGGACAATACCTGGTCTGCCGGACTCGCGTTCCGCGCTTTCAAGCATGGGGTGGATATCTCGATGCAGGCCTTGACCAAGTACCAGTCCGGCGGCTCGGATGTATTGATGGGCGCCGCGATCACGCGCGACCGGGCCCTGGACGAGCGCCTGCAAACCGCGCACATGCGGCTCGGCTTCGGCATCGGCATGGACGACGCCTACCTGGTGCTGCGCGGCCTGCAAAGCATGAAGGTGCGTTTCGATGTCCACGACGCCGCCGCGCGCAAGATCGCAGCATGGTTGAGGGGCAGGCCGGAGATCGACAAGGTCTTGCATCCGGCATTCGCCGACTGTCCCGGGCATGAAACCTGGAAGCGCGACTTCACCGGCGCCGGCGGATTGTTTTCCGTGATTTTCCGCGAGCGCTTCGGCGAGGAACAGACCGATCGCTTCGTCGACAGCCTGAAGCTGTTCAAGATCGGCTATAGCTGGGGCGGTTCGCACAGCCTGTGTGTGCCGTATCGCATGCAGCACATGCGCAGGCACTGGCCGCACCAGGGACAACTGGTGCGCTTCAACGTCGGCCTCGAAGACGCCGACGACCTGATCGCCGATATCGAACAGGCGCTGGCACGGCTCTAAGACAGCACCAGGCTCTTCTGCAACAACGCAGCGAACTCGGCCGCCGGCAGCGGCCGGCTGAACAGGTAACCCTGGATGTGATCGCAATTCCGGTTGCTCAGGAACTGCAACTGCTCGAGCGTCTCCACGCCTTCCGCCACCACCGTGATCTTGAGGCTCTTGCCGATGGCGATGATCGCTTCCGTGATGGCGGCGTCCGCCTTGTCGGCCGGGATGTCGCCGATGAACGAGCGGTCGATCTTCAGGATATCGATCGGAAACTGCTTCAGGTGCGATAGCGAGGAATAGCCGATGCCGAAATCGTCGATCGCGATATGGATGCCCATGCCGCGCAAGTCGGTGAGGATCTGCACCGTGCGCTCGGCGTTGTGCATCATCATGCTTTCGGTGATCTCGAACTCGAGCAGCGAGGGATCCATGCCGGTTTCGGCGAGTATGGCCTTGGTATCCTCGACGATGTCCTCATCGACGAACTGGCGCGGCGAGAGATTGACCGCGATCGGCAGCGGCGGCAGGCCGGCCGCGCGCCATTGCACGCTTTGCCGGCACGCTTCCCGCAGCACCCATTGCGACAGCGGCAGGATCAGGCCGCTCTCCTCGGCGGTCGGTATGAATTGCATCGGCGCCATCAATCCGAACTCCGGATGCTGCCAGCGCACCAGCGCTTCGGCGCCGATGATGCGCCCGGTCAGGGTCTCCACCTTGGCTTGATAGTGCAGCAGCAGTTCACGCCGTTCCAGCGCGCGGCGCAAGCCTGCCTCGAGCGCCAGCAAATGCGCCGAGTGCTGGTCCATGTGCGCCGAATAGAACTGGAAATTGTTCTTGCCGCGATCCTTGGCGCGATACATCGCGATGTCGGCATGCTTCATCAAAGAGAATTCATTGGTGCCGTCTTGCGGATACATGCTGATGCCGATGCTGGCGGTCATGTGCAGGATCTGGCCGTCGAGCGGGAACTCCCGCACCAGTTCACTCAGCAGGCGGCGCGCGATCTGCGCCACACGCGCAGGATCGGCGACTTCCTCCAGCAGCACCACGAATTCGTCGCCGCCGAGGCGCGCCACCATGCCGTCGTCGGACCGGGTGCGCGTCACGACGTCGCCGCTACGCACGCTCGAGGTGATGCGTCTCGCCATCTCCTGCAGCAGCCGGTCGCCGGCGTCGTGGCCGAGCGTATCGTTGATGTTCTTGAATCGATCGAGGTCGATGAACAGGACCGCCAGTCCCTTGTTGTAGCGCTCCGCCTGGGTGATGGCGTGCGTGAGATGGCGATTGAACATCGCGCGGTTCGGCAAATCCGTCAGCGTGTCGTGGAAAGCCAGGTGCTGGAAATGGATCTCGCTCTCGCGCAGCGCATCCCGTGCCTGCTTGCGCTGGAAGAACTGGGCCAGCAGCCGGCCGATGGATTGCGCGCTTTGCAGCATCTCCGGGTCGGCATCCTGCACCTTCGTGTGGAAGAATTCGACCACTCCGAACACTTCGCTGCCGGCACGGATCGGAAAGGCGAAGGCGGTGTGCAGGCCAGCGCGCCGCGCCGCGTCGCCGCGCAGGAAGTGGGCGTCGCCGCTCACATCGGGATGCCAGACCGGTTCGGTCGACAGCAAGGTGCGGCCGATGAGGCCGTGCTGGCTCGCCCTGCGGATCGAACGTTTCGAGGTCTTGTAGAACGTCGCGATGCGCGGATCGGGGGCCGACCAGGTGCTGGCGCGCTGCACCGATCCGGTATTGCGGTCGAGACGCCATTCGGCGCCGCAGGCCCAGTCGAGCGTTTCGCCGATGATGCGCACGATTTCGGGCATGACCTCGTCCGGCGCGTCGGATTCTGCGACCATGCGCGTGATGGTGTGTTCCATCGTCTGCCGCTGTTCGACCTGCTTGCGGCTGGTGACATCCATGACGGTCCCGCGCAGGCGCAAGGCCTTGCCCTCGGTCCCGCACAGCGGTTGTCCCTTGACGCGCACCCAGCGCAAATTGCCGTCCGCGAGGTGATAGCGGAATTCGACCTCGAAATCCTCGCAATGGCGCAATGCGGCGCGGATCCGGCGGTTGAACTGCTGGCGATCTCCTTGGTGCACCCGTTTCAGGAATTCCCCATAGGCCGGAATGCGCGCCGTCGGCTCCATGCCGAAAATGTTGAAGCATTCCTTCGACCACAGGCCGCGTTTGCCGGCGCGATCGAACGACCAGTTTCCGAGGCCGGCGATGCGTTGCGATTCCTCGACATGCAGATACAGTTCCCGCATCTCGCGCGAAGAGATTTCCTGCGAACGCTCGAGCAGATAGCGCTCGTTGTCCGCCTCGGTATAGGCGCGGTCGACGCGTTCGAGAAAGCGCGCCCATTGCTCGGCCGTCGCCGGCCCGGACTCCGGATCGATGCCGAGCTTCTTGAGCTGGCGCCGCAACAGGAAATGCCGCTCCGACACTACTCCTCCGAAAAGGTGGTGATCGTCATCGTCTGGTTGTGCAGGTCGCAGGAACCGGTCGTGCACGGCGAGATCTCGCCGTAAGAATAGAAACCGACTTGCTGCGCGCCGGCCGGCAGATGTTCGAGCGTCGCTTCGGTCTCTTCTTCGGTGCGCTCGCCGAGAACCAGGCGCCGGCCGACGCAGCTGATCGAGACCGCCAGCACCGGACCCTGCGGCGTGTAGCCGGACCCGGTGCGCAGGGAACCGGTCAGCAGGGCGGTGGCATGGTCGGCCGCGACACTGGCGCCGTTCACGAGCCGATCGAAGTTGGCGCGCATGAGTTGGGCCAGGTAGTCCTTCGGCACGTCGCCGGCGAAGGTCATCGATTGGCTTTCCTCGTCGACCGCGAGAATGGTGCGCACCAGCGGCCGATTGTCCTCGGGGGTCCTGCGGATCGAGAGCGGAAACAGCAAGCCGGTGGCGGGCAGGCCGGCAGCGCGCTCGCCCAGATATTCCTTGTACAGCGCGAGGGCGGGGCGGCCGTCGAGTTCGTAAAGAATGTTCCCTGATGCGCGCGTGATGCGTCGCTCCGGGCCGAACGCGTCCCAGCCGCCGCGCGAACCGTGCGTGATGCACAGGCGGTCGCCGTAGAAGCCGACCGCCGTGATCAACCCGGTGCGCGGTGCGCCGCCGGCGATCAGCCAGGTGCGCTGGAAGCGGTCGCCGTCGCCGGCCAGGCCGCCGGTGATGACGACTTGCGGCGGCAGGATGGAGGTCAGGCCGTTGACCAGCTCGCTGCCGTTGACATGAAGTCCGTCGGAAAGCACGAACACATTGCGCAGGCCGTCGCCCGTGAGTTTCCGCGCCAAGGCGGCTCCAGCGGAAAACGAATTGCCGGCCGGTCCTATCTCGACGGAGGCCGAGGCGATGCGCGTGTGTTCGAATCGGGCTACGGCGACCGACAGACTGGCGTCGTTCACCCAGGGGCCCGCGATCTCGCCCGACGTGGAGCAGCCGATCAGTGTCGAATTCGGATAGGCGGCCGCGAGTTCCGAAATTGCCGCGGGATGGTCGAGATACTCCGGCGCCGCGAAAATCATGACGACGGTTTGCTGGGAGTCGAGAGCCGGAAATTGCGGCAACGACCATCCGCCGTCGAGCGTGTGGGTGAACGTGCTGAGTTTCATATTCCTCCTTCCGGCCGGGCCAATCGAAGCCGGCCGCGCCGGGCCTGAACCGCGTTGACTGCGGCCGGTCTGTTTTCGCGCCCGTTGACCGGGTTTTTCTTATCGCAAACTCACACGACGTCTTGGATTGGCAAAACTGAAATTTCAGCGGCCGGCGGACGGTGTGAAGTGTTTCTTATTGGATATGGATCAGTATAGCGGTATCGTGGCGCGCCAACGGAAAAACTGCGGGTGCCGTATCGCTGGCATCACACCGGCATCGGCTTGTGACTGTTGAGGTCGAGCAGTCCCTTGACCAGGCGGTATGCCTTCCACAGCCAGGCGCCGGCCCAGATGAGCCAAGCGAGAGGAATGCCGATGATGGTGATGAAGAGAATGCCGCCGACGATCACCCAGAGCAGGTACCACCAGAACGAGCGGATTTGCCACGTGTGGTGGCTATAGACGAAGGTGCCGGCGGCATCGCCGCGTTTGAGGTAATTGACGATCAGCGGAATCCAGGACAATGCGCCGAGGGAAAAGAAAAAGCTGATGCCATGGAAAATATACAGCCACCATGCCGTGTTCTTTTCCGATTCGAGCTTGCTGTCGAAGACGACTTCCACCATTGCTTTATCCTTTGATAAGTTAATCGAACAAGGCCGCGATGCCGTCGAGCCCGACGAAATTCAGCGCCACATCGGCTTGCGCGCGGACCACCGGCTTGGCACGGAATGCAACGGACATGCCCGCGATGCCCATCATCTTCAGATCGTTGGCGCCATCGCCCATGACGATGGCTTGCTTCGGCGACACGCCGAGCTCGGCGCAGACGCGCTCGACGGTATGCTGCTTCTCGTCGGCGTCGACGACGCCGCCGAGCACGCGCCCGGTCAGCTTGCCGTCGAGGATCTCCAGCGCGTTCGAATGCGCGTAGTCGAGCGCCATCTGGTCCTTGAGGCGATCGGTGAAGTAAGTAAAACCGCCGGATACCAGCAGCGTCTTTAACCCCGCCGCCTTCACCACGTCGAGCATCGCTTCGGCGCCGGGCGACAATTCCAGGCGCTCGTCGTAGACGCGCCGCAACGCGTTCGCATCGAGCCCCTTGAGCAGGGCGACGCGACGCGCCAGGCTTTCCCGGAATTCGATCTCGCCGCGCATCGCGGCTTCCGTGATTTCGGCCACCTGCGGCTTCAAGCCTTGCATATCGGCGATTTCATCGATGCATTCGATCGTGATCAGCGTCGAATCCATGTCCATGGCCAGCAGCTTGAAGTCCGACAATTTCCGGCCGGGTTCGACAAAGGCGTAGTCGAGTCCGACCGCGAGGCATTCGGCATCTATCCTTTGTTTCAAGGCATCGGAAAAGTCGACTTCGCCGCAGCGCCATGCCTGCGCGTTGATGGGCGTGATGCGCTTGGCGTCGGCCAGCGCCGCGATGCGCTCGACGGTCGGCGTGTCGGCCGCAAGTCCTTGGAGTATCAGATTCATCATGAAAAGCGGAAGGGGTGGGGATGCGGTCTCTCTATGCTACCAGCGAGCGGATGGTCGACTTGATTTGCGATACGCGCGCCGCGAGATCAGGCATGCTGGCCGTGATGCGCAGCTTGTCCTGGCCGTGCAGCTTGATGTGGCGGTTCTTCTGGACCAGCTCGATGATGCGCATCGCGTCTACCGGCGGATTGGGCATGAATTGCAGGACCGCCGATTCGGTGTGGGCGTCGATCTTGATGATGCCGATCGGCTTGGCGGCGATGCGCAGCCGGTGCGTCTCGACCAGCGCCTTGGCGGAATCCGGCAACTTGCCGAAGCGGTCGATCAGCTCCTCCTGAAGTTCGTCGATCGCGTCGGCGGTCTCGCAGTTGGCGAATCGCTTGTAGAGCGAAAGGCGCTCGTGCACGTCGCCGCAATAATCCTGAGGCAATAGGGCGGGAGCGTGCAGGTTGATCTCGGTGGTCGTGGAGAGCGGTGCCGCGAGATCGGGTTCCTTGCCGTTCTTCAAGGCGCGCACCGCCTCGTTGAGCATGTCGGTGTAGAGCTGGAAGCCGATTTCCTGCATTTCGCCGGACTGGCTTTCGCCGAGCACTTCGCCGGCGCCGCGGATCTCGAGATCGTGCATCGCGAGATAGAACCCGCTGCCCAATTCCTCCATCTGCTGGATCGCCTCGAGCCGCCGCTGGGCTTGCTTGGTCAAGCCCTGCATGTCGTGTACGAGCAGGTAGGCATAGGCCTGGTGATGCGAGCGTCCGACGCGGCCGCGCAATTGGTGCAGCTGCGCGAGCCCGAATTTGTCGGCGCGGTGCATGATGATCGTGTTCGCGGTCGGCACGTCGATGCCGGTTTCGATGATGGTCGTGCACAGCAGGACATTGTGGCGCTGGGCGACGAAATCGCGCATCACCTTTTCGAGCTCCCGCTCGTGCATCTGGCCGTGCGCGACCACGATGCGCGCTTCCGGCAGCAAGGCTTCGAGCATCGCCCGGCGGTTTTCGATGGTCTCGACTTCGTTGTGCAGGAAGTAGACCTGGCCGCCGCGCTTCAATTCGCGCAGGCAGGCCTCGCGGATCACCGAGTCGCTCTCGTTGCGGACGAAGGTCTTGATGGCGAGCCGTTTCTGCGGCGCGGTGGCGATCACCGAGAAGTCGCGCAAGCCTTCGAGCGCCATGCCGAGCGTGCGCGGGATCGGCGTCGCCGTCAGCGTCAGCACGTCGACTTCGGCCCGCAGCGCCTTCAAGGCTTCCTTCTGGCGCACGCCGAAACGGTGTTCCTCGTCGATGATGACCAGGCCGAGACGCGAGAACTTGACTTCGCCCGACAGCAGCTTGTGGGTGCCGATGACGATATCGATCGAGCCGTCGGCCAGGCCCTTGACCGCTTGCGCGACCTCCTTGCCGGTGCGAAAGCGCGACAACTCGGCGATTTTCACGGGCCAGTCGGCGAAGCGGTCGGCGAAGGTCTGCGCGTGCTGTTCGGCCAGCAGCGTGGTCGGCGCCAGGATGGCGACCTGCTTGCCTCCCATGACGGCGACGAAGGCGGCACGCAGGGCGACCTCCGTCTTGCCGAAGCCGACGTCGCCGCAGATCAGGCGGTCCATCGGTTTTCCGCTGGTCATGTCCTTGATGACGGCATTGATGGCGGCGGACTGGTCGGCGGTTTCCTCGAAGCCGAAGCTCTCGGCGAAGGCTTCGTAGTCGCGCGCCGAATATTCGAAGGCATGGCCTTGGCGCGTCGCGCGGCGCGCGTACAGGTTCAGCAGTTCGGCGGCGGTGTCGCGGATCTGCTGGGCGGCTTTTTTCTTCGCCTTTTCCCACTGGCCGGAGCCCAGCGCATGCAACGGCGCATCCTCCGGCGACGCGCCGGAGTAGCGCGAGATCACGTGCAGCTGCGACACCGGGACGTAGAGCTTGGTTTCCTTGGCGTATTCGAGATGCAGGAATTCGGTTTCGCCTTCGCCGAGATCGAGACTGACCAGGCCCATGTAGCGGCCGATGCCGTGGTTGACGTGCACCACCGGATCGCCGATCTTGAGTTCGGACAGGTCGCGCACCATGAACTCGACCTGGGTGACGGCTTCCTGCTTGCGCCGGCCGGCGCGGCGCACGGAACCGGCATAGAGCTCGGTCTCGGTGACGAAGGCCAGGGCGGCGCCGTCGGCGTTCAATTCGAAGCCGGCGTGCAACGGCGCGACGCCGAGCATGATCTTCGCCGTTGCGCCGGCGAAGTCGTCGAAGCCGTCGCATAGCGCGACCGTCAGGTCGAATTCGCTGAAGTATTGCTGGAGCGTTTCGCGCCGGCCGTTCGATTCGGCGCAGATCAGCACGCGGCGGCCGGTCTGCAGCAGATAAGAGCGCAGGTTGGTGAGCGGATCGTCGGTGCGGCGGTTGACGGCGATGTTCGGCAGCGGCGCGGAAACGTCGGACGCGATATCGCCGGCTTGGATCACCCAGCGGCCGAACGGCTTGGCCAGCGTGAAAAAATCCTCGTCGCGCAGGAACAGGTCTTCCGGCGGCAGCAGCGGGCGCTCGCGGTCCGCCTTGAGAAAGGCGTAGCGCGAATTGGTATCGCTCCAGAAACGCTTGATCGCCGCTTCGATGTCGCCGACCAGGGCGAAGCTCGCATTCTCCGGCAGGTATTCGAACAGCGTGCCCGTCCGTTCGAAGAACAGCGGCAGATAATATTCGATGCCGGCCGCGGCGATGCCGTTGCCGATGTCCTTGTAGATCGGCGATTTCGACGGATCGCCTTCGAACACTTCGCGCCAGCGGCCGCGAAAGGCCGTGCGCGCGCCATCGTCCATCGGAAACTCGCGTCCCGGCAGCATCCGCACTTCCTTGACCGGGTAGAGCGAACGCTGGGTGTCGGGATCGAAGGTGCGTATCGTCTCGATCGTGTCGCCGAACAGGTCGATGCGGTAGGGCAGGGCCGAGCCCATCGGAAACAGGTCGATCAGGCCGCCGCGCACCGAATACTCGCCGGGCGACATGACTTGCGTCACGTGCGTATAGCCGGCCAGCGTCAGTTGCGACTTGAGGCGGGCCTCATCGAGCGTCTCGCCCTGGCGGAAGAAAAAGGTATAGGCCGCCAGAAAAGAGGGGGGCGCCATGCGCAGCAGCGCCGTCGTCGCCGGTACGATCAGTACGTCGCATTGGCCGTTCTGCGCTTCGTACAAGGTCGCCAGGCGCTCCGACACCAGGTCCTGGTGCGGCGAGAACGCATCGTAGGGCAGCGTTTCCCAGTCCGGCAGCAGGTGGCAGCGCAATTCGTCTTGCTTCGCGAACCACGGAATCTCCGCCAGCAGCCGCTGGGCATCCGCGGCATTGGCCACGACGACCGCCAGCATGCGCCGTTGCGCTTTCAACTCGGCCGCGGCGCGCGCCAGCAGGTAGGCATCGGACGAGCCATGGACGGCGGGAACGGCGTATCGGCCGCCGGGCTTGGGAAGGGACTTTTTCGGATCGAATGACATCGGGCAACGACGGTGGGTCGGCGGAGCGGCAGGAGCAGATGCGGACGGCGCTCGAATCAAGGCGAAATTATAAACGATACGCCCCGGCCTGCCGGCGCCGGCGCAGCCGCTTACGGTATCATTCCGGCATGACTTCCGCACGCTATTTCGCCCTGATTCCCGCCGCCGGCGTCGGCGCGCGCGTCGGCGCGCACTGCCCGAAGCAATATGTGTCTCTTGCCGGCAAGCCGATGCTGCTGCATGCGCTCGATACTTTCGCCGAATCCGCCGCCATCGCGCATACCTTCGTCGTCGTCGGCGCGGAGGACGGTTACGTGGCGGATGCGCTGGCGCTTGCGCCGCACCTGGCCGGCCGGGTCACGGTGCTGTACTGCGGCGGCGCCACGCGCCGCGAGTCGGTGTTGAACGGTTTGCTGCGGATGCGCGACCGTGCCTTCGACAGCGACTGGGTGCTGGTGCACGACGCGGCCCGCCCCGGATTGACCGGGAAGCTGATCGATCGCCTGATCGAAACGGTGCGCGGCGACGAGGTCGGCGGCCTGCTTGCGCTGCCGGTGGTCGACACGCTCAAGCGCGCAGATGCCGAGCGGCGTTCGGCGACTACCGTTCCTCGCGACGGCTTATGGGCGGCGCAGACGCCGCAGATGTTCCGTTACGCGCTGCTGTGCAAGGCGCTGCAAGCGGTCGAAAACGCCACCGACGAGGCGAGCGCGGTCGAGGCGCTGGGCCTGAAACCGCTGCTGGTCGAAGGCAGTCCGCGCAATTTCAAGGTCACGCTGCCGCACGATGTGGCGTTGGCCGAACTCTATCTGAAAGCCTTGTCATGACGATATCGACTTTTCCGCCGTTCAGGATCGGCCAGGGATACGATTGCCACGCGCTGGTGCCGGGCCGCAAGCTCATCATCGGCGGCGTGGCGATTCCCCATGCCACCGGCTTGCTCGGCCATTCCGACGCCGATGTGCTGCTGCATGCGATTACCGACGCGATCCTCGGCGCCGCCGGATTGGGCGATATCGGCCGGCATTTCCCCGATACCGCTGCGCAGTTCGCCGGCGCCGATTCGCGCATCCTGCTGCGCGAGGCGGTGCATCGCGTCGCGGAAGCGGGCTACAAGATCGGGAATGTCGATGCCACCATCATCGCGCAAGCACCGAAGATGGCTCCTCATATCGCGGCGATGGCGGCCAACATCGCGTCCGATCTCGACGTGTACACCAGCCAGGTCAACATCAAGGCCAAGACCAACGAGAAACTCGGTTTCCTCGGCCGCGAGGAAGGCATCGCGGCCGAGGCGGTGGCGTTGATCTACAAGGCGTCGGACGCATAGCGGTCCGACGCATCCTCGCATTGCGGTCGATCAGACCGCCAGTTCCAGCACCTTGCGGCTGACGTCGAGCGTGACGTCGCGCCGCTCGCCCAGCGTCACCATGCGGTGCGCTTCGAGCTGCTTCAAGACCGGATCGATCGCCTCCCGACCCAGGCCGTAGCCGCTCAGGCGCGTCTTGACGCCCATTTGTTCGAAGAATTCCTGCGTCTTCGCGATTGCCGCATCGATACGGGCGTCCTCCCCGCCTTCGCGCAGATTCCAGACGCGCTCGGCGTATTGCAGCAGCTTGGCGCGCTTGGCCTCCTTGCGCACGCGCAGCATGCCCGGCAGTACGATCGCCAGCGTTTGCGCATGGTCGAGACCATACAGCGCCGTCAATTCATGGCCGACCATGTGCGTCGCCCAGTCTTGGGGCACGCCGGCGCCGATCAGGCCGTTCAACGCGAGCGTCGCGCACCACATCAGGTTGGCGCGCACGTCGTAGTCGTCCGGATTCGCGAGCGCCTTCGGGCCTTCCTCGATCAGCGTCAGCAGCAAGCCTTCGGCGAAACGGTCCTGGATAGGCGCATTGACCGGATAGGTCATGTACTGTTCCATGATGTGGGCATAGGCATCGACGACGCCGTTGCCGACTTGGCGCAGCGGCAGCGTGAAGGTCGTGCTCGGATCGAGGATGGAGAATTTCGGGAACGTGTGACGGCTCGAGAACGCCATCTTCGCCTTGAGCGACTTGCGCGTGATGACCGAGCCGTTGTTCATTTCCGAACCGGTCGCCGGCAAGGTCAGGATCGAGCCGAACGGCAGGGCGCGCGCGATGTTGGCGCCGCGCCGCTCGAGGATCTGCCACGGATCGCCTTCGAAATCGACCGCCGCGGCAACGAATTTCGTGCCGTCGATCACCGATCCGCCGCCGACGGCGAGAAGGAAATCGAGCTTTTCGGCGCGTACCAGTTCGACCGCTTGCATCAGCGTTTCATAGCTCGGGTTCGGTTCGATCCCGGAAAATTCCCGCACCGTATGACCGGCCAGGGCGGCTTTCACTTCGTCGAATACGCCATTGCTCTTGATGCTGCCGCCGCCATAGAGGATCAGGATGCGCGCGTCGGACGGCACGACTTTCGGTAGGTCGGCGATCTTGCCTTTGCCGAACAGGATCCGGGTCGGATTATGGAAATCGAAATTCAACATGGAATACCTTTCGATACGGATACACGGGAGAGGCCTGCAAATCCTTCATTGTAGTGAGCTTTGGCGAGCGGCGTTTGATAGATGAAAACTGCTCTCATTTCGCGTTTCATTGGATTTTTCAATGCGGCGCATTGGAATTGCCAATTTGAGCTTTCGAAGGGGGAAACCCAGAATAGCGTGAAGACCGGGCGCCGCCCGGTTCTTCCATGGTGTTCCCTCGACATCACACAAACTAGGAGATCCGCATGTCCACTCTGAAAGGCTCGAAAACCGAGGCGAATCTGAAGGCCGCCTTCGCCGGCGAATCGCAGGCGAACCGTCGCTATCTCTATTTCGCGAACAAGGCTGACATCGAAGGCCAGAACGACGTCGCCGCGCTGTTCCGTTCGACCGCCGAGGGCGAGACCGGCCATGCGCACGGCCACCTCGAATACCTGGAAGTCGCGGGCGATCCGGCCACTGGAATGCCGATCGGTTCGACCCGTCAAAACCTGCAAGCCGCGATCGCCGGCGAAACGCACGAGTACACCGACATGTATCCGGGCATGGCGAAAGTCGCGCGCGAGGAAGGCTTCGACGAGATCGCCGACTGGTTCGAGACCCTGGCCAAGGCCGAGCGTTCGCATGCCAATCGCTATCAAAAGGCCTTGGACGTCCTGGTCGATTGACGTTCGTTCCGCGCCTGTTGCCATCGGCTGGGCGCGGCTTTCATAACAAGGAGACGGCGGCAGGGGACGGCTTCATTCGTCGTCCGCCGCGAATCAGCCATGGAAAAACCTTTCGAAGGTTCGCTCGAAGCGCCCACCCGGCATGCGCTCGATTGGAAGAGCGAGAGTTTCTACGACGAAGCGGCGCTCGATGCCGAACTGGAACGGGTCTTCGACATTTGCCATGGCTGCCGCCGTTGCGTGTCGCTGTGCGGCGCATTCCCGACGCTGTTCGACCTGGTCGACGCATCGCCGACGATGGAAGTGGATGGCGTTGACAAGAAGGATTACTGGAAAGTCGTCGACCAATGCTACCTGTGCGACGTCTGCTACATGACCAAGTGTCCGTACACGCCGCCGCATCCGTGGAACCTCGATTTCCCGCACCTGATGCTGCGCGCCAAGGCAGTCAAATTCAAGAAGGGCGAAGTGTCCGCGCGTGACAGGTTTCTCTCGAATACCGACGGTCTCGGCAAGTTCGCCGGCATTCCGATCGTCACCCAGACCGTCAACGCGGTGAACCGGACCAAGGCCGCGCGCGGCATGGCCGAGAAGATGCTCGGCATCGACCGCAATGCCTGGCTGCCGGAATTCGCATCGAAGACATTCCGTTCCGGCGCCGCCCGATCGCCGGCACATCCGGTCAAAAACGGCGCGCAGACCCCAGGCAAGGTCGCGATCTACTCGACTTGCTACGTCAATTACAACGAACCCGGCATCGGCCGCGACTTGCTGGCAATCCTCGATCACAATGAAATTCCCTATGTGATGGTGGAGAAGGAAGCCTGCTGCGGCATGCCGAAACTGGAGCAGGGCGACCTGGAAGGCGTCGCCGTGAAGAAAGCGGTCAATATTCCTCCGCTTGCCAAGCTGGCGCGGGAAGGCTATGCGATCCTGACGCCAATCCCGTCCTGTACCCTGATGTACAAGCAGGAACTGCCGTTGATGTTTGTGGACGATGCGGACACGCAACTCGTCAAGGAGGCGATGTGGGATCCGTTTGAATATTTCGTCGCGCGCAATCGCGATGGTTTGTTGAAGACCGATTTCAAGCAGCCGCTCGGCAATGTGTCCTACCATGTGGCTTGCCATTCGCGCGTCCAGAACATGGGCAAGAAGACGGCCGATGCCTTGCAGCTGGTTCCCGCGACGAAGCTCAATATCGTTGAGCGTTGTTCGGGACATGCCGGCACTTTCGGCGTCAAAAAGGAATTCCACCGGACGGCAATGAAGATCGGCAAGCCGGTCTTCAAGGCGATGGCGAACAACGAGCCGGATTACATTTCCTCGGATTGCCAGCTTGCCGGCCATCATATCGAACAAGGTATGAGCGAGGCGGGCCTGAAGAAAGCGGAACTGGCGCATCCGTTGACACTCTTGCGCCGTGCCTACGGCATATGAAAGGAAAGAACGATGGCAAGCGAAGGCTTTCACGAACCGATCGAGAAATTGTCGGCCCTGACGATGGACATGCACCGCGCCATCGCCTCGCTGATGGAGGAGCTGGAGGCGGTCGACTGGTATAACCAGCGCGCCGATGCCTGCGCCGATCCGGAATTGAAGCGCATTCTCGAGCACAACCGCGACGAGGAAAAGGAGCACGCCGCAATGGTGCTCGAATGGATACGCCGTCATGACCCGAAGATGGATCATGAACTGCGCGAATCGCTGTTCAAGTCCGGACCGATCGCCGGCAACCACGGCAATGATTGACCAGGAAGAAAAATGGCACTCACCCGCGACGATCTGCTGACCCTGGAAGCCTATGCCAAGGCCCGCCCGACCATGCGCGCCGAAGTCATCGAGCACAAGAAACGCCGCACCGTCCATCTCGGCAACCATGTGACCCTGCTGTTCGAGGATGAACTGACGGTGCGTTACCAGGTGCAGGAAATGCTGCGCATCGAGAAGCTGTTCGAGGAGGCCGAGATCCAATCGGAACTCGATGCCTACAATCCCTTGATACCGGACGGCGCCAATTTCAAGGCGACCATGCTGATCGAATACGGAAACGAAGCCGAGCGCAAGCAGGCGTTATCGAAGCTGATCGGCATCGAGGACCGGCTGTTCATCGAGGTCGAAGGCCAGGGACGCGTCTATGCGATCGCCGATGAGGACCTGGACCGCGAGAACGGCGAGAAGACCTCGGCGGTGCATTTCGTCCGTTTCGAACTGACGCCGCCGATGAGGAACGCATTGCGGAGCGGGGCGCAGATGATGCTCGGCTGCGACCATCCGAACTATCCGGCGCATGTCGAGGAATTGCCGCAGGAGACGCTGGCCGCGCTGCTCGAGGATCTCGCGGATTGACATCGATTGAGAACGAGAATGGAAAGCCGTTCATGGGAAACCATGAACGGCTTTTTCGTTTCAATCCCCGGACTTATTGTGTGAGCGTGAAGTTCCTGGTGGCATTCGTGCCGGCGATATCGACATCGACGGATTGCTTGGTGTAGCCCGTGGCCGACGCCTCGATCGCGTATTTTCCGGCCGTCACCAGGGTCGATGTGGTGGAGAACGTGATCGGCAACGCGCCGTAGCTGCCGAGCGAGACAGCGCCGACCGGGAGCGACAACGAATAGGCGCCGGTCGTGACGTTCGCCGCCTGGTAGCCGACTTCCACCGTGGGGCCGCCCGTGCCGATGACTTGCAACGCGCGCACGGTCGCTTGCGCGGTCGCCGGCGACACGGTGCCGCTGACGGTGCCCATGGCGGATGCCGGCGGCGCGATCGGCGCGGCGCTCGTGCTCAACTGCGTGGTGGTCCCGACGGTGACCGGTACGCCGGTGACGGCGGCGGTCGCGCGGCCGTCCGCGGTGACGACGACCACGTAGGAGGTGGCGCTAGCCGGCATCGGCGACAGCGTGAATGCACCGGTCGCATCGGGCACGGTCGACTTGACGACGACGCCGTTCTGCTGCGCCGAGACCACGACCTTCGAAAGTCCCGGCGTCACGTAGCCGGTGATGCCGCCGCTGACGACTTTCGGCGTGACGCCGATGACCGGTTTCAGTTGATAACCGCCGTTACCTTTTGTGACGATCGACTTGCAGGCGTCGAAGTCGAGCACCAGTTCGGTCGTGGCGTTGGCGGCGATATCGAATGCATTGTTCAGCTTGATGCCGCTTTGGATGGCGCTCGGCGTTTCGAGCGCGATTTCGGCGTTCGAGCCTTCGGCTACCACGGAATTGGCGAGCGCTCCGGAAGCGTTTTCGGCGAGGACGAGGCGCATTTGCGTGTAATGTCCGGCCGGTAGGGTGGTCTGGCCGAGCTCCGTCATGATGCCGTTGCGTAGGGTCAGCAGGTCGATTTTCCTGGGCGGCTCCAGGTTGATGTCTTGCCAGCCGCTGGCGGCGTCGCCCGCCGAAGAACTCTTGTGCACGCGCACCTTGCTGACGCTGACGTTGACTTTCTCGAAGCCGCATGCCGGCGCGTCGGTCAAGGAGACCTTCAGCGCGCCGGTATCGGCGCTGGTGGTACCGCTGGAACCGCCTCCGCCGCCGCACGCGCCGAGCAGCACGGATGCGCTCAACGCCGACAAGGAGACAAGCTTTCGAACGTGACGTGTGAAACTCATGATTTCTCCATTTGAAAAAACGCGGACTGCATCGATGCGCAGCTGCAATATCGGTGGGGATACTGTAGGCGGATTTGCAAATCGAGAAAAGAAAACGTCTGTAAGAAATTGTGATTTCTTCGATCAGGAAAATCTGAATTTGCGCTCGGCAAATTCCTCAGTCGTCGATCTTGATCGTCATCCTGAGCATGAGTCCGCCCTCCGGGCGATTCAGCAGCCGCAGCGCGCCGTGATGCCGTTTGACGATGCGATCGACGATCGCCAGTCCCAGCCCGGCGCCGTTGGCCTGTCCGCGAGCGCTGTCGAGGCGGGTGAACGGGCGCAAGAGGCGTTCAATGTCCGTTTCGGGAATGCCCGGTCCTCGGTCGCCGATCTCGACGACGGCAAGCCCGTCTTCCGCCCGGCAGAGCAGGTCGATTTCCGCGCTGTCCGCGTCGGCGGCCTTGCCGTAGCGGCGCGCGTTTTCGATCACATTGTTGACGACGCGCCGGAGATCGGTAGGATTGCCGCGCACGAAAACATCCTCCGCGATCTCGCAATGCACCCGCACGTCCGGCAGCCGCGCCGCTTCCTGGGCGGCCTGCTGCATCAGTTCCGAGAAATCGACGCGGGTGAAGCTCGCCGCGTCGTTCGGCCTCGCATAATCGAGGAATTGGCTGATGATGGCATCCATCTGGCCGAGATCGGACTGCATTCCCTTGCGGGCCTCGTCGGTCAGGTTCGCCATTTCGACCTCCAGCAGCATGCGCGAGATCGGCGTGCGCAAGTCGTGCGAGATGCCGGCAAGAATGATGGCGCGATCGGTTTCGATGCGATTCAGGTCTTCCACCATCTGATTGAAGCTGCGGTTGGCGTCGCGGATCTCGGCCGGACCGCTTTCAGGCAGGAGGTCGGGGCGGCGGCCTTGCGCGATCGAGCGCGCGGCGCCGGCCAGCCGAGCCAGCGGTTGATTGATGAGGCGCGAAATGAAGACGGCGCCCAGCAGCGACAGCACCAGCGTCACGGTGGCCCAGCCGATCCATTGAATGCCCGAGGCGCGCTCGATGCGTTCGCGGTCGAGCATCAGCCAGTATTCATCATCGTCGATCTTGAAACTGACCCAGAACCCGGCCACATCGTTGACGACGCTGGCGAACTTGGTGTCCTGGCCGAGCCGTTCCCTGACATTCGATTCGATCACCGGCATCAAGGAATTGTCGCGCGGTCGTTCGACACGGTCGTCGGGTTCCAGAGGATAGACGCGTATGCCTTCATTGCTGGCCAGGTCGAACAAGAGCTCGCGCCGCAGATCCGGCGCGGAGTGGGTCAGGGCGGCGCGGGTGATGGTGACGACCGAGACCACCTGGGCCGCGATCTGATGGGCGCGCGGCGTGCGTTCGACCATGCGAAAACTCGCCACCCAGGCGGCCATGCTGACGGCAATCAGGAAACCGAGCAGGAAGAATGTGCGCCACAACAGGCCGCTCTTGAGCCAGGCGAGACGGCTTTGCCCAAGGCGGCTAGGCCAGGATCGGCCATGTTCGTCGGGGTTGTGGAAAAAATTTTGCACGAGCGCCAGCAACGCGGATCGAAGGATGTCGGCCCTAGCGCGGCTGGCCCTCAGGAATGAAGACATAACCGAGGCCCCAGACCGTCTGGATATAAAGCGGATTCGAGGGGTCTGGCTCGATCAGCTTGCGCAGCCTCGAAATCTGGACATCGAGGCTGCGGTCGAACACTTCATATTCGCGGCCGCGCGCCAGTTCCATGAGTTTTTCGCGCGACAGCGGCTGGCGGGCGTGGCGCGCGAACACCTTGAGCACGGAGAATTCGCCGGTCGTCAACGGAATCGTCTGGCCGCCCTTTTTCAGCGTGCGCGTGCCGAGATCGAGAATGAAGTCGCCGAAGGCGAAGGTTTGCGGCGTCTCCGACGGCGCACCGGGAATCTCGTCCGGCCCGACCCGGCGCAGGACGGCGTTGATGCGTGCCACCAGCTCGCGCGGGTTGAACGGTTTGGGCAGATAGTCGTCGGCGCCCATTTCCAGGCCGACGATGCGGTCGACGTCTTCGCCTTTCGCGGTCAGCATGATGATCGGCGTCTGGTCGCCGGCGCCGCGCAGGCGCCGGCAGATCGACAGGCCGTCTTCGCCGGGCAGCATCAGGTCGAGCACCAGAAGGTCGTAGCGTTCGCGCAGCCAAAGCTTGTTCATGGCCTGTGCATTTTCCGCTGTCACGACATTAAAACCTTGTTCGCCGAGATAGCGCCGCAGCAGATCGCGCAAACGGATGTCGTCGTCGACGACCAGGATCTTCGCCTGTGGCGTGTTGGCGGATTGCTGTGCACTGGACGCGGTGGAGTTTGTCGTATTCATGGCGCTATGGTAACTTCGGAAAACCGATGCGAAAATGCCTGTTCCGGAGGGCATTACAAATTATTACAAACTTTACCTAAATCCGGTTATCGCTCCAGGGGAACCAGCATACACTGGCGTCTATCAGGCAGGGCTTGCCTGACTGCGTCGGCGAAAGTATTTGTGATGAAAATTGCGCTCCATTTTTTGAGTATAGCTGTGCTGCTTGCCGTCGATGCGACGGCTTTGGCCAGCCCCATGCAGCGCGGCGCATGGCGGGAGGAGTTGCGGGCAATGCATCAGCAGCAGCAGCAGTGGCCGCAGGATGGCCGGCAGCCGATCCGCGACGAGCGAGACCGCGCCGACCGCCCGGCCAGCCACCCGCAAAACGGCAATGCCGAGGAGCAGAAGAAGCACGGCCGGATGACGGCTGAGGAACGCCGGGCCCTGCGCCGGCAGATCAACGAAGCCGGTCGCGACCTTTATACGCCGCACCGGTAGCCCAAGTATTTTTTCCCTTCCCGTTACCAGCGCGAGTAATGGTCTTCGGTCACGCCGACCAGCCGGTCGATGCGGCGCGGCTGCGCCTCGGCCGACGGCCTGATCCAGCCCTCGAAGACGCCGATCGGCTGCACATAGCGGCTGGCGGCAACCAGAAGATTCTTGTCCTCGCGGCGCATTCCTTCTGGACGGAAGACCAGGTCGAGCAAGCCATCTTCCGTATGGATGCGCCACGGCGCCATGGGATTGAGCGCATCGTGGACGAAGCGCGCCGCCCCGAGCGGAATCAATTCGCCGTCCAGCCAGAGGGCGTTTTCGTTGCCGCCGAAGTATCCGGCCTGCAGATTGAAGCCATGGTCGGGACCGTGCGCGGACGCCCAGCGCCACGACGTCTCGCGCGCCAGCAAGCCGTTCGAATAATCGAGGCTCGCGGTGCCGCCTTCCAACTGGTAACGATTGCCGTCGCAGCGGACTTCGCCGGTCAGTCCGAGCGCCGGCGACTTCTGCGTGGCGTGCACCGAACCGCCTTCCACCGCGCCGACAGCGAGGAGAAACGGCGCGGCGTGGCGGCTATCGATCTGCGCATCGATCTCGAATCTGCCGCAACGAAGCTGCAGCCGGAACTCTCCAGGACGTTCTCCGGAGAGGAAATCGATGCGATTGGAAAGGTAACGAAACGAGCTGGACTCGCCGGGCCGGTTGGCCAGGCGGGCTGTCAAGCCCGGAACGCCGTCTTGCCTGTAACTTCCGATCTCGCGGCGCAGCTTCCGGTCGAACGCATAGGCAAAGGCGGTATTGGTCCAGCCGATATCGACGATGGCGATGCCGCAAAACAGATCTTCCGTCGCCAACGCGACGTATTGCCATCGCTTGTGATGAAAGCGTCTCCACCAGCGAGACCGCGCATGGGGGCGGGCGAGCTTGCTCCAATCGATGCCGTCGACGAGGCCGGCATAACGGCCGAATGCGATCTCGCCGCCGGCGGCGGGCAGGTGAATGGGCGCTGGCGGCAGGCAGTCGCGGGAAGCGTGTCGTAGCGGCATGGTTCGACCCCAGATCCGGAAACCGGTGATTCTAGCCGCCATGCAGTCCTGTTTGATTTGATCGGACGCGCCAAACCTGCGATTAGAGCGCGTATTCGAAAACCGCAGGTCCGGACGGAAAGAAGACCAGGGCTACGCGATGCGGCGCTGTCATGCCGCCGCATGGTGCATCGCAGCACCCTCCGCCAGGGGAGGTTGGGCGCGCAACAGGTGGCTGCGATGGATTTCCTCGTTGTGCGAAATGAATTGAGAGGCAAGCTGAAACCAGCCGTCATGCGAAATCACGCGTTGGGCGACTGGGAATAATTCCTTTTCTTCGCGTTCGAGCCGTTCCAGCAGATTCTCGCAATAGCATTCCATTGCGCCGCATAACTCCTTGATCTCCCGGTAGTCGTTGCGTTCGTCGAGACATTGAATGCGTTCGCAGACTTGCTCGAGAATCTGTGCGCTCGATTCGCTCAATGCGTCCAGCTCCGCCAGCAAGGCGTCCGCCTCCCGCGTCGCTTCCCGCACGGCCGGAATGACATAGAGTTCGACGTTGCGCCTATGATGGGATGCATCGAACCGGATCAGGCGATGCAACGCCGTTTCGAAGCATTGCAGATTCGTGCACCGGCTTTCGCAGATGCAGTGCTGGAATTGGTCGCGGATGTCGGTCAATTGCTTGCGCGCCTTCTTTTGTTCGACCAGGAGCGTCACGACAGAATAGGTATAGGTCAACATCCAAGCACCTTGACTGGCCAAATTGTTGAATGCGCGACGGTTTGTCACGCAAGGAAACAGCTCAAAAGGGGGAATCCGTACCTGACCGAATTCAAAGTCTAGTCTAGTTGCGGCAAATTACAAGCAAGTGACCGCGGCAGGCATGTTGCGGTGCGGTGGCCGCGGCGGGATCCAAAACATGCGCTTTTCGGGAAAACGATGTTGCCATGTGGCACTGCTGCAGGATTGTTAATTTTTCGCTCTACGCATATGCTTTTCTCCTATTCGCGCGTCGCTACGCTATGATTCGCCGGAGCGATCGCGCCGCCATCTCAACTTTCATTTCCCCGAGCCTGATGCAGATTTCGAAACGTGTCATCCAGTTAGCCAAGGAACGAGCGCTATTCGGATTTTCGATGCTGGCGCAGAACATGGTGACCGATACCCGGAATAACTTGGAGCGGCCGCAGGCGCTGAAAGCGGCGATCGACCCCAAGATACTGTCGGACGCTTCCCATTTCGTGCTGCGCGACGGCCGCGCTTTCGTCGATCGTCTGCTGACCTTTTACGGCGATTACCTGGAACGTGCGATGCAGACGATGTATACGGATCTGCGCACCGGGCTGCACAACATGTCGGCCGACCGGCTGTCGCTGATCGACGATGACACCATCAATCGCCAGATCGAAGTGGACCGGCTGGTCTTGCGCATGCGGGACGCGGATCACGAAAACCTGGGCCGGCTCAATATCATCATCGCCCAATTGCACGGCGACCACGACGTGCGCGAGCGCGAAAACCCGTTCCGTCCCTACTTGCTGGCGCGTTCTCTTCATGAAGTCCTGGCCAACATGGTCAAGAATGAAGCGGTCGCCAAGGCGCTGTTCGAGGCCTTCTCCAACGTGCTGGTCGCCCGCCTGCCGGACTTCTATACCGGGATACGGGAAGTATTCGAATCGAACGGCGTCCGTTCCCGTTTGCTGGCGCGCCCGGCGAATCTCACGCGGCGCCAGCGCGAGCTCCTGGCGCAGCGCGACGCCAACGCGGGATTCAGCATCGCCCCGGTTGCCGAGGAGCCCGTCGAGATCAGCATTCAACAGTCGCTCGAAGCCGAGACGCGCATCAAGAGCGGATTGCAGCGGATGTTCCAGACGCAGATGAGCGAGACGAACAGGGCATTCCGGCCGGGCGGGGAGGCGCCCGCCGCGCCGGAAAGCACGGAAGGCCGGGCGCTCGCGTTCCAGGATTTCGTGTGGCAGATGTTCAACCAGAAGCGGCCAGCGCCTCTGCCGCGCGGCACGGGCAACACCTCGGCGAACCAGGCGCAAGACAAGGAACCGGCGCCGTCGCCGTTCAATGCGCTTTCGCCCGCGCTGGCGTTGCAACTGAACCGGATGCAAAAGGAGTCCCTGCATGCGGCCGCGGCGGGCGAGCGCCACCGGCCGGCCGGATTGCGCGAGCGGATCGACCATGAAAAGTTGACCGCGGCCGAGCGCATCACCGTCGATGTCGTCGGGCTGCTGTTCGAATACATCCTGCAGGACGAGCATATCCCGGCCAAGCTGCGCGGCGAGATCGGCCGCCTGCAGGCGCCGTTCCTGAAGGCCGCGATGCTGACGCCGGAGCTGCTGCGGCAGCCGGCGCATCCGGCACGCCTGCTGCTCAACCGTCTCGGCTCCATCGCTTCGGCGGTCGATCTGAGCTTGGCGTTCGATCAGCGGATCGCCGCCGAAATCGCGGCGACCGTCGACCGCATCCTCGAAAGATTCGAGGACGATATGGCGGTGTTCACGGCCTGCCTCGAGGAGTTCGAAGAGTTCCTGCGGCGGCAATACCGCAAATCCGATGCGGCGACCGCAAGCCGCATCGACGCGATCGAGGAAGCGGAACGGACCAGCGTCATGCGCTTCAGCGTGACGAACACGCTGCGCGATCTATTGCCCGCCCTCGAGATCGATCGCCGTGTCAGCGACGTCATCATGCATACCTGGGTTCGCGTATTGGCGACGTTCCTGGCGCGTGCGCCCGAGGACAATACGCTGATCAACCAGTATCGCGGCGTGCTGCCGGAACTGGCCTGGAGCGTCCAGCCGAAATATTCGAGCCAGGACCGCAATGCGTTGATGAAGCTGTTGCCCGATCTCGTCAAGCGCGTGAAAAAAGGATTGGAACTGGCGCGCGTATCCGAGGAGGAAAGCAAGAAAGCGCTCGACCAGTTGGCCGATGTCCATATGCAGATTCTGCGCGCGACGCCGCGTCCGGCGGCCAACAAGGGCATGACGCTCGAAGAGCTGTACCAGCATTTTTCGCTGCTGCAGATTTGCGAAGGCAGCTATCTGTGGGCCGAAAACGAGCCTCTTACCGTGCAAGGCGACACCGTGCAGGCGGCGCTTGCCAGCCGCGACGTGGCGGCCGAACTGCATATCCAGACCGAGGCGATTCCGGCGCTGGCGACCGATGAGGATTGGATGGCGCAGATGCGCCTGGGCATCGGCGCCGAGGTGCAGGTCGGCGAGACCGTCGAGCTGGCGCGGCTGGCGTGGGTCAGCGAACAGCGTTCGCTGTTCATGTTCGCCGTGGAACGCAGCGGGCAAACGCTCGTCTATTCGTCGATTTCCCTGTTGAAAGCTTTGCGCGACGGCATCTTTCGGCCCTACGAATACGCGCCGTTGTTCGATAGGGCGGTGGAATCGCTGATGGAGGGAGCCGAATCGTTGCAAGCTGCCGCGTAGCAAGGGAAATTCGCAGGTCGAATACAGTCGGTCAATTGCGGGTGCGGAAAACGTTAAAGAAGAGGAAACTTTCGCCCGTCGTATGAGTCGGTATTAGCGGTCCATCGACAAATACGGCTCATGCAGTTTCGCTCCTTTCGCCTTTCCGCGCGGTTCGTGTTGCCGCTCGCCATCGTGCTCGGCCTGTTTGCCTACGCGATCGTTCCGCTCGTCGACAACCTGACCTTGCGCTGGTTCGTCAAGGATCTGGATACGCGCTCGCAATTGTTGGCCAGCGCCTTGCACGAGCCGCTTCTCGAATACGTCCCCCTGCGCGACCGCAGGAAAATCAACCAGCTGTTCGAGCGTTCCCTGCAGGACGAGCGCTTGTACGCACTGGCGTTTTGTGATCCTTCCGGGGCGCTGGCGTACAAGACGGTGACCTATCCCGAGTCGCTCGGCTGCCGGTTGCCGCAATCGAGGGATGGGCGTCCGCAGTCACTCGTGCAATTGCCCCAGGGTTCCTTGCATGTCGTCGAAAGTCCGTTGGATTCGGATACCCATCACCTCGGCAGGCTGGTGCTGGTGCACGACATGAGTTTCATCGAACGCCGAAGCGCCGATACCCGCAAGTATGTGATCTCGATGTTCGCCGTGCTGGCGATCGTGATCTCCTTGATCACGGTCTTCGTCGCCCATTTGAGCTGGCGCGGCTGGATCACGGCGGTCAAGGATATCTTGCGCGGCGATCTGCGGCCCAGGACGCACGCGGTGACGCCTCCGGAAATCCGTCCGCTGGTCGGCGATCTCAAGGCCATGCTGCACGAGTTGAACATCGAGCGCCGCATCCAGAACGACTCGCCGCAAATGTGGACCCCTGACAAGCTGCGTTCCCTGCTGCATGAGCAGCTGGCAGGCGACGAGGTCATCGTGGTGTCCAACCGGGAGCCGTATATTCATGCCCGAACGCCGCACGGCGTCGAAGTGAAGCGCCCGGCCAGCGGCCTGGTGACGGCGGTGGAGCCGGTCATGCGCGCCTGTTCCGGCACCTGGATCGCGCACGGCAGCGGGTCGGCCGATCGGGAGAGCGTCGATCGCAACGACCGGGTGCCGGTGCCCCCCGGCCGGCCGAGCTATACCTTGCGCCGCGTCTGGCTCTCGAAGGAAGAAGAGCAGGGCTATTACTACGGCTTCGCCAACGAAGGACTGTGGCCGCTTTGCCATATCGCCCATGTGCGCCCGGTGTTCCGTACCACCGACTGGGAACAATACGTGGCCGTCAACCAGCGCTTCGCCGACGCGGTCGTGAAAGAAGCGCGCACCGACGATCCCGTCGTGCTGGTGCAGGACTACCATTTCGCGCTCCTGCCCCGCATGGTCAACGAGGTGCTGCCGCGCGCCACCATCATCACGTTCTGGCATATTCCCTGGCCGAATCCGGAGTCCTTCGGCATCTGCCCATGGCGCGAGGAAATCCTCGAAGGCTTGCTCGGCAGCACGATACTCGGCTTCCACACCGCTTTCCATTGCAAGAACTTCATCGAAACGGTCGACCGTTATCTCGAAACCCGCATCGAACATGAGGCGTCGACGATTTCCTACGGCGGCAAACTGACCCAAGTCGAGTATTACCCGATCTCGATCGCCTGGCCCGAAAACGACGAGATCGATGCGCCGAGCGTGGCGGAATGCCGAACCGAAATACGGAATGCCCTCGGCATGCCGCAAGAACATTTGCTGATCGTCGGCGTCGACCGGCTCGATTACACCAAGGGCATCGTCGAACGCTTCCAGGCCGTCGAACGCCTGCTCGAGCTGCATCCGGAACTGATCGGCCGCGTCACGCTGGTGCAGATCGCGGCCCCGAGCCGTTCTTCGCTTGACGAATACCAGAGTTTCGACGCGCGCGTCCGCGCGCTGGTGTTGCGCATCAACAAACGCTTCTCCAGCGGCGGCTACGAGCCGATCTCGTTCAAGCCGGAACATCACGATGCCGAACTGATCAACCGCTATTACCGCGCGGCCGACGTTTGCCTGGTGACCAGCCTGCACGATGGCATGAATCTCGTGGCGAAGGAATTCATCGCGGCGCGCAACGACGAACGCGGCGTTCTCGTGCTGAGCCAGTTCACCGGCGCGGCGCGCGAATTGCACGAGGCGCTGATCGTCAATCCGTATCACATCGAGCAAGGCGCCGAGGCGTTGTATCGGGCGCTGACCATGCCGGACGGCGAGCAGCGCGAGCGCATGCGCGGACTGCGTTCGCGCGTGCGCGACTACAACGTGTATCGTTGGGCCGGCCATATGCTGCTGGATGCCGCTCGCCTGCGGCAGCGCGAACGGATCATGACCAAGATCCGCTCGCACAGCAGGAAACCGTTGCGCCGCGTCGTATAGGACGGGCGCCGTTGGCAAGCGCCGGGATGAGGATCATGGCCGATGCGACTCGTTCCTCCATGCAACCGCTGTTCGAGCGCGACGGCATGCGCCGGTTGGATGCGCTGGTCAAGCCAGGCGTCTTGTGCGCCTTCGATTTCGACGGCACGTTAGCGCCGATCGTGGCGCGGCCGGAGCAGGTTCGGCTGCCGCCGGGAATCCGGCCGCGCCTGGTCGAACTGGCGCGGCATGCGGCGGTGGCCATCGTCACCGGCCGCGCGATCGCCGACATCAAGCCGCGCCTGGGATTCGAGCCGGCCTATATCGTCGGGAATCACGGGTTGGAGGGAGTGCCCGGGTGGGCGCAACGCATCGGCGAATACCGGGAAATCTGTCGCGACTGGATCATGCAGCTCGCTTCCGTGGAAGACGAGCCCGGCGTGCAGATCGAGGACAAGACGTACTCGCTATCGGTGCATTACCGTCTCGCACCCGACCAAGGAGCGGCGGCGGATCGTCTGCGCGTACGGTTCGGCGGCTTGATGCCCGCGCCGCATGTGATCGAAGGCAAGTGCGTTTTCAATCTGTTACCGAGGAATACGGTCAATAAGGGCATCGCGCTGGTGCGCTTGATCGAAGTGTCCGGCGCGGCCGGCGCGGTCTACGTCGGGGACGACGTCACCGACGAGGACGTTTTCCGCTTGCGGCGGCCGGACATCCTGACGGTACGCATCGAATACGCGCCGGGCAGCGCCGCCGAGTTCTTCGTGCCGGAACGCGGCGGCATCGCGCGCGTGCTCGATCTGCTGATCGCCCGGCTCAGCAGCAGGCGCCGCCGCGCTTTCCAGGAAATACGAGGAACATCATGACGACACTCGATCTCGGCTTAATCGGAAATTCGCGCACCAGCGCGCTGGTCGATCGCGAGGGAGGAATCGTATGGTGGTGTTATCCCCATTTCGACAGCGATCCGGTGTGCTGCACGTTGCTGCAATCGAATCCGCGTGAGCGGGAGTTCGGCATGATCGATGTGCGGTTGGAGGGGTATTCGCATTCGGAACAGCAATACGAACGCAATTCGGCGATTCTGGTGACGCGCCTCTTCGATGCCACCGGCAATGCCGTCGAAGTGATCGACTTCGCGCCGCGCTTTTACCTGCACGGTCGCATGTATCTGCCTTCCTTGCTGGTGCGTATCGTCAAGCGCAGCGCCGGTCGTCCGCGCATCACCTTACGCGTGAAACCGGCGGTCAACTACGGGCAGCGGCCGGCCGAGGTGCGATGCGGCGCGCATCATATTTCCTATAGCGGATCGTCGCAGGCGATGCGCCTGACCACCGATGCGTCGATCGCCTCGATTACCCACGAAAAGCCGTTCTTCCTGCAGGAAAGCGTGACGCTGATCATCGGGCCGGATGAAACCGTCGACGGTTCGCCGCACGAGATCGGCCGTTCCTTCTACGAGAAGACGCTCATGTACTGGCATTACTGGGTGCGCAACCTGGCGATACCGTTCGAATGGCAGGACGTGGTGATCCGTTCCGCCATCACGCTCAAGCTCAACGCGTTCGACGATACCGGCGCGATCATCGCCGCGGTGACGACCTCGATTCCGGAGGCGCCGGGCAGCGGCCGCAACTGGGATTACCGTTATTGCTGGCTGCGCGACGCCTATTTCGTGGTCAACGCGCTCAATCGGCTCGGCGCGACCGATACGATGGAGAGCTATCTCGATTACATCCTGAACATCATCGCTGATACGCGCGACGCGCCGCTGCAGCCCGTGTACGGCATCCGGCGCGAGGCGGTGCTCGACGAATGGGTGGCGACCGCCTTGGATGGCTATCGCGGCATGGGACCGGTGCGGGTGGGAAACCTCGCCTATTATCAACTGCAGAACGATGTATTCGGCGCGGCGATCCTTGCCGGCACGCATGCATTTTTCGATTCCCGGCTCGCGCGTCCGCCGGGACGGCAGATGTTCAACGATCTCGAACGGCTCGGCGATCTCGCGGTCCGGCACCATAAGGTGCCGGATGCCGGCATATGGGAATTGCGGGGCTCGAAACGTATACACACGTTTTCCAGCCTCATGTGCTGGGCAGCCTGCGACCGCCTGGCGAAGATCGCGCGCCGGCTGCAATTGCCCGACCGGGCGCACTATTGGGCGGCGCATGCCGAAAAGATCCATCGTACGATCTGCGATTCCGCGTGGAATCCGAAACTGGAGTGCTTCGTATCGACTTTCGGCGGCGACAAACTGGATGCCAGCTTGTTGCTGATGGGGGAGATCCAATTCCTGCAGGCGAGCGATCCACGCTTTCTCTCCACCATCGACGCGATCGAAAAACACTTGCAACGCGGCGACTTCCTGCTGCGCTACGATGAGGAAGACGATTTCGGACGCCCGGAAAGCGCTTTCCTGGTGTGTACCTTGTGGTGGATACTTGCATTGGCGCAGGCCGGCCTCAAGGAACGGGCGCGCGAGCTCTTCGAGATGGTGCTCGCAAGGCGCAATCACTTGGGCTTGCTGGCGGAAGATCTGGATTATGCCACCGGCGAGCAATGGGGCAATTTCCCGCAGACCTACAGCATGGTGGGGTTGATTCAATGCGCGATGCGACTGAGCGTCGCGTGGGAGGATGCCTATTGAGACGCTCTTTACTCCGGCGCAAGGGGCGCCGCGCGGAGTGGGCACCGTTTTCGCCAGCCCGCGATTGTTTTAATATCGCTTTTGGCACAGAATAGAAATCATAAGTCCAAGGGATTGGAGTAGGCGGAGGCCTCGGGAGACAGGCAGGGTCGGTGCCACTAAGCGCAGATCTGTCTGGCATCCGGGGCCGTTTTTTATGTCGCAAGAACAAAGAAACCAATTGCAAAAGCCGAAAGTCCTCATCGTCAACGATCACCCCGCCAGCCTGCTTGCCTTGGGGAGCTTGCTCGAGCGGCCCGCAGGGGATGGCGATTACGAAGTCATCAGCGCGCGCTCCGGGGAAGAGGCCTTGCGTCAGGTGCTGAAGCACGAGTTCGCGGTCATCCTGCTCGATATCAGCATGCCGGGTATGGACGGTTTCGAAACCGCGGAGGCGATTCACTCCCATCCGCGCTCGGCATCGATTCCCATCATTTTCATCACCGCGCAGTTCGCCGACGAAATGCATCGGTTAAAGGGCTATCAGAAGGGTGCGGTCGACTATCTGTTCGTGCCGGTGATTCCCCAGATCCTGCAGACCAAGGTTTCCGTCTTCGTCGATCTCGCCAGGAAGAATCTCCAGTTGCAGAACAAGACGGAGGAATTGGCCGAGGTCAACCGTACCCTCCAGGTGCAGCGCATGCGCGACTTGCAGCATATCGCCGAACGCCAAGCCGCCGAGGAAGCCTTGCGCCAGTCGCGCGAGGAATTGCGCATGCTGGCCAGCCATCTGGAGCAGATCAAGGAAGACGAACGCAAGCGCATCGCCCGCGAGATCCACGACGAACTCGGACAGAACCTGCTGGCGCTGCGGCTCGACATCTCGATGCTGTACGAACGCACGGGCAAGAGCCATCCGCGGCTCAACGCGAAGGTGTACAACGTGCTGGCACAGATCGACACGACCATGAAGAGCATGCGCGCGATCATCAACAACCTGCGGCCGAGCGTGCTCGACCTGGGATTGAACGCGGCGATCGAATGGCAGGTCCAGGAATTCCAGCGGCGCAGCGGCATCGCATGCCGCTTGACGATGGATAAGCAAGACCTGAATCTGGACGACAAGCGCGCGACGGCGCTGTTCCGCACCCTGCAGGAGTCGCTCAACAACGTCATCCGCCATGCGCAGGCCAATCGCGTCGAGATCGATTTGCACCAGAAGGACGATCTGGTCATACTGCGTGTCGCCGACAACGGCATCGGCACTTATCCGGGCTGTCGCCGGAAGTCCAATTCCTTCGGACTGATCGGCATCAAGGAACGCGTCAGCAGCCTGGGCGGTCAATTGACGATCAATACCGGGCATGATAAGGGCATGTCGCTGACGATTTCGATTCCGGTTGCCGACGGCGGCACCGAGACGCCGCAGGAAGGCGATCACGATGTCATCACCTTCAACAGCGTTACCGGCAAGCAGCGGACAGGAAAGAATGAGACCGTGGTCAAGGGGCCGTTCGACATGCGCCGCAAGAAAAGTAACGTCCGGCAAACTCAGTGACCGGATTTGTTTGACCTGCGGCAATACGGCAAATGGAACCGCTGCCAGAATTATTTATCGAATCGGCGGTCTCACGTTACCGAAGCGCCATTTTGCTTCGCACAAAATATTGCGGAATATCAATGCCGCTTGTTCGGAAATATTGAATACAGGAGTGTTGCCACTCCCGATTTTATTCCGTGCCTCTTCAGCTTGACTGGGCCAAATAAACGACGTGCTTACAGCCGTGCTCAAACCCAAAGTTCTTGTCGTCAACGACCATCCCGCGAGCCTGCTCGCATTGGAAAGCCTGTTGGCGCGTACTCCCGAAGGCGACGATTACGAGATTCACACGGCAACTTCCGGCGAGGAAGCGTTGCGGCAGGTATTGGTCCATGAGTTCGCGGTCATCCTGCTCGACGTCAGCATGCCTGGCATGGACGGTTTCGAAACCGCGGAAGCGATTCATTCGCATCCGCGCACGGCCTCGGTGCCGATCATATTCATCACGGCGCATTACGGCGACGAAATCTACCGGCTGCAGGGCTACCAGCGCGGCGCCGTCGATTACCTCCTGACGCCGGTGATTCCGCAAATTCTCCAGGCCAAGGTGTCGGTCTTCATCGAGCTGGCCAAGAAGAACATGCAGTTGCGCCGGCAAACGCAGGAACTGGCCGAGTTGAATCGCGACCTGCAGGTGCAGCGGGTGCAGGATCTCAAGCGCATCAACGCCACGCTGGAGGCGGAAATCGTCGAGCGACGGCAGGCGGAAGAGCGGGCCCACGGACTGGCGACACGCGATCCGTTGACCGGCCTGCTGAACCGCCGCTCGCTGATCGAAAAGCTCGAGGACGCCATCGCGCGCGCGCAACGGCACAACCGCGGCCTGGCGCTGCTGTTCCTCGACATGGATCGCTTCAAGACGATCAACGATACGCTCGGGCATGATGTCGGCGACGAACTGCTGCTGCAGGTGGCCGGCCGCATCAATCATTCCGTGCGCGAGTCCGATATGGTGGCGCGTCTTGGCGGCGACGAGTTCGTGATCCTGATGGAAGGGCCGTTGAGTTACGAAGGCGCCGCCGAAGTGGCGAAGAAGATCATTCACGCCAACAAGATGCCCTATGGCATCGGCCCGCACAGTCTGAGGACCTCGATCAGCATCGGCATCAGCATCTATCCCCAGGATGGCACGACGGTGCAGACGCTGATGAAGAACGCCGATCTGGCGATGTACCATGCCAAGCAGCAGGAGCGCGGCAGCGTCCAGTTCTTCCATGAGGAACTCAATGCTCGCCTGCTGGAACGGATCCGGCTCGAACACGAGCTGCAACGCGCGCTCGAGGAGAACCAGTTCGAGCTCTATTACCAGCCGAAGATAGAAATCCAATCCGGCCGCGTCGCCGGGGTGGAGGCACTGTTGCGCTGGCATCATCCGCGCCTCGGCCTGATCACCGGCTCGGATTTCCTGAACGAGGCCGCCGACAGCGGTCAGTTGATCTCGATCGGCGAGCAAGTCCTGTCCGCCGCCTGCGCGCAAGCCAAGCGCTGGATCGATGCGCAATCGGCGCTGCCCAAGCTGCCGATCGCGGTGAATATCGCGATTCCGCAGATCCACCCCGAACTGCCGAGCGCGATCCGCAATACGCTATCCAGGTTCGATATCCATCCCTCCTGCCTCCAACTCGAAATCACCGAATCGCTGTTGATCCGCGATCTGGAGACGGCGACCGCGGTATTGCAGGAAATCAGCGAAAGCGGCATCACGATCGCGATCGACGATTTCGGCACCGGTTATTCGTCGCTGTCGGTATTGAAGGCATTGCCGATCGACATCCTGAAGATCGACCAATCCTTCGTGCGCGATCTGGGCAACGATTCCGGCAGCACCGCGATCGTGGCCGCCATCATCAACATGGCGCGCGCCTTGGCGCTGCGCGTGGTGGCCGAGGGCGTGGAAACAGAAGAACAACTCGCGATACTGAAAAATCTCGGATGCGACGAATATCAGGGATTCCTGTTCAGCAAACCCCTGCCGGCCGATACGCTGGCAACTCACCTTTTGTCCACGGCAAAAGCATAATTAGCACTATTCAAATTCGGAGACAAATTCCGGTGCGGCCGCTGCATGAGCCGCCCGGTGCGTTTTGAGGATATTCCCCATGGATATGACGATCGATGTGAATCAGGAACTGGACGTCAAGGTGCTGCTGGCGGCACTGACGGCGCTGAAGAAGGGCGACTTCTCCGTACGCATGCCGACCGACTGGACCGGCATCGCCGGCAAGGTCGCCGACACGGTCAACGAGATCATCGAGACCAAGGAAGAGATCGCCAAGGAAATCTCGAATGTCAGCCGGGTGGTGGGCCGGGAAGGCCGGCTGTCGGAGCGCGCCAAGATTTCCCATACGGCCGGCGGCTGGGGAATGATCATCAATTCGGTCAATGCCTTGATCGACGACCTGGTGCGCCCGACGACCGAGATGGCGCGCGTGATCGGCGCCGTCGCGAAAGGCGATCTATCGCAGAGCATGGCGCTCGACGTCGACGGCCGGCCGCTGAAAGGGCAGTTCCTGCGCGCGGCGACGACGGCCAACACGATGGTGGACCAGCTGTCCTCGTTCGCCTCGGAAGTGACGCGCGTGGCGCGCGAAGTGGGTACCGAAGGCAAATTGGGCGGCCAGGCGCAGGTGAAAGGCGTGGCCGGCACCTGGAAGGATTTGACCGACTCGGTGAACTCGATGGCGGGCAACCTGACCTCGCAGGTGCGCAACATCGCCGAGGTGACCACGGCGGTGGCGAACGGCGACCTGTCGAAGAAGATCACGGTGGACGTGCGCGGCGAGATCCTGCAGCTGAAGGACACGATCAACACCATGGTGGACCAGCTGCGTTCCTTCGCATCGGAGGTGACGCGCGTGGCGCGCGAGGTGGGTACGGAAGGGCGTCTCGGCGGCCAGGCTTATGTGCCGGGCGTTGGCGGCACGTGGAAGGATTTGACCGACTCGGTGAACTCGATGGCGGGTAACTTGACCGGCCAGGTGCGCAACATCGCCGAGGTGACCACGGCGGTGGCGAACGGCGATTTGTCGAAGAAGATCACGGTGGACGTGAAGGGCGAGATCCTCGAACTGAAGAACACCATCAACGTGATGGTGGATCAATTGTCCTCGTTTGCTTCGGAAGTGACGCGGGTGGCGCGCGAGGTGGGCACCGAAGGCAAGCTCGGCGGCCAGGCTTATGTGCCGGGCGTCGGCGGCACCTGGAAAGACCTTACCGACAACGTGAACTTCATGGCCTCGAACCTGACCGGCCAGGTGCGCAACATCGCGGAAGTGACCACGGCGGTGGCGCGCGGCGACTTGTCGAAGAAGATCACGGCCGATGCCAAGGGCGAGATCCTCGAACTGAAGAACACCATCAACGTGATGGTGGACCAGTTGTCCTCGTTCGCTTCGGAAGTGACGCGGGTGGCGCGCGAGGTGGGCACCGAAGGCAAGCTCGGCGGCCAGGCCAACGTGCCGGGTGTCGCGGGTACGTGGAAGGACTTGACCGACTCGGTGAACTCGATGGCCGGCAACCTGACCGGCCAGGTGCGCAACATCGCCGACGTGACGACGGCGGTGGCGAACGGCGATTTGTCGAAAAAGATCACGGTGGACGTGAAGGGCGAGATCCTGGAGCTGAAAAACACCATCAACGTGATGGTGGACCAATTGAACTCGTTCGCCTCGGAAGTGACGCGGGTGGCGCGCGAGGTGGGCACCGAGGGCAAGCTCGGCGGCCAGGCCCAGGTGAAGGGCGTGGCCGGCACCTGGAAGGATTTGACCGACAACGTGAACTTCATGGCGTCGAACCTGACCGGCCAGGTGCGCAACATCGCCGAGGTGACCACGGCGGTGGCGCGCGGCGACCTGTCGAAGAAGATCACGGCCGACGCCAAGGGCGAGATCCTGGAGCTGAAGAACACCATCAACGTGATGGTGGACCAGTTGTCCTCGTTCGCTTCGGAAGTGACGCGCGTGGCGCGCGAGGTGGGCACCGAGGGCAAATTGGGCGGCCAGGCCCAGGTGAAGGGCGTGGCCGGCACCTGGAAGGACTTGACCGACTCGGTGAACTCGATGGCGGGCAACCTGACCTCGCAGGTGCGCAACATCGCCGAGGTGACCACGGCGGTGGCGAACGGCGACCTGTCGAAGAAGATCACGGTGGACGTGCGCGGCGAGATCCTGCAGTTGAAGGACACGATCAACACCATGGTGGACCAGCTCCGCTCCTTCGCTTCCGAGGTGACACGCGTGGCGCGCGAGGTGGGTACCGAAGGTAAATTGGGCGGCCAGGCCTATGTGCCGGGCGTCGGCGGCACCTGGAAAGACCTCACCGACAACGTGAACTTCATGGCCTCGAACCTGACCGGCCAGGTGCGCAACATCGCGGCAGTGACCACGGCGGTGGCGCGCGGCGACTTGTCGAAGAAGATCACGGCCGACGCCAAGGGCGAGATCCTGGAGTTGAAAGACACCATCAACGTGATGGTGGATCAATTGTCCTCGTTCGCTTCGGAAGTGACGCGGGTGGCGCGCGAGGTGGGCACCGAGGGCAAGCTCGGCGGCCAGGCCAACGTGCCGGGCGCGGCCGGCATCTGGAAAGACCTCACCGACAACGTGAACTTCATGGCGGCCAACCTGACCGCCCAGGTGCGCGGCATCGCCGGCGTGGTGACCGCGGTGGCGAACGGCGACCTGAAGAAGAAACTGACCGTTGCGGCGCGCGGCGAAATCGCGGCGCTGGCCAACACCATCAACGAGATGACCGACACGCTCGCCGTGTTCGCGGAACAGGCCACCACGGTGGCGCGCGAGGTGGGCGTGGAAGGCAAGCTCGGCGGCCAGGCCAGCGTGCCGGGCGCATCGGGCACGTGGAAAGACCTCACCGAGAACGTCAACCAGTTGGCGGCGAACCTGACGACCCAGGTGCGCGCGATCGCCGAAGTGGCGACGGCGGTGACGCGCGGCGACCTGTCGCGCTCGATCCAGGTTGAAGCGCGCGGCGAGGTGGCGGATCTGAAGGACAACATCAACGAGATGATCCGCAACCTGAAGGAAACCACGCAGAAGAACGCGCAGCAGGACTGGCTGAAGACCAACCTGGCGCGCTTCACGCGCCTGCTGCAGGGCCAGCGCAACCTGGAAGCGGTGACCTCGCTGATCCTGTCCGAGCTGGCGCCCCTGGTCTCGGCCCATCACGGCGTGTTCTACATGATGGATTCGCAGGAAAAGGATCCGCGCCTGCACATGATCGCCAGCTACGGCTATCGTTCGAACCGCAAGCTGCCGGCTTCCTTCCTGCCTGGCGAAGGCCTGGTCGGCCAGTGCGCCCTCGAGAAGACGCGCATCTGGCTTACCAACGTGCCGCGCGACTACATCCAGGTGTCGTCCGGCCTGGGCGCGGCGCCGCCGACCAATATCGTCGTGCTACCGATCCTGTTCGAACAGCAGGTCAAGGCGGTGATCGAGATCGCTTCGCTCGACCGCTTCACCGAAACCCACCTGTCCTTCCTCGACCAGTTGATGGAATCGATCGGCGTGGTGCTCAACACGATCGAGGCCAACAGCCGTACCGAGAGCCTATTGAAGCAATCCCAATCGCTGGCGCAGGAACTGCAGCAGACCAACCAGGAACTGGCCGAGAAGGCGCGCCTGTTGTCCGACCAGAACATCGAGGTGGAGCGCAAGAATGCCGAGGTGGAACAGGCCAAGCGCGCGCTCGAAGAGAAGGCGACCCAGCTGGCGCTGTCGTCCAAGTACAAGTCCGAGTTCCTCGCCAACATGTCGCACGAGCTGCGCACGCCCTTGAACAGCCTCTTGATCCTGGCCCAGCAGCTGTCCGACAATCCGGAGGGCAATCTCTCGGAGCGCCAGGTCGAATACGCGAAAACGATCTACAGCTCCGGCAGCGACCTGCTGACGCTCATCAACGACATCCTCGACCTGTCGAAGATCGAGTCGGGCACCGTCACGCTGGAAGTCAGCGAATACCGCTTCCTGACGATGCGCAATTACCTGGAGCGAACCTTCCGCCACATGGCCGAGGTCAAGCACCTGGAGTTCTCCGTCGAACTGGCGCCCAACCTGCCGGAATCGATGATGACCGACACCACGCGCCTGCAGCAGATCCTGAAGAACCTGCTCTCGAACGCGTTCAAGTTCACGTCGCACGGCCAGGTCTCGCTCACCATCCTGACCGTCCAGGACGGCTGGTCGTCCGAGCATCCGACCTTGTCGCAGGCCGACTCGGTGCTGGCGTTCTCGGTCAGCGATACCGGCGTCGGGATCGCCAGCGACAAGCTGCAGTTGATCTTCGAGGCCTTCCAGCAAGCCGACGGCAGCACCGCGCGCAAGTACGGCGGCACCGGCCTGGGCCTGTCGATCAGCCGCGAACTGGCGCGTCTCTTGGGCGGCGAGATCCGCGTCGAGAGCGAGCTCGGCCGCGGCAGCACCTTCACCCTCTACCTGCCGTACTATCGCGCCGAGACCATCGATGTCGCGCCGGCGCATCAAATGCCGCAGAAGTCGTCCAAGGCGCTGGCCGCCCAGACCAACGTGGTTTATGCGCGCAAGGACGCCGATCCCGCGGCGGACGCCAAGAACGATGGTCCGCTGCGCGCCAGCGAGAATGTCGCGGACGTCGTGCCCTATGAAACCGCGTTCGACGACCGGGCGCTGGTGGCGCCCGGCGATCCTGCGGTGCTGATCGTGGAAGACGATCCGCGCTTCGCCAAGATCCTGCTCGATTACGCGCGCGAGAAGAACTTCAAGGGGATCGTCAGCACCACCGGCGACGCCGCCTTGACGCTGGCGCGCGATTACCTGCCGACGGCGATCCTGCTCGACATCGATCTGCCCGACATCGACGGTTTCACTGTGCTGGAGCGCCTGAAGCGCGATCCCGGCACGCGCCATATTCCGGTGCATGTGCTGTCGAGCCTGAACGAGCGCGAGCAAGGCCTGCGGCGCGGCGCGATTTCCTACCTGGTCAAGCCGGTGAGCGCCGAGCGGCTGCAGGAGGAATTCACGCGCATCCAGCAATTCCTGATGCGCGGCAAGCGCAACCTTTTGGTGGTCGAGGACGACGTCGCGCTGCGCGACAACATCGTGCGGCTGATCGGCGACACGGACGTCAACACCACGGCCGTCGGCACCGGCAAGGAAGCGCTCGATGCCTTGAAAGCGACGCGCTACGACTGCGTCGTGCTCGATCTCACGCTGCCCGACATCGACGGCCTCGAATTGCTCGAAACCGTCGGCAAGGACACGGCGCTGCGCGATCTGCCGGTCGTGGTCTACACCGCCAAGGAACTCGACCGCAAGGAAGTGACCAAGCTCAAGCGCATCGCCAAGACGGTGGTGCTGAAGGATGCGCGCTCGCCGGAACGCCTGCTCGACGAGACCGCGTTGTTCCTGCATCGTTCGCACGCCAGCCTGCCCGAGGAGCAGCGCCGCATGCTCGACGAATACCACGCCGCCGAGAGCGGGCTGGGAGGCCGCAAGGTGCTGATCGTCGACGACGACCTGCGCAACATCTTCGCCTTGAGCTCGGTCCTGGAGCGGCAGCACATGCGGGTGAGCTTCGCGGAGAACGGCCGCGACGGCATCGAGGTGCTGGAAAAGGACCCCGGCATCGAGATCGTGCTGATGGACATCATGATGCCCGAGATGGACGGCTACGACACGATGCGCGCGATCCGCCGCAATCCGAAATTCAAATCGCTGCCGATCATCACGCTGACGGCGAAGGCGATGAAGGGCGATCGCGACAAATGCCTGGCCGCCGGGGCTTCCGATTACATCACCAAGCCGGTCGACGTCGTGCAATTGTTGTCGCTGATGCGCGTGTGGCTGCATCATCAGTAAGGCGGGCCGGTGTTGGATAGCGCGCAAGAGCTGGAGGGGCTGGAGATCGATTTGCTGCTGGAGGGAATCTTCCAGCGCTTCGGCCATGACTTCCGCGGTTACCGGCGCGAACCCTTGCGCCGGAAGCTGCTCGGCTTCATGCGGGCCGACGGCCTGGCGACCGTTTCGGCGGTGCAGGATCGCATGCTGCACGACGCCGCGACCGGCATTCGGCTGTTGCGCGCGCTGAGCCTGCGGCCGGCGGCGCTGTACGGCGATCCCGGGCACTTCCGCGTCTTGCGCGCTGCGCTGGGAACCTGGCTGCGTTCGCGCCCGACGCCCAGGATCTGGATCGCGGAATGCGTCGCGCCGGAGGACGTGTTCGGCCTGGTTATCCTGTTGCTTGAGGAAGGCTTGCACGACAAGACCCAAATCTTCGCCACCGGCGCGAACGAAACGCTGCTCCAGGAGGCGGCGAAAGGGCGGCTTTCCGCCTCCCGCCTCGCCGATTACGAGCGCAATTACGTCGCCAGCGGCGGCCGGCGGACGCTCCGGGAGTACCTGCGCGACAGCGGCGGCGAACCGGCGTTCGAGCCGCGATTGGCGACGAACATCACCTGGGCCCAGTACAATCTCGCCACCGATGCCTCGTTCAACGAATTCGAACTGATTGTCTGCCGCGACACGCTGGCCGAATTCGGCCCCGGGCTCAAGCGGCGGACCCTGCAGCTGTTCCATGAAAGCTTGCCGCGCTTCGGCCTGTTGAGCGTCAACGGCATCGAGCACCCGGAATCCGATCCGTTCATCGCCGGCTATGCCGCGATGGAGCGGGAGACCGGCCTGTATCGCCGCATCGTATGAGAAAGAAGCCAAGCATTTCCATGAGCAAGCAAAGTCTCGACCGCATCCTGCAATCGCAGGGATTCGGCACCCGCAAGTGGTGCCGGCAATTGATCGGCGACGGCGAAGTCGCCGTCGGCGGCGCCATCGTCACCGATTACAAGGCGGTTTTCGAGACCGAAGGCCTTCGCTTCTCCCTGTTCGAGGAGGAATGGGATTATCGCGAGCACATCTATGCCGTGCTCAACAAACCGGCCGACTACGAGTGCTCGCGCAAGCCCAGCCATCATCCCGGCGTGCTGAGCCTGTTGCCGGAGCAATTCAGCTGGCGCGACGTGCAACCCGTGGGCCGGCTCGATCACGACACGACCGGCATGCTGCTGCTCTCGGACGACGGCGCCTTCATCCATGCCCAATCGTCGCCGAAGCGGCACGTGCCCAAGCTCTACGTCGCCACCACGCACGCGCCGGTGACGCAGGAACTGATCGACCGGCTCCTGGGCGGCGTGCAATTGCACGACGAGCCGGCGCCGTTGCGGGCGGTCAGTTGTAGCCGCGTGGACGAGCATCGCCTCGAGATCGTGCTGGAACAGGGCAAATATCATCAGGTCAAGCGCATGCTGGCGGCGGCCGGCAATCATTGTTCGGCGCTGCGCCGCACGGCGATCGGCCGTCTCACGCTCGATGCGCTCGGGCTGGAGGAGGGCGAATGGTGCTATCTGGATGCCGGGCAGATGGCGCTGCTGGCTGCTCCCGAAACCTGAAAAATTTCTCCGGTTTATCCTATAAGCCGTTGATTTTTCAGGGAACATTCCCATCTGAGTGATATCAAAGAAAAAGCGGATACGGCGCGAAAAATGCCGTATCCGCGTTTTTTGTGCGCGCCGCAAATATTGCATTTGGAGCATCACTATCATGGGAAATATGAAATTCGAAATCCGTCCGGCAGCCAAGGAGCGGGCCAAGTTGCGGCTCGGCATCGCCGGCCCCGCAGGTAGCGGCAAGAGCTATACGGCGTTGCTGATCGCTTCCGGTCTCGGCGGGCGGATCGGCGTGATCGATACCGAGCACCGCAGCGCGCATTTGTATGCCGACTTGATTCCCGGCGGCTTCGACGTCATCGAATTGACGCCCCCGTTCGCCCCGGACAACTATGTCGCCGCGATTCACGCCTTCGAAATGGCCGGCGTCGATACCATCATCATCGACAGCCTGTCGCATGCCTGGGCCGGCGAGGGCGGGGCGCTTGACATGCAGGGCAAGATCGCCGATAAGACCGGCAATACCTGGGCGGCATGGCGCACCGTCACGCCCAAGCACACCGCCTTGATCGAGGCCATGCTGCAAAGCCCTTGCCACATCATCGCGACCATGCGTTCAAAGATGGATTACGTGCAGGAAGCCGACGGCAGCAAGACGGGCAAGGTCAAGAAAGTCGGCTTGGCGCCGGTGATGCGCGACGGCATCGAATACGAATTCACGCTGTTCATGGAAATGGACCAGAGCCACAACGGTTTCGTCGGCAAGGACCGCACCCAGTTGTTCGACAACCAGATCATCGAGAAGCCGGATGCCGACATGGGCCGCCGCCTGCTCGACTGGCTGAACCAGGGCGTGGAACCGGCGCCGCATCAGACCTTGCGGCCGCAGCAGCTGGCCGCCTTGTCCGACGGCATCAACAATGCACGGACGATAGACGATCTGCGGGAAGCCTATCGCATCGCCGCCGCGCTCTGCGACGCCTTGCATGACGAACAGGCAAAACGCGACTTCAACCGCTTGACCAACATGCGCAAGCATGAGTTGGAAGAAGCCGCGCTGCGAAGCGCCGAAGCGATGGACGACGAGGCTGAAACGGCGGGCGCCGCCGCGCCGGCCGAAGAGGACGAGATCGATGTCACCGCCGGGAACGGCACCGCGCCGACGCGCGCCCCGCGCCCGAACGGACGCGGCGGCCAAGGACAGCGCTCGGGGGCGGCATGAACATCTTCGAAGCTTTCGAAGTCGCGGCCGAGATCCGCGCGCTCGGCGAGCAATTGCGCGCCGAGCAGCCGGATCAGCAGGCGGTGGACGATACGCTGGAAGGGCTGGCCTGGCCGCTCGATGAAAAACTGGAGTCGCTCGCCAAGCTGCGTCGCATGCTGGCGGCCACGCGCGATGCCCGGCTCGAACGCGCGGAAAGCCTGCGCGAGCAGGCTGAGCGCGATGCCGCCGCGATCGCCCGGATCGAGCACTTGATCCAGGCGTTGCTGCAAGCTTCCGGGCGCGACCGCGCCTATACCGGGCTGTTCACGTTCGCGCTCTACCGCAAGCCCGCCGCCGCCGTCATCGACGATGCCGACAGCGTGCCGCCAACCTACCTGCGTGTTCCGCCGCCTGGGCCGCCGGCCCCGGACAAGAAAGCGATTCTCACGGCGCTGAAGGCGGGACAGCAAGTGCCCGGAGCGCATCTTGAAGAAGGCATGCGCCTTTCCATCAAATAGGAGCAAGGAAGCGGATATGGCATCCATCAACAAAGTCATCGTACTGGGCAACCTGGGGCGCAACCCGGAAGCGCGCTACACGGCCAACGGCGATTGCGTTTGCCACCTCAATATCGCCACCTCGGACAAATGGACCGACAAGGCCAGCGGCGAAAAGAAGGAAGCGACCGAATGGCATCGCGTCGTGCTGTATCGCAAGCTCGGCGAGACGGCTGCGCAATTCCTGAAGAAGGGCGAGCTGGTCTATATCGAAGGCCGTCTGCACACGCGCAAGTGGACCGATAAGGATGGCAAGGAGCGCTACACGACCGAAATCATCGGCGACCAGATGCAGATGCTCGGCGCGCATCATTACGAGTTCTACCAAGACGAACTCGGCGTCAACGACGGCGCGGAAGAACCGGAAGCCTATGCCGATGAAGAAACGGCCGAGGAGGCGTCGGCGCATCGTTCGCAGCGGCATACGCCCGCTTCGCGCAGCGGCTATGGCAGCGAAAAGCAAGCGCGCGGGCGACGGAAAGAGGGCGGGAATACCGATCAGTTCACGGACGAGATGCCGTTCTGATCCTTGGCAAGTGCGCGGCAACGGGGGCGCTCGTGCCGCGGCGGCTTTCGCGATAAGGACATCGCTTTCGGCAGGATGCCGGTGGTGATGTCTTTTTTTTATTAAAACTCATTTCATAAATAGTGGGGGTCGACTATTTATGAAATGAGTTCTAGAGTTCGCCGTAAGCACCTGGGCATCTCACATTGACGCGGGATACATGCGAGGTTACGCAGCCGGGCTCCAGCGGTGCGGCAAGAGTTCGTCGATGCGGTTGTTCGGCCAGGATGGCAGGCGTTCGAGCACATCCTTCATGTAGGCGAAGGCGTCATGTCCATTCAGCTTGGCCGATTGGACCAGGCTCATGATGGCCGCGGCACGCTGCCCGGCACGCAAGCTGCCGGCAAATAGCCAATTGGCCCGGCCCAGG
>DASPLX010000006.1:0-96923 GCA_035627375.1 Paucimonas sp. | reverse complement strand
CGCCGCCTGGCAACGCACCTGGCTCGGCGACGAGACGCTCGCCCGGCAAACCGCCTATTGGCGCGACACGCTGGCCGGCGCCCCGGCCCTGCTCGAACTGCCCACCGACCGCAAGCGCCCGGCGGAACAGGATTACAGCGGCGCCTTGCTGCGGCTGGAACTGGACGAAGCGCTCAGCGCCGGCTTGAAGGCGCTGAGCCTGCGCACCGGCGGCACCCTGTTCATGACCCTGCTGGCCGGCTGGGCCATCGTGCTGTCGCGCCTGTCGGGCCAGCACGACCTGGTGATCGGCACGCCGACGGCCAACCGGCGGCGCAGCGAAGTCGAAGGCTTGATCGGTTTCTTCGTCAACACGCTGGCGCTGCGCATCGACGTGGGAAGCTGCGCGACGGTGGAAGACTTGCTGGCACGGGTGAAAGAGATCGCCCTGGGCGCGCAAGACCACCAGGACTTGCCGTTCGAACAGGTGGTCGAGCAGCTCAAGCCGGAACGCAGCCTGGCGCATACGCCGCTGTTCCAGGTGATGTTCGCCTGGCAAAACACGGACGATGGCCGGTTCGACATGGAAGGCTTGCGGACGGAAGCGCTGGCCTCGCCGCACACGATCTCGAAGTTCGACCTGACGCTGACCTTGCGCGAAGAGGAAGGGCGGATCACGGGGGCGTTCGAATACGCGACTGCCTTGTTCGATGCGGCGACGATGGAGCGGCACGCGGGCTACCTGCGGCGGGTGCTGGAAGAGATGACAGCCGATGCGAGCCGGCCGCCGGCGCGGTTGCCGTTGCTGGAGGAGAGCGAGCGGCAGCGGATGCTGGTGGAGTGGAACCGCACGGAAGCGGAGCCTGTCGACGACCGCTGCCTGCATGAGTTGTTCGAAGCCCAGGCCGAGCGCTATCCCGGTGCCGTCGCCGTCGAATACGAGGGCCAATGCCTGAGCTACGGCGACTTGAATGCGCGCGCCAACCGTCTGGCGCATTACCTGCGCGCGCAAGGCGTGGGACCGGACGCGCGGGTGGCCTTGTGCGTGGAGCGGTCGCTGGAGATGGTGGTGGGCATCCTGGCGGTGCTGAAGGCGGGCGGGGCCTACGTGCCGCTGGACCCGGCCTATCCGGCCGAACGCTTGAGCCACATGCTGCGGGACAGCGCCCCGGCGCTGCTGCTGACCCTCTCGCGCCTGCAAGACAAGCTGCCGGCCGGCGCCGTTCCGGTACTCTGTCTCGATGCGCTGCACGAGATCGAGGCGACGATGCCCGCCGCCAATCCGCGGACGCAAGTCGACGGAGCGAACCTGGTCTACGTGATCTATACCTCGGGCTCCACCGGACGTCCCAAGGGCGTCGGCCAGACCTGGCGGGGTTTGCATAACCTGCTGGACTGGCAACTGCATCGCGCATCCGGCAATGCTTGCGCGCCGCTGCGGGTCTTGCAATTCGCGTCGATCAGCTTCGACGTCTCGTTCCAGGAAATCTGGAGCACGTTATGCCAGGGCGGAACGCTGGTGCTGATGAGCGAGGAGCGCCGCAAGGACCTGGGACAGTTGCAGCGTTTCATCGTAGAACACGATATCCAGCGCGCCTTCCTGCCGTTCGCGGTATTGCAGCAGATGGCAAGCCTGCGCGCGCCGCGAGCGAGCGAAGCGCCGGCCGAGGCACAGATCGATGCGCAGAACGAAACGCAGATCGAAACACCGCCAGGCCGCTGCGAAATCATCACGGCCGGCGAGGCCTTGCAAGTCAACGACGATCTGCGCGCCTTGCTGCACGAACTCGGCGGCGCCTGCCTGTACAACCAGTATGGGCCGACCGAAACCCATGTCGTCACCCAGCATGCGTTGCCGACCGCGGAATCGGCGGCCTGGCCCAGCCTTCCGCCGATCGGCAAGCCGATCGCGAATGTCCGGATGTACGTGCTGGATGCCGCTTGCAACCCGGTGCCGATCGGCGTCACGGGCGAGCTGTACATCGCGGGCGCCGGATTGGCGCGCGGCTATCTGAACCAGCCGGGCCTGACGGCGGAACGATTCGTGCCGGATCCCTTCGGCGCGCCGGGCTCGCGCATGTATCGCTCCGGCGACCTGGCGCGCTATCGGCCCGACGGCGCGATCGAATACATCGGCCGCGCGGACACGCAAGTCAAGCTGCGCGGCTTCCGCGTCGAACTCGGCGAGATCGAATACCTGCTCCAGCAGCATCCGCAGGTGCGGGAGGCGGTCGCCGTCGTGCGCGAGGACCGGCCCGGCGACAAGCACCTGGTGGCCTACGTCGTCGGCGACGCCGATGCCGAGATCTTGCGCCAATACCTGCAGCGGCATGTTCCCGACCACATGGTGCCGACGCGCTGGGTCGGCCTGGAGCGCTTGCCGCTCACCACCAACGGCAAGATCGATCGCCAGGCGCTGCCGGCACCCGACGCGCCGCGGAGTGCGGAAGCCTACGTCGCGCCGCGCAACGAGCTCGAAGCCGGGATGGCGCGCATCTGGGCCGGCATCCTGCGCGTGGAACGGGTCGGCGCGCAAGACAATTTCTTCGCGCTCGGCGGGCATTCGCTGCTGGCGACACGACTGGTGCATGCGATCAATCTGCAATTGCCGGTCAAATTGACGCTGCGCCGCCTGTTCCAGAAACCGGTCCTGGCCGACCTGGTCGAGGCATTGCAAAACGAGGCGGCGCGCAAGCCGGCCGACGACGCGGCCCAGGGCGGAGCAGGAACGGCCGAGGCGGCGGACACGGCGGACGACGGCTATGCCTTCGCCGCCTTGCAGCCCGATTGGGAGCATCGCTACGAACCTTTCCCGTTGACCGACATTCAACAGGCCTACTGGGTCGGCCGCGAGGCCACCATCGGCCTCGGCGGCGTCGGCGCGCATGGATACGGGGAGGCATGGGTGCCGGCGTTCGACGAGGAGCGGTTTACGAATGCGCTCAACCGGCTGATCGAACGCCACGACATGCTGCGGGCGATATTCAACCGCGACGGCACCCAGCAAGTGCTGGCCTCCGTGCCGCGTTACGCGATGCCGCGCCGGGATCTGCGCGGACTCGACGCGGAGCGGGTCGCCGCCGCGCTGGCGGAGACGCGCGAACGGATGTCGCACCAGGTATTCGACGCCGGCCGCTGGCCGCTGTTCGAATTCGGCTTGAGCGTGCTCGACGACGGCGCCGTGCATCTCCACATCAGCCTGGATGCCTTGATCATCGATGCGGCGAGCAGCCAGATCCTGGAGCGCGAGCTCATGCTGCTGTACGAGAACCCGGCGCTGGAATTGCCGCCGCTGAACCTGACCTTCCGCGATTACGTGCTCGCGGAACGGGCGCTGCACGGCTCGCCGCGCCACCAGCGCGCCTTGCGCTACTGGCGCGAGAGGTTGCCGAACCTGGCGCCGGCGCCGGCGCTGACGCTGGTGCGCCAGCCGGAAACCATCGGGCGGCCGCATTTCGTGCGGCGCGACCTGAGCATCCCGGCCGCGCGCTGGTCGCGCATGAAAGCCGTCGCCAGCCAGCTGTCGGTGACGCCGTCGGTCATGCTGCTCACGGCGTTCGCCGGCGTGCTTGCCTTGTGGAGCCGCCAGCCGCGCTTCACGCTCAGCCTGCCGCTGTTCAACCGCCTGCCGCTGCATCCCGACGTCAATACCGTGATCGGCGACTTCACGTCGGTGGTATTGCTGGAGGTGGAGATGGCCGGCGGCGCCAGTTTCGCCGAGCAGGCGCGCCTGCTGCAGGACCGGCTCTGGCAGGACATGGACCACTCGGCGGTCAGCGGCGTGCAACTGATCCGCGAATTGTCGCAGGCGCGCGGCGTGCAGCAAACCGCGATGCCGATCGTGTTCAACAGCACGCTCAGCGAGATGGTCGCGGGCGAGAAGGATTACAGCCTGTCGCAAGCCCTGGGCGGCAAGCCCGTCTTCAGCATCACCCAGACGCCGCAAGTGTGGATCGACCACACGATCCTGGAGCAGGACGGCAAGCTCTACTTCAACTGGGACAGCATCGACGACTTGTTCCCGGAAAACATGATCGCCGACATGTTCGCCGCTTACCGCGACCTGCTCGCGCGCCTGGACGATGCGCAAGCCTGGGAGGCGAGCGCGGCCAGCCTGCTGCCGTTCACGCGCTTGCCCGCGCCTTGCTACGAGCTGACGCCCGATCACGGCCTGCGCATGCATGAATTGTTCGAGCGGCAGGCCGTGGCGGCGCCGGACGCGGTCGCGGTGATCGCGCCGGAGCGCAGCCTGGGTTACGGCGAACTGCGGAATGCCGCCCGGAAGCTGGGCGCGCGGCTGCAGTCGCACGGCGTCGTGCCGAACCAGCTGGTGGCCGTGATGATGGAACGCGGTTGGGAGCAGGTGCTCGGCACACTGGCGATCCTCTATGCCGGCGGTGCCTATCTGCCGATCGATCCCGCCTTGCCGCAGGAGCGCGTGCACCATCTGCTGGAGCAGGCGGCGGTCAGGATCGTGTTGACGCAGTCCTGCCTGCGGGAGCGTGTCGCGCTGCCCGAGGGCATGCTGCGCATCGATGTGGACCGTGCGTTCGACGAGACATGCGACCTTCCGCTGCGACCGGTCGCGCTCGCCGAAACGGACCTGGCTTATGTGATCTATACCTCCGGTTCCACCGGCTTGCCCAAGGGCGTCATGATCGATCATCGCGGCGCGGTCAATACGCTGCTCGACATGAACGAGCGTTTCGATGTCGTCCCGGCCGACCGCGTGCTGGCGATCTCGTCGCTGAGTTTCGATTTATCGGTGTTCGACTTCTTCGGCACGCTGGCCGCCGGCGCCGCCGTGGTCATCCTGGCGCCCGAACTGGCGCGCGACCCGGCGCATTGGTGCGAATTGCTGCAAGCGCATGGCGTGACCGTCTGGAATTCGGTGCCGGCCTTGCTCGGCATGCTGGTGGAATACGCGGAGAGCGGCGGCGCGACGCTGCCGTCCACGCTGCGGCTGGCGCTGCTGTCGGGCGACTGGATTCCGGTCGCCCTGCCGGCGCGCTGGCGCGCGCTGCTGCCGCAGGCGAGCGTGGCGAGCCTGGGCGGCGCGACGGAAGCGTCGATCTGGTCGATCTGCTATCCGATCGGCGCGGTCGCGCCCGAGTGGAGAAGCATCCCGTACGGCAAGGCGATGAAGAACCAGCAATTCCATGTGCTCGACGATTTCATGCAGTCGCGGCCGACCTGGGTGCCGGGGCATCTGTATATCGGCGGCATCGGCCTGGCGCAGGGTTATTGGCGCGACAAGGCGCGCACCGACGCCAGCTTCGTCATCCATCCCGAGACCGGCGAACGCCTGTACCGCACCGGCGACCTGGGCCGCTATCTGCCCGACGGCAACATCGAGTTCCTCGGCCGCGAAGACGGCCAGGTCAAGATCCAGGGTTATCGCATCGAGCTGGGCGAAATCGAATCGACGCTGGAAGCGCATGCGTCGGTCCAGTCGGCGGCGGTGCGCGTCATCGGCACGGAACGCCAGGAAAAGCGCCTGGCAGCGTACGTGGTTCCGGTCGAAGGCAAGCGCGATGCCGCCGTCCTGACGGCGCACCTGGCCGCCAAGCTGCCGGCCTACATGGTGCCGTCCTCGATCACCTTCCTGGACGCCATGCCGTTGTCGGCCAACGGCAAGGTCGACCGCGGCCGCCTGCCCGATCCCGTGCTGGCGGTCGAGGAAGCCGCGCCCATGGTCTTGAACGGGCCCGACGAGCAACGCATCGTCGAGATCGTGGAAAGCACGCTCAAGCTGTCCGGCATCGCGCCGGCGGCCAACCTGTTGAACCTGGGCGCGACATCGATCGACATCGTCCGCATCAGCAACGCCTTGTCGACCGCGTTGCAGTTCAGGCCGCGCCTGGCGCGCTTCATGGCGCAGCCGACCTTGAGCGACCTGGTCGGCATGTATCGCGAGGAAGCCGGCAAGAGAGCCATCGCCGCAGCCGCGCAAAGGATCAGCAGCGCCGGCGCGGCAGATCAAGCCATCGACGACCCGGAGGCGCGCAAGGAGTTCAAGGCGCGCGAACCGGGACGCCGCGTGTTTCCGCATGGCGCGCAGGCGGTCGCGCTGGCGGCGCCCGACGATCCGGCATTCGAGCGGCTGTATTCGCAATACCGCTCGGTGCGCGACTTCAGGCAGGAGCCGATGCCGGCGCGGGATCTCTCCGGCTTGCTCGCCTTCCTGTCGCAACGGCAGGTGGCCGGGCAGCCCAAGTACCTGTATGCCTCGGCCGGCGGACTCTATCCGGTCCAGACCTACTTGTACGTGAAGCCCGGCCGCGTCGGCGGCATGCCGGGCGGCGCCTATTATTACGACCCCAAGGATCATCGCCTGGTCCCGCTGGGCGCTGGCGGCGAGCTGTCGTCGGAACTGTACGACTACTTCGTGAACCGGCCGATGTTCGAGGGCGCCGCCTTTTCGCTGTTCTTCATCGCCGAGCTGGCCGCCATCCGACCGCTCTACGGCGACAAGAGCCTGGATTTCTGCCACGTCGAGGCGGGGGCCATGGCCCAGCTGCTGACGGCGGCGGCAGCGGAACGCAAGATCGGCCTGTGCGGCGTGGGAAGCGTGGATGCGGCGCCGCTGGCGGCGTTGTTCGCGCTGGGTCCGACGCATCGCCTGATCTATTCCATGATCGGCGGCTTGCGCGGCGACGGCGCGGAACGGATGAGCCAGGTGGAGCATTTCTCCGCCGAACGGTCGATAACCGAGGCGGACGCCGCCGACATGGAAGAGGTGGAAATATGACGGCCTATGAATTACTGGATTTCCTGACCGCCCATGAGATCGGCCTGGAAATCGAAGGCGACAAGCTGCGCTGCAAGGCGCCGCGCGGCTTCCTGACGCCCGAATTGCTGGAAGGCCTGAAACGGCACAAGCAGGAAATCATCGCGATCCTCCAGGGCACGCCGCCGGACGCCGACGCCATTCCGCGCCGGCCCGCCTCGCTCGATCATGTGCCGCTCTCGTTCTCGCAGCGCCAGCTATGGTTCCTCGATCAGCTGGCGCCCGGCAATCCCTTCTATAACAACCCGGTCGCCATCGGCGTGCAGGGAAAGCTCGATGTCGCCATGCTGGAGCGGAGTCTGAACGACGTCATCCGCCGGCATGAGGCGTTGCGCACGACCTTCAGCAGCGTCGAGGGCGAGCCGATGCAGCATATCCATGCCGACGCCGCCGCGCGCATCGAGGTCGTCGATCTTAGCGCCTTGCCCGAACAGGAACGCTTGCTGCGCGCCCGCATGCTGGTGCAAGCCGATGCGCTCGCGCCGTTCAACCTGACGGAAGGCCCCGTGATCCGCAGCGGCTTGCTCAAGCTGGCCGAGCACGAGCACTGGTGGCTGCTCAACGTGCACCATATCGCGGCCGACGGCTGGTCGATCGGCATCCTGATCCATGAAATCACGACCGCCTACCGCGCCCGTTGCGAAGGCAAGCCCGCGCCCTTGCCGGAACTGGCTATCCAGTATCCCGATTACGCCTGCTGGCAGCAGCGCATGCTGCAGGACGCGGCGCTGCAAAAGCAGATCGACTATTGGAAGCGCCAGCTCGCCGGCGCGCCGGCCTTGCTGGCCTTGCCCACCGACCGTCCGCGACCGGCGGTGCAGCGCTATTTCGGCCGCATGCATGCGGTGACGCTCGATGCGGCCGCGACCAGCGGCTTGCGCGAGCTCGGCCGCCGCACCGAGTGCACCTTGTTCACGACCCTGCTGGCCGCCTTGTCCGTGCTGCTGTGGCGCTACAGCAGGCAGGACGACATCTGCATCGGCACGCCGTTCGCCAATCGCAACCGCAGCGAAGTCGAGCCCTTGATCGGGCACTTCATCAATACGCTGGTCATCCGCAGCCGGCTCGACGGCCGGCAGCGCTTCGATGATCTGCTGCGGCAGGTCCGGCAGCACGTGCTCGATGCGTACGCCAACCAGGACCTGCCTTTCGATCACCTGGTGAACATTCTCAAGCCGGAGCGGCACACCAGCTATTCGCCGTTGTTCCAGGTGATGCTGGCGGTGCAGAACCTGCCGCGCGGGCGCATGGAGTTGCCCGGACTGACGCTGACGCCGCTGTCCACCAGCACCGAAGCGGCCAAGTTCGATTTGTCGGTCGAAGTCACCGAACGGGGCGACGAGCTGCACATCGGCTTCGAGTACAACACCGACCTGTTCGATCATTCCACGATCGAGCGGCTGGCCGGGCATTACCGGCATTTGCTGCGCCAGATCGCGGAGGATGCGGGCCGCGAGACCGGGCAGCTGCAATTGCTCGACCGTGAAGAGCGGCGGCGCCAGCTGCATGCATGGAACGCGACCGGCCGCCGCCGGGCCGAACCCGCGACCCTCGCCGCGCGGTTCGAAGAACAGGTCCTGGCGCGCGGCGATCAGGCGGCCGTGGTGGCCGACGACGCTTCCATCACCTACCGCGAACTCGACCGGCGCGCGAACCGGCTGGCGCATGGCTTGATCGCGCACGGCGTGCGGCCCGACGACCGGGTCGGGCTGTGCATGCGGCGCTCGATCGACATGGTGGTCGGCATGCTGGGCATTCTCAAGGCGGGCGCCGCCTATATGCCGCTCGATCCGAGCCATCCCGCCGAACGGCTCGACGCCATGATCGAGGATGCGGCGCCGGCGCTGATCATCACCGACGGCGACGAGCGCGACGGCCGCTGGCGGCGGCTCGACGCTGTCGCGGCCGGCGGCGCCGGCGAGGAGGCGCCGCCGGTCGCGGTGCAAGAAGCCAATCTCGCTTACGTGATCTACACCTCGGGTTCCACCGGGCGTCCCAAGGGCGTCGCCGTGGCGCACGGCGGCGTCGCCAATCTGTTCGACTTCTGGGTGCGCCAATTCGGCGCGCTGCCGGGACAGGCCGCCGCCCAGTGGACCAACGTCGGCTTCGACGTCTCGGCGCAGGAGATTTTCCTGCCGCTGACGACCGGCGGCATCCTGCACCTGGTGCCCGACATGCTGCGCACCGATCCGGAAGCCTTGATGGAATGGATGCGCCGGCAGCGCATAGCGCAAGGCTACCTGCCGCCGGCGTTCGTCAAGTGGATCTGCGAAGCGCCCGCGGAAAGACTGGCCGGCCTCGCCCTGCGGCAACTGCTGGTCGGCGTCGAACCGCTGCCGGAGCGCGGGCTGTTCCGGATGCAGCAGGCGCTGCCGGGGCTGCGCATCCTGAACGGTTACGGCCCCACGGAAACCAGCATCTACAGCAGCGCGTACTCGCGCATGCAAGACCTGGACCGCCAATGCCCGATCGGCCGCCCGCTGGACAACACGCGCATCTATCTTCTCGATGAAGCCTTGAACCCGGTGCCGGTCGGCGTGGCCGGCGAACTGTACATCGGCGGCATCGGCCTGGCGCGCGGCTATCTGAACCGGCCGGATCTCACCGCCGAGCGCTTCCTGCCCGATCCCTACGGCGAGACGGCGGGCGGACGCATGTACCGCACCGGCGATATCGCGCGCTACCTGCCCGACGGCGACATCGAATACCTGGGGCGGCAGGACCACCAGGTCAAGCTGCGCGGATTCCGCATCGAGCTGGGCGAGATCGAAGCCGCGTTGCTGGGCCTGCCCGACGTGCGGGAGGCCGTGGTCGTGATCGACCGGGACGGCGCCGGCGAGCCGAGGCTGATCGCCGGCATCGAGCGCCCGGGAGAGGCCAAGCCGATGCATGCCTCCGAATGGCGCGCCGCCCTGGAACAGCGCCTGCCGGGCTACATGATCCCCGCCGCCTTCGTCGAGGTGCCGGCATTGCCGCAGACGCCGAACGGCAAGCTGGACCGCGATGCCTTGATCGCGCTGGCGAACCGCCTCGGCGGCCTGCGCCAGGTCAACCTGGCCAGCCCGCGCGATCATATCGAGCTGAGCCTGTACCAGATCTGGAAGCGGGTATTGCTGCAAACCGACATCGGCATCCGCGACAGTTTCTTCGACGTCGGCGGCACGTCGATTTCCGCGATCAAGATGGGACACGCGATCCGCGAGGAATTCGGGGTGGCGCTGCCGATCCGCGACATCATGCTGCATCCCACCATCGAACGGCTGGGCGCCTTGCTGCGGAGCGGCGGTTCCGGCGCCGACACCGGCAATCTGATCGAGTTCCGCAAGGGCGACGGCCGGCGCAAGGTGGTGTGCATCCATCCGGCGGGCGGCACGGCGTTCTGCTATCTGTCGCTGGCGAAAGTGCTGCCCGAGGATTGCGGCGTGTACGGCATCCAATCGCCCGGCGTGAACCCGGGAGAAACCTTCCTGCCCTCGATCGAGGCCATGGCACAGGCGTACCTCGCGCTGATCGAGCCGGTCGCCGACCAGGACCTGATCATCCTCGGCCTGTCGTTCGGCGGCTTGATCGCCTTCGAGATGGGACGCCGGCTGACGGCGGCGGGACATGACAGGGTGACGGTGGTGCTGCTCGATACGCAGGGATTGGAAGATCCGGCGCATCGCGCCATGGTCAAGCCGGTCGAGCTCGCGGAATTCCGCGACAAGCTGGTCAAGTTCAACGGAATGTATCCGGGCATCGAGGACCAGCAGATCGAGCAGTATTTCAACATCTATAACCACAACCGCGCGTGCGTGCGCGATTACGAGGTGCCGGCCTCGGCGGCGCGCCTGGTGCTGGTGCAAGCCATCGGCGGAAGGGATCGGCCGTTCCTGCGCGAGGGCAGCGCCTTCTGGCGCCGGCGCGCGCTCGGCACATGGCGCATGGAACTGGTGCGCGGCGACCATTGGGAACTGCTGGAAACGGCGGAAGTCATGCGGGTGTCGCGCCTGCTGCGGCGCGAATTGGCGCGCTTCGATTCCGCGGTGCCCGAAAACATCCCGGCATAGAAGGTAGAGAGGATGAACTTGAATACGATCAGCGATGCCGCATTGGCGCGCGCCGTGGCCGCGCAGGCGCGGCTTGCGCCGGAGGCGATCGCCGTCATCGACGGCGACCTGCGGCTCGACTATGCCGCCCTCGACGCGGCCGCCACCCGCATCGCGCATGCGCTGGCGCGCCGGGGCCTGCGGGCCGGGCAGGCGGTGGCCGTGTGCCTGCCGCGCTCCTGGCAACTGGTGGCCGCGATGCTGGGCATCTTGAAGGCCGGCGCCGTCGTGGTGCCGATCGATCGGCAAAGCCCGGCCGAACGCGTGCGCCACATGCTGGCGGATTCGGGCAGCGCGGTCTTGCTGCATGCCGACGATGCGGAGGCATGGCTTCCGGAAGCGGCGGCCGGCTGCGGGATGCAGGCGTCGCCGGTCGGTTCGCTGATCGAGGAGCGCGCGGATGCCGAGCTGGGCCTGCCGGAACCGGCCGCCCCATATTCGTTCATCTTCTATACCTCCGGCACCACCGGGCAGCCGAAAGGCGTGCTGGTCGCGGATGCCGGCATCCTGCGCCTGGCCCGGCCCGGCTATATCCGCATCCGGCGCGGCGACCGCTACGCATGCTGCTCCAACCCGGCGTTCGACGCGCTCAGTTTCGAAGTCTGGGTGCCCTTGCTGACCGGCGGATGCTGCGTGATCTTCTCGGACGACGAGATGCAGGCGCCGCATCGCCTGGCGGAAAAGCTGCGGGGATCGGACATCGATACGCTGTTCATGACCGTTTCGCTGTTCAACGCGATCGTCGACCGCCATCCGACCTGCTTTTCGACCGTCGGCCAGGTCCTGGTCGGCGGCGAGCAGCTCAATGCCGGCGTGATCCGGCGGTGGTACCGCGACAACCCGGCGAGCCCGACCCGGATATTCAACGTCTACGGCCCGACCGAATGCACCACCTTCGCATTGTCTTACCCGATCCCGCGCGATTTCCAGGGGGCGGTGGTGCCGCTCGGCGGCGGCTTGCCGGGAACCGGCATGGCGCTGATCGTGGACGGGACACGCCCGGCGGAAGAGGGCGAGAACGCGGAGCTGTACCTGTCCGGCGAGGGCTTGGCTTGCGGCTATCGCAACCTGGAGCAGGAGACCGCCCGCAAGTTCGTGCGGCCGTCGTGGCCGGAAGAGGGGCGGACCCGTTATTACCGGACCGGGGACCTGGTGCGCCGCAACGGCGACGGGCTGATCGAGTATGTCGGACGCATCGACCGGCAAGTCAAGGTGCGCGGATTCCGGGTCGAGCCCGAGGAACTGGAACGGAAGATCCTGCTGCATCCGGCGGTCAAGCTGGCCTATGTCGGCGTCCGTTATGCGGAAAGTCCGGGCGTCAACGAATTGCATGCCTACCTGGTCCTGCAGGCCGAATTGCCGTTCGAGGAATTCGCGCGCCATCTTGAAGCGACGCTGCCTTCCTACATGCATCCGCACGGCATCTACCTGGTCGATGCGCTGCCGCTGAATGCGAACGGCAAGGTGGACAAGGCCGCCTTGTTCGCGCGCGCGATCGCGCCGTGGCGCCCGCATGCCGCCCCGGTCGACTGCACGCCGTGGCAGCAAATCGTGCTGACACTGATCGGCGAGATACTCGCGGCGCCGGATGTGCATTTGCATGGCACCTGGATCAGCCACGGTGGCGATTCGCTCAAGGCCTTGCGCCTGCGTTTCGAAGTGCTGCGCCGCTGGCAATGCGATTTGCCGCAAACCGCGATATTGCGCCAGACCTTCGAACAGCTCGCCGCCGCCATCGAGGCGGGGAAGGCGCGGTCGGGGAGCGTCTATCCGGCGCTGCCGCCGCGGCAGGAAACGGTCGCGCCGGCGACGTCGGAGCAGCAGCGCCTTTGGCTGTTGCAGCAACAGAATCCTTCCTCGACGGCGTACAACGTTCCGCTGGCTTTCCAGATCGACGGCAAGGTCGATCCGGCGGCCTTGGCCGAAGCCTTGCGGCGAGTGGTGCGTGCCTTTCCCGCCTTGCGCACGGCCTTCGTCGCCGATGCGGACGGTCTGCTGCAAGCCGTCGCGGAGCCCTACGATCCTTGCTGCTTCGAAGCCGCCGCCGGCTGCCATGACGAGGCAAGCCGGATGGCGTTCGTACGCCATATCGCGGCGACGCCGTTCGACCTCGGCAATCCGCGGCTGTTGCAGGCATATTGGTTGCCGGCCGCCGCCGAGGGCGGCGTCTTGCTGCTGCATACGCATCACATCGCCGTCGACGGCTGGTCGCTCAATGTGCTGTTCCAGGCGCTGTCCGCGCATTACGCGGCGGCGCTGGCAGGCACGGCCGCCGACGATGCGGACGCCGCGCCGACGCCGCTGGCCTTCGGCCGCTGGCAAGCGGAATGGACCGCGTCCGAGGCTTACCGCGACCACCGTCTCGCATTGAAAGCGTTCTACGCCGCGCAGGAGAACATCGAAGCGCCGCTGACGCCGATGTATCCGACGGCGGCATTCCAGGGACGGTTGCTGCGGGAAGATATCGACGCCGCGCGCCGAGCGGCGCTCGACCGGCTCGGCGCGCGGATGGGTTTGACCCGCTTCCAGCTCTTGATCGGTTTGTATGCATTCAGCATCTTCGCGGCGACCGGGCGCGCCCATCCGCGCATCGCGAGCCCGGTGACCAACCGCCCGATCCAGGCATTCGACCGCAGCGTCGGCATGTTCGCCAATACCGTGTTGATTCCGGCGCACCTCGACGGGCAAGCGGAACTGCGTGCGCAACTGCGGCAGCTCGCGGGCGCGGCGCAACAGGTGCTGGAGCGGCAGGAAGTCTTGCTGGCCGATGCGGTGGCGGATCTGCCGCAGCATTCCGCCGCCGGCGGCGCGCTGTTCGACTTCATGTTCGTCCTCGAAAACACCGAGTTCTCGGCATTGAGGCTCGCGGATTGCGAAGCGCGCCCGCTGTGGCTGCAGCCCGCGCAGGCGAAATGCCCGCTTTCGCTGTCGGTGGTCGAGACGGCGGACGGCATGGCTTGCCTGTGGGAGTATGCCGGCGACTATTTCGCGGAGCAGGAAGTCCGCGCCATGGCGGAGGTGTTCCTGCGGGCGCTGGATTGCGCGGCTTCCGAAAGCGCAGTCACGCTGAACGCATTGGCGCAGCCCTGCCGCCGCGCCTTGCCGGAATGCGGACGCGGCGAAACGGCGCCGCTCGTGTTCGAGCGCATCGCCGATTGGTTCGCCCACCAGGTGCGCCTCACGCCGCAGGCCGTCGCGCTGGTCGACCGCCGGCGCCAGGTCCGCTACGCGGAACTGGATGCCTACGCGGAAGCCTTGGCCGGCGAACTGGTGTCCCGTTACGGCCTGCGGCCGGAGCGGGACGAGCCGTGCTGCGTCGCGCTCTATCTGGAGGCTTCGGTCGAGCATATCGTGGCGCTGGTCGCGCTGGCGCGCTTGAATGTCACGATCGTGCCGCTGGACCCCGCCTACCCGGAGCGCATGCTCAAGCAGGTGCTCGAGCAGATCGACCCGGCGTGCATCCTGGTGCAGGAAGACCGGTTGGAAGCCTTGGCCAGGCTGGACGGCGCCGGCGCGCCGCGCCATGTCCTGTCGCTCGACACGCTGCCCGCGGCGCGCGCCTTGCCTGCCGTTCGCGCGGCGACGCGGCCGCTCTACACGCTGTTCACCTCGGGTTCGACCGGGGTGCCGAAAGGCGTCCAGGTCCATGACCGGACCCTGTGCAACCTGCTGCAGTGGCAGCGCGACGGCGGCGGCATGGCGGCGAGCGCGACGACGATGCAATTCTCGATGCTGTCGTTCGACGTCTCGTTCCAGGAAATCTTCAGCACGCTCTGCGCGGGCGCCAGCCTGCATCTGATTTCGCCGATCTGGCGCCAGGATGCGCAAGCCTTGCTGCGTTACCTGGAGCAGGCGAAGATACAGCGCATCTTCATGCCTTACGTGGCGTTGCAGATGCTGGCCGAACACGGCGTCAATGCGCGCTGCTATCCCTCGCACCTGACCGAAGTCGTCACCGCCGGCGAGCAATTGCTCTGCACCGACGCCATCCGCCGCTGGTTCGCGCGGTTGCCGCAAGCGCGGCTGTTCAATCACTATGGCCCGACCGAAACCCATGTCGTGAGCAGCCTGTGCCTGGCGGGCGATCCTGCGCGATGGCCCGGCCGGCCGTCCATCGGTCGTCCGATCGCCAACGCATGGCTGCGGGTGGTGGATGAATGGGATCAGCCGGTGCCCGCCGGCTGCCAAGGGCGGCTGCTGATCGGCGGCTTGATGGCCTCGCCTTGCTATCTCGGCGGCGAGGAATTGAACCGGGCCCGCTTCGTATCGCTGCCCGGCAACGGCCATGACGCCGAGCCGACGGTGTTCTATCGCACCGGCGACCTGGCATGCTTCGACCGCGACGGCTTGTTGCATTTCCTGGAGCGCGACGATCAGCAGATCAAGATCAGCGGGCATCGCCTGGAGCTGGGGCAGATAGAAGCCGCGCTGTTGCAGCATCCGGCGGTGTCGAACGCGGCGGTCGTGCGCGACAAGGCGGGCGGCGAACTCATCGCCTGCCTGCAGTGCCATGGCGAAGCACCCACCTCCGAGGCCTTGCAACGGCATCTTGCCGGCTTGCTGCCCGGCTACGTGAAGATCCACCGCTTCCGGCTCGTGCCGGCGATGCCGCGCACCGCCAGCGGGAAGCTGGACCGGCGACAGATCTTGGAGGCGCCGGGCGCGGACCTGGAACCCGGCATGCCGGCGCGGCAGCATCGGCTGACGGCGCTCGAAAGCCGCCTGTCGGAATTGTTCGAAGCGGTGATCGGACGGCCGATCGCACCCGACCAGAGCTTCTTCGATGCCGGCGCGAGCAGCCTGGGCCTGATGCGTTATCACCTGCGCTGCAGCGCGGAACTGAGCACGCCGTTCACGATTCCGGATCTGTTCGAGCATGTCACGATCCGCCGGCTGGCGCGATTCCTGGGCGAGCGGCCCGGCGCCGCGGAAGCGGAACCGAAACCGGAACCGGAACCGGAACGCGCGGCGGATGACGGCCAGGTCGCCATCGTCGGCATGGCGGTGAGGCTGCCCGGCGCGGACGACCTGGCCGAATTCTGGGAGATGGTCGCGGCCGGGCGGCGCGGGATGACGCATTTCGAGACCGAGCCGGGGAAGGTCGGCGCGCGCAGCCAGATGAACGGCCTGCTGGCGTTCGATCCGGACTACTTCGGCATCAGCCGGCAAGAAGCGCGCCTGATGGATCCGCAGCAGCGGCATCTGCTGATGTGTTGCGTGCAGGCGCTGGCGCACGCGGGCATCGGCGATACATCCGCGCAGTGCATCGGCCTGGTCGCCAGCTGCGGGGAAAACACGTATTTCCAATCGATGCTGACCGAAGGCGACCCGGTGCAGATGCCCGACGGTTTCCAGATGGCGCTGCATCACGACAAGGATTTTCTCGCCACCAAGGTCGCCTATCACCTGAATCTGTCGGGACCGGCGCTGACGGTGCAAGCCGCATGCGCCAGCTCCCTGATCGCCGTGCATGTCGCCGCCGGCCAATTGCGGCAAGGCGACAGCGACGTCATGCTGGTCGGCGGCGTGCTGGTCGATACCTTGCTGAGCGGCGGCTACCGCTACCGGCCGCAGCATATCTTTTCGAAAGACGGCCATTGCCGTCCTTTCAGCGACGACGCCAGCGGCACGATCGGCGGCAGCGGCGTGGGCGTGGTCGTGCTGAAGCCCTTGCGCCGCGCCATCGAGGATGGCGACCATGTCTATGCCGTGCTGGCGGGCTCGGCCGTCAACAACGATGGGGCGGACAAGCTCAGCTACACCGCACCCTCGGTCGCCGGGCAACGGGAAGTCATCCGCGCCGCCTTGCGGCGCAGCGGCCATGCCGGCAGGGATATCGGTTACGTGGAGGCGCACGGGACCGGCACCAGGCTGGGCGATCCGATCGAAGTCAGCGCCTTGCGCCAGGCATTCGACGTGCCGGAAGACAATCAGTGCGCGCTGGCGTCGGTCAAGAGCCAGATCGGCCATCTCGGGGCGGCGGCGGGCGTCGCCGGCCTGATCCGGGCTGCGCTCGCGGTATATCACGGGCAAATTCCGCCGAACGTCGATTTCGACCGGATCAATGCCCAGATCGGCGAGCGCTTGTCGCCGTTCTACATTCCGACGGCCGCGACGCCATGGCCGCCCGGGCGCCGCCGCATCGCGGCGGTCAGCAGTTTCGGCATCGGCGGCACCAACGCGCATGTCATCGTCGAGCAGGCGCCGGAGTCCGCGCCGCGCGGCACGGATCTGCCTTGCTTGCTGATCTCCGGCCGCAGCGGGGCCGCCGTGCGCCAGGATGCGGCGCGCATCGCCGATTACCTGTCGCGCCATCCGGCGACCTATCCGCAGGTGCTGCGTCACTTGCAGGCGGGGCGCGGCGCGCATCGCTGGCGCATGGCCGCCGTCTGCCGCGATGCCGAGGAGGCGATCGCCTGGCTGCGCTCGGCGGCGCCGGCCGAAGTTCCGGCGCGGGAGGAAGCGCGCCGCGCAAGTGGCGCGGAGGGCGCGCTATCGGCGGCGGGCCTGACGCCATCCGCGCTGGTCGCCGCTTGGCTGAACGGCGACGATTTGACCTGGCCGGCCGGCCCGGCGCCGGCGCCGTGGAATTTCCCGCCGCCGGCATTCGAGCTGGCGGATTTCGATTTCGCGCGCAGGCCCGAGGCGTCGTCCGAGCCGCCTGCGCAGCAAGCCGGATTGTCGAAGCTGCCCGAGGCCGCCTGGCTGCATCAGCGCCAGTGGCTGCGCGCGAGGCGCGCGGGAACGGAGACGGTGAAACGCACGGCGCGCACCCTGGTCGTCCTGCTTGACGACCCGTTGCCGCAGGAGGCGTTGCGGATGTTGCGCCGGGCCTATGCACGCGTGATCGAAGCCGTGCCGCGCGCCGCGTTCGCGCGCCTCGCGCAAGACCGCTACGCGGTGAACCCGACCGACGCGCAATCGATCGGGCAATTGCTGGCGCTGTGCGGCGGCGAGGGCGAATGCGAAGGCGGCGGCATCGACTGGCTGCATGGCTTGCCGTTGTCGGTGCGCGGCGCGGTGCACGAGGACAGCATGCAGCGCGCGCAATGGGCTTGCCTCGACAGTCCGGCCGCGCTGCTGCAGGCCTGGGCCGCGCTGCCGGCGCGCTTGCCGGCAGGATCGGCGCAACCGGCGTTGCGCGCATGGTGGCTTTCCTACCGGGCGCAGGCCGTCGACGGTTGCGTATCCCGTCCCGAACTGGGTCTGCTGTGCGGCGCCAACGAGGTCGTGCCGCAAGAGCTCGGCGTGCGCTGCCATTGGCTGGATCTGCCCGACGCCGACCTGGCGCGGAACCTGGCGGACATCTTGCCGCTCCTGGCCGCTCCCGAGGCATTGCCGCGCCGGCTGGCGCTGCGCAACGGCTATCTTTGGCAACCCGCGCTGCTGCCCTTGCGGCATGAGGGCGAGCATGAAGACGACCCCTTGCTCGACGACGACGGCACCTATGTCATCCTGGGCGGCAGCGGCGGCATCGGCAGCAGCATCGCCGCCAGCCTCCTCGCGCGGCCGCGCGGCCGCGTGATCCTGCTGTCGCGTACCGGCGGCATGCCCGAAACCTTGCGGCAATGGGCGGACCGGGTCGTGCCGCTGGCGGCCGATCTGACCGATGCCGGGCAATACCTGCGCTTGCTGGATCGCTTGCAAGCGCAGGCGCCGCGCATCCACGGCGTCATCCATGCGGCCGGCGTCGCCGCCGGCAACCTGGTGGTCCGGCGCGACGCCGCGGCGATGCGGCAAGGGACGCGGCCGAAGCTGCAAGGCGCGCTGCTGGTCGAGGCCCTTATTCGCGCCTGCAAGCCGCGCTTCGCGGCGTACTGCTCATCGATGTCCGCCTTGTTCGGCGGCGTCGGCCAATTCGACTATGCCGCCGCCAACGGCGTGCTTGACGGCTTCGCCAGCTACCGGGCGTCGGATGACGAACGGACGCTGCGCTTGAGCATCGACTGGGATATCTGGCGCGATGTCGGGATGGCGCAGCGCGCCTTGCAGGGAAATCGCCAGCACCGGGCGCATCTGGCGCTGGGTTTGACGCCGGACGAAGGGACGCGCGTCTTCCTGCGCGCCTTGCGGCTCCAGTTGCCGCAGCTCCTGGTGTCGACCACGGCGCTGGCGCAGGCGCGCCGATTCTATGAGGCGAGCGCCGATGCCGCGCCGCCGGCGGAGAAGCCTGCCGGGCACGGCGATATGCGGGACCACCTGCAGGCCTGCCTCTGCCGCTGGCTTGGCGTCGATCGGCTGGACGAGCAAGCGTCGCTGTACGACCTGGGCGCGGATTCGCTGACGCTCTTGGATCTGGTCGGCGAACTGGAGGCGCGCTTCGGCGCGAAGATCGCGCTATCCCAATTGAGCCACAAGGTCAGTCTCGCCGAGATACTGGACTTGACGCATGGCCGGAAACGGGCCGGCGACGATGCCGCGCCGGTTCCCCTGGAAGTGTGGCAAACCGGAGGTTCGCAAAACGTGCTTTGCTTGATCCATCCGGTGGGCGGCGATATCCAGGCGTACCGCGAGCTGGTTTCGCTGCTCGATCCATCCCTGACCGTATGCCTGATCGCCGATCCGGCGCTGTCGCGACCGGATGCGCCGCAGTGGAGCGTCGCGGAACGGGCGCGGCAGTATCTGGCGGCGTTGCGCAAGGATTTTCCCGCCGGCGACTGGCAATGGCATCTGTGCGGCTGGTCGTTCGGCGCCTGGGTCGCCCAGGCGATGGGCGCGCTGGCCGAGGCGGCGGGCACGCCGGTTTCCGAGCTGTATCTGATCGATCCGCCGCCGCCCGGGTCCGGCCCGCATTTCGCGGCGTATTCGGAAGAGCAGATCGAGGCTACCTTCCTGCACGAGCTGAGGCAGCGCCTGCCGGAGGCGGCGCAAGCGATGCGCCCGGAGCCCGAGCGGGGCGAGGCGGCACCGTTGGCCGCCGAGGCGCGGCGCTATGTCGAAAGCCTGACGCGGACCTGCCGCCGGAATCTCGCCGGCATGGCCGGGTTCGATGTGCCCCGCGTCGCGGCGTCCGCCAGCCATGTATTCGTCGCCGTCGAAACCGTGCCCGACCTGCCGCCTGCTCTTGCCGCCGGCGCGGCGCACCAGGCCTTGTGGCAGGCGTGCTCGGGCCGGCTCGTCACCTGGCGCCGCCTCGAAACGACGCACTACGGCATCATGCGCAAGCCGCATATCGATGCCGTCGCCGAAGCGATCAACCGCCATAGCGTCACGGCCACGCTGGCATGCTGAGGCGCATTACATCACGTAGATAACAATAGGGAGAAACACGATGCTCGACATCTGGAATGAAATCAGCAAGGTAGGCATGGGTACGCTGACCTACACCGCGCAACTGGCCGCCGTGGTCGCCGCCTTCTGGCTCCTCGAGGCCGTGTGGGGGGAGGGGCCGACGGGCGGTCTCGTCAATCGCGGATACAACCTCCTGGTCATGCTGATCCAATCGCTCGGCATGTACCTGGCCGGCATGGCGTTGCGGCCGGTCGAGAGCTGGCTCGGACACCATGGACTGATTCCCTGGCTGCTGCCCGATTGGAAGGCGCAGGGCTGGATCGGCATCGTGCTCGCCACGCTGGTGTTCGCGCTGGTCTACGACTTCTTCCATTACTGGGCGCATCGCGCCCAGCATGCCGTTCCCCTGTTCTGGATTTTCCATCGGGTGCATCACAACGATGCAACGATGGATTCATCGACCTCCGTCCGGCATAGCCTGGGAGCGGGCATCATCGGCAGCGTGCTGGCCTCGTTCCCGACCACCTTGATATGCGGCGAAACCTTGTTGCCGAATATCGGCGCCTACGTGCTGTTCTGGGGATGGTTCATGTTCTCCCACGCCAATATCAAGCTGTCGCTCGGGAAGCTGGGATGGGTATTCGTCGGTCCGCAGAATCACCGCATCCATCACGGCCGCTCCGAGACCTACTACAACCGCAATTACGCCCAATTCTTTCCCGTCTACGACTGGCTGTTCGGCACCTTGCGCCATCCGGAGAAGGACGAGTGGCCCGCGACCGGCGTCGAAGGCGACGATGGCCCGCACAATGCGTTTTCCCAGGTGTTCACGCCGTGGCGGACCGCGAAGAAGAGCGTTCCGTCCGGATCGTCCGTCGAGGCGGAAACGCCGGCGGCATCGTAAGCCGATCGACCTGCGCGCGCCATGATCACCTTGACGCCCGCGGCGGCCGACTGGCCGCTCGCCGACCGCGATTTGCACCTGACGTATTGCCGCTACGCCTATGACGACGACGGCTTGGCCGGCGGCGTCTTGCATTCCGCGCCGCATCCCGCGCCGGCAATGACGCCGCGCTTGCCCGCCGCCCTGGAGCGCGCCGTGCCCAAGCGGCAGGCGGAGTACCTGGCGGGCCGCTATTGCGCGCAGGCTTCGCTGAGCGCGATAGGCCTGCCGGCGCCGGTCGAGATCAATTCCGATCGCAGCCCGCGTTGGCCGCCGGGCGGAGTCGGCAGCATCAGCCATGCGGACGGACTGGCGGTCGCCGTCGCCGCGCGTCGCGAACGCTATGGCGCGGTCGGCATCGATGTCGAGCGCATGCTGGATGCCGAGACCGCGGCGCAGATCGGCGGCATGCTGGTGGTGGAGGATGAAATGGACTTGCGGCCCGCCGGCTGGTCGCGAGAGCGTTTCCTGACCCTGGTGTTTTCCGCCAAGGAAGCGCTGTACAAGGCGGTATATCCGTTATGCGGACAGATCATGGAATTCCATGATGCGCGGCTGCATGCGATCGGCGACCGCGCTCTAACGCTGTCGCTTTGCCTGCGGCCCTATCCGGCGGGAGTGCCCGAGGGGCGCTTTTGCATCGATTATCGATTCGAGGATGACATGTGCATGACGCTGCTGGCCGTCGAAGCGGCGCGGTGTCCGTCCTGAATCGCCGCTTACGCGAGGTGAAATGAGGTGAATGTGAATTCGACCGCCAACTGGTTTCACGAGCCAGCCGATGCATCCGGATCGGTACGCTTGTTTTGCTTTCCCTATGCGGGAGGCGGCGTGGCCGATTACGCGGAGTGGCAAGCCGAACTGGGACCCGATGTCGAAGTATGCGCCCTGCAACTGCCGGGGCGCGGCAGGCGCCTGTTCGAGGAACCGTTCTTCGAGATGGAAGCGCTGGCGGAAAGCGTGGCCGCCGTGGTCGCGCAGCGCCTGGACAAGCCGTTCGTTTTCTTCGGCCATAGCATGGGCGCCTTATTGGCGTTCGAAGTGGCGCGCATCATGCGCCGCAAGCGGCTGCCGCAGCCGGAGCGCCTATGGGTTTCCGGCGCGGAAGGGCCGCGGACGCGCGCGCTGAAAAAGCGCTTGCACGACTTGCCGGACGCGGAGCTCATCGCCGCCCTGCGCGACTACAACGGCACACCGGCGGAAGTGCTGGACGATCCTGAAATGATGGAATTGCTTCTGCCCGGCATACGCGCCGACTTCGCGGTGGTCGAACGTTATCGATATCGCGCGGAGGCGCCGTTGTCGCTGCCGATTCACGTTGTGCGCGGCGATGCCGATCCGTATGTCGATGCACAGCGTGCCGCGGGGTGGGGGCTGGAGTCCACGCATTCCATTCGAGAGCACGTATTCGCGGGGGACCACTTCTTCGTCCATCCGCACCGGACCGCCATCACGGCACTGCTTTCACGGTGGCTCGATGGCGCTTATGTGACATCGAGCAAGGGATCGCATTCCTGATTGAGCAAAGCTTTACGCTCACGACAAATTGGAGAACGAACCATGACGCTGAATTCCAAGAGGAAGGAACCGAAGGCAAACGCGAAGACCAGGCCAAGCGCGGATGCGGAACGCGGGGCCGTGCCGGCCTCCCGCCTGATCGACGAGCGGATCCGGTCCCTCGGCGGCTGGCGCGCCGAGACCCTGGCGCGGGTTCGCCGCCTCATCCGCGAGGCGGACCCGGAGATCGTGGAGGAGTGCAAATGGGCCAAGCCCAGCAATCCGCTGGGCGTGCCCGTATGGTCCCACGCCGGGATCGTCTGCACGGGCGAGGCCTATAAGCAGACGGTCAAGCTGACCTTCGCCCGGGGCGCCTTCTTGGAAGACCCGTGCGGGCTTTTCAACGCCAGCCTGGAGGGCGGCACGCGGCGCGCCATCGACATCCGCGAGGGCGACCTGCTCGATGCCGAAGCGTTCAAGGCCCTCATTCAAGCCGCGATCGCGGAGAATCGGCGATCCGGCGCCTAGAGCCTGTTATGAACCCAAACATGGGTCACGCAGCCATTTCACCGGGGAAGTAATCTCTATGCATATTCCACTCATCATCGCCGCCATTCCCGCGCTCATTGGAAGCCTGTTCGTCATGTCTGCCGCAGGTGCCGGGCGGGGGCCCATGGTGCTTCAATGCGTGGCGGCCGCCGTTTCGGTCCTGGGGTGTCTTTGGGCGCTGGGGAAACCGGCGGGAGCGCTGAAGGAGCGAGCCAACCTATGGCTCCTCGCCGCGCTTGCGATGATGCTCCTGTTGCCCATGGCGGCTGGCGCAGGCGATGAGCCCCGGCGCTGGGTGTCCCTCGGCGGCTTTAGGCTCTATGCCGCGGCCTGCGTGGTTCCCGCGATGCTTATCTTGCTGGGCAGGCTTTGCGCAGGCGACGGCTCGGCGCGGACCTGGGGGCTCGTGGCGGCCGCGATGGTCGCGGCCGTACTTGCCATGCAGCCGGACGCCCCGCAGGCGACCGCGTTTTCCCTGGCCACCCTATGGATCATCATTCGCTCCGGCGCCTCTCCGGTTGCCAAAGGAATCGCTATTCTCGGCCTCGCTGCCAGCGTGTTCGCCGCATGGAGACAGCCGGATACGCTCGCCCCCGTCGCCTACGTGGAAGGCGTGCTCGACGTCGCGGCGAGCGGAGGCTTCGTCTGGCTCGCATCGGCGCTTTCCTGCGTCGCGCTCGTGCCCGCGGCGGCGGCTTGGCAAGCGCGTTCTCGAGGCGAGCCGGGACTTTGGGCAGTGGCGGCCTATTATCTGACGCTCGCCGGGTTGGCGTACGAGCAGCTCACTCCGATGCCGTTGCTGGGTTTCGGAGCCGGACCGATATTGGGTTATTTCCTGATGACTTATCTGGCGCAGCGCAATCGATGCTCGACCATGCGTGCTGATCGGTGCCGGTCGGAAGAGGGGCGGCCAGAATCAAGTCCGAGTTCCTAGCTCGTTACGCCATTTCTCCGACCATTTCCGTAACGGAGCAATGAGTACCATCAACTCTTTCCCCAAGGGCGTCAGGTGGTATCCATGTGCGCTCAGCTCCACCAGCCCCGCTTCCCTTAGTTCATGCAAGCGGGTGTTCAATACGCTTGAAGAGATTTTTCCGCAAATGCCCTGGAGGTCCCGAAAGGAACATGGCGCATTGTTGATCTCCCAAAGGACGCGCATGGACCAACGACGCCCCAACAGATCGAGCAAAGCCATAATGGGACGGCCTGAGGCGGAGCCCCGCACAGGTGATCCGGGCGTCGGAAGAGTCATGCCGGGTTGCGCTTCTAAATTAAAAGCGATATTGTAGCGAATGCTTTGCACCATGTGAACAAGGAGCGTTCGATGTTTCTGATTGATCTTACTTTCGTGCAGCCGTTGGATATCGTCGATAGATATGTTCCGGCCCATCGCGAGTATTTGGCGTCGTTCTATGAAAAAGGGGTGCTGATGCTCGGAGGACGAAAGAAGCCAAGGGTCGGAGGAGTGATTTTGTCCCGCCACTCGACACTGGAAGAAGTCAATGCGGTATTTGATGCCGATCCTTTGGTTGCTGCCGGTGCCGCAAGGTATTCGGTGATCGAGTTCGAGCCGGTGATGATGGCGGAGGAATTGGAGGGCGTGCTGTAGCGCGTGTCGGCCGGCGAAGCCTATCGTTGTAACGCCCCGGAGCTGCGCTGGACGGGGCCGCGGCGCATCGGCGCGGCAATGGCGGCAGTGATGACGCCGATGACAAGTGCCGAGGAAAATCCGATGGATGCCTTGCCGACATCGATGAACGGCATTTCAACCCCCGGACGTTAGCGGTTCTGGCGTTCCGCCAAGTGGAGACAGGAAAGATCGAGCGTGGATTCGACGCCGATCCGATGCAGATTTTCGGTTAACCAATGTTCCGCCGCGGCATAGCCGATATCATGCAGATACTCGATAAATGCCCATTCCGCATTGAGCTTGCTCGCGACGCCAAGCCGCTGGAGCTCGTCATTCGCGTCGATGCGATGCAGCCGCATATCCGTGTAACTCACCCGGTTGACGTGCTCTTCGTCAATCAGTTTCTTCATCAGCAGGATGGAGGCGATCTCTTTGATCAAGCTCGCGTTGAACGTGATCTCGTTCAGCCGGTTCATGATTTCAGCGGCGCGGCGAGGCGTTTCGTTGCGTACGATGGGGTTGACCTGGATGATGATCAAGTCATTCGCCTCGGTCTCGTCGATCAGCGGAAACAAGGCGGGATTTCCCATATAGCCGCCGTCCCAATACGCTTCGCCGTCGATTTCCACCGCTTGAAAGAGCTGCGGCAGGCAAGCCGATGCCATCACTTTGTCGGCGTCCATTTCGTGCCGCCGGAAAATGCGCGCCGTGCCGGTGCGCACGTTGGTGGCGGAGATGAAGACGTTCAGCCCATGACAGGTTCTTACCCGATCGAAATCGACGAGCCGGCATAACAATTCGCGCAGCGGATTGACATTGAAAGGATTGAAATCGTAGGGAGATATCAGACTACCGGCGAATTGCAATAGGAAGTAACCGAGAGAATTATCGAGCATCCAGCTGCCAAGGAGCCGATCCAGGAAGGTGCGTTGCAACGGGCTGAAGCGGGATGCCGAGCTGATGGCCTTCCAGAAGGTGCGCAGCGCCTGCCGGGCGCCATCGGGGCCGCCGCCGCGCGAGAACCCGTCGGCCAGTACGACCGCGTTCATCGCCCCGGCGCTGGTGCCGCTGATGCCATCGATGCGCAATTGCCTTTCCGCCAGCAGCCGGTCCAGGACACCCCAGGTAAATGCCCCATGCGCGCCGCCGCCTTGCAGGGCGATGTCGATGTCCTTGGGTGCCGGGTCCCGCCGCATTTCAGAGCCGATGATCGCCGATGCCGCCCATGCCGGCGGTCGCCGCAAGCGATATTTTTTCTCGCCGGCCTTCCGCTCCGCCCAACGTCCGAATTACCATTGCATCCTCCTGCGAGCGCAGATCGATCTCACCGGATAGCCGGCAGCCTTAACGGTCAGGCTGTGACGGCATCGGGATTCCCCCGCATGGGTCCCACTTTGGCGTTTGATATTTTCCGGATACGCCGGTTCTGTCGCCCGGCGACGGCGCGGACGATGACGCCGCCCCCGGACGGAAGCCGTAAGGGTGCGTTCATTTGCCCGGCGCCAACCGCACCTTCGCGACCCGCCTAGTTTTCGGAAACGAGTTCCGGCAGCCTGAGGGCGGCTTTGCCGGTATCGATCAATTCATTTTCCGTAGCTTTTCCAACATCTTGATCGCGTTCTGGTTGGCGGGATCCAATTCCAGGGATCTCGCGTAGTGGGCGATCGCCATGGGCTTATCTCCGTTCAACATATAGGCCTCCGCCAAACTGTCATGGGCGTTGGCCGATCGAGGAGCCAACTCGACGTTCAACGTGAAAATCCTGATCGCCTCTTTCACTCTTTGTTCTTCGAGCAAGGCATAGCCCAGCTCGTTGATCGCCTTCTCTTGATTGCCCAGGTTGTAATCGGCCGCCCGTTCGCGCAGTATCTCCCGAAACTCCCGCTCGGCGGCGTCGATGCCTCTCTGGGCGAGAGCCAGGGACAGAACATCCGAGATCTGCGGCTTGGGCAGCTCATAGGAATCGCCGAAGACAATCGCCGCGATATCCTTGCTGACCTTGGCCGCGGAGGTTCTATCGCTATTGCTCAGAACGATGATGGTCGTGCGCTCCGAAGGAAAGCGGGCGATGAAGGTCGAAAAGCCGTCGAAGCTGCCGCTGTGGCCTGCCATCGTACGGCCATGCATCTTGACGATCCGCCAACCGTAAGCGTATCCGCCCAGGAACGGGGTGAAAATCTCCTCCAAGGATTTCCGGGAGACCAGCTTTTCCGTATAAAGCGCCTTATCCCACAACAGCATGTCTTCCGTTGTCGAATAAATCCCGCCTCCTGCGAATGAGAGCTTCAGGTTCAACAGCGGCGCATTGACGAACGAATTCGACGCCCAGTAATAGCCGGTTGCGCGATTGGGGATAAGCGTCGGAGGATCGGCGTAGCCGGAATTCTTCATCGCCAGCGGCCCGAAAATATTCTCGCGCAAGAATTCCTGATAACGCTTTCCCGATACGCGCTCGATGATCAGGCCGAGCAGGTAGTACCCCGAATTGCTGTAGGCGAATTTCTCGCCGGGCGAGAACTGTAGCGGGATATCGCGAAACACCTTCACGAATTCCGTGCGCGTATAGGGCAGCCGCGAAATTCTGTCATCCCAATCGGGAAGGCTCGAGTAGTTCTTGATGCCGGAGGTATGTGTCAGAAGATGGCGGATCGTGACGGGCTGCCAGGCGGAAGGGCAGTCTTCCAGATACCGGCAGATCGAATCGCCTACATTCAACTTTCCGCGCTCCTGCAGTTGCACGATCGCCATCGCGGTGAACTGCTTCGTAAGCGAGGCAATCCGGAAAACGGTCTTCGGGGTGTTCGGTACATTCAGTTCGTAGTTCGCCATGCCGTAGCCCTTGCTGACGAAAGGCGAACCGTCCTTCGCGACGAGAACCGAACCGCTGAATTGGTCATTCTTGACGGCGGCATTCATATACTCGTCCACCTTGTCCGCGATTTTCTGCGCCGACGGCGTGTTATCGTTTTGCGCGAAAGCTGCCTGGACCGTGAATAGGAAGGCCGCCGCCAGGACCGCATATCGCTTTGCGAAATTGATTCGGATACGCATATCGTGTCCTTGTCTTAAAAGTATCGATCCCGGAGAGTAGCAAACGGGCGGTCGTTTGCGCAAGAATCGGGAGTGAATCGCATCATTTGCGAAGTGAGGGAAGAAATCGTCTATATCCACATCGTTTGCGACGCGCGCCGCGATATGAAGTCGCTTCTTGCCCGCCGGCTCGTACGGGTTCCGAAGTAAAAATCGTTGTCGTTCTTACTAATGGGATCAACGAAACGCGGAATGCATGCGGGAGTTCAGACCACGCCCTGCCGACGGCACCACTGGGTCAGCTCGGCCGCGGGTAATGGCCGGCTGAACCAGAATCCCTGCGCCAGATTGCAACCGAGTCTTCGCAGTTGGCGAAGCGCTCCCTCGGTTTCGATGCCTTCCCCGACGACCTCCAGCTTCAGGCCGCGGCCCAGCGAGACGATTGCTTCGGCTACGGCGCGGCTTGCCTGGTCGCTCTCGATCCGCTGCACCAGGGACCGGTCTACCTTGAGCGTGTCGAGCGGCAGGCTGCTCAGGCGGCAGAGGCTGGAGTAGCCGGTTCCGAAGTCGTCGAGCGCGACTTTCACTCCCAGCGACTTGATCCTGTCCAGGATATCGACCGCCTTATCCAGGCTCTCCATCACCGTGCTCTCCGTTATCTCGAGAAGAAGACAGGCGGGGTCGACGCCGGTATCCGTAAGGATTTGGCTCAGTTTCTCCGCGAAATCCCGCTGCCTGAATTGGAGCCGCGAGACGTTGATCGCGATGTCGACCCGCAAACCCTCGCGCAGCCATGTCTCGTGCTGGCGGCAAGCCTCCGCTGCGACCCACTGGCCCAAGTCGTCGATCAGTCCCGCCGATTCCGCCACGGGAATGAACCTCTCGGGTCCGATGGCGTTCCCATTGCTGTCCAGGAGCCGGGCCAGCGCTTCGACGCCGCTCAGCTTTCCGCGCCTGATGTCCAGGACTGGCTGATAGTGAAGCGTGAGGGCGTCGCCTTGTTTGAGCGCATCCTTGAGCGCCGTTTCCAGCCAATGAGCCTCATCGGCGCGTTGGTTGAGCTCGGATGTGTAGAACTGGTAATTGGCCTTGCCCGACTGCTTTGCCTGATACATCGCCAGATCGGCGGCATGGATCAGGGCTTCGACATTCTTCGCGTGCGCCGGGTAATAGCTGATGCCGATCGAACACGATAGCGACAATTCGAGCGTATCGATCCGGATCGGCTGGTTGATGCTGTCGAGCACGTGCCGTGCGACGGCCGCGGCCCGATGGCTGCCGGTCTCGACATTCGGCAAGACGACGACGAATTCGTCGCCGCCGAGGCGCCCTACGAGGTCCTCGTGCCGGGTGCAGGCCCCGAGCCGCCTGGCGATCTCCCGCAGCACGCGGTCCCCGATCTCGTGCCCATAGACATCGTTGATCGGCTTGAACCGGTCGAGATCGATGAACAATAGCGCCCCCCGGCCATGATGGCGGCTCGCTCCGGCGAGCAGATGGCCGATGTATTCGAAAATTAGCGCCCGGTTCGGCAGACCGGTTAGCGGATCGTGCAGCGCCGCCTCGCGTTCGCGCTGTTCGGCGAGCTTGCGTTCGGTGATGTCCGTCGAGATGGCGCAGATGCCGCTCTTTTCTCCGGTGTCCACATCCCGCAGAGGAAATTTGAGCGTCAGGTAAGTATGCAAGGTTCCGTCCCGGTGCCGCACGATCTCTTCGGCCTTCACCGGCCCATCGCTCTTCAACGCCAGCAAGTCGTTGCTCCACAAAGACGCGGCCACATCCTTGGGAAACAGCTCGAAGACGTTGCGGCCGATGAATTGCTCGGGGGGCGGAACATCGAGGACCTTGAAAATCGCGCGGTTGGCCAACACCAGTCCGCCGTTCAAATCCTTGATGGAAATGAGCGCGGGCGAATAATCCAGGATGGCTTTCAGCTGCGATCGTTCGCGGCGCAATGCGGCATCGCGTTCGGCCAGCAAGTGTGCCGCCTCGGCGATTGCCCTGGTCACCTCGGCGGCTTCCTTCACATCCCCCGGCGCAAGGACAACTCTTTTACCGGCGCCGAGGGAGAATGCCGACGCCGTGAGCGCCCGAAATGAACGGGCGATTTTGCCGCCGATGATCCAGGCAAGCCCCAACCCGACGGCAAACAGGCCGGCGACGGCCAATGCCAGCGACAAGAGGTGATCTTTCACGGATGCTTCCAGGGTTTTCGCTGGAATGTCGATACGCACTCCCCAGCGGGTGACAGGCGAGCGGGTGAAGACCGAAAATACGGAATCGCCGGCTTGGGAGGAGAGTTCGCCGGCGCCCTGGAGGGACGCCAGGTATCGCTCGAGGAACTCGCGGTCGGTTTTCTTTCCCACCAGGTTTTTCGGCGCACGGCTGGACGCCGCGATCGTTCCGATGCCGTCGAGGACGGACACGCTCCAGTCGGATGGGAGGGCTTGAGCGCGGAGGATGGCGTCGAGGCGATCGGGCAAGATGGAAGCGACCAGGGCATAACGGATCCGGCCCTCGATGGCCACCGGCATCGTCACGGTCATGATCGGACGATGCATCACCGTGGCGATGTAGATGTCCGACACGATGGGTTTGCCCGTTTCGAAGACGCGGCGTACATGCTGAGGATTCCCCGCACGGGGCAACGGCTCTCCGAAGTCCCTCAACGTATTGAGAACTTGCTGCAAGTCCCGGTCGATCAGGATCACGCTGGTGGCCAATTCGGCTTGCCGCAGCGTCTGCCGTGCTTGCTTGTGAAAGCTGGCCAGGTCGCCTTGCGCCAGGAAACCGGATGTGGCGAGGCCATGGGCCAAGGCTTCGATCTCGAGAAACTGACTGTCCACCGTCTGAAGCAAGGCACGAGCGGTCTGGATGATGTCTTGTTCAAGCCGTGCGCGGCCTTCCCGGTACTGTTGCACGAACAAGAGCGCAGCGCCGATAACTCCCGGCAACAAGCAGGCAAGGGCCAGCCAGATCAAGAAAACACGAACCGACCAGCGCGGCTCGATCGCGTCGGCCTTCTTTTCGCCGGGCTCCGGGGCGTGGTCGGACAAGGAATTCATGCAGTGCCGGTTCGTATGCATTCCGCCCGAGGAGTCGCGGCGGCATGTTGGCTTCGACTGCGATGTGTGGGGATGGTTGTCTTGATTCCGAGCGGCTGATCTTTGCCTCCAACTTATGCCATTGGACCAACATTCGTCGAAAACCATTCGATCCAAACATTTCGCAAGGAGATCGCGAAGCGCCGGCTCGATCGGTGCATCTTGACGAGAGAGGGGCGCAAGGCAGGTCCCGATCGCTTCTTTTCAAACCGCCGTATAGACTTACTGTTCGTCCTCGGGATGAAGCGATGAGTACGTCCAAGCAAGATATTCGAGCAAGGCAAAGGCGTCATTGTCACTGGCGGGAGAAGGCTTTCCAGGATGATGCGTATCGAGGCGCCCAACGCAGGCCACCTCTCAATCATAGTACGCGCTTGCTTGAAATCGCCTGGCAAGGCGCTTGATCATTTGGTTGAAGATCGATCTTCTGCAAGCAAATGCGCGATTGCCGCATCGATCAATGCCCCTGTCTCGGGATCCGATTTCATGGTCGATTGGACATCATCAATCAACTGATAAAACTTCGGATCGTTGATCAACTGTTCGCCCAACTCCGCAAGCAAGACCGATTCAAGAAACACGCGAAATGCCTTGTGGCCTCGTTGCGGATCGTCGTCGTCGATTTGCTTGATGCGTCGACTGATCAGAGAGTCGAGACGTTCGGCGCCATGGCGATTCGCGGCGGTTTTCATACTTTGACCACGGGTATGACGCAATTTCGTCGGCGCTCGGGACGTGGCCCCGAGTTGCGTACGAATTGCGATGACCAAATGGCTGACCGAATCAATCGTGGATGTCATGACAGGACATATCGCTAAGAAAAATATATAGGCTCGACATACTCGTTCATGCTTGATGATAGACGATAGCCTTCGACCTTGATAGCCGACGACACATTTCGTTTCGCCTTCCTTCAAATTCCACAATGTAAAAAAACAACCCCTATTTCGGGGGGTGAGGCATCCCTCCGGAGCGGAGAAGATTCGTTCACCGGCCCTACCGGGCTGCCCGAAGTGTTTTGCAGATATCGATTCATATGTAATTGGCTGCGTTGTGAAGGCGATGCGAAAGAAAACATGGGAAGACATTTCAACCGACTTGACGCCGGAATGGCGCGCATGTCGATATGGAGGAGATCGTCAACCCTCGCGCGAAAAGCTCATCAATGCGTATCTGCCGTTTGCGCGCATGCTGGCAGCCAAGGCCTATGCGAGGCGAACGTACCCCGAACTGGAGTATCCGGATTATGTGCAATATGCGTCGATCGGCTTGATCGAGGCGGTGGACCGCTTCGATAACGAGCGGGGCATTGCGTTCGAGGCATTTGCCGCACCTCGTATTACCGGGGCGATTCTCAACGGCATCGAAGCGTTGAGCGAGAAGCAGGTCCAGGTCAGTGCGCGCAAACGCCTGGTCGATGAACGCATGCGATCGATGCGCGATGTTGCTCCGGTCCCAGGAGACGCGGATAGCCTGTTCTCTCACTTGGCCGAAGTGGCGATAGGCTTGGCGGTGGGGTTCATGCTCGAGGATACGGGCATGTATCACGCGGATGCCGGTCCGTCCATCGATATTACTTATCAACGCGTCGAGATGAAACAGTTGCGGCAGCGTCTGTTATCGCTTTTGGATCGATTGCCGGCCAACGAAAGGAAAGTGATTGCTTGCCACTATTTACAACGGATGTCGTTCAGCGATATCTCCCGGATGCTGGGGCTTAGCAACGGGCGCATATCTCAGATTCACAAGTCCGCCCTTTCCAAACTGAGGACGAGCTTTCATGAGGACGAACGGATTGACGTTTCATTTTGACGTCCTGCGGCTAAAAATCATCTCCAGCCTCTGGATGTAATGTTCAGCTCATGCATCTTTCCATCCATCCAATTCGCCTAATTCGAGATTCGGAGTTGAACATGCGTTTTCTGTTTGTCTTGCCTTGGTGCCTGCTGGTCTTTTTTTCGTCCGCGGCCATCGCATTCGATGTCAGCACAAAGGAAGAGATTTGCTCATATATCGGTAAATCATTCGCGAATGACCCGCCTCCCGCGCGGGTCTCATGGGAGGCATGTCCAAGCTATCCGCCATCTCAAACTTGTACCGGGCCGTCTTGCCTGAGCGGCGGAGTCTGCCGAGGCGCCAATCGCCATCTGGATAGCGCGGCCTGCGTCGGCGCCGCCTGTTGCAGGGCCGGCAGCGTCTCGTCCGGGAATCGTGTAAATGTCGAAGCTTATCTGAACCGAGTGGTTTCCAATGCCGCGCCGGACAGCTCGGTCGACGACGCGCCGGGCATCGCCGAGGCGGTAGAGTGCGCTTCGTCATTGAGCGCAACAGAACGGACGGTGTATTTTCCCGCCGGCAAATATCTGGTGAGGACGCCGATTCGTCCCAATTACAGCAACATGGCATTTACGGGCCCGGACGTCAGTGCCGCGGCGCTGCAATCCGGCGCCGCCGCTTCGTACGCCACGATTCGCGTTGAGCCGTGCAATCCGGAGCAGTTTCCGGGCGCATTTCAGCTCAGCGATTTACGGCGCGCCGACGGCTCGTACATCACGACATCGGCATCCGGGGTCAAGATCCAGAATTTCAAGATCGAATTGACGAACGGACCGCGCGGCGGCACGAGCAATTCCGGGATACAGTTGAATCGCTGCACCAATTGCCTGGTGCAGGACATTTGGATGAAATATGACGAAACGGTCGGCGGAGCCCGCATGTGCAAGCCATCCAACCTGGACGGCATCACCTTTGCCCTGGGTTCCGGCGGCAGCATCAGCGATTCTGTTCTGGACGGCATCCCGAAAGCAGGCATCTATGTCAATACGATCGAAGCCCTCTACGGCGCGCCGCCGGTCACTGTCGAAAATAACGAGGTCAAAAATACGAGCGGACCGTTCGGCGGGGTAGGCGTGGGCATTGTCTCGCCCAATGTGACGCTGCGCAACAATAACATCCATCATAACGGCTACGCGACAGTAGATTCCGCAGGAACGTGGCATTACAAAGGAGCAGGCATGTACATCGTCACAGCTCCGGAAACCTTGGGGTCCGTGCCGAATCCGGCCAATATCGGCCTTTACGATAATTTGCTTCATCACAATTATGGAACAGGGCTGTTGATCGGAAGCCAGGCGCCTCAGCACCGACCTTCGAATATCGCGATTACGGACCTGCGCACTTATGCCAATTTGGGACATGGCATGTCGGTGGAGGCAGGCACCAACATCGCCGTAACGAAACTCCGGTCGTGGGGCAACGGCTATTTCGGCCTGACGCTGACGTCGAAGACGACTTTTCCCGCGGGCAGCTTGCGCGTGGACGGCGTCACGTTTACGGACACGTTCATCGTGGAAAACACGCTTGAGCCGAACTGGACCAGCGCGAGGCCATCGGTGTGGTTGCAGGCCGGCGGCGTTTCCATCAACGGCGGCAAGGCAATTCGATGCACATCGGACAGCGAGCAGCGGCAAGGCGTGGTCCAATATTCTTGGACGCAAGGCGTGTCGCCAAACCAGGTTTCGTACGTGCCGACGAATAACTCGGTGACGAATTTCGATATCAGCGGCTTGTGATGGCAGGGTATCGCGAGTTCGCAGGGACATGACGAATATCGGCGAACAAGGAGTAACAATGAAGACATGCATTCAATCCGCCTTGATAGCGGCGTTCGGATTCGCGATCTCGGTTTCGGCTCACGCCCAGCAGAGCGCACCGGTGCCGGTGAGTTTCACGAATGCACAAGGCATTGCATTGAAGGGATTTCTGTTTGCCGCGGCAGCAAGCGAAACCGATGTCCCGCGAGGCGCGGTCATCATGATGCACGGTTGCGGCGGCGCCTATTCCTACAGTCAGCCTAACGCCGGCTACACCAATATCCAAACGCTGTTCCGCGAGTGGGGCAATGCGCTCGTGCGGGACGGCTACGTCGCGCTGCTGGTCGACAGTTTTACCGGCCGCACCGATCCCTCAACGGGTGCCGCGGTACCGCAGAATCAATGCGGCAATGGGGCGGCGGGTGTTTCCGAAGTCAAAGATCGCCCTCTGGATGCACTCGCCGGCTATGACTACCTGGTGCGAACTGCGAGCGTGCGAGTCGATCCGCACCGAATCGCCTTGCTGGGCTGGTCGCACGGCGGCAGCAGCGTCATGGCCGCGCTGTCGACGACGCAGGCAAGGCAGCCGTTTCGCGCCGGTGTGTCGTTCTATCCCGGATGCGGCTTGTACGGCGCGTTCGGCGGCATCGTCAATAGTGCCTATGTTCCGTACGCACCGTTCAAGATATTTCATGGCGAGGCAGACCCGCTGTATATGACCGGCTATTGCCAAACGCGCCGCGACCGCGCCTGGCAAGCGGGCGATACGAATTTTCGGATCATCGAAGAGTATGCGGGAGCCAGGCACAGCTTCGACGGCTGCAGGAGCGTTTCCGGCAGTTGTATCCTGGAAGACGTCGTCGCCAAGAGCAAGGCGGACGCGGCTGCCAGGAACTTCTTCTCGGATATGCTGCGATAAGCCGCCTCGCTCCTGCCGGTTCACGCCTTTTCGCCCTCAGTAGTTTTATCGCAGGCGGAGCCGCCGTTCCCTCCTGTTTTCCTCCACCTTTGCAGTTGCGGAGCCGCCGATCCGATAGATCGGTGGCTCGTCGCATGCGCGCAAGAATTTCGTATCCGCGTCTAAAAACTGTCCGCAATCGCTGGATGTAATGCCCCAGATAGGCCGTGCACTCGATTTCGAGCGGGTGGTCGGCGAATTTCAAGATTCTGACGGGGAGCGATTTCATGACGAGCATCATCAGCAGCAATGGCCTGGGACTTTTCGGCAACACTCTTGGCGCCTCGGGCAACCCTTTGATCGGACGGGCAGGGCAGTCCGATGCGGTGTATGTCAACGGCAGGACCGGCAACCTGGTGATCCAGGCGCAGGACGAATTCCTGACATCAGCCGGACTCGATACTGCGTTGGTACGTACTTACAACTCCCAAGGTCTGCTGACTGACGATAACCAGGACAACTGGCAGTTGGACGTCGCCTCCCTGTTCAATCTGCCGTCGACACCCAATGCCAATCCTTCCGGCGTGACCAAGCGCTTCGGCCACGGTACGGAGATTACTTACAACTTCGATTCGTCCAAGGGACTCTACGTCAGCACGGACGGCGATGGCGCTCATGACACGCTGAGCTATAGCGGCGGCCAATGGACATGGACCGACGGCAGCAGCCGAGTGACGGAGATCTACGACGGCACCGGCAAGCTGATCTCGGTTGCCGATCGCGACGGGAATACCACGACCTACGGGTACAAGGCAAATGGTTTGCTGGAGACGATTACCGATCAGTCGGGCCAGGTCATGACGTTGACTTACAGCGATGCCGGCGTCAACAACGGCCGCAACCTGTTGTCGATCTCGGTGGCATCGAACGGACAGACTCAAACCCTGACACGGTATGGTTACGACGACTTGAATCGCTTGACCACGGTGACAGTCGATTTGACGCCGGAAGACAATGTCGCCACGAGCGGTAACGGCAATAGTTACGTCACTACTTATACCTATGACGGTGCCAGCAACCGCGTTGCCTCGATCACGCAAGGCGACGGGACTTATATCAGCTTTGCCTATTACCAAAGCGGCGAGCATCAAGGCAAGCTGCAAAGTTATACAGATGGGGCAGGCAAGACTACCACGCTGAGTTATACCCAGACTACGTCAACGGTGCCGGCCACGGCGAACGCAAGCGGATTGAGTGCCGTGTTTAACGGATGGTCGGCCGTAACCCCGCTTGAACAACGCAACATTGCCGGCGTGACATCGCCGCAAATCACCATGGACCAGCACGGTAACGGTCTGGCGATGTGGGCATTGGGAACCGAGCTGTGCGTCAGTTCGTATTCCAAGGCTATCGACAAGTGGAGCGCAAGCAGCGTCCTCAATACCGGCCTGGCCGGCAATCCGGTCGCACCGCATATCAGTATGAGCGCCAACGGCAATGCGCTCCTCGCCTGGGTTCAGAACGACAATGTCTATGCGAAGCGGTATGTCGCCGGCGTCTGGGACAGTACACCTCACTTGATGGGAAGCTGTGTCTCGGGAGCTACGCCGATTGGCGCCATCAACGACAACGGTAGAGCCGTGGTCAGTTTTGTGCAAAGCGACGGTAGCCGGAACAACCTAGCGGTCATACTGCATAGCGGCGCGGCCTGGCAAGAAAGCGCGACCGCCCTGGACGATCAAGGCGGCGCCAATCACAACGACATTGCTGCGGCGATGGTGCCGAGCGTGGCTATTGATGCGGCCGGTAACGTCAATGTGCTGTGGCTGCAGAAAAATCCGTCCGAAGGCAGCGGCAATGACAGCTTGTTCATGTCGCGCTATAGCGCTATTGCAGAAACGTGGAGCAATCCGACCGGTACCCTGTTGGAGAATGCCGCAGCGGCTGTCACATCCGCGAAGATCGTCTTCGATCGGAATGGCGACGGCGTGGTCCTCTTCATGCAAGACAGCACTGTCTATGCCGCCAGTTATACGCGCATTGGCGATTCTTGGAGCGCGCCGGTCAATCTCAACGGAGGCACATTGGGCGGCGCGACAGGCGTGCCGCATTTGAGCGTGAGTCCCAACGGCACGTATGCGCTGGCCACCTGGATTCAAGACAATAATGTCGTGGCGCGCCGTTACGCCGGGGGAGCATGGCAGGGAACGGGAGCGGAACCGATCGAGAACCAGGCCGGTAATGTTTTCAATCCGGTCGGCAGCGTGAGCAACAACGGCAGGCTCGCGGTCATGTTCCTGCAAACCAACGCCGGCGGTTCCGACAACACGATATTGGTCAATCGTTATATCAACGGCGCTTGGCAGAGTTCAGCGGACACGTCCATCGGCGGTACCTATAAGGCAGGAGCGCTTGGCCCCTATACGCCAGGGATTACGATCGACGATCAAGGCGATGTCAACACGATTTTCTTGCGGCGAAACAGCAGCCAGCTCAACTACGGTGTGCGCGTCCAGCGCCGTTACGACATTAGCAACGGCGAGAGGTATTACTCGGTAACTGACGCCAATCTGGCTCCACCCACCGTCGCCGAACGGTGGGCTGCGATCGCGCAATCCGTCTATAACGATGCCGCCGCCGCCGGCGCTCTGCGTGCGGCGATGGGAGACCCTGCCTTGGTAGCCGGAACTCGCCTCCTGGTACCGCCCGTTCTGGATTACGCCAAATCGACATCTCTGATCCACACCACGGTCACCGATCCCTTGGGCCAGGTCACGACCTATGTCAGCGATGCCGCCACCGGCATGCTGCGCCAGGTGATCAGTCCGACTGTCAAGGTCGACGGTGTCGACGCGAACCCGACCACCAGCTATGTCTACGACGCTAACGGCAACGTGATCGAAGTCATCGACGGCGATGGGAACGTCACGGCTTCTTCCTATGACGCCAACGGCAATCTCATCAAGCGCCGCGATGCCGCCGGGAATACCGTCGAATATACCTATAACGCCAACAATCAGCTCCTCACCGAGACGCGTTACCTGGCACCCGATCCGGATGGCGCGCACAGCGGCAAACCCAGCCAGCCGGCCGTGACCCGCTACGTCTACGATGTCGAGAGTCATTTGCGTTTCATCATCTCTCCGGAAGGCCGGGTGCAGGAATACCGTTACGATGGCAACGGCAATGTCGCATTGACGCTGGCCCAGTCGCGTGCTTCCGGCAAGGTCGGCCAGCGTACCGCCGCAATCGCCTATATTCAGGACAAATACACCGCAGCGAATTTCACCGAGACGAATCTGGTCGCTTGGGTCAACGGATTGGGCGTCGACCTAAGCAAGAGAATCGAGCGCGTTGACTACGCCTATGACTTTCGCGGCAATTTGTCCAAGACCACCGCCTACGCGACGATCAATACCACCGACGGCGGCGGAGTGATCGACGGGAATGAATCGGTTACCCGGTACGTATACGACCAGCGCGGGCGCCTCTTGCAGACGATCGATCCGCGCGGCAGCACCAACACGCCGAATGCGGCTAACGCCAACCTGCCGTACGCCACCACTTATACTTACGACGGCCTAGGGCGTGTCCTGAGCACCAACCAATGGCTGCAGAATGGTCAATTGCGCACTACGGTGGCGACCTACGCCGATACGTTCTCCGACCCGGCCGACCCGGCAGCCGCCTCCCGGGTCTTGACCACGGTGACGATCGACAGCACCCATAGCCTGACCACCACCAGCGTCTACGACAAACGCGGCATCCTGCTCAGCGTCGCCCAATCCGACCACGGCGGCAATGTCCTCGGCATCACCAGTTATCGGTACGATGTCGACGGCCGCCTGCGCATCACGACCGATCCTCTGGGCAACAAAACCTACCTGCTGTACGACGGCGCCGGCCGTGTCGTCGCGACCATCGATGCGCTCGGCGTCATGGTTGAGAACGCCTACGACAAGGCCGGCAACCTCATCAGGCAGATCCGTTACGCGACGCCGCTGAGCGACCAGCAAGTGGCGAACTTGAGTGCCGTCGATGTCCAGGGCGATCTGCTCAACATCGTGCTTGACGACACGATGCGCCCGACGCTCGACAACAACCAGGACCGCGTCACCCGCAAGATCTACGACAACGCCAACCGGCTGGCGGCGGACATCACGCCGAGCGACACCGATGCCGCCCAAGGCTACGTGACGCAGTATTTCTACGATGGCACCGGACAGCTGACCGATACCATCCGCTACATCCATGCCATCCCGGTCGCCAGCCTGACTGCCGCCACGTCCGCCGCCCAGGTGGCGGCTCTTGTCAAAACTTCCGGCGAGGACCGTCATGTCCGCTACTTTCATGACTACGACGGTAAATTGGCAGCCACTCTCGACGGCGAAGGATATCTGACGGAAAACCAGTACAACGCCGCCGGCGAACTGGTCCATAGCATCCGCTATGGCAATGCCACCACGCCGAGTTTGCGCAGCACCGGCACCTTGGCTGCGCTCAAGGCCAGCATCGGTACGAATGCCGTCCTGGATCAGCACACCTATCATTTCTACAATGCGAAGGGTCAGTTGGCCGGCACCCTGGACGCCGAAGGCTACCTGACCACTTACCAATACGACCTGGCCGGCAATCAAACCCAGCACGTCCGCTATTACAACAAGGCCGCCGCCTATACCGGTACGCAAACCCTGGCCCAACTGATTCCGGCGCCGCATGCCAACGACGCGGTCACCACGACGAGCTATAACGGCGCCAACCAAATCCTGACCGTGAATGTCAAGGCCGGCACGACCAGTCCGTCGGCGAATGGCACGGAGACGCGTTACACCTATAACAATGCCGGCCAATTGCTCAAGACCGAACGCGCCTGGGGCGCCGATGAAGTCAGGACCGCTCAGGCGCGTTACGACGTGCAAGGGCGGGTCACGCAAGAATTGACGGCCAAGGGGAATGCAGCGCTCGAAGACTTGGATGCCGTGCTGGATGTTGCGCCGCCGCCCGCCGACCTGGCAGGCCAGCTTGATGCCCTTTGGACACAGTACGGCTTGAACGATCCACGGCCGACCGACGCGGCCGCCATGCGCGAAGCGATCTGGACCCAGTACAGCCTGACCCATGCCTACGATCGGGGCGGCCGGCGTATCTCGACCATCGACCAGAACGGCAACAAGACACTGTTCTTCTATGACGCGCGCGATCGCTTGAGCCACACCGTCAATGCGCGCGGCGAAGTTGTCGAGACCCGCTACAACGCCTTTGGCCAAGCCAGCGAGAGCATCCGTTATACCGGCCGCATTGCGACCGATGGTCTGAACGGCGGAAGTGTCACCGACACGCTGACGAGCCGGCTCAATGCGATCGCGGCCGACGGCACCGGCCCGAATGCCGACAGTCATACCCGGATCAATTACACCCTGCGCGGCGCCATCAAGCAGGCGATCGACGCCATGGGCAAGCAAACCGAGTACGCCTATACCGCCTTCGGCGAACTCAAGACGCAACGCGACCCGATAGCCGCAGGCGTCGATACGTTAAGCCACCGCACCTACGACCGCCGCGGTTTGCTCAAGACGCTGGTCGAAGACGTCGACCAGGGCGCCTATGTCGGCATCGAGCGCACCACTAAGCGCGAATATGATGCGTTCGGCCGGATTACGCAAGAATGGGACGGTAACAACAACCCGCGCAGCTATGCCTACGACAAGCTCGGCCGCACCGTCAGCGTCACCGATCCGAGCGGCACGCGCACCACGGCTTACGATGCCTTCAGCCGCATCCTGTCCGTGACGGATGCGCGCAATGCCGCATTGGCCACGACCTCTTATGCCTACGACGACAGCGCGCGCAGCTTCACCGTCACTACGCCGGAAAACATCACCGTCAAGACCACGTACAACCGCCACGGCCAAAAGATCGCGGTGGAAGACGGCCGGCACAACATCACGACCTACCACTACGACAAGAACGGCAACCTGACCAAGACGATCCAGGCCGACGGTACGCTCAATCTGACCACCCAAGCCGTCTACGACCGCGCCGGACGTTTGATCACGACCCTGGATGCCAATGGCCGTGCGACGGTTTTGTCCTACGACGCCGCCAACCGGGTATTGAGCCGTGCGATCGACCCGCCTTCCCACACCCATCCGGTCACCGGAGAAGCGGTAGCCAACCCGGGTGGCTTGAACCTGGTGACCAGCTACAGCTTCGACGGCCAGGGCCGCACCGTCACGGTGACCGATCCGGGCGGCACCGTCACGCACACCACCTTTGATGCGAACGGCCGGGTCACGCAAACCGCAGTCGACCCCGCGACGATCGTCAATGCCAACGATGGCACCAGCGCGCCCAATCCGGACGGCTTGAATCTGCGTACGGTATACGGCTACGACGACCAGGGCCGGGTATTGACCGTCACCACCGGCGCCGGCACGGCAGCGGCGCGCACCACAAAGTACGTATACGACCGTCTCGGCCGCCGGATCGAAACTCATGTCGATCCGGTGAATTACATCGACCCCGTCACCGGCGACAATATCGCCAATCCCGATGCGTTGGACCTGACGACGTATCACACCTACGACGGCAACAACAACGTCATCAGCACGACGGATGCCAACGGTCACAAGACGCATTATTACTACGATGGAAGCGACCGCCTGATCTATACGCTCGATGCGCTCGACGGTTTGGCATGGAACGAGTACGACGGCCGCGGCAACCTGATCAAGCGCACGCGCTTTGCCAGCAGCCTGGCTGGCGACGGTTTCCCGGCCGAGCCGACGCGCGCCCAAATCGATGCGCGGCGGGCCGTGATCGCCGATCCGCAACACGATGAAGTCACGTCGTACTACTACGACAAGGACAGCCGCTTGATCGCCACCGTCGACGCGATGGGCTACCTGATCGAGCGCAAGCTCAACGCCAATGGCAATCCGGACCAGATCGTCGCCTGGGCCACGGCACTGCCGGCGCGACCGGGGGCGGATACCAGGCCGACTCCCGTGGCCGGCGATACCTGCCACACGACTTCCTTCTATTACGACCAGGCCGAGCGGCTGGTCGCGTCGGTCGACGGTGCCGGCAATCTGGTCGAACGCAAACTCGACGCCAACGGGAACCTGGTGCAAAACATCGTCTGGGCCACGCCGGTCGCGCGCACCGCGCCGGAAACCATTCCCGCGGCCGATGCCAGCGACGTTGCCAACAACAAGAAGCAGACGACCTCGTACTATTACGATGGCGCCAACCGACTGGTCGCCACCGTCGACGGCATGGGCTATTTGATTCAGCAGGAACTGAATGCGGCCGGTAAAGTGATGCGTAGCATCGCCTGGGCCACGGCGATCGCGCGCACAGCACCGGAAACGCATCCCGCGCCGGTCGCCAACGATGCGAGCCGGGTCACGTCATATTACTATGACGACGCCCATCGCCTGGTGGCGACGGTCGACCCCGAAGGCTATCTGGTCGAGCGGGAACTCGATGCCAACGGCAACGAAGTGCGCCGCATCGCCTGGAATACCGCCGTTACCCTTACCGTACCGGGCGTCAAGCCCACGGCTGTGGCGAACGACACGAATCACATTGTGTCGACCTATTATGACAAGGGCAACCGCGTCAAAGCTACGGTGGATGGCGAAGGCTATCTAGTCGAATTCGAATGGGACGGCAAAGGCAAGCTGAAGAAGCGCACTGCCTGGGAAACCGCGATCGACAGGCCAGCGGTCGATACCTATCCCAGCCCAAGTCCGACTGACGTAACAGGCAACCGCAGGCAAGTCGTCAGCTACGACTACGACGCCAATGGCCGCTTGCATACCGAGACCAATGGCCTGGGCCAAATTACCACCTACGGCTACGATGCCAAGGGCAATCGCACCAGCGTTATCAGCGCCCTGGCAGGGCCGTTGACCACGAGCGACGAGACCTACTACCTTGAGCTGCGCAAGCAGTTCGGCGCGACGACCGCCGGCGGCGCGGGCATGAGCGCCGCCGAAGTCGCTGCCAATCCGGCCGTGCAGGCCAACCTGATCGCGCGCTGCACCACGACCTACAGCTACGACGCCGCCGACCGCCTGGTTCAGGTCAAGGATCCGAAAAACCATACGGAGACCTACACGTACGATGCCTACGGCAACCGTATCGTCGTCACCGACAAGCGCGGCCACCAGCGGGTGTCCTATTACGACGACAACAACCGCAAGACGCTCGAGGTGGATGCCGAAGGGTATGTCACGCAGTACACCTATACCAGCACCGGCAAGATCAAGAGTCACACGCTGTTTTCCCAACCGGTGGCTGTGCCGGCCAATCCGGCCGTATTGCCGGCGCCGACCTCGACGCCGTCCCTGGACCGGACGGTTACCTACGAGTACAACGACCGCGACGAACTGATCCGCCGCATCGACGGCGAGGGCTATCGTACCGAGTACAGCTACGACAGCGCCGGTAATCGCACGGAAAGCCGTCAGGCGTTCGACCTGGCTGCAACCCAATGGGCCACCACGCGCTACTACTACGATAAGAGAGGCCAGTTGCGCTTCACGCTCAGCCCGGCCGGCTTCTTGACCGAGCAACGCTTCGACGCCTACGGCAACCGGACCCACTTGCTGACCTACGACACGCCGCTGACGAGCCTGCCGGCGGCCGGGGCCATGCCGGTCCCGGCGGAAAGCCTGGAAGACCGTGGAACCACCTGGCAGTACGACAAGAACAACCGCGCCTACAACGAAACGCGTCGGGTCAGGCACACGGACCAAGGGACACAGTACGTCACGCAATCGATTACCTATGATGCGCACGGCAACCGCCGCGTTGTAACCGACGCAGTGGGATCGGCGATGGATACGCGCACCATCGAATACAAGTACGACGCGGCCAATCGGCTGACCGATGTGATCCGTCCGGTGACGTCAAGCCAGAGCGTGACCACCCATTACGCGCATGATGCGGTCGGCAACGTTGTGACGCGCTACGACGCTTACCAGACGGGGGCGGCCAACGAGCGGATCACCTGGTTCTTGTATGACGAGAACAACCGGCTGGTTCTGGAGACGAATCCGTTGCTTGCAAGTACGCTGATGACGTATGACGAGAACGGCAACCTGCGTACGCGCACCATCGGCACTGGCGGCGATACCCGTACCGAAATCCATACCTATGACCGCAACAACCGACGCATTTCGACCGAAGATGCCGCCGGCAACGTGACCGGCTATGCCTACAATGCGGCTGGCGAGACGTCCAGCACGACGAACGCCAATTACCAGCAATTGATCTCCAATGACAATAGCTACTACGGCGAGTTGCGCCAGCGCCTTGGGGCACCGGCTGCCGTCGAGCACCTGACCGATGCCCATCGGATGATCATGAAGGCGGCGTGCACCATCACTTACCGTCATGACCGCAACGGCAGGCTCGTGGCCGTACAGGATGCCAACGGCATCGAGACGCGCTATACCTACGACGGGCAGGGCAACAAGCGCACTGAACGGCAAGCCTACGGCATGGTCGGCGAGGAACGGCTGACCTCGTACGACTACGATCCCGACGGCCGCTTGACGAACGTCTTCAACGCCCTGGGCGGCGTGACCGAATACCGGTATGACGGCGGCTCGCGCAATATCAGCCTGACCGTCGATGCCAACGGCAACGAAGAGTCGCGCACCTACGATCTGCTCGGCCGCCTGGAAACGGTGATCCGTCATGGCGGCGAACACGGCGGGATCAAGATCGCCCATGAATACGACTTGCGCGGCAACATCGTCAAGACGACGACTTCGCATGCCGATGGCGCCGATGCGCGCGCGGTGATCTTCACCTACGACAAGATGGATCGCCGGGTCAGCATGACCGATGACGAAGGCTTTACCACGACCTATGGCCACAACGACCATGGCGAACAAACCTCGGTCACGCGCGGCCAATATTTATTGAACCAGGGCGATGCCGGATTCGTGCAAGCGAAGAAGGATCGCGCCTTCCCGTTGACCATCAGTTACACCTACGACAAGGGCGGCCGGGTCGAGACCATGACGGATGGCGCCGGCAACGTGACGCGCTACGGTTACGACGTGGCCAACAATCGCACCAGCGTTACGGTGGCCGACAACGAGCTCGGCGATGGCCGCGGCGGTATCACCGAGAAACGCACGACCGGTTACAAGTACGACAAGGCCAACCGGCTCACCGAGATTTACACGCCGATGGGCGGGGCGATCCAGCCGCAGACCGTGTACCTGTACGACGCAGCCGGCAACAAGATCACCGAAAAGATCCTGCAACGTGCCGCGCGCAGCTTCATCGTGCCGAACGACGTCAGCAACGACGCGGCCGGCTGGAATCTGATTGCAGGCATCTTGTATGGTTCCAATTCCCCGGCGGTCGGAGCTGCCCTGCATGCGCGCGTCGGTGCCGACGTCGATCTCGTTGCCGGCATGGTGCTGGCCGACTTGCCGGCCAGCCTGGCCGGGCATCCGCTGAATGCCGAACTGAGCACCAGGGAAGCCGTCTGGAGCGTCACCAACTACGAGTACGACAACCAGGGACGCATGACGGCGTCGGTGGACGCCCACCTGGTGCGTACCGAGTATGTCTACGATGCGGTAGGCAATCTCAAGACGACGATCTATGCCAAAGGTACGGCGGACCAGCGCACGGTCAAGGCGGAATACGACCTGCTCAACCGCAAGACGGCCGACATCGATGCGCTCGATAATCGCACTGCCTACCGCTACGACGCTGTCGGCAACCGGATCAAGGTCACCGATGCCCTGGGATACGTGGCGCACTACTACTACAACGCGCTGAACCAGCTGACAACGGTGCTCGATCCCGAGCACGGCGGCAAGACGTTCGAATACGATTCGGGCGGAAGGGTGATCAAGGAACGTACGCACATGACACGCTATGTGGGCGCGGTCAGCGACACGGTTCCGCCGGCGCTGGTCGATGCCGACAGTGACCGCATCGTCGAATTCATCTATGACGGTAGCGGCCAATTGCGCGAGCACAGGCTGGCCGACGGCACGGTGCACCAATTTGCCTACAACGGCGCCGGACTGAAGATCACCGATACGCTGTTCGGCAATGCGGTAGAGCCGCGCGTGCTGCACTACGAATACGATGGCAATGGGCGATTGAGCAAGTTGATCGACGTCGACGGTACCGAAACGACATACGACTACGACGGCGCCGGCAACAAGACTCGCGAGATCACGATGGTGCGCGAGGTGCCGGAAGCGCTCGATCTGAGGCAACGCCGGATCACGGAATACGATTACGACCTTAACAACCGCAATACGGCACGGCGCGTTTATGAGGAAAAGCGGCTCCAGTGGATCAGCGGACCTGTGACCACGAAGACGCTGCTGTCCGATCATCGCTACGGCTATGACCTGGTCGGCAATCGCGTCAGCGAAACCGCGATGCAGGGCGAGATTGCCGGCAGCGCATTGCCGATCGGCGCTACCGGCACGGCCAGGTTCTTCCATTACGACAAACTCAACCGGTTGACGGATGAAGCGACGGATCTGGGCCTGCTTCACTTGGCCACGGGCGAGGAATGGAATCCGGCGTGGAACGACCATCTTCACTATGAATATGACCTGGTCGGCAATCGCAAGAGCGTAACCGATCGCCGCGGCTACACGACCGAATACAAGTACGACAAATGCAATCGTCTGACCCATGAAATCCAGCCGGAGGTGACGATCTTCACCATCGCAGGTGGAGCACAGTCGCTTCGGCCGGAAATCGTGCGGGAATATGATGCGCTTGGCCGCGTTGTGCAAATCACCGATGCCAACGGCTACAAGACCAGCAACTGGTTTGACGGCAGGGGATTGCAGATCGCACAGCGTAACGGCGACGACGCCTTCGTCGAATATCGCTACAACATGGCCGGCCAGCAGCTCGAAAAGACCGAATATGCGGTACGCATGACGGGCAAGGCGCGCGTCCTGGGAGAAAGGCCGACGCCGCCGGTCGGCGAACGTCGCGTGACGAGCTATGCCTATGACAAGGCGGGCCGACTGACCCAGACCACGCTGCCTGAGGTCGTCGTCCATGGCGTGGTTGACGGCGAGCTGCAACCTGGCAACAGCAAGCGGCCGGCCGAGCTTCATCTTTACGATCATTATGGCAACCAGATCGCCAGCCGCGACCGCAACGAGAACTGGAGCTATTTCTTCTACGACAGCAAGGGGCGCGTGGCCGCCAGTGTCGACGTGCTGGGCTATATGGCCGAGTTCGACTATGACCGGCAAGGCAAGCTCGTGCGGAAAAAGATCTATACCAAACAGTTGGATCAGGCGACGCTGAACGGCTTGAAGCAGCAGGCGGATGCGGCCTGGACGCAACAGGAGGCGACCGGTCAGCCGGTCGCCCAGCTCGCGCGGCCGGCGGTTCCGGCGCCTGCAGCCGCAACGCACGACCGCGACGAATTGTATGTGACCGACTACGAATACGATGCCCTGGGCCGGCTGACGCAGGAGCTGGCCCCGGAAATCATCGTGACCGATCCGCACAAGTTCGGTTCGATCCTGGAAAGCCCGCATAGCGCTCATCGACCGAAGACGACCTACGCCTATGGTCTCGACGGCAATCTGTTTTCCAAGACCGTCGGCGCCGGTACTCCCGAAGCCTTGACCGATTACTACTTCTATGATCGGGCGAACCGGCTCTCCTCCACCGTCGAGGGCGTCACCAATGCCGGCAACGACGGCATCTTGACCACCTTCGACCATGACGGCAACGGCAACGTGACGATGCGCAGGCGTTACTACCGGGCAGTGCCGGAATCCGCTCTTGCCGTCGGAGCGACGCGCGAACAACTGGTGGACAGTCTGCCGGCGCAATATCACGAGCAGAACCAGGCCATCGCGTACACCTACGACAGCTTGAACCGTCTTGCAACGCAAACGGATTGGATGCACGAAGAGCAGTACAGTCTCGACGACAACGACGACGATATCGTGCAAGCCTTCTCATACGACGCTGCGGGAAATCGAACCAGGCACGTCGATGGAGACGGTTATGTCACGCGCATGGCCTACGATGCCGCGGGACGTCTCATCGAGTCGATCGATCCGGAAAAGAGAGCCGACACGGTTTTCGAATACGACGTGTTCGGCAACCTGGTTCGCAGTTATAGCGGTTTCACGACCGAGCCCGGCATGTCGCGGGCCACGGGCATGGCTGCCAAGGTGGCGAACAACATCGGCGCAACGAGTGTCGGCGACGAGGTGACGCTCAACTGGACCGTGCGGCAGGGCACGATGCGCAGTTGGGTGGTCTACGGCCGCGAATCGATTCGGGACATTAATGCGCCATGGTTGTTAAATCCGGATTCCGGCCTCGGATATACCGGCAAGACGGCGGTGGTCACGCATGATCCGCTGGCGCCGACGAGCCAGGCCGCCATCAAACTCGGCGCAATCGGCTATTCGCAGCCGATCTGCTTCCGTGTGGTTACTGAAGACGACAGCGGCAACTTGACGTGGTCGGAAGAAAAAATCATTAGGCCCGCTCCGCATTACGAGCAGTTATCCATTACGCGGCCGACATCGACCAGTCTCTCTGTGCAAGTCCGGTTCGACGCCAATGTGGAGAGCGCGACCCTGGACTTTGGCGCGCCGGGCCAGCTCTACTCGACTGTCAATTTTGTGCAGCAGCCGAATAGTGACGTCTGGACCGCGCTGATCGAGGCGCCGGCCGGCGTTGATCCCGCCACGCTCGCGTATGCGGTCAACTGGAAAGGCGTTGTCAACGGCGCCATCTACCGCGGCGAGGAGAACCTGTTTGCGACCGCGCTCGATAGAGCCGGCATCCGGACCACTGCCAGCACCGAATACCAGCCTGGCGATACCTATCGAATTGCCCTGACCTCGGCGATGCCAAGCGCGTTGCATGCGCGTTTCCCCACCATTCGAGCACTCTATCGATCGGCTTCGGGCTCGGAAAACTACCGCACAGCCGATGTAACGGCAGTAGTGAGCGCCGGCGGAGTGACGACTTATCGCTTGACGCTCGGCGGCGACACGCCGCTCATCATGGGCAATTATGAAGTCATGCTGGAGGGCTTGGATGGCAGCGGCAAGCCGATTGCGGTACTCGATCGTTTCAACTACTTTGTTCAAGACGGCGCGCCCACGACTGTCCACAACTCAGCGAGCGTGCCCGCCCCTGCGGAGGGACTGGGCAGCAGCATGCGCATGTTGGTCAACGGTGCCGCTGTGACGATCAGTCCGGACAGGGATGACGAGGACTTGGCCGGAGCGCCGCCCGAGCGCATGCTGGCGGATTTGCCGCCGTTGGCGGCGGGCGCGAGTGCCGACTACGTTACCCTCTTCGGCGACGAGTTCAGCGCTACGCATACTGCGAGCGTAACGGCCGGCAACGTTACTGCGAGCGCCTTGGATCTGAACCTGCAGGCAACACTATCGGCTGCCGAAGTTCAGAACGTGGGTTCCGAAGGATTGTATTTGGGCTGGAGCGCCGTTGGCGGAGAGAGCACTACCTTCGTACAGGTCGCCGCGACCGGCGGCAACGGCTATGCGGTCACGGTAAGGGCGCTGCCACGAAGCGGCCAATACAATCTCGAGCTCTACTATCTGGACAAGCAAGGCAACAAGGTTATCGTGGAACGGAGGCGAGTGGACACCGTGTCCTGGAGCAGCCAGGCATGGACAGGGCGTTCCCTGACGCTCCATGCCGAGGAAAGGGGCCGGTTGCAAAGCCAGAATGGCGCAATCGTGTTGGTCCAAGACAGCTACAGGGAATACAGGCACGCTCCGCTCGACGTTTCCTTGCGTACGACTCAGCACAGCCATGCCGGCATGAATACCGATTTCGACGAGGGACTGGGCATGTCGCACATGGCCGAAAGCACGTACGACGCCCTCAACGCCAAAACCAAGAGCAACGACCAGGATGGTTTGTGGCGCGAATTCCGGGTGAATGCCAACGGCGATACTGTCGCGACCGTGCTGTATGGGAAGGTGGAGAGCGGCGCCTATGTGCCGAACGACGAAGAAGACCCGACCGGTCCGTTGATGACGTTGTTCGAGCGCGACGCGGGCGGCCGGCTGGTGAAGCAGTGGGATGAGTTCGTGCGTGCGCCGGACAACAGCTATGTCCGGCCGATGACGAACTACACCTACGACGTGTTAAATCGCGTCACCAGCAAAACCACTTCGCGGCTTGGCCCGAACTCGGTGCCGGCTCCGCGTCCGCAAGGTTGGGACGCCGAGGCTGTTCTGCGCGAAAGCCTGAGCGGCAGCGTATCGCAGGTGCAGACGGCCTTCGACCGGAACGGCAACGGTTTCGCCATCTTTGTCAGCGGGAACGATCTGTACTGGACCGAATACGACAAGAACACGAATACCTGGAGCGATCCTGCCGTCGAGGGTTTGGACGGTACCCATAAATTGGACGGCAGCCTTGGATACTTCCCGCAATATCCGCATATGAGTATGAGCGCCAACGGCAACGTGGTGGTCACGTGGCATCAGAGCAACGGCAACTATGTTCGTACTCGGATCAATGGCGTATGGTCGCCTGCTCGGTCCAGCAATCCCGTCAAACTTTCGACCACTTTCTATGGAGGCGGCCAACAGCGGTGCGCCATTGCCGACAACGGACGTGCCGTTGTGACCTTTGTCGAAAACAATAACATTTATGCTTACATCTTCGACGGTTCGAGTTGGCAGCAATCCCCGGCGGGCCAATCGATCGACGATCTCGGCGGCACCAACACCGGCGGCATCGGGAACAGCTTCAAGCCGAGCGTGTACATCGACGAGTCCGGCGACATCGTGCTGATGTGGTTGCAAGCCAACGTCGGCGAGAGCGCCTTGAGCTTGCGCTATGCACGTTATAGCGCCGCCACCGGCCAGTGGACGGCGCCGGTCGGCAATCAGATCGAGAGCAGTAACGACGCCATCGGCGACGCCAAGATGGTGCTGGATAAAGACGGCAATGGCTGGGTTCTCTTTACCCAGGGTAGCAACTCGTATTACAACGCCACCGTCTACGCCAGGCGCTATACCAAGGGCGCGACCAACCCGTGGGGCGAGTTGCTCAATTTCGGGACGACTTCCCAGGGCTACCATATCGACTTGAGCCTCAGCCCCGACGGCAGATCGGCCCTGGCGTTATGGACGAGATCGACGCCGGGAGGCAATAGCAATGGTTATACCGACGTGGTGGCGCGCCGTTATGTCGATGGACAATGGGTCGGCACCGGGCCGGAGGTGGTGGAAAACCGCACTGGCATGACCTTCATTCCGCGCGGCAGCATCAGCAACAGCGGCGAAGCCATCGTCGTGTTTGCGAACGACGACTCCAACAGCGGCGGCGCCCGCAGTTTCTACGCCAGCCGCTTCGCCAACGGGGCCTGGAGCGGTGTGACGGAGGGATCGCTATCGCTGGAGAGCATCAATTATTCTGTCGATAACAACGCTGCCAATTCGCCGATCAGCGTGGCCATCGACGGCGACGGCAACGTCAACGTGCTTTGGACTCAGGGAGTTTCCAACACCGGTGCCTGGAACCTGTACGGTCGCCGCTACGAGTCGGGCAGGGGCCGCCAGACCGATAGTAGGACCTGGCGATACGAATACAATGCCGTCGGCCTGGTGCGCGAGACCAATCCGAACCACGGCGTGAACGGCATGAACGGCCAAGTCCATACCTACATGGATCAGTTCGGCCGCGTCACGGCGATTGTATCCGCTGCCAACCGCGTCTCGCTGAAGTTCTACGACAACAAAGGCCGGCTAGAGGAAGAGCGCGACGGCAACGGCACGCGCATCGCGTACGGCTACGACCGGCTCGACCGGATGGTCAGCAAGACCGACGGCCGCGGTTTGGCGACGACCGGCAGCAGCGAACTGGAGCGAGGCGATTACACAATCCGATACGAATACGACCAGCGCGACCGCCTGTTGAAGGTGCGTCAGGCACAAGGCTTTCATCTGGCGTATGACGACCGCCAGATGTACAAGGACGAGCGCGAGCGTCTCGGCTATACGGAGTTTGTACCCGGCACCATTTCCGGCGAACGCCGCGTTCAAGCCGCGGCAGACCTCAACGAGTCGGACAAGCAAACCCTGATCGACCTGTACACGACGACTTACCGTTACGACGGCCGCAACAACCGTATCGAAATGATCGCCAATGGAAGCAACCAGCGAAACGAAGCAGCGGCTCCGTATGGCTGGGAGAGGAAGCTCCAGAACGTGCAGCGGATTCAGGAAATCTATGACGGGCTAGGACGCATCACCAAGACGAGGCGCCGGGTAGATCCGGACGGCGAGCGGTCGCTGCATTCCTTGCAGTGGGCGGAAACCGAACGCGAATACGACGTCTACGGAAATCTGGTCAAGGAAACGGATGCCGAGAATCGCGTCACGATCGACCGGCGCTACGGCGCGTTCGGACGGCTTGCCTGGGATTTCCAGAAGGACATTGAGTACGATTACGATAACTATGGTCACGTACAGTCGGAGCGGAAGACGACCGGTTCCCAGAGCATTGCCAAGCACTATGACCGGCTTGGTCGCCTGACGCGAATCGAAAACAGCGAGACCGGCGTCAGCACGGAATACACCTACACGCTCGACGGCCTGCGTCATAGCGAAAAGACGACCGCTCCCGATCCGATGAACGGCAATACGCCGAAACTGATGCGGGACATTCGGTATTTTTACGATGACAAGGGGCAGTTGAAACGCTGGCACGATTGGCAGACTTGCGCGCATGAGAACTTTGAATACGATGCCGACGGCTATCTGACCAGGGTATTTACGGACACGTGGGCGGAAGACGACTGGATTCCGGAAAATTCCATACTCGGCGGGCCCGACAAGCGCTTTGCCAAATGGATGGGACCGGTGAACGACGTCGGAGCGCCGTTGCCGATGGATCCCGACTCGACTTGGCGCAAGATCAACAATTATTACGAGTACGACAACGGCGGGCGACTGAAAAGGAAATACAGGCTCTCCGGCTCCAACGAGGAAACCGTTCTGCGGACCTATGAATACGATGCCGCCAACAATGTCGTGGCGAGTTTCGATGGCGTAAGCAACATCCCAAGCGACAACGTAAAGCGCGAATTCAAGTACCAAGACGGCAGCACCGGTATCGACGCGAACAATCGCCGCGCTATTGCGCGAGGAAGCTCGCCTAATCCCAACGGGCCCGAGGACGTCGAGCAGAAATGGCAGTATGACGTCCGTGGAAACGTCACGCATTCCAGCGAGAAGACTCGTTTTTCCAAGCCGGGAGCGGTAATGGATTCGATGACGATCGTCGACAGCAAGTACAACGAGTCGAATCAGCTTTACTATCAATATAGCTCTACGGTCAAGGATGAAGGAATCGACGGTTCCACCGTACGGAACACTTGGCAAACCCAGACGATCGATTACGACTATGCCGGACGTGTCGACCTGATAACGAACGATAGCGACGGAACCGTGACGGCCGACGGCGACACTACCGATCTGACCGCGTATCGGATGACCTATCAGCATGATTATCGTAGTGACGGTCAGATCGAAACGATCGAGGCGACACGCGACGATCTGGACGATGAGGACGTCGAGAACATCGTCAGGCACACCTGGAATTATTACGATGCCTTTGGCCAGCGGAAGGAGGTCGTCCGCGAACAGGAGGAAGGCATGGTGGCCAACGCCGTAGCTTCCTATGTGACCGACAATGAAGGCCGCATCCTGTTCGTCAAGGATGACGACGGCAAGCAGACCGGCGGTTCCCATCAGCGCATCACGGCGATGGATTATCTGTATGCGAACGGCACGCCAAGGGGCGAGATCGGCACGAATCATGAAGGCGGCACCGTCTGCAACTTCGACCGGGGGGATTACGACTCGGCGCCGCAGATCGCCAGCATGGGCGGGCGGTTTAGCTATTACCCGAGCCTGCAGGCGAACAGTCCCGATTCCAGCTTCACCTATGTGGTACAGGCCGGCGATACCTTGCAACTCATTGCGCAAAAGCTGTTCGGTACCGGATCGCTCTGGTACGTCATCGCGGATGCCAACGGACTGACCGGCAACGAAACGCTGACGCCGAACATGTCGCTGCGTATCCCGAACACGACGCAGAACGGCATCGGCCACCGCGAACCGCTCTACAACGAGTCGCACATCACCGGCAGCCTCCTCCCGAGCGCCGTGCCGGCACCGCCGGAAGTCGACAAATGCGCTGCCGTCGGCACCATCATCGTGGCCGTCGTCGTGGCTGTCGCGGTCTCGGTGGCGACCTGGGGCGCCGCGACCGGTATCGCTGCCGCGGGCGTGAGCGCGGTGGCGACGGCGGCATTGACGGCCGCCGCCGGAGCGGGTATCGCGGTGGTAGGCGAGACGATACGGCAAACCACCAACATGGTAGCCGGTTGGCAGAAGGGTTTCGACATGGGGCAAGTCGCCGTCGCCGGGATTGGCGGCGCTTTCGGTGGCGCCGCGTCCGGGCTGGGCGCTTACGCCAAGGCCGCCCAGCTGATGGGAACTGCAGCCGACATGGCGAAGCTGGCCCAGACCGGATTGAGCGTGGCGGGGCAGGTAAGCACGCAACTGCTCAGCCGGCATTTTGCCAAGGGCAAAGACAAGCGGGATTTCAACTGGTCCGGAATTTTCGGGGCGGCCATACCGGGACTTGTCGGACTCAACAACAACACCATTGCTGCGGACGTCGGTCGGGTCGGCGTCTCGTGGGCATCGCTGGCATTCTCGTCGGGAGAGTCAACCGACTGGGCCAATACTTTGTCGACCACGTTCGGTACAGGTGCAGGTTGGATCCCGACCGGCAACAACTTTGTCGCGCAGACGGCCGTGCAATTGGGCAGCACGGCAATGGCGGCGACCATGGCCTATGCCGTCACGCGTTCCGACAAAGGACTCGCGGCGTGGACGGCGCATTCCGCGGGGCAGGGCGTCGGCAACGGCATTATCTCGTGGGGCACTGCGAAGCTTGAAAATGAACGGAGTGAACGGCTGATGCAGGAAGAGGCTGCCAGAAAGCAGCGCTGGGCAATGCGTGGTGCTCAGGCTGGTATCGAGGTAAGGGAAAAGGTCCTTGCCGATAAGTTGCACAGCCTAGAAGAATCTACAGGAGGGCCGAGCGCCGGATTTGATAGAAGGCTATATGAAGATGGGATTCCAGGTGATCAGCGACTAGCTGTGCTGGTGCATGAACAAGTCGGCGTTTGGTATGACCAGGATGGTAAGGCTCACCCAGATGTGCGGGGATATGATGTACCTGTTGAGGAACTTGATGCGAGACTGGATGCATCAGCCACCCCTTATTTGCCGCCGATGCCATCCAGGCCGGGTTCTACGCAAGGGACCGTCACTGAAGCTAAGCACAAGCCGTCAATCACCAAGCATGTAGGTGCCGACGAGATAGCAGCCGGGCTTCGGGAGGTAGAAAAAAATACAGAAGCGTTGATGAATTGGAAATCGGAAATCGATATGTCAGGCGTACTCAATGAATCTCATATACCGGGCGAAATTGCAATGGCAAGCGAACCGGAGAGCGCAGTAAGTGAAGAACCGCTGATGACTCCGATGCAGGACTCAGCCTCGCGCGACGACATTGCCAATGCTGAAGCGAGTTTGACTCAAGCACGGGCCCATTATCAGGCAATTGCCAATAGCAATTATTACAAACTTCGCGATCCGAATGAGATTCCTTATGTCGTCGACTTTGACATTCCCTATATGGGGTCACTGTTCCGCAATGGCGGGCCCATCACTCAGCTTCGTGCCGGTTGGAATCGCGAAATGGATGAATCTCTCGAACGCGTGAGAGCTAACGAAATTGCACTTGGAAAATACATGGGACTTGAGAGAGGCGTTAACCATGCTCTTCAATTCGTCGGCAATCTTTCTTTGGCAATGCTTCAGATCCCTGAGAACATTGCAAATTTGCCGACCACATTTGCCAGAGGGGGAATCAAGGTTGAGAACGGAATGAAACTGGCATATCGTCACAATAAGCCGGGTGAGGCAGCTTTGGAGATTGGTAGTGCGGTAGCGGAAACAGCGTTGGCGCTACTCGATGTAAAACTTGGTCTTGACGGGTTAAGTGCGGTTAAGGCCGCCGGTGCGCCGAAGAATCCGTGGATAACGGTGACGGACGAGGCCATGGCTGCCCACGAGGTGACCACGGTCACTCGTTGGGGAAGGCCTGGCCTCCAATCAGGCGATTGGGTAATGGAAGGCGGACCTACCGCAACCAACTATTTCCTGTCTGGGAAATGGCAGCCTGGTTTGGGTAATCAATTTGCGTCAATTGCCGGTGCGGAGACTTTTGTCGTTCCCAAATCGGCGCTGGTGCCACCGGAAGGATATGGAGTAGACGGCGGTATCAAAGCGTTGTTCGGTCAATATCGGTATCAGCCGGCCATGAGTATTGGCAGTGGAGAGGGCGGTGCAATAGCAAGAAATGGGCGTCCTGCATTCATTAACGTGGATGAGGAAATTCCTCTGGGAGATGCCGATCTTCTGGATCTCTCGGCGCCACCACCGCTTCCGCGGAGAATTAACAATGGGACAGGTAACCTGCCGTTCGATCTCTACGGAGATCCGATGTACGACGCCGCTGCATTGGCGCGACGGGTCGAGAGTACCGGTGGAACTCGAGTTACTTACGTGGGACCACCGGTTACCGAACATTTTGATGGGGAACCTTATCGTGCAGCCTGGACAGCTTCTGCCAGATTAAGTCCGGACAAGAAGTTGTTGACGTTTGATACTCAAACGGATGCAAACCTAGGCAAGTTGGCTGCGGAACGCTTTATTGAAGAGAATCACCCAGGGCAGCGCTACAACGTGGGCTCGGGAACACATGGTGATGAGCGTGGATTCAATGCTGCAACACCTGGTATGTCGTTCGAATTGAGAGCCAGATCGTTTGTCACGACAGACCTTATCATGCATCCAGATGCCACGATATTTGATTTGTCAACTCCGCTGACCGCGCATAGATACTACGCGGCTGAGAATAGCTACCAGCTTACGGTGAGGAATTGGTGTTATAGCTCAGGGGATCGATTTGTTCCGCCTGTTGCGGATAAGGTCCGTCCGTAGCGGATTATTCCTGATCCAAGCCGCCTGCTTCCACCTACCTCAATAAGCGATGGGTATTGAATGTAGCTTTTTGGGAAGCAGAGCCACTTGATAGTCGAAGAAGGACTTTGGCGCAATCGCATTCGATGCTGATGCAAAGAATGCGATTGCGCTGCATTGGTAAAGCGCTTTGAATTTTCGAGCAGGCACAGCCTGTTCGATCATCACTGCTTGAATGAGGATGCTAAAGGATACCTAGCTCACGCGCCTTCGCCACGGCACTAGTACGGCTGTTGACGCCGAGCTTTGCGTAGATATTGCGAAGATGCCATTTGACCGTTTCATCGGAAACAAACAACTGGGCGGCAAGGTCGCGGTTCTTCAAGCCCATGTCGACCAGCTTGAGGATTTGTATCTCCCGGTCGGAAAGCATGTCGTGTCTGTGCAATACCTGTGCATTGGCAGGCGAGCCGGAAGTCGCCGGGGCTTGAGCATTGCCAAACGCATGGAGCAGTTGAATCAGGTATTCGTACGACGGACCCGCGGCGCGAGATCCTTTGATGGACCGGCGCCGATCGGCGATTTCCTGTATCAGTTCGCCGACCCGGTTGCCTTCGTCGACGATGGTGCGGTACAAACCGCCGGCGGCGCCGAGCGTCAGTGCCTCGTCGAGCAGACGCAATGCCTCTTCGCGGGAGTTCTTTGCGGCGAGCATGCCGGCCCGGATGCACAGGAGCCTGACAAGCCACCTCTTGATTCCATGGCGTCGTGCCGAGACGACCAGATCGTTCAGCGTCAATTGCGCTTGCTCTATATTGCCGGTCGCCAGCTGCAACCTGGCGCCGACCAGGCGGACTTCGTCGCCCGATTCGACTGATGGCGGGTACCGCCGGCCGTCATCAGCCGTCTTCAACATCCCTAGGGCTTGTGCGAGTCGCAGTGCCTGTTCAAGTCGATCGCTCTTGAGCATGAGATGGATGCGCTCCGCGTTGAACTTGAATGCCGCCCTTTCAGCGCCGATCCGTTTGGCGGCCGAAGCGGCTTGGGCAAGCTGATCATCCGATTCCTCGAATCGCCTGCGTAACCAAAGTATGCGAGCTTTGGTCATGTGTGCAAACACCGAGCTTTCGCCAAAAATAAGCGTGCTTGAGAAGGTGAAGGCGTTATCCAATATTCGCTCCGCTTCATCGATTCTGTTTTGTTCGTAGTACACGAACGCTTGCAGCGCTCCGAGAGCAAATGCGCCCGCCGAATGCGGTCCGATCTTCTCGTGAATCTGTGCCTGCATCTCGACAGCTATGCGCTCGGCTTCAATTGCATTGCCTTGTTCGAGCAAGGCTAGACCGTGCAAGGCAACGGGAAATGCAATCCCCTGATATGCCTCGGTCTCTTCAAGAATCGACTTGGCGGTCAGGCATTTTTCTACGCACTGTGGAAAATCATGGTCGATGAATAATGCGTTGACGGCGGCTATTTGAAGCATGGCAGCCGTATCGGCGGGATCGATATCGTGCGGCGGATTTGCAAGCCACTCCTTGTTCTGCGATTTGACAAGTTCGGAACGCACCGTCACCCCGTAGAAGAGGCACTGAGCGACGGTCGCCTTGTTCTTCAGACGGGAAAGCAATGCACGCTGCTCTTCCGGCAGGTCCCGCTTCTCCAGAGTGTCAAGGATTCGCCACAAATTGGCGATTTCGATCTCGGCCTCACGATAGCGGTGCGTCAGCATCAGAGCCCAAATATAGGCGAGCAGGATTTTCGGGCGCCGTTCGATGCATTGACGCGGTAGCGGGGTAATCCAATTCAGCAATGTGGTGTATTCGCCCGCCAATCTGAGGTGGCCTTCCACGTACTGGCCGATCAACTCGGCGGCGCGCTCGAATTCCTTTGCGGCGAGCGCGTAACGGATGGCCTCGTTCAACGAACTGCGCTGCTCGTACCATACGCTTGCGGCGCTGTAGAGCGCTTTTGCCTCGTCCGGGGAGAGCGCAAGGAACTGGCTTTTCAGGTAGTCGCCGAACAGATGATGATACCGATACCATTGGCCGTGCCGGTCCAAGGGAACGAGAAACAGACCGCTCTTCCGAATGGACTCGATCAATTTTGCGGCATCGGTTTCAGACAGATTGTCTCGGCAAAATTCGACCGAGAAGCAATCGAAGAGGGCTGTGCGTTTCAGAAAGTCGCTGATATTGCCTGGTAATTGAGACAGCACTATCTCTCCGAGATAGGCCGTGATGTCCTCGTCGTTGCCCGAGAATGCTTGCACGAATTCGTCGACGTTCGAGATCTTTTGCAACGCCAGGGAGGCAAGCTGCAGTCCGGCGAACCATCCTTCGGTGCGCTCCTGCAGCAGCTTCATCTGCATGGCCGTCAATTCCCGATTGCTGGCGGCGCTGACAAATGCGCTGGCCTCGTCCGACTGGAGGCTCAAATCGTCGGCATTGATTTCATGGATATCCTGGGCCAGCCGTAGTCTGCTCAGCTTGAGCGGCAATTGCCTGCGTGAGGCGATGAAGAACATCAGGCTGCGCGGGCAACGTTCGATCAACCAGTCCATCGCACGGTGCACGACATCGTTCTCTATCAAGTGGTAATCGTCGAGGAACAGACCGACGGTTCCCGGACTGCCGGCCATCATCTCGCATAACGAGGAAAGAATCGCGTCGACGGAACGAGCGTTGTTATTAGTGTTTGCCGAAAGCGCCGGAGATGCCAGTTCCGGAAGCGCGCGTCGCAACGCTTCCGCGACATGATAAAGGAAGCGTATCGGATCGTTATCTTCATTCCCGAGGCTGATCCAGCTGGTATTGATATGGCGAAGCCGCGCGTAGCCGTACAGCTTGGTCAGCATGGTGGATTTGCCGTACCCGGCAGGGGCGGTCAGGCAGATCAGGCGCCGAGCGAGCGCGGAGCCGAATTGTTCTTCCAATCGAGGAAGCGACAGCAGTTTGAATGAGGGAGAGGGGGGCAAAAACTTGCTGTCGATTAGCGCAAACGTCGCATGCTGCCGGGGTGGTTCAGTCGAGGTATGAACACCGGAGGATGACGGATTTCTTGCAGTATTCATGGCGTTGCACCTGTGTATTCGCAGGTATTGCGTTAACAGAAAAGCGAGAGCTCACGTACTCCGGCTGCAGCACGAATGCGACTACGTACGGAAAGCTTCGAATGGATGTTGCCTGATGGCAATTTACAGCAATGAGAGTTCGCGCGCCCTGGCAACGGCGCTCGTGCGGCTATTCACACTGAGTTTTGCATAGATGTTACGTAAATGCCATTTGATTGTTTCGTCGGATACGAACAATTGCTTGGCCAGATCACGGTTCTTCAGTCCCATGTCGACCAGCTTGAGGATTTGAATTTCACGCTCCGATAGCATGTCCTGCCTTGGCAACGCCAATGGACTGACGACGGGAGCGGAAGAGGTTGGAACCTGCTCCCTTCCGAAGGCATACAGCAGCTGAATCAAATATTCGGATAAAGGGGCTGCGCCTGAGCGCTCCTTCCCGGACCGACGGCGGTCGGCAATTTTCTGCAGCAGCTCTTCGACCACGTTACCTTCGTCGATAACGGTGCGATACAGTCCTCCGGCGGCGCCAAGAACCAGCGCTTCATCGAGAATGCGCAACGCCTCATCGCGGCTATTGTCGGCGGCCAGAATTCCGGCTTTGATACACAGGAATTTGACTAACCATCTCTTGATCCCGTAGCGGCGCGCCTTGACGATGAGATCGTTCAGCGGTAGCTGTGCCCGTTCGGCATGGCCGGTCGCCAATTGCAATCTGATGTCGACCAATCGAACTCCGGTGCAGCGTTCCGGAGGATTCCGGGACCGGCTTGGGTCACGGGAAGTGTCCAGCAGACCGATGGAGTGCGCGATCGATAAAGCCTGTTCGATCCGTTCGCTCTTCAATAAGAGGTGTATGCGCTCGGCATTCAACATGAATGCCGCTCGATCGGCGCGGATTTGCTTCGCGGCGGAAGCCGCTTGAGCAAGATGGTTGTCTGATTCATCCAATAGGCCGCGTAGCCAGAGTATGCGTGCTTTGGTGGCATGGGCGAATAACGAGCCTTCGCCAAAAATGAGGGTATTCGAAAAAGTGAAGGCGTTATCCAATATTCTTTCCGCCTCGTCGATCCTGTTTTGTTCGTAGCATACGCGTGCATGCAGCGCGTCGAGAGAGAACGCTCCGGCGGTATGAGTTCCGATTTTCTCGGAAATTCTTGCCCGAGCTTCGAGCACGATTCGCTCGGCTTCCATCGCGTCGCCTTGCTCCAGGATGGCATATCCATGCAGTGCAATGGGAAATGCAATGCCCTGATAGGAACCGGCCTGCTCAAGTATCTTTCTGGCCGCCAGGAAATTCCTTGCGGCCTGTTTGAATTCATGGCTGAGAAAGGCAATGTATCCGGCTACATGCAGCATGGCCGAGAGATCGATGGGATCGCTATCGGGCGCTTGTTTCTCGAGCCATTCTCTGGTTTGCGCTTCGGCAAGCGCCGGCTGCGCAGTGACGCCGTAATAGATGCATCGCAACACGGTAACCTTGGACTTCAGCCGTGAAAGCAACGTGCGCCCTTCTTCCGACATGTCTGGCCGGTCCAGGATGCGGGTAAGCTTTTCCAGACTGGCGATCTCGGACTCGGCTTTCTGGTACTGATGAGTCAGCATCAATGCCCAAGCGTAAGCGACCTGAATCACAGGACGCTCTTCGACGCAATGACGAGGCAGGGCTTCAATCCAGTTCAATAACGTGGTGTACTCGCCTCGCAACCGTACCAGGTTCTCCGCGCATTTGCCGATCAAATCGGCGGCGCGGCCGTATTCCTGGGCGGCCAAGGCATACCGGATCGCGTCATTCGCGCACTCGCGCAGCTCGAACCATGTACTTGCGGCGTTATAAAGCACCTTTGCTTCATTGGGGGCGAAGAGGATGAATTGGGATTTCAGATAATCGCCGAACAGATGATGGTATCGGAACCATTGGCCTTGCCGATCGAGAGAAACCAGAAACAAACCGCTTTCCCGGATCGACTCGATCAACGAGGCGGCTTCGTCTTCGGCCAGGATTTCGCGGCAGAATTCGACTGAGAAATAGTCGAAGAGCGCCGTGCGTTTCAGGAATCTGCAAAGGCTATCCGGTAGTTGGGATAACACGAGTTCGCCCAGATAGGCGGTAATGTCCCTGTCGTTGCCGGAAAACGCATTGATGAATTCGTCGACATTTCGAACTCTACGTAGAGCCAGGGAAGCGAGTTGCAATCCGGCGATCCAACCTTCGGTGCGTTCATGGAGCAGCTTGATCTGCCCGACCGTCAGTCTCTGTCCGCCGGCGCAATTGAGGAAGACTTCCGCTTCCTCGCGCTTCAGGCTCAGGTCGCCTGCGTTGATTTCGTGGATATCCTGTGCGAGGCGAAGCTTGCTTAACCTGATGGGCAGTTGTTTGCGCGTCGCGACAATGAATGAAAGGTTCTGCGGTCCGCGGTTGATCAACCAATCCATCGCGCGATGTACGACGTCATTGTCGATCAAATGGTAGTCGTCCAGGAACAGGCCGATCCTATTCTCGGTGGCAGTAACCGTATCGCACAAGGACGCCAGAATTGTTTCGATCGAGGGAGCGCTGCGGTTCGTCTCACATGAGTACGTCGGCAGGGTCAATCCGGGAATGGCGCGCGATAGCGCCTCAAAAACGAGATATAGAAAGCGTACCGGATCGTTATCTTCGCTGCCGATAGCGATCCAGCCAGTCTTGATGCCATGGATTTGCGCGAAATCGTGCAACTTGGTCAGAGTGGTGGTCTTGCCGTATCCGGCAGGCGCGCTTATACACACGAGCCGTCGCCCGAGCGCGGCGCCGAACCGTTCCTCAAGGCGAAGAATCGGCAACATATCGAACGAGATATGCGGCGGCGCGAGTTTGCTGTCGATGAATGTCAGCCGTTCGTAATTCCCTGGCGGTTCGTTCGTGCCGGGCGGGTCAATGGAAATGGGCTTTTGTACGGTATTCATTTCCTAGAGGAGCGAAAGTTCACGCGCTCTGGCGGCCGCACCGCTGCGGTTGTTCACGGAAAGCTTCGAATAGATATTCCGCAAATGCCATTTTATGGTTTCATCGGACAGGAATAATTGCTTTGCAAGTTCACAATTCTTCAAGCCTTTTTCAACCAATTTCAATATTTGCACTTCTCGCTCAGAAAGCAAGTATTGTTTGACCAATATCGACGCCTGAAGGATCGGATTGCTTTGCGGTTCTGCATATTCTCTTCCGAATGCATTCAATAAGCGTTGGAGGTATTCGAACTGTTTGCCGGTTGCGGATTCTTTTCGCAAGCGCAGGCGTCGATCGGCGATTTCCTGCACGAGCTCGCCGACCCATTCTCCTTCATCGACTATCGTGCGGCACAGTCCGCCTGCGGCGCCGACGGCCAGCGCATCATCGATGTGCCGCAACGCTTCCTTGCGATTGCCTTCCATATCGAACATGCTGGCTTTGATGCATAGTAATTTCGCAAGAATTCTGCCGGCCCCTATGCGTCTCGCCTCGGCCGCCAATGCGTTCAACAGCGGATGCGCCAATCCGAAGTTGCCCGACGTTAATCTCAAACGGAGGCCGGTCAATCGAAGCTCGATATCGTTATCCAGCATGTCGTCGCGGAACGAAGCGCCGCATTCCGCTTCGACGAAGCCGAAGGACTGCGCAATGCGAACGGCTTGTCCGGCCCGCTTGTTCCGCAAATGCAGATGAATGCGCTCGGCGGCGAGCAGAAGAGCTCTGTGTCGCATCCCGGCATGTTCGAAGGCGGAACTGGTTTCAGCGAGGTAGCTGTCCGCTTGATCGTACAAATTTCGTGATGCAAGAAGACGCGCCTTGGTTAGGGCCAGCAGCATCGCGTGCTCGCCGAGGCCGTAAGTATTCGTAAATGTCGAAAGGCCATCCAGCAATCGGTCGGCGGCGTCGATATCGTTGCGCTCATAGTGCGCGTGTGCATGAATTGCGGTCAGAAGAAGATCGCCATCCGAATGCTGACCGAGTTTCTGGCTGATAGACCGGCGTTCGGCCATCAGTATGCGGTCGGCTGCTTCGGCGTTCCCGCTTTCCAGAACCGTCATTGCATGAAACGTCTCCGCGTAGGCGGTGCCGTAATGGGAGCAGCATTGATCGAGAGCCTTTCTCGCCTTGCACAGGATTTGTTCGGCTTGAACGTAGTCGCGGGTAAAGTAAGCATTGCAGCCCAGTGCCAGCAAGACTGTCGCGACGTCGAGCGGTTCGCCGTCGTATTCCCAGCGCGTCAGCCATTCCCGGCACAATTTTCCGGCGAGTTCGTGTTTCTCCGCGAAGCCGTAATAGATGCATCGCATCATCTTGGTCTTGCTGACCAAGGACGTCAGCATCGATGTTTCCTGTTTTGCCGCGGCATCGCAAGGATTCGCATCGATGACCTGCTCAAGCGCGGAAAGCTCCTTGTCGGCTTCCGCGTAGCGATGCGTCAGGAGCATCGACCAGATATACGCGAGACGGATCTTCGGATATCGCTCGACGCAGGCGCGTGGCAGCGCATTGATCCAACTCGCCAAGGTCGCGTGCTCGCCTAGACGACGGACCAAGCCATCGGCATGGCGGCTGACCAAATCCGCCGCGCGGCGATAGTCCTGCGACGCAAACGCATAGTTGATTGCCTCATGGGCCGAATGACGCTGTTCAAACCAGACGCTTGCGGCGCCGAGGCGAGCTTCCGCTTCCAGCGGAGCGTGCGCGATGAACCGCTTCTTCAAATAATCTCCGAACAATTGATGGTACCGATACCACTGCCCGTGCCGATCAAGCGGAACCAGAAACAAATTGTTTGCCTGGATCGTTTCAATGAGCGATGCGGCCTGTTGCTCGTTCAAGACGTCCCTGCACAGCTCGACGGAGAAGCGGTCGAACAGAGCGGTGCGTTTCATGAACGCCGCGACATGCTCCGGCAATCGGGAAAGCACGATCTCTCCCAGGTAGGTAGTGATATCGCGATTACTGCCGGAGAGGGATTGGACAAATGCATCGACGTCGTCGGCTTTTCGCAGCGCCAGCGCGGCCAGCTGCAGACCCGCTACCCAACCTTCGGTGCGCCTGTGCAACAGGCGGACATGCGCGGCGCTCAGATGCCGTCCGCTTAGCGCCTCAAGGTACTGACCCGCCTCATCCGGCAGCAAGCTTAATTCTTCTGCGCCGATTTCGTGGATATCCTGGGCAAGTCGAAGTTTGCCCAGTTTCAGCGGGAGAGGCTTGCGCGATGCGATGAAGAATGCGAGGCGCCGCGGACTGCGAGCGGTGAGCCAGTCCATCGCTTCGTGTATGACGGCATTTTCTATGAGCTGGTAATCGTCCAGGAACAATGCCACCGGACCGTCTGCCTTGAACAACGCTTCGCAAACGGCAAGCAGGATGCTCTCTATCGACGGCGCACTGCCGCTTCCGATATGCGCCAGGGGCGCGCAGGCCGACTCAGGTACGGCGCGTTTCAACGCCTCTGCGATGTGGTGAAGAAAACGAATCGGGTCGCTGTCGTCGGCATCAAGATTGATCCAGCCTGTCTTGACACCACGGTTTTCGGCAAAGCTGCGCAGCTTGATGAGCGTGGTCGTCTTTCCGTATCCGGTCGCCGCGGTCAGCGTGACCAGCCTCTTCGCGAGCGCAACGTCGAATTGCACTTCCAGACGAGGAATCGGGAGCGGATCAAGCAGTCTGTGAGGAGACGCGAGCTTGCTGCCGAAATGTGCGAGCGATTGACGGGCGGCGCCGGCATCATTGCGATTCCGCGAGCTTGCGTCGATGGATGTATTTGCTGTTCCCATGGCTTCGCGCTGTCTCAGTAGCCGACTTCGGGAACAGATGCGCACCGATATTCGGAAAACTCGCTCCGTACGTCTGTATTCCCGAAGGATATCGATATGGCGCGCCGATGAACGAGGCTTGTGCGCCGTGCTGTATCTTGATTTGATCGTCGACCCGATCGCCGGTGCCGGCTAACGAAAATGCGGCAAGAATGAGAGCGCATCGCAAACAAGCATGCCAAATGAATGAAACATATGGGACGTCCTCCGCAGCGAGTGATAAGTGGAACCCATTTGAATGTCATCCCGGTGTCAATGAGTTCTATTGACGGTCTTCCTGCTCTTTAGAAGCATGTGAGCCGTTCTTGTTTTACTTATAAGCAAACCCTGGGCCACCCGAGATACACCGAATTTGAAGTGAAATTAATGAAAGGCGCCTGCAAAATTTGTCACTTTCCACTCGGCGCGACATTTTTTGTCAGATTCATGGCGAAATTCTGTGACGCCAAGATGGCGTCGACCGCCATGCCGCCAATGCAGGATGCGATGGCGCGCCGCCGCTGGATTCCAACAATGTGTTCACGGCGTTTGCACCCCCGGCTGTAAGGGCCCGTTCCGTCGATTACGTGAAAACGGTGTTCGACGGAATGGCAATGCCCAGGCGTACCGGCCAGCTATCGCGGATCTTGATGGAATGTTGGCTCTCCGGCCGGTGCGATAGCGGAAGTTTGAAGATGCGAGCGCGGAGATGCACTTTGACCATGCGATAGGCGGAGGGGGTTTTTGCAATGTGAAATAAATCCCCCCCTTTAGTGGGGTGTCTATCTTGGCAAGAGAAATCAATATTGGAATGTCGCTTAATGCATGACGGGCTGGATGTTCGCTCGCTCGTGCTAGCGAGACGTCTGGTGGAAATTCCTTGATTTCGATAGGGAGGAGGTCCAAGCCCTGTGTTTGCCGAGTCTCATGAGTAACGTAAAGAAACTGGAACTGGATAGAAGCCGTAATAAAGATGCCGTTCCTCTAACGAGAGGACGGCAAGCCATCGTAGAAAGCAAACTATCACCGTACAAGATCTCTGCGAATCTTCTTTCGCTTGCGCGGCTGGAGCAAACCTTCGATACGGCTCTCGTGCGGCGGTTGATTTGTCTGACCGCTCCCGCCGGTTACGGGAAGACCGTGACCTTGGGGAAGCTGCATGCCTTCGCCCAGGAGCGAGGCAGGAAAACCGTATGGATAAGCCTCGACGCCGACGACAACGATCCGGTCCGGTTCTTTCAGTATTTGATGGAGGCATTTCGACAGACGCTTTCCGATGCGGAAGGCATTCCCAGATTTGATTTCGCCGGTTCCGCGGGCATGCCTTCGGTCGAGGAGGGCGTGCTGTCGATTTGCGACGAACTAGCCAGGACCAACGAAAGACTGGCGGTGTTCCTGGATGATTATCATCTGATCGAAAACGATGCCATTCACCAGGCGCTCGATTGGCTCATCAACCACAGCCCGCGGCGCCACACGTTCGTCATTGCCTCGCGCGTCCGGATCCCGCTCAAATTGAGCAAGCTTCGGTTGACCCAGGATGTCTACGAACTCAATGCCGAGGATATGAGCCTGCAGCCTGATGAGGCGGCCTGTTTCGTCCGGGAGCGCAGCCGGCGGGAATTGACGGCGATGCAGATCAGATCGCTGCACGAACGCACGGAAGGCTGGATAGCAGGATTGCAGCTTGCCTTGTCGGCGATGGAAAACGTCGCCGACATCAACGAATTCATCGATTCCTACTCTGGCAGCGATCGGACCGTCACCGCTTATCTGGGAGAAATCATCCTGGCCAATTTGCCGGGCAGTATCGGCAGTTTTCTGATGCGCACCGCCCTGTTCGATCGCTTTTCCATCGAGCTTTGCTATGACGTGCTGATGGAAAGGGATGCCGGCCATTTATTTGAGGTGATTCTTGGAAAAAACCTGTTTCTGCTCCCTCTTGACAGGAAGGGGAAGTGGTATCGCTATCATCACCTGTTCGGCGAGTATCTGAGGAATCGCTTCGTCCACTCCTCTTGGCTGGAAGCGCAACAGCTTTATCGCGCGGGCAGCAGCTGGTTTGAACTGCATGGATCGAAAAGCGAGGCGATTCGCTATGCCTTTGCGGCACACGATTATGATCACGCCGTAGACTTGATTGCCGATTACGATTACGAACTAGTGCAATTGCGCGGCGAGATGGCGACTCTCCTGCAATGGGTCGCCATGTTGCCGCGGCCGCATCTGGAGCAAAATCCGCAGATCTGGTTGTCCTATATCGGCGCCCTGATCCTGTCTCATCGCTATGCGGATGCCGAACTGGAGTTTTCGCGCTTGGACCAGGCGATCGACGCCACGCTGCTTCAGGATACCTATGACGGCGACAAGACGGCGTCGCTGGTGCGCAAGGCATCGATGATGCGCTGCGTTCTCTACTCCCTGACCGGACGATACAGCCTGGCGAGCCAGAAGAGTGCGGAGTGGCTCTCGATGTGGCGGAGCAAGGGGGATCCGGTCGACGAGGGCGCGATCTTGAATGTCGCCGGCTACACCGCGTTCGTCAGGCGCGACTACGACCAGGCCGGGCGGTTTTTCACGACTGCCAAGGATCTGTTCGGATTTCATGCCTCCTATTACGGACAGGCATATGCCGAGGTGCTGCATGCCTTGATATTGCTGGAACTTGGCAATGTGAATGAAGCGGAATTCAAGATAAGCACGACACGCGCGATTCTGTCGGAGAAATTGGGGCGGCACTCTCACGGACTTTCATTGTTGTCCATAATTTATGCGCACATATGCTACGAGCAGAATCGGGTCGACGAGGCGGAGCAACTGTTGTCCGGCATGGCGCTGTTTGCGAATACGCGCAGCTTTGGCGATACCTCTGCCGTGGCGCATATTACCGCAGCACGCATTCTGTGGCTGCGCGGCTCGTTCGAGGAGGCGGACCATCATTTGACGCAAGGCGCGCTGGCGGCGGAGCGGGTGGGCGTGTACCGGACGACCCGCAAACTGCATGCGGAACGCATCCACATCCACTTGAAGAGCGGCTTGCTGGAGCAGGCCTTGCGAATAGCGCATTCCATGGGAGTTTCCCAAAATGCGGATATGCTGAAATTCGGCAGGGATCCGTCGTACGACAACATCGAAGGCCGCGTGGTCGATGCCAGATTGAAGCTGGCAACCGGTTATGTCGATCGGGGACAGCGGTTGCTGAACGAACTGTTGACGGAGGCGCGCCGCTATCAACGCAATGCCTGGACGACCAGGCTTCTTTGCATCAAGGGCGTACTGCATGCCCAAAGCGGAGCGCAGGACGATGCGTTGCGCGCGATCAACGAAGCGCTGGCGCTCGGGGCCGTCGGTGGACTGTGCCGCACCATTGCCGATGAAGATCCCATGGTGAAGGAACTGGTGCAGGAAATCGCCATGCGCCGCAAATTGCTTAAGGGAAGCGATATCAGCAGCGTTCCCGGAGAATACCTCGTTCAGATCCTGCATGCCTTCGACCGGGACGAAGTGCAGTTGAAATATCCTCAGCCTGTCAAGATGCCGCCGACCGGAAGACGGAACATACTTTCGGAACGCGAGATCGAGATATTGCGTCTCGTCGGCGAAGGCCTGAAGAATCGCGACCTGGCACGGCAGCTGTTCTTGTCCGAGGAAACCGTCAAGGGGCACCTGCGTAACATTTATACAAAGCTTAACGTCAACAACCGCACCAGCGCGGTTGCCAAGGCGCGCGAAATGTCGCTCATCTAGTCCCTCCATTCGCGACTGTTCGACTGATCCTCACCGCATTTCAAATTTCACGATATGAAAACACAACCCCCCTTTCGGGGGGTGAGGGCATCCCCCGCGAGCAGCGAATATCTTGCCTACCGGATCGCATTCAATTCGGCGATGAAAGGGGAAGGGGAAGCATGATGAAGTCGGACGTGGCATTGCAGTTGCTGGCGGAATTGCTCTGGAATGCGTTGTTGATTTCCGCGCCGTTGTTGGGCGCGACACTCGTGGTCGGTCTGGTCATCAGCGTCCTTCAGGTAGTGACGCAGGTGCAGGAAATGTCGCTCACCTATATCCCCAAGCTCGTCGCCGCCGTCGTCGTGCTGGTGGCGTTCGGGCCATGGATGCTCAAGCGTCTTCTCGCATTCTCCACCAACCTGATCGGCAATCTGCCGGCGTATTTTTGACCGGGGCCGATCGTCGTGTTTCTCCAAATGGACATCGTCTGGATCGTTGCCATCTATCTGCTGACGCTGCGTATCGGCGTGCTGCTGGTGATGACCCCGATCTTCTCCAATCTCGCCAACCTGGCGTCCGTACGCGTGCTCTTTACGCTGATGCTGAGCGTCGTTCTGGTGTCGGGACTCGGCATCCGTCCCGAGGCTGTCCCTCTGACGGCGGGCACGCTGCTGCTTGCTTCGTTCGGCGAACTGGCGATCGGCGCGGTGATGGCGTTTGGCGTCCTCGGCGCATTCGGCGCCTTTTCGGTGGCAGGGAAGATTCTCGACGTTCAGACCGGTTTCGGCATGGGCAGCGTGTTCGATCCCGTGACGCGCGCCGGTTCGCCGCTATTCGCGACGATGCTGAATCTGGCTGCGGTGGCAGTGTTCTTCGGCATGGAAGGGCATCACGCATTATGGCGCGGGCTGGCATTCTCGGCGCAGCAGATTCCGCCCGGCGCCGGACTTTCGACACTGAACATCGATGCACTGATCAGCCAGTTCGGCTTGATGTTTTCTCTCGGCGTGGCGTTGATCGCACCGGTCATGCTCGGCCTGCTTCTGGTCGAAGTGGCGCTGGCCGCCATGTCGCGCGTGCTGCCACAGATGAACATTTTCGTGGTCGGTGTCCCTGCCAAGATATTTGCCGGCCTGGCGATCTTCGCGCTCACGATCGGCGTCCTCGGCGACGCGATGGGACGGGCGTACGCGTCGATCTTTCGCTTCTGGGAACAGGTGCTGTGATGGCCGAGCAGGATAGCGACCGCAGCGAAGAGGCGACTCCTTACAAGCTGGAGCAGGCCCGCAAGAAGGGCATGGTCGCCAGGAGCACCGATTTCACGGCAATGGCGATACTCGCCGCCCTGGTCGTGACGCTCTATGCAAACGGCTGGAGCGGTTTGAAACAGGTATTGCGTCTGCAACTCAACGTGCTCGGACATGCCGGCCAATTGCAATGGGGCGCCAACGACATGATGGCGTGGATATCGTCCATGATGTACAGCGTGCTCCAGATATTGGCGCCGCTGTTCCTGGCCGTTGGCGTGACGGCCGTCCTGGCCAGCCTGATCCAGACCGGACCCATCTTCAGCGCCAAGCCGCTGGCTCCTGACATGAGCCGCATCAATCCGGCCACCGGGTTCAAGCGCTTGTTCTCGCTGCGCACGCTGTACGAGGCGCTCAAGAGCACGATCAAGCTGCTGATCCTGGCCGTTGTCGCCTACATGGCGATCCGCGATGCCTTGCCGGGATTGGCCGGCATTTCCGCTCTCGAACCCAAGGGTTACGCCAAGGTCTTGCTCGGCTTGAGCGCCGGGGTACTGGTCAAACTGGTGCTCGCGCTGCTCGTGATTGCGTTGGTCGACCTTGCCTATACGCGTTGGGAATTCGCTCAACGCATGCGCATGAGCCGGCGCGACGTGCGCGACGAGATCAAGAATCGGGAAGGCGATCCTCGTATCCGCTCCCGTTTGCGTGAATTGCGCATGGAAATGCTCAAGCGCAGCAAGGCGATGCGCAATTTGCCGTCCGCCGATGTGCTGATCACCAATCCGACCCACCTTGCCGTTGCGCTCAGCTACAAGCATGGCGAGGCGGGCGCTCCGAAGCTGGTGGCCAAGGGGGCCGGAGATTTGGCTCGCAAGATGCGCCAGGTAGCCAGCCGGCACCATATTCCCGTCGTGCAGAACAAGCCCCTGGCGCGCGCTCTGTACAAGGAAATCGATTACGACAACTTCGTTCCGGAAAAATTCTACGCGCAACTGGCGAAGATCATGGTGTGGGTCTACACGATGCGCGAAGCCAGGCAGTCGATGGGAGGTGCGGCATGATCCCGGCATTGCGGCGCGTGTTCCATGACAACACCGATCTGGTGATGGTGTTCATGGTAATCGGCGTGTTGACCATTCTGTTCGCGCCGATTCCTTCCGGCCTGCTCGACTTCCTGATTCTGGCGAACTTCAGCTTCGCCTTGCTTGTGCTGATGCTTACCTTCTATACCGACAAGCCGGTCGATTTCTCGACTTTCCCGTCGGTGCTGCTGATCGCCACGCTGTTCCGCCTGTCGCTCAACGTGGCGACGACGCGTCTGATCCTGAGCGACGCCGAAGCCGGGCGCGTGATTGCGGCGATCGGCTCTTATGTCGTCGGCGGCAACTATGTGGTCGGCCTGATCGCCTTCCTGATCCTGGTGGTGGTGCAGTACGTGGTCGTCACCAACGGCGCCCAGCGCGTCTCGGAGGTGGCGGCGCGCTTCACGCTCGACAGCATGCCGGGTCAGCAGATGAGCATCGACGCCGACCTGAACATGGGCTTCATCGACCAGGATGAGGCCAAGCGCCGCCGCAAGAACCTGGAGAAGGAGAGCGGGTTCTACGGCGCGATGGACGGCGCGTCAAAGTTCGTCAAGGGCGATGCGATCGCCGGCATCATCATCATGCTGATCAACATCATCGGCGGCTTGGTCATCGGCGTCATGCAAAAAGGCATGCGCTGGGACGAGGCTCTGCAGACTTATACGCTGCTGACGGTGGGCGACGGCATCGTCACCCAGGTGCCGGCGCTGGTGATCGCCGTCGGCACCGGCATCATCGTCACGCGGTCCTCGGCGGACAGCAACCTGAGCCAAGAGGTCATGCGCCAGGTCACCGCCTTCCCAAAAACCCTGATGCTCGTGGTGGGCGCACTCATGATGCTGGTGCTCTTGCCGGGAATACCGGCGATGCCGGTCCTGACGATTGCCGCATTTTTCCTGATGGTCGCTTGGGCCGTCCGCAAGGGAAGGGGCGGCAACGCCGATGCCGGCGGGAAGGAGGAGCAGGGCCGGGCCGACGACCAGCAGGATACCTACGACATGCTGCAGGTCGAACCGATCGAGGTCTTGGTTGGCAGCAACCTGAAACCGATGGTCGGAGGAGATGGGGCCGTTTTCATGGAGCGCATTGCCGCCATTCGCAAGCAATATGCGCTCGAATCCGGAATGGTGTTGCCGCGAGTACGCTTTCGCGACGTTCCTCAGCTGGATGCCAATGCCTATGAACTGACGATCTTCGGCGTGCCGGCCGCCCGCGGCGAGATCCTGGTCGATCGCACGCTGGCCATTCGCAGCGGCGGCAACGTGCGCGCCGTCAAAGGCATCGAGACCCGGGAGCCGACCTATGGCTTGCCGGCGCTCTGGATCGAAGACGATCAGAAGGAACTGGCGCGCGGGTCGGGTTATACGCTGGTCGATCCGGTCACCGTGTTCATCACGCATCTTGGCGAGATATTGAAGCAGCAGTCGGCCGCCTTGCTGACGCGCGCCGAGACGGAACGCCTGTTGCAGCGCGTGCGCCAACAGCAACCGGGTTTGGTGGAGGACATCATCCCCACCATTCTCGCGGTCGGCGACGTGCAAAAGGTGCTGCAGAACCTGCTCAAGGAAAAGGTCTCGATCCGCAACCTGGAAGCGATCCTGGAAACGCTGGCCGATGCCGGACGCGCCAGCAAGGATCTGACGCTTCTTTCGGAACTGGCGCGGCAAAAGCTGGGGCCGGCGATCTGCCGATCGCTGCTTGGCGAGCAGCCCGCGTTGCACGTCCTGACATTGGATCCGGCCATCGAGCAGAACCTGATGCAAAGCATTCGTACCACCGATGCGACCGCGACGCTGGCGATCGATCCCAAGTTCGCGGAACAGCTGTTGACGAGACTGGCGGCACAGGCTGAGCGCATGGCGAAGGGAAACCTGATGCCGGTGTTGCTGTGTTCTCCGGAACTGCGCCGCCACTTGCGCGCCTTGTCGGAGCGGCTGCTGCCGCATATGCGGGTCCTGTCGCTGACGGAAATTCCGAATTCGATCAATTTGAAGGCGTTCGGCATGATCAGCCTGACGGACAAGGCCGGTTACGCGGACAAGGTCAGTTACGCATGACGCAACAACGGCAGGACCAGGAGAGACGATTGTGGATGTATTGACGATAGCAAGCATGGCGCTGCAGGGCGATCTGCAACGCATGGACGTGATCAGCCAGAACCTGGCGAATGCGTCGACGACCGGCTATAAGCGGCAGATTCACGTACAGCGCCCGTTCGGAAGCTTTCTCCAGGGCGAAGAAGCAGTGAACAGGGGCGCGAACGCCGGCGATGCGCATCGCATGGCGCGCGACATGCGAGCCGGCGCCTTGCGCGCCACCGGCGTGGCGCTCGATGTTGCGATCGATGGCGACGGCTATTTCGAAGTGATGACCGACAAAGGAGTCGCGTACACGAGGCAAGGCCAATTGCGCATCGATGCGCGCGGCCGGCTGGCGACCGCGCAAGGAGCGGCGCTGATGGGCAAGGGCGGCGAACTGTCGGTCACCAATGCGCCGCTGACGATCCAGGACAACGGCGACGTTCTGCAGGACGGCCGCGTGGTCGGCCAAATCAAGCTGCAACGCTTCGATAATCCGTCGGCGCTGGTGTCGCTCGGAGACGGCTTGTTCCATCAGGGCGGCGCACGAGTCGCCGATAAGCCCGCCGCGGCAAAGCTCCGCGCCGGCTACCTGGAGAACGCCAACGTGAATTCGACGCAAGAAATGATCCACATGATGGAAACGCTGCGCCATTTCGAGGCGCTGCAAAAGACGGTGCAAGGCTATGACAGCGTCTTGCAAAGGACGATGCAAAAGCTCGGTGAATTTTAGGGAGAACGACCATGAGCGGTAATGAAGCAAGCGCGATAGCGGCGATGGGCATGCTGATGCAACAGCGGCAACTCGATGCAATATCCAATAATTTCGCCAATCTGAGCACGAACGGCTACAAGGCGGATCGCGTGTATTTCCAAGACCTGGTGCGCCAGGAAATGGGCCGAGCTTCTGTGGCCGGCCAGGACGAGACGGCCATGCTCAGCAGAGGCTCCGGCGTCGGCATCGGCGCGTTCTCCAAGGTCTTTACGCCCGGCGAATTGAAGGAGACGAAATCCGCTTTCGACGTCGCCATCCGCGGCGCCGGCTTCATGGAGGTGACGCTGCCCGACGGTACGTCAGCCTATTCGCGCGGCGGTCAGTTGCGCATCACGCCGGACGGTCTTCTGGCCGCCGCCGACGGCAGTCCGCTCAAGCCGGCGATTCACGTCGGCCTGGACGCGAAAGACATCGTCATCAAGGCCGACGGCACGGTATCGGTCAAGAACGGCACGCAAGCCTCTCCGGTGGAAGTCGGTCGCATCGATCTTGCCAATTTCAACGATCCGACCGGGCTGGTCGCTTTGGGGAAAAACCTGTACCAGCCGTCCATCCTTTCGGGCGACCCGGTATTCGGCAAGCCGGCGGAAGACGGCTTCGGCGCCCTCGCGCAAGGATTTGTCGAAACGTCAAACGTCGACATGACCACGGAAATGCTGCAACTGATGGTTGCCCAGCAGGCATACACCATGAACCTCAAAGCGTTCACTGTGGCCGATCGCCTGAAGCAAATGAGCACCGAAATGGTCCAGACCCGCTAGAGAGAACGTCATGCGGTCATCGCTTTTCTTCCTGCTGTCGTTCCTGCCGGGGTTGCTGCTGCCGGCCGCGGCCGCCGCCGACGCCACGGTACGCATCGCGTTGCGCGACGACGTGCTGGTCGCCAAGGCCGACATCACCGTGGGCGACGTGGCACAGGTGGCTGCGGCGGATTCCGGGATCAAGACATCGATCGAGCGGTTGCGTGTCGGAAGAGCGCCGCGCGTCGGACACGTGCTGCAGATCGGCCGAGAGGAATTGATGTACCTGGTCCGGACCCGTACGGCGCTCGCGGGCAACGCGGTGATGTGGAGCGGCGCGGTCGCAGTCAAGGTGCGCTCGGCGAGCCAGTCGTTCGATGGAAGCGCGATTGTGGATGCTGGCCGTAGGTTTCTTCACGAGGCCCTGGCGCCGCGATTTGCGAAGGTCGATGTGCAGTTCGACGAGAGGCTTCCAGACGTGGTGCTGCCGCCCGGCGCGGTCACCTTGCATGCGCGCGCAAGCGACTTGACTCATGTGCACGCGCGCATGCCGGTATGGGTAGACATCGCGGTGGACGGCCATGTCTATCGCGCGATCGTCTTGCCGTTCAAGGTCAGCGCGCAGCGCCTGGTATTCGTCGCGCGTACGGCGCTGGCCGAGGGATCGGCCGTGGGCCCGAACGACTTCGACCTCGTCGAACAGGATGTCGCCGCCATTGCCGCGGTCGCCGATACGCCGGTGACAAGCGACGAATTCGCGCCGTCGCGCCTGCGCCGGGCTCTACGGTCCGGAGACATTCTGCGGCGCAGCCAATTGATGCGCGCCGGCGTCTTGCGCGGCGATATCGTCAAGCTCGTGGTGGCCACTCGCGACGTTCGCATCGAGACGCGCGCGACGGCGCAGCAGGATGGGGAACTGGGCCAGCGCGTCAGCGTGAAGCCGGAGCACGGCGATACGGCGGTCGCGGCGCGCATCGTGGCGGCGGGTGTCGCCGCCGTGGAGGAAAAATGAACATGCGAAGAACAAGGCAACAGGCGGCGACGGTCGGACTGGCGTGGCTGTTATGCAGCCATGCGGCGGCCGCCAGCCTCTATCAGGAAAGCACGTATCAATCGCTGGCGGGCGACCGCAAGGCCCACCGGCGCGGCGACCTGATCACGGTGCTCGTTTACGAAAATTCCAGCGCGACCAGTGCCGCCAATACGACGGCGGGACGCAACGCCGGCATCGGATTCGATCTCGATATGCCGGGCACCGGAAAGAACGGCAGCATCGGCCTCGACAATCAGCACGACGGTCGAGGACAGACCCGGCGCGAAGGACGTGTGCTGGCACAGCTGACGGCGACGGTACGCGACGTGACCCCGAACGGCGATCTCGTGATCGCGGGCGAGCAACTGCTGGAAATCAATAACGAGCGGCAGCAGATCAAGGTGGAAGGCCGGGTGCGCGCCCAGGACGTATCCGAGGCCAATACGGTCCTGTCGACGCGCATCGCCGACGCAAAGATCAGTTACGTCGGCGAGGGAGACGTCTCGGAGCGCCAGCGCCCCGCCTGGTGGATGCGTCTATTGACATTGTTTGGACTGTGATGAAAGCGACTAAGCAATTATTGACCAGCCTGCTGTTTGCGCTCGCATTGGCGAACGGCGCGTGCCAAGCGCAAGCGATGCGTATCAAGGACCTGGGCAAGGTGTCGGGCTGGAGGGAAAACGCGTTGGTCGGCTACGGCCTCGTGACCGGCCTGGCGGGTACCGGCGATTCGTCGCGCAACAAGCCGACGCGGCAATCGATTGCCAGCATGTTGTCGCGTTTCGACGTCGCGATCGGCGCGGACGACGTGCAAAGCCGCAATGTCGCCGCGGTGATGGTGACCGCCAGCCTGTCGCCGTTCGCGCGCGCCGGCGACACGCTGGACGTGACGGTGACCTCGATCGGCGATGCCCGCAGCCTGGTAGGCGGCACCTTGATCCTGGCGCCGCTGAAAGGACCGGACGGGCGCTTGTATGCCCTGGCGCAAGGGCCGGTGTCGGTCGGCGGTTACAAGTACGACATGAACGGCAACGTGATCCAGAAGAATCATCCGACAGTCGGTTCGATTCCTGCAGGGGCCACGGTCGAAGTAGGCATCAAGAATGAACCGGACCTTGCGACCGGGAGCGTCACGTTCGTATTGGCCGAAGCCGACTACACCACCGCCACGCGCGTCGCCTCGGCGATCAACGCCGGACTGGGAGCCGACCTGGCCGAGGCGCGCGATGCCTCCGGTATCGAGATCCGCGTGCCCGAGGAACGTCGCGCCAGGCTGACGGATTTTCTGACGGCAGTGGAAAACGTCACGGTCGAGCCCGATCGCCGCGCCAAGGTCGTGATCAACGAACGTACCGGCACGGTCGTGACCGGCGGCGACGTCCGGATTTCCAAGGTGGCGATCTCGCACGGCGATCTGAAGGTGTCGATCGTCACCGACAACACGGTGTCGCAGCCGATCTTCGTCCAGCAGATCGGCGGTGACGCCCGCACCGTTGCGGTGGCGAACAGCCGGGTCAGCGTCGAAGAAAAGTCGGAAACCGGATTCGTGGGGGCGACCAGCAATACCGTCGCCGATCTGGTGCAGGCGCTGACTCGTATCAGGACCAATACGCGCGACATCATTTCCATCCTGCGTGCTGTCAAGGCGGCAGGCGCGCTGCATGCGGAACTGGTGGTGCAGTAGGTTCGGACGTATCGATCTGGAAGGGGAGGTAAGGATGGGATCTTTGATTGGTAGCGACACGGTGGCGCTGTTGAGCATCGCGCTCGATGCGACGACGCTGCGCCAACAGGCGATCGCGCACAACATCGCCAATGCCGGAACGCCGGGGTACAAGCCGGTCGAAGTCAGTTTCGAGCAGCATCTGGAAAACGCGCGCGCCATGCTTGCTCAGGGCAAGTCGGTGCCGCTGTCTGCGCTGGCCGGCGTGCGGCCGCGCCTTGAGACAGCGCGGGGTGCCGAGGACGGCGCCGCCGCGGTCGCACTCGACATGGAAATGGCCAAGCTGTCTCAAACCGTGTCGCAGCACGAACAGCTGCTGAAAGTGCTGAGCCGGCACTACAGCATCTTGAATGCGGCGATGAGTCCGCAGGGAGGCCGCTGATGGACTTCACCGCCTATCAAATCAGCGCGGCCGGCATGCGGGTCGAGTCGCAGCGCCTGGAGGCGACGGCTCGCAATCTGGCCAACATGCATAGCGCCGCGGCGCCCGGTACGCAACCTTTCCGTCCGTTGCGGGTGGTCGCGCAGGAAGTGCCGCTGACATTGTCACGGCAATTCGGCGATGCCTTCGCCGCGGCCGGCGGCGGCGTCCGCCTGGCCAGTTTCGAGCAACTCAACGCGGCGCCGCGCATGGAGTACGACCAGGCGCATCCAATGGCGGACGAAAGAGGCATGGTCGCTTACCCCGGCATCAACCATACGGCCGAAATGCTGAACCTGATGCAGGCGCTGCGCTCTCACGAAGCCAACGTCACGGCAATGAAGGCAGCCATCGCGATGATGAAGAAGACCCTGGAAATCGGAGGAGAAAGATGATGTTTCCCGAATCGATTGGCGCGGCAGCCGGCATCGCCGGAAGCGACCCGATATCGCCAGGCGCGATGAGCGCCGGCCCGGCGGCGGCCTCGACGGCGCCGGCGACGTCTTTCGGCCAGTGGTTCAGCGCCGAATTGTCGTCGGTCAACGACAAGCTGGTCTCGGCTGAAAGAGGTATGCAAAAGCTGGCTGTCGGCGCTCCTCACAACCTGCACGAAGTCATGATCCAGCTGGAAGAGGCGCGGATGTCGATGCAATTCCTGGTGCAGGTCAGGAATCAGGTGATGAGCGCATACAAAGAAGTCATGAGCATGGCGGTTTAGGAGCGGTAAATGATGAAGACAATTCCGGAAATTTGGCAGCGCCTGAACCAGAGAGCCAAGGCAGGCGTCGCCGCCGGCGGCGTGGCGATCGTCATGCTCGCGATTGGGATCGGCTGGTGGGCGTACCGGTCGGATTACCAGGTGCTGTTCGCGGAGGTCGCTCCGCGGGACGCTGCCGCAATGACGGCCGAGCTCGACCGCATGAAAATTCCGTATCAATTGGCCGACGGCGGCAACACGATCCTGGTGCCGCAGGAGGCCGTCTACAAGACCCGCCTGAAACTGATGGGCACCGATCTCCCGTTGCACGGCGCGGTCGGCTTCGAAGTCTTCAACAATGCCGATTTCGGCATGACCGATTTCGTGCAGAAGGTGAATTACCAGCGGGCCGTCCAGGGCGAGCTGACGCGGACCATCCAGTCGATCGAGGATATCCAGGCGGTGCGCGTTCATCTGGCGATGCCCGAACAAGGGCTGTTCAAGAAAACCAACGCCAGGCCCAAGGCTTCGATAACGCTGACGATGATGCGCGGCCGGACGCTGGCACCCGAACAGATTCTCGGCATCCAGCGCCTGGTTGCGGCTTCGGTGCCCGACATGGCAGCCGCCGACGTCACGGTGCTGGATCAGCACGGCGTGGCCTTGACACGCGTTGCTTCGGCCGACGGCAGCGTCGACACAGGCAACGCGCAGTTGGACGCCAAGCGCGGCGCGGAGGACTATCTGCAGCGCAAGGTGATGCAGGTGCTGGAACGCACGTTCGGCCCTGGCGAGGCGATTGCCAGCGTCGACGTCGTGTTGAACCTGGATCAGAGCCGGGTCACGACGGAAGACGTCTTGCCTTCCAAGGCAGGACCGCAGGACGGCAGCCCAACCGGCGTGGTAGTGCGCGAACGGCAAACCTTGCGCGATCCGGCCGCAGGAGGCGCCGCGAACAAGGACGCGCAAAACAGCACGGTCACTAACATCGAGTCCGACTACCAGGTCGGCCGCCGCGTCGAGCACGTGGTGAGCACGCCCGGCGGCATCAGACGCCTGACGATTGCGGTGGTGGTCAAGAAGGCTCTGGACGACGCGCAAGTCGAAAGGCTCAAGGAAGTCGTCGGCCTGGCGGCCGGCCTCGACGGCCAGCGTGGCGATGCGATCGTGGTGCAATCGATGCAGAAATTCGCAGAGCCCGGGTCGGATGCGTCGACCGTAGCGCATGCCGCGGCGGAACAGACTTCGACAGCGGACGCACCGATCGCAGGCCTTCCTGCAGCCAAACAGAGCGGCAGCCGCTTCGACGCCGAGGAACTCCTTTCGCCGATGACAAGTTGGATGCCGTTAGCGGCATTGGCAGTCATCGTGATAGCGCTGGCTGCCGTCCGGCAGCGCCGGCAGACGCCGGCATATGCCGCGGAAAAGCCACGCTTGAGCGAAGCGGAGCGTGCGCTACTGTTAAGCAACGTGAAGCAATGGATCGACGGCGGCAGGCCGGCCGACGCTGTTCAGGGGCAGAAAAAATGACCGGATTCCGCCGCGCAGCCGCCGCGCTGCAAACACTCCATGCGGACGATCGCCGTTGGATACTGGCCGGTTTGCCGGAACGCCAGCGTAGCGCCATACAACATCATCTGGACGAACTCGACAGCCTGGGCTTCGTCGATGAAGACGTGCTGGAAGAAGCCGTTTCGGCATTGCCGGCGAATGGCGGCGCCATGACGTCCGTCGAGCGTTTGCGTGTCGCCCGCGCGGCAGATATGTACGGCGTGCTGGAACGCGAACCCAGCGGATTGATCGCGCAAGTCCTCGCATTGGATCCGTGGACTTGGAGAACGGAATTGCTGTCTCTGTTTCCCCCTCCGCGGCGGCAATCGATCCAGCGCGCGGTCGATGCGGGTGTGACGGCCGCGCCGGACAGAGACGCATACCTGATCGATGCGCTTGCGCACAGCTTGCAAGCGCAGGAGCAGTCCGCCGATTCTCTCCATGCGAAACAGGTTAGGGAATCGGGAATAGGCGCACGCGTAGCCATGCTGTTGCAGGCCTTGAAGAAAACGGCGCGAGTGCCGCTGCGAGTCCAGGCATGGATCCGATAATCCGTACACCGATCGTTTCCCGGCAGGTCCGCCAGTTGGTCAGGCCGGCTGCACCGGCAACGGCCGCCGTGCCAGCATCGCCTGTTCATGCCGGTTCGGAGCAGGTTTCCGATATGCCGCAGGCGACCGAAACGCAGCAGGATGTGCAACGGAAAGTGCAGCAGGAGCCGCAGGAAATCTCGCACAGCGAGAGCAAACCGGAACTGCTCAAGCCGCGCATCTCCTATGGTCAGACCGGATATGGGCTTGCCGGCTATGCACAGCCCGCGTTCGACGCGCTGCAGGAACGGCAGGCGGTAGAGGCGTTGCGTGCGCAGCAGGATTGTCATCCGCAAGAAGTCGAGGAGGAACGCAAGCCTCTCGAAGAGCAAGCCGCGCGCGCGCGCGAACAGGAACTGGAAGCCGCACGCAAGGAGGCCGAGCAGCGCGGCTACGCGGAAGGATTGGCAAAGGCCGAGGAGTCGGCCCGAGAGGCAATCTCCGAGCAGATCGGCCGGTTTGTCTCGATCGCGGCGCAGCTTGCCGACGCCAAGACGAGCGTCCTGGAAGGCGCGGAAGACATGCTGGTGGAAATCGTGTACGCAGCGGTGTGCCGTATGGTTGGCGCCGGCCTGGCAAGCCGAAACGGCGCAGCCGGCATGGTCAAGCATGTTCTGGCCGGCTTGCAGCGGCGCGATTCCCTGATCATCCGTCTGCATCCCCACGATGTAACGCTGATGCAAACGGCCCTCGGAGATCGGGACGCATTGCCTGTCTTGCCCGCGGACACCGTGCTGCGTGCCGACCCTGATATCGAATTGGGCGGGTGCATCGTCGAAAGCGCAGCCGGAACGCTCGATGCCAGGCTGGAGATGCAACTCCAGCGCCTGCGCGAGGCGCTGCTGGAGGCGCGCAGGCTGCGTGCCGGGGAAGAGGGGAGCGCCTGATGCAAGCCTACCTGGACGCCGTCGCCACCGTCGAATTGACACGCAGGACCGGGAAGGTCATCGCTTTGGCGGGACACAGCATCGAAGCCTCCGGACCCGACACGACGCTGGGCGAGATCTGCGAAATCAATCCCGGCCGGATGCCGGCCCGCTTGCTGGCCGAAGTCGTCGCCGTCAAGCCCGGGCGCGTGATCCTGATGCCCTACGGCGACTTGCGCGGCGTCGGGTGCGGCGATGAAGTCGCCGCCAGCGGCGAACTGCCGCAAATGCCGGTCGGCGACGCCTTGCTGGGCAGGGTGGTCGACGCATTCGGCGGTCCTCTGGACGGCAAGCCGGATCCTAAGGCGGGCGCGTATCGCCCCGTGCATGCGGCCCCGCTCAATCCGCTGACGCGCCCGCGCATCAAGGATCTGCTGGAAACCGGGGTGCGCGCGATCGACGGCCTGTTGCCGATGGGCCGCGGCCAGCGCATGGGCATCTTCGCCGGCAGCGGCGTCGGCAAGAGCACGCTGCTCGGCATGCTGGCGCGCGACGTGAAGGCCGACGTCAACGTGATCGCGCTGATCGGCGAACGCGGACGCGAGGTGCGCGAGTTCATCGAGAAGCATCTCGGCGACGCCGGCCTCGCGCGCAGCGTGGTCGTGGTGGCAACCTCCGATCAGCCGGCGCTGGTGCGGACCCGAGCAGCCTATGCGGCGACCGCGATGGCCGAGCATTTCCGCGATCAGGGCAGGCAGGTGCTGCTGATGATGGACTCGGTGACGCGCTTTGCCATGGCGCGCCGCGAAATCGGCCTGACGGCAGGCGAACCGCCGACCGCGCGCGGCTATACGCCTTCCGTGTTCGCGGAGATCCCCGCGCTGTGCGAGCGTTGCGGCACTACCGATGGCGGCGGTTCCATCACCGCGCTCTACACGGTGCTGGTCGAAGGCGACGACTTCAACGAGCCGATCGCCGACATCCTGCGCGCCACGCTTGACGGCCACATCATGTTGTCGCGCGAGTTCGCGCATGAGGGACATTTTCCGGCAATCGACGTCCTGCAAAGCGTCAGCCGCCTGGCGACCGATCTGGCCAGCGGAGAAGAGCAGAAGACGATGGCGACGGTGGTGGAACTGCTTGCGGTCTACGAGCGCAACAGACAGATGGTCGATATGGGCGCCTATCGCGTCGGATCCAATCCACAGGTCGACCGCGCGATCCAGCTCTATCCGGCGATCCGCACGGTATTGCGCCAATCGATCCTCGAGTCGACGCCGCGGCAGGAAACGATGAGACGTTTGCGCAATGCGCTGGGAGCCAAAGCATGAGCCGCGCCAAGCCGTTCCGCTATGTGTTGCAGCCGGTATTGACGACTCGCCAATGGACGTTGGACGCCTTGATGCAAGACCTGCAGGAGGCCAATGCCGCAGTGGCGGAAGCCGAAGAGAGATTGGCCGCGCTGCGGAAGCGGATCGAACAGGCCGGCGCAGACCAGAAGCAGTCGATGGCCTCGTCGCACTTCTCGGCCGATCAAGTGGCGCTGTTCGCCCGTTACATGCAGGAACTGAACGAACGCCGCCGGGAACAGCATGGCGCCTTGTCGGAACTGGAAGAGGAGCGCGATGCGCTGATCGAACGGGTAATGCATGCGCGACGCCGCGTCGACGCCGTGGAAAAGCATCGCGAAAAGGCGCACAGAACGTTCATGCGGCTGCATGCCGGCGTGCAATGCAAGGCCGACGACGATCAGTGGCTGATGTTGCAGGCTCACAGGGGGATGTCATGACAGCTCAGTTGGAAATCGCGGGAACTGCATCCGGCTCCGCATCGAAGGGCAGATCGAGCGGCGCCGTGCGCGCCCAGGATTGGCTGCTGGCATTGCAGCGCGAGTTGCTGGCGAATGCCGGTGTTCAAACCAGCCTCGCGCGCACGGAACATCAAATGCGGCCGGCGAATGGCGAGAGCAGCGGTCAAGACAAGGCCATGCCGGATCGTGCGATGGCGCGCGAATCTGTGTCGGCGGCCTCTCCAGCCGTCGCTTCGTCCGGAAGCGGCGCTTCGCTTGAAACCACTCCGGCCCGCGCGGACGCGGAAGGCAGCGACGGTACGGCATCGTTCGGCGACGGCGCGGCGGCGAAGACGCGCTTGTCCGCCGGTGCGGTGGCGGCGCCGACGAAGCAATTTCATCCAGCTGCGGTTCCTGCCGCGGACTCCCGGTCGACTGCGCTGGATCACCGATTCCCGATCGCGGCGCCGGCCGCAAGGAACGAGCCAGCCGAGGCGGCGCGCCTGCCGCCGGCGGCGAGGGAAATGCCGTCCGTCGTGCCGCCGCGATTGCCGGCGATTCAAGCGCCGATTCGGGCGAAGGAAGCGGTCGAACACCAGGCCGCCGGCGCGCAGCAGCAGGCTGGCGCTTTCCAGGACAAGCAATACGCCCCAAAGCAATTGCATTTGTACGACGGTATGGGAGGCGTGGAAGCATGGTTGCGCGACGCCGATCTGCCGGAACCGCAGGCTGTGGCGGTCATGCTGGCGCTGAGGCAGACATTGAGAGAGGCAGGGAAAGAGCTGGTCGCCTTGACGCTCAATGGAAAGAAGATTTACGGGGAAGAGAAAGACGGGAGGCCGCCGAATATGGACGAGGGCAAGGTAGAAGACACGGCCGCAGCGCGGTCGGGCACGCGATCGGTGTTCGACCCGGCTGTGCAGAGGAGCATCAATAGAAAGGAAAGATGAAATGGCAGAGAACAATACATCCATCGTCGGAACCAGCGCCATCAATATGCAGAATCTGCTGAATCTGCTGGTGAAGCAGATCCAGTATCAGGACCCGTCGGCACCGATGAAGAACGAGGAGTTCATGGCGCAGATGGCGCAGTTCGCCGCGCTGGAACAGCAGCGCGAAACCAATCTCAGGATCGACCGGTTAGCGAGCGCGCAAACGGCGGCCGCATTGGTCGGCATGCTCGGCAAGGATATCGACGCGAATCTGAGCGAAGAGAGCACGGCGTCGGGAACCGTGACGGGAATTGTCGGTTTCGATTCCGGAACGCCGAAAGTCGCGATCTCCAACAAGAATGATCCTAATCAGACAGTAGGTATCGCGCTCGGCCAGATCGTTCGTTTGCAAAACAATAAATAGGGAGGATTCATCATGCCAATCAGCACGCTTTACATCGGCCTTTCAGGTTTGCAGGCGGCGGCAAAGGCTTTCAACGTCGCTGGCAACAACACCGCCAACATGAATACCGCCGGCTTCAAATCGCAGAGCGTCATGTTCTCCGACCTGTTTCAGCGCGACGCCGGCCAGAGCGGCGGGCAGATGGGCAGCGGCGTGAATATCGCGGCCACGTCGATCAATCTGGACAAGGCCGGCGAACTGCAGAAATCGGACAGGTCGCTGGATCTTGCGGTCGATGGCAACGGTTTCTTTATTTTGCGCGACGAGGAGCATCAGCAGACGAGTTATACGCGCGACGGGCGCGTCGACTTCAAGGACGGTTACCTGGTGAGCCTTTCCTCCGGAGATCGCGTCGCCGGTATGAACGAGGCAGGCCAGCTGATCGATATTTCGATAGCCGATCTGCAGTTCTGCGAACCGAAACACAGCGAGAACGTGACGCTCAAGGGAAATCTCGCAAAGAATGCCACCAAGGAAGTGGTGGTGGATGGAGTCAAGATCGTCGATCCGTCCGGCCTGGAGCGCGTGATCAAGCTGACTTTCAAGAAGAGCGCCACATCCGATACCGATTGGACGGTGACCGCCAGCGACGCGGAGGGCGCGATCGACACCGGTGGATTTCTACTGCAATTTTCCGGCGCCGATCCCGTGGAATCGGCAAGCAAGCTCAAATTTCAGTATGCGCCAGCAGGAGCGGACGCATTTGAAGTCACGCTGGATTTCGGCGCGGTCAAATTGGCGAGCGTCAACGTAACTCCACCGGCGGAACCCGCGTCCACGGTGGCGTTCGATAAACACGATGGTCATGCCGCAGGCATGTTGAAGGAGATCGCCATCGATGGCAGCGGCGTGGTCAATGTCACCTATACAAACGGCCAGAAGAAGAAGGGACCGCAATTGGCCCTGGCTCGTTTTGCTTCGGATCAGGACGTCGCGCAGCAGGGCGGAGGCCGGTTCACCGCGACCGATCCGCAAGGCGTCAGTCTGGGCCGGCCGGGCTCGGACGGCTTCGGCGGCGTTCTCCCGAACAGGATCGAGGGATCGAACGTCCAGTTGGAGGCGGCATTCGGCGACATCATCCTGTACCAGCGTCTGTTCCAGTCCGCGGGAAAAGTCGTTCAGACGGCAAATGAAATGGTGCAATCGCTGTACGACCTGGATAAACGCTGATGGTTACGCATTCCTTCGTCTTGGTGGGCGACACCTGTCTTTCCCGCCTCTCGGAACGGTTGACGCAAACCTTGCAAGCGTGGTGCGCCGCCTGGGGACTGAGCCGGGCGGAACTGCATATTCAATGCGCACGCGCCTGGGACAGTCCGACGCAAGTTCCGCGCACGACATGGCTGCGTCTTGGCACGGAGCGGAAGAGCATCTGGCTTGCCTGGCCGTCCGACGTCAACAAGGGGGTGCAACGCCTGATGTTTCGCAGCGACGAGCGTCCCCGCATGGAGTCGGATGCGGCGCCGCTCGCAAGCGGCGGCGTTGCCTTCGCGCTGAAGGCGTTGACCGATCGGATCGCAGCGGACCTGTCCGTCGACGGCGTTTCCCGGGAAGAGTCCTGTACGCCGGAAAAACGCCTGTTTCAGCGCGGGTCCGGCGCCGTGTCGGCAACGATCAAGCTTGGCGATCAAACGCTGTTTTGCCTGTTCGACCATGGCGTTGTTCATGCTGTTGCCGAACGACCGGCCATCCGGCAACCGGGCATTGTGCCTGTGAAGCTGAACGAGGCGGTGCGCGGCGTCAGGGTTTCTCTGCCGGTCGTCGTCGGACAGGTCGAAGTCGACATCGGTAGCCTGCTTACCCTATCCGTTGGCGACGTGATCCGGCTCGATACCCAGGTCTATCAACCGGCGATTGTCTCGAACGAGGCCGGAACTCGCCTGTTCGGCGGCTACCTTGGCGCATCGGAAGGGGAGTTGGCGCTCGAAGTCATCCATTAGAACAAGAAACTGAATTGAATTTACTTGTAAGAGGAAAACAAAATGCAATCCGCACCGCAAATCATTGAATTGCCTGATATCAAACAGCAGGCTTCGTCCGGCCCCGCGGTACTGTCCGACTTGCGCGCCTTGCGCGGCGTGAAAGTGACCTTGACGGTCGTGGTCGGCCAAGCCAACACCACCTTGGGCGAGCTGATGGATTTGAAGGAATCTTCGCTGTTGAAGATCGATCGCGAAGTCGACTATCCAGTCGATGTCCTGGTGGACGGTCATGTGATCGCACGCGGCAAACTGGTTGCGGTCGAGGATCATTTCGGCGTCTGCATCACCGAAGTGGCTGCGACGGTGTCCTGATCATGCATGCCGTCAAGCTGGTGTGCGGACTCGGATTGTGCGCGCTGATGCAACTGGCGAATGCTGCCGCTCCGGCGGACGCCGCCATTCCGTTCAAGCGTGAACAGGCTGTGCACGAGCCGGGTATCGGACGGGTGGTCATTGCATTGGCTGTGTGTGGTGCGGCTCTGGGCGGCGCGCTCTATGTGCTTCGCCGCCGTTTCGGCAGCCAGCCGCCCGCCGGGAACAAGGAGAAGCTGGTCAGGATCGTCGAGACGCAGCGATTGACGCCGCGCTCCGCCTTGTATGTCGTCGAGTTCGGCCGGACTCACTACCTATTGGCGCACAGCGAGCAGGGAATTGCCTGCGTGGCGGCGTCCGTGCCGAAGGATGCGGAGAAACATGATGGATAACTTCTCTCTTCGCGGCGGCCTCGCGCTGGCGGCATTGCTGCTCTTGGCGTTGAGCACGCCGTTATGCATGGCGGCCGGGGCGGGCGGCGCCGACATCGCTTTACCGGGTATCCAGGTCAAGATCGGCGGCGATGCCCCGTCAGGCGAAATGTCGTCGGCCATCAAGATTCTGCTGGGCCTGACCGTACTGAGTCTCGCGCCGGCCATCCTGATGTCGATGACCTCCTTCATCCGCATCGTCATCGTCCTGTCAATGCTGCGCCATGCGATCGGCATGCAGGAAACGCCTCCGAACACCGTGGTGATCAGCCTGGCGCTATTCCTGACATTCTTCACGATGGCGCCCGCGCTGCAGGAGATCAACGCAAAGGCGTTGCAGCCTTACGCCGACGGCAAGATGACGACGGAAGCCGCGGCGACGGCTGCCGTAAAGCCCTTGCGCGAATTCATGGTCAGGCAAACGCGCGAGCAGGATTTGGCCTTGATGGTGGAACTGTCCAAGGCAGCGCATCCGAAGTCGATCGACGATATCGGGATGATCCAGTTGATTCCGGCGTTCATGCTGTCGGAATTGCGCTCGGCGTTCCAGATCGGATTCGTGATCTTTTTACCGTTTCTGTTGATCGATTTGATCGTATCCGGCGCCTTGATGGCGCTAGGCATGATGATGGTGCCGCCGGTGTCGATCGCCTTGCCCGTCAAGATCTTGATGTTCGTGCTGATCGACGGTTGGAGTCTGGTGGTGCGGGCTTTGCTCGGCACGTTTGCGTGATTTCAAACCCGGGTCGTTTCGGTCTTTCGTTTTAACGCAGCTATCGATATCGAATGGAAAAAATATGTCTAGTGGCACGAAACAGCAGGCGCAGGCCGTAATTCTTCCAAGGACGCTGACATTGACTGTCGCGCAAGCCTTGCAGAAGAATGCTTCTCTTTCGACTTCCGATTTCGTGCGCGTCAGCGACACGGCTGAGGCGATCCAGGCGTTGACCGCCGACCAGATCGCCGGCCTGACCAACGTCGACAGCTTTCGCGCCGTCGGCAATACGCTGGCGCTGAGCGCGGCGCAGGCGATCGCAATGACGAGCGCCCGCGTACATCCATCCAGCACTATCACGGTCTCCGATAGCGGCGGCAACATCGTCGCCGCGCTGGGCTGGTTGCTGGACAATATCGTCAACATCGGGCGTATCAATGCAACCGACGCGAAGCCGCTGGTTCTGACGGCGGCGCAGGCGAGTGCACTGGGCGCCAGACTGTCCGTCGATGACATCGTGAACGTGGTCGATACCGGAGCGAATATTGCTGCGGGCATTACCGCCTTGATGGCGCTCGGCGCCAGGATCGATTCTCTGGACGCGAGCGACGGCAGGCTGAATCTGACGGCCAGAGCTGCCGCCCATTTCAGAAATCGGCTTTCTCCGGACGATACGGTCAACATCATCGATGAGGCCGGGACCGGAGCGACAGGAACGACGGTTCCCTCGGCGAAGACGCTGACGTTGACCGTCGCGCAAGCCTTGCAGAGGAACGCTTCTCTTGCATCCTCCGATTTCGTACGGATCAGCGACACGGCCGAGGCGATCCAGGCGTTGACGCCGGCCCAGATATCGAACTTGACCAACGTCGACAGCTTTCATGCTGTCGGCGATACGTTGAAGCTCAATGCGCTCCAGGCGGTAGTAATGACGAGCGTTCGCATGCTGGCTTCCGACAAAATCGTTGTTTCCGACAGCGGCTCCAATATTAACGTCAATGCCTTGCTGACCGGATTGCAGAACAACATCACCAATATCGATCGTATCGAGTTGACGGATACGAAGCCGTTGGTACTGACGGCGGCGCAGGCGAGAGCATTGGGCGCCAAACTTTCCGCCGACGGCGTCGTCAACGTAGTCGATACCGGAGCGAACATTGCTGCCGGCCTTAGCGCCTTGATGGCTGTCGGCGGCAGGATCGCGGCCCTGGATGCGAGCGACGGCACGCTGAATCTGACGGCGCAGGCGGGAGCGTATTTCGGCGCCAGGCTGAACGCTGCCGACAACGTGAAGATCGTCGACGGCGGCGCCTACATTTCCGCAACCGTGGCAAAGCTGGCAGCCAACATCGGCAATATCGATGCCATCGACGCCACCGACGTGGATCCTGTCAAGCTGACGGTGGCGCAGAAGGAGAGTATTACGGCGAACAAATTGACGGGCAACGACACCATCAACATCGTCGACAGCAGCGCCGCGATTGTCGGCGCCATCAAGGCGCTGATCGATGATATAGGCAAGATTGATGGGATTGACGCCACTGACGACGGCGTCATCAAGCTGACCGTGGCGCAGAAGAATACGATCACCGCAGCCCGCCTGGCGAGCGACGACAACATCCAGATAATCGACAGCGGCGCGGCCATCAACGCCAACTTGGCCGGGCTAGTCAAGGAAATCGACAAGATCGATCTGATCGATGCCACCGATGCCACTCCGATTGAATTGACGGCAGCGCAGTTCGACATCGTCACGCAGAGCAAACTTGGCCCGGGCGACAGCCTGAAAATTTCCGGGGTGGCGGACGGCGATAAGAAGACGCTGACGGGTTTTACCGGCGCCACCTTCATCGGTACGATCGCCAATGCGACAGGCAAGTTCGAGATCATTGCCGGCGCGGGATCTCAATCGATCATCACGGCAGCGGGCGCGGATACGATTGCCGGCGGCGCAGGGGCGGACGTCATGACGGGCGGGTCCGGCAGCGACCGATTTGTGTTTGCCGCAGGAACGGCCGATACGGTTGCCGCTGCCGGGTCGGTCGCCGGAGTGGACAGGATCACCGATCTCGTCCTCAATGGCAACTCCGGCGATCAGATCGATTTGACGCTGAGTGTCGGCAGCGTAAGCGCCGCTTCTGTCACCGGCAGCGTGAACGAGGCAAGCTTCGTGGCGAATATGAATACGTTATTGTCCGTGCCCGGCACCGGCTTCAATACGACTGCCATCGGCGGCGTTAGCGCTGCAATTGTCGTTGCCGATTCCGGTACTTTGAGCGGCAGGACCTATCTCGCCGTGGATTGGAACGGCGACGATAGGTTTACCGTCGAGGATTTCGTGATCGACATTACCGGCGTCACGTTGACCACTTTTAACACGGGCTGCTTCATATAGGGACGACCGTGGCGATTTCCGATCCTTTGGAACTCATTTCATACAAATGGCCCTGGCTCCCGGCTGTTATGGAATGGGTCCCCAATTAGCCCTGGTTCCTTTCCTTGAGCGTTTCCGGCTTGCCGGAAAAGACGTAATCCCGCATGAACGCATATTTTTCCGGGAGTTGCTTTAGCGTATCGGCATTGCGCATGTAGCCGGCATAGGTCTCGGCAAAGTCTTCGCTGGCATTGAGCGTCGCGTAAGGCGTAATGCATTCGGAGCAGGGAAAGACTTCCGTCACCCATTTCTTCTTCACCTGGCTGCTGATCGCGAGGTAAAAGACGAAGTGCCCGATCTCGTGGTATAGCACGTGGTGAAACAGATCGTGGTTGCCCAGATCATAGAAGACGATCCTGCGCTGCCGCTGGACGAATTCGGCCATCGGCAATATGCGCGGATAGCCGGGATGCCAGCGCGCCGTCTGGATGGGTGTCCAGTCAGGAGCGTAGACGATCTCCCGTAGCCCCTGGAGATGATAGCCGGGAAGGACGTCGATGGCGCGTACGATATCGCCTATCGGGATGAGATTCTGCCGGTTGAATCCGGCTATGCGCAGATTGAGCGCGCCTTCGGCGAGCGGCGGTTCCCCGACGACTTTGTTTTTGGCGACGATATGCACAGGAAATGCGGCAAGGTTGTTTCGTGCTGATGCGGAAAGAGTCTAATCGCCCTAGACGATCGCGGCAAGCGTTCCCGCGGACCGCGTAGACGCGTCCCTTGCAAAAAGAGCCGCAGGAATCAGCCGACGCCGATCGGCCAAACCGGACGCCGCGCCTGCTCAGCGCGAATCATTTTCATGCCCATTTCACGGCGAAACCGTTCCTTGTCGTAGCGACTCATATGCATCGTCCTTCTTCTCATACCGACTCGACCGGCTCGTACGGCGGCGGCCTGCCTTTTCCTTCCGGACGCGGCGCCGCACGCGGAGCCTATGCGGCAGCGCGTTGATTGTTCGTTTGATCGCGTTGCGCTATTTCCTGCAATTGCCTTTGATAGACAGCCTCGAAGTTGATTTCAGCCAGATGCACCGGCGGAAATCCGGCGCGCGCAACGACGTCGGCGATATTGGCGCGCAAATAGGGATAAATGATGCTAGGGCAGCCGATGCCAAGTACCGGACCAAGCTGGTCGGTGGAGAGATTGCGTATTTCAAAAATGCCGGCTTGCTTGGCTTGTACGAGCAATGCTTGCTTGTCTCGCACCTTTGCCGATACTACGATCGCCACCGTCGATTCGTAGATCCCGTCAGCCAACGCTTCTACGGTTGTGTCGACGCCGAAATCCAGAGCCGGAGCCTCTCTTTCCAGGAAAATCGCCGGTGAATTGGGCTGCTCGACCGATAGGTCTTTCAGATAGACGCGCTGAATCTGAAAAATGGGTTGTTCTTGAGTTTCTTCAGACATGATGAGTTCCCTTGAAAGACGACGATAGGATCAATGAGCCCGCTTGCGAATGGCGTGGACACGGAGTTGCTCGATCAGGGGCAGCATTCCCTCTCGCGGTGCGCGCTTGAGAAGATCGGTCAGCAGATCGACAGCGGATTGCCGCTCGCCTTTTTCGGCGAGAACGGCCGCATGGGCGAATTCGGCGCCGAATCCATGCGGATTGAGGCGTCGGGCGAGCTTGATTTCGGTTTCGGCTTTGTCGAACTCGCGCTGCAAGGCCAACGCCGCAGCAAGGCCGCCGTGCGATTCGCCGAATGTGCGATCGACTCGCAGGGCATGCTCGAATGTCTCTTGCGCGCCGGTCAGGTCCTTCGTCATGAGCTTCGCCCAACCGAGCGTGACGATGGCTCCGAGGTTCTTGGGATGGATGCGAATCGAGTTTTCGAGCGCCTCGATCGCCTTTGCATGTTCCTGTTCATGTAGATGAACCAGTCCTAGCCCCAGCCAGGCTCTTCCGTTGGTCTTGTCGTGACGCAGCGCTGTTTCGAAATGCCTGCGCGCGGCGGCGATTTCCTGCATCTCGACGGAGACGATTCCATTCACGACGTTGGCGTTGATATCGTCGGGATGTTTGGCGAGCACTTCCCGAGCCAGCGGCTTGGCATTGTCGACATCGCCGGTATCCAAGTAAAGCAGCGCCAGGTAGCTCTTGCTCTCGCTGTCGTTCGCAAGCGCGACCCAACCGCGGCAGGCATCGATCGCATCGGCCATGGAGCCGAGATGGTGCAGCGAGCGCGCCAGATAGGCGAAATTGGCCGAGTGCTGCAAGCCGCGCGCGGCGGCATCCATGAAACACATGCTGGCGTCGTCCCAGCGCTCCTGATGATAGATCGCGATGCCGCGGTTGTGGAGCAGAACGGGATCGGAATCGCCGCCGTCGATCAGTTCCGACAACAGTTCCTCCGCCTCGGCGAATCGCCGCTGCGAGATCATGACCGAGGCAATCCGGCTGCGCGCCGGACCGTGCCCCGGCGACAGGCGCAGGCAGTGCTCGTAACTGGCAATGGCATCGCCGAAACGTCCGGCGCTATGGTAGAGATTGCCCAATGTCATCCGAAGCATGAGGTTATCCCCGTCGCTTCGAACATAGCCTTCATGACGTTCTATGGATTGCTGCAATCCTTGCTCATTGTTCATGGCGGTCATCTCACTGCTCAATGTTGACCGGCGTTGCCCGATTCAGGTTGCCGGTCGGGTAGATATTCGTCGATTTCGACGCAGGAATGACCCCCCGAAAGTGGGGTTGTATTTTCATATTGCGAAAAACAAATTTTTCTCGCTGCTAACGCTCGAGAGGTCGGAAATATTTCATGATGCGAAATGAAATCCCCCCTTTTTAGGGACGACATGTTGTGCGGCAAAGATAAATATCGCAATTGCGTAATAGCCGGAAAAAATTCCTCCAAAACAAATAATGGACATCATGGAAAAATTCTTCTTTCGCAAGCCCGTCGCTGCGGTGCTTGGCGCGGTTTCATTTCTCTCGGCGTGCGGTGGCGGCAGTGGCACGTCTTCACCGGTTGGAGACACGCGACTTCTGGCCGAAGCTACCGCCAAAAGCGGAGCCGCCGCTGCTCCAGGGGCCACGACGCCATCCATTCGCGCCGTGCCTGCGAGCACGGCCATTCAAGACGTGGGATTCACCGGGCAGGACTTTGCGGGGGGGCTGAAGGAATCCCTCACGCAGGCCGACTGTGACCCGGCGTCGCCAGCCAACAGCAATTATGCGGTGAACGTGTACAACGTCGGTCCCGGCCAGGCGTATGCCAACATCAACGACGTGCCATGGGAAGCGCTGCCTGCGCATTCGATGGTGCGCATTTTCCATCGAACCGAACCGTATGACGAGCGCATCTTCATCGTGCGCAGCCAGGTCAAGGTTTGCGGTGTGCCCGGACCGAACGGCGAAAAACCGGTGCTTGACGGCCGCAACGCGCGCGTGCGCAACAACAGCGCCTTGCAACGAGAAATCGGTTCGCCGACGCAGGCGTGGTCGACAATCAACCGCGGCGTGGTGGCGATCTGGAGCCGTAGCGGAATCCGCGACGTCGCGGTCGAAGGTTTGGCGTTGACCGGTACGATGAGGGCTCCCTATACCGAGGCCAACCATATCGCCAACTATATCGGCATGAACGGGGCGTCCTACCCGTACAACCGCCATACCGCCTGCCTTTACGTACGGAATGTGCAGAACGTGACGATTCGCGGCAATGAAATCTCGTATTGTCCGAACGGCGTGATGGCGATCAGCCAGGACTTCACTTATGCCCGCAACGATAACTTCATGGTGCGTAATTTCCTGCTGGAGGGGAACTATATCCACGACAACGGCCTGATCGGGTCGTGGGATACGCACCAGGCTTATGTCCAGGGCGTCAATCATGTCGTTCAGTACAATTATTTCGGCAACCCGATCCGTTACGACGTCAACGGCAACGGCCGGATCGAAGGCAGCGAAAGCGCCTGGGGCAACGACGTCAAGATGCGCACGGTCGGCGACTTGATACGCTACAACTTCTTTCAAAACGGTTCGCATGCGATCGATCTGATCGACATCGAGGATTTTCGTCCCTCGGTCTTCCCATGGTGGTTCCGCAACGCGGAGCGCAGCACCGCGGCCGGCGCGTATGCAACGCCGCAGTTGCGGCAGCAGATGGAAACCGATTATCAGAAGTGGATACGCGGCAGCTACGTGTACGGCAATCTGTTTCTGCGCGACAGCACGATCTATAACCAAGCGCAGGGCGCATCCATGATCCACTATGGATACGACAACAGCCCGCTGGACGGTCGTCGCGGTCCGCTTTGGTTCTATCACAACACCGTGGTTTCAGCGATCGACAAGAACAATCAGGGCGCGGTGACATTGTTCAGCTGCTGCCTCGATAATTCGAATTCGTTCGACTACTACGGACGGCATCTGCGGTTGTCGAACGATGTCTATCAGATGCTGGATGATAACGGGCAGTACATCATGGACATCGTGCCGCGTACGGCCGACATGATGCCTGCTATCCATGCGGTAAACAACGCAATTTATGTAGGCAGCCAAAGCGGGCAGGCGACCAGCGCGGCACATCCATTCCACTGGAATACCTACCAGATGGAGCGCATTTCGCTCTATCGGAATTGGATCAGCAGCAACTGGAATCAGCCGATCTGGAATGGCTATCCCGTGCCCGGCTACGGAAACGGTGATGTCGCTGAGACCGTTAGCGGGAATGGCGCGGTACACCCTGGTTTCTTCTACCCGGGCGGGCAGGTGTCGAGCGGCAGGCCGGTCAACCATGTTGCCGGAATAGGAAATTTGTTGGTGACCACGCCCTCGGCTCCACCATTGAATCTGGCAAGTTATCAACCGGTGGAAGGCGGCACGCTATGCAACCAGGCGCAACAGCTGCCGAACGAAATACCTGCGGCGGTACGTCCGAGCTATCAGATCAGTCGCGTGCTTGACGCCAATGGACGTCCAATTGAAGGGCGGCTCCAGATACAAGCGCGTCCGACGCTTGCGAGTTTAGGGGCGGGCGAGTGCAGTGGCAACAGCGGTACGCCGACGCCGACACCGACACCGACGCCGACAC
>DASPLX010000005.1:0-69108 GCA_035627375.1 Paucimonas sp. | reverse complement strand
CGGCTGCGGCAGCAAGACGCTGGTGCGCATCGGCGGCGGCAACCTGAAATCGCTGGTCGTTTTCCTGGTGCTCGGCCTGACCGCCTTCATGACGCTCAAGGGCCTGCTCGCGGTGCCGCGCGTCGCCGTGCTCGACACGGTCGCGCTGACGCTGCCGGCTAACCAGGATCTGCCGGCGCTGCTATCGGCCGCGCCCGGCGCCAAGCCGGCGCTGCAAGTCGTGCTCGGGGGCGCGTTCTTCCTTCTGCTGGCGCTGTTCGTGTTCGCCAGCAAACCCTTCCGCAGCGTCGAGAACGTGTTCGCGGGCGTCGCGATCGGCGGCGTGATCGTCGCCGCCTGGTATGTGTCCGGCAAGATCGGCTACCTGGCCGAAGACCCGAATACGCTGCAAGAATTATTCGTCGCCACCAATTCCGGCAAGATGGAAGCGCTCAGCTTCGTCGCGCCCTACGCCTATACGCTCGACCTGCTGATGATGTGGACCGATGCCAGCAAGACCGTCTCGTTCGGCGTCGCGGCCGCGCTCGGCGTGGTGTGCGGTTCGTTCGTCCAGGCGCTCGCCGCGCGCACGTTCCGCTGGGAAGGTTTCGGCGGCGTCGAGGACGTAGCCAACCACCTGGCCGGCGCGGCGCTGATGGGCTTCGGCGGCGTCACGGCGCTCGGCTGCACCGTCGGCCAGGGCTTGAGCGGATTGTCGACCCTGGCGGTGGGCTCGATGCTGGCGTTCCTCGCCATCATTGCCGGCGCGGTCGCCGCGCTGAAATACCAGGCATGGCGCATGGGACGGATGCTCTGACGACAACGTTCCCAAAACCATTTGACAGAAGCGATAGCCCTATCTATAATAGCTGTCTTTCGGGTCGTTAGCTCAGTCGGTAGAGCAGCGGACTTTTAATCCGTTGGTCGCGTGTTCGAGTCACGCACGACCCACCAGAATCAAACGGCTGCTAGAAATAGCAGCCGTTTTTCTTTTTGCGCCGTCCTTTCCTTCACGCCATCGGCTCAAGCCCCCTCGGCGCACAGTTCGACGCGCGCTTCGCAGATGGTGATGGTCCTGCCGCGCGGGGTCCTCTCGCCGCTCACGCGCACGAAGGAAAGCGTGATGCTCCGGTCGTCCCGCGACAGCGATTCCTTCAGCAACAGGGTCGCTTCATAACCGAGCTGCACCGTCGCATGGTGATGGGCATTGTGATGGGCGCGATGATGGCGCGCGCCGTCGATCTCGAACGGCCCGATGCCGCCCAACAGATAGAGCGGTTCGCTGCCCTCTCCTCCGCCGCCCGCCGGCAGGTTCAAGTACACGTTGTAGAAATAGCCGCCCTGCAGTCCCGCCCCGCTGACCAGCAGATCGTCGAGCACCACCTTCACCGAGTCGTAAGGCGATGCTTCGGGTTTGTTTCTGGCGGGCTGGCGCAGGCGGTCGAGCAAGGCGTGCAAGGCGCGGCGGTCGGCCGGGCTCAAAGGAATCTGCACGCTGAGGGAAGTGTCGCCCAGGTTCACGTTCAACGCGCCGCCGATCGAGCGCCGTCCCGGCGCGATATCCCGCGGCGGGCTCAGCTTGTACTTGCCCAGCGGCGGACGCGGCGGCACGCCCTTGTCGAGCGCGACATCCTCCGCGCCCTTGGCGGCGGCCGATGTCGCCGTCTGCGACGGCAGCGAGGTCGGCGCGGTCTCGTTGTCGTAGCGGTAGCCCAGGTAGGTGCGAGTGTCGATCGTCTGGATGCGCTGCAGCGAATGGCCGGAATACGTGAAGCTGCCGGACCAGTAAGCATCGCTGGCGGGCGGCATCTGCCGTCCGCCGCCCTTGTTCAGCCACGCCACCCACAGGCGGTCGACCTGGGAATGATGCAGCCAGAAGATCGGATCGAGCGGCGACTGCATCGTCGCCAAGGTATTGCCGATCACGTTATGGAAGGCATTGTGCGGCTTGTACTCCACCGAGGGCTCGTAGGCCGAGCTCATCCCGCGCGGGAAATTCACGAGCGTGGAGCCGAACGGCGTCAGCGAGAGGGCCGAATACACATTGGTGTTCTGGCGGCTCATGTACAGCGGGCTGCCGGGGTCGTTGAACTCCGGAGGAATCGTCGAATATTGATAATAGTCCCAGTACGGGATCGTCATGGTTTCATCGTTGGCGACGGCCTTCAGGGCGCGCTCGAAGTAATACAGGAAGCCGCGATGCCATGCCTTGAAATACGGGACGCCGTGGGGACAACTGTTCCTGTGGATGTTGGCCCAGTATTGCAGGCTGAGCGGACTGCTCGAATTCGTGTTGTTCCGCATGCTGCCGATGGCGTTCACGAACGCCGTCCGTCTCGATCCTGTGAAATTCCGCCATTCGACCCGATATTCCAGCCCGGTCTGGCCGAGGGCCTTCAAGGCCGGGAACGAAGTCAGCGCCAATGCGGACGCCGAACCCTTTACGAACTGCCGTCTGCGTAGATTCTTGAGTTCCATGATACGAGTCCTGTCGTGAGATGGGAGTTGGTATCGACGACGACGAAGGCGCACATGGCGAGCGAGGCGGACCGGGAATGATCCCGGCACGCATCGCCTGCGCCGGGTGTCACGCCGATTCGCCGCGCAACGGATAGAACGGTGAATCATCCTCCCCGTTTGCCGGCCTTGCCGCGGCAAGGCCATGCAATACTTCGGCCAGCTTCCTGACGCTGGAATCGGCCACCCAGGGCCGGCCGTACACAAGATAGAAATTCGTCTTGTAGCCGCAGCCTTCCTGCATCGGCAATACGGCGAGCCGGCCGTCCAATGCCTTGCGCACGCGACGCCGCGGCAGCCAGGCATATCCCAAACCCTCCTGCAAGGCTTCGAGCGCGGAGTCGAAGCTGCTCACATGCCAGCGATGGGCATAACCGGGCGCGCTGCTCTGCCGGAGATACGCTTTCGCTTCCTTCGGATGACAGACGACGATCTGCACGTGGCGTTCGAGATCCTGGGCTTCGACGTCCCGGCCCAGGGAAAACAGCGGATGGTCGGGGTGGGCGACGGCGACGTATTCGAATTCGATCAGGGGATCGCCCAGGAATCCCATCGGCACGCTGCTGCAGATCGCGAGATCGGCCGCATGCTCGTTCAAGGCATCCTCCGCCTGCGCCATCGTCATCTCGTCCAGGTGGATGCGGATATTCGATTTGAGCGTCGAGAACTTGCGCAGCGCAAGCATCAGCAGATCGGGCGGAAAATGATGTTCGACGGCCAGCCGGACGTCGGAGCGCCAGCCCTTGCGCAAGTTCTCGGCGTAAGCCTCCAGCTCGAGCGCGGCCTTCAGCAAGCCGCGCGACCGCTGCAGCAGTGCCCTGCCCTCTTCCGTGATCTGGGCCTTGCGCCCCTCCACTCTCAACAACGGAATGCCGAGCTGGTCCTGCAGCTTGCCGATGGTGTAGCTGATCGCCGATTGACTGAGATGGAGGAACTCGGCGGCATCCGAATATCCGCCGCAATCGATGACGGCATGCAGCATGCGCCATTGCTTGAGACTGATCCGAAAATTTTGAATATCGTATTGACGGGTTCGTTTATCGACGCGCGCCGAGCGAAATTGCCGCGGCCGGTCCAGTGTCGCTTCCTTTGTTTTGCTCATGTTATTTTTCCGATCCGAATTTCTGTTTTTCCTCTGGGTCTTCGGTATTAACGCTGGAACGCCTCCTACGTTAAGAGACATCAAACGGCAACTCAACGGCGTTCTTATCACCATTTAAGATCGGTCAATGAAAAGCGGGGCCGCCTCCCATGCTTTCTCCCATGCTCCGAACGTTTTCGGAGAGGGAGGACGCAAGGAAGGCGGCCCCGAGGAGCGGTGCGCGAAGCGCTATGCGGAGGGGCGCGAGGGGCGGAAAATCTCCAGCAGAGTGGCGAAGATGATGCGCAAGTCCATCAAGAGACTTCGCTCGCGCACGTAGCGCAGGTAGTAGCCGAGCTTGATCGGCAGCACTTCTTCGATGTATTGCCGTTCGGGATCGCCGGCGGCGGCGAGCATCGCGTTTTCATCCTTGAAACGAATAGAAGCCCAGTCGGTGATGCCCGGCGGCACCGACAGCACGGCAGCGCGCACAGCCGCCGGATAATGCGCGACGTAGCGCGGCACCTCGGGACGCGGACCCACCAGGCTCATGTCGCCCAGCACGACATTCAAGAGTTGAGGAAGTTCATCGGCCTTGCAACGGCGCAACACATGCCCGATGCGCGTGATGCGGTCATCATGTCCGACCGTGAGCTGCCCTTTCGCTTCGGCATCAACGCGCATGGTGCGAAACTTGAAAATGCGAAACAGCTTCCCGTTTCTGCCCACCCGTTCCTGCCGGAAAAATACCGGACCCGGCGAATCGAACCTGATCGCCGCCGCGACCGCCAGCAGCAGCGGCGCCAGCACGACCAGGCCGATCGATGCGCAGACGATGTCGAAGATGCGCTTGCTCAGCACAGCAGCTCCCGCAGCGCGCGGATCACCCGCCCTTGGTCGGCATCGGTCATCTTCGTATAGAGCGGGAGGCTGAGCATGGCATGGTAGGCGGCATCGGCATGCGGGAACTGCTCGGGCCGCAAGCCGTAGCGCTCGCGCCAGTAGGGATGGCGGTGCAGCGGGATGTAATGCACGCTGGTGCCGATGCCCTGCTCGGACAGGCGCCGGATCAGCTCGTCGCGTTCGACCGCCGCCTCCGGCGTCAAGCGGACGACGTACAGATGCCAGGCATGGACGCTGCCGTCCTTGCCGTCCGGCGGCAAGATCAGCGGCAACATGCCGAGCTCTTCATGATAGCGCCGCGCCAGTTCGCGCCGCCGCGCCAGGAAACGGTCGATCTTGCGCAACTGGTGGATCCCGATCGCCGAGGCGATATCGGTCAGGTTGTACTTGAAACCGGGCGCCACCACCTCGTAGAACCAGCTCGGCGTCTTGGCGACGAAGCGATCGAAGACGTCGCGGCTGATGCCGTGTATGCGCATGGTCTTGACCCGCCGCGCCAGCGCCGAACTGCGGGTGAGGATCATCCCGCCCTCGCCGGTGGTCATGGTCTTGTTGGCGTAGAAGCTGAACACGGTCGCGTCGCTGCCCAGCGTGCCGATCAGGCGGCCCTTGTAGCGCGACGGAAAAGCATGCGCGGCATCTTCCACCACGTGCAATCCATGCGCGCGCGCCAGGGCGAGGATGCCGTCCATGTCGCAGGCCAGGCCGCCGTAATGCACCGGCAGGATCGCCCTGGTGCGCGGAGTGACCGCCGCTTGCGCGGCCGCGACGCTGATATTCAGCGTGGCCGGATCGATATCCACGAACACCGGATCGGCGCCGAGGTAACGCACCACCTCGGCGGTGGCGGTGAAGGTCAGCGTCGGCACGATCACCTCGTCGCCCGGTCCGATGCCGAGCGCCTCGAGCGCGAGGTGCAGGCCGGCGGTCGCGGAATTGACCGAGACCGCCTCGAAATCGCCGCCCAGGTAGGCAGCGAACTCCTGTTCGAACTGCTTGGTCTTCGGCCCGGTCGTGATCCAGCCGGAGCGCAGGCATTCGACGACGGCGTCGATTTCCTCGTCTCCGAGATCAGGCAAGGCGAACGGCAGAAATTCACTCATGGGAAACAGTCTCCTTGGGTATCCAGCACAACAGATGCGTGCGCAGCGCGGGCAGCGCATTGCAGGCCGCGTAGAGGGCGGCGGCGCAACGAGGGGCGGCGCGCGCCAGCGCCCGCGCGATCGGCGGCGCCAACGTCACGCGCCGCACCACCGGCACGCTTTGGGGAAACAGCTCGCGGATGCGGCGCAACGGCACGCCGCGCACGTCGCGGTTGCGCGGATTGTCGACCCGGAAGTCGTACCAGAGCACGCCGCCGCCGGGCCGCGCCAGGGTCCACATGCGTTGCGCCAGCTGCGCCTGCAACGCATCGTCGAGGATCGAGGAAAACACGGTCGATTGATAGACGATGTCGAAGCCGCGGCCGCCGAGCCGTTCGCCATCCAGCGTCGAGGCGTCGCCGCCGATCAGCCGCACCTGTTGCGGCAACCGGCGGCGCGCCATGTCCAGGCGGTCCGGCAGCAATTCGTTCCCGACCAGGCGCACCGGATCGAACCCCCACTGCAGGAAGCGCAGCAGGTTGCCGCCGCCGCCGCAGCCGACTTCCAGCAGCGACACGCGCGACAAATCCTTCAGGCCGATTCCCGCAAAGAGCCGCAGTATCGCCCGGTCGCGCTCGCAGGCGGCCAGATGTACCTCCGGCCGGAGCCAGGAATAGCGTTCCACGCTGCCGTTCAGTTCGCGCAGGGTGTAGCGCGCGGCGATGGCGTCCAATTCCGCCTGGTACCGGCTATCGGCCATTCATCGCCTCCGATCCAGGCCGGCCGCCGCCGCGAGCACCGCCTGCGCCACCCGCTCCACCTGTTCGCGGCGCAGGTAGGGCCCCATCGGCAGGCTCAGCACCTTGCGCGCCATGTCTGCGGCGACCAGGCAATGCGCATCCTTCGAAGGCGGCAGGAACTGCGCATAGGCCGGCTGCTGCGGGATCGGCACCGGATAATGCACCGCCGTCGGAATATGCAATTCCTTCAGATGCGCCTGTATCGCCTCGCGCTGTTCCACGACAATGGTGTATTGCGCATAGGCGCTGCCGCGGTCCGGCCGCGGACGCACCAGTTCGACGCGGCCGTCGAGCAGTTCGTCGTACAGCGCGGCGATCTCGCGCCGCAGCTCCAGCTCCCGCTCGAAGCGTTCCAGCTTGGCCAGCACGATCGCGCATTGCAAGGTATCCATGCGCCCGCCCACGCCGAGCCGCGTATGCACATAGCGCCGCGACTGCCCGTGGACGCGGATCTCGCGCATGGCTTGCGCCAGCACGGCGTCGCTGGTGAAGATGGCGCCGCCGTCGCCATAGCAGCCCAGGGGCTTGCTCGGGAAGAAGCTGGTGCAGCCGATGGTCGACAGGTTGCAGCTGCGGAGCCCTTGGTAAGTCGCGCCGAAGCTCTGCGCCGCATCCTCGATCACCGCGATGCCGTGACGTTCCGCGAGCAGGTTGATCGCCTCCATGTCGGCCGGCTGCCCATACAGCGAGACCGGCATGATGGCGCGTGTCCTCGGCGTGATCCTTTCCTCGATCAGGGCGGCGTCGATGTTGCAGGTATCGGCTTCGATATCGACGAAGACCGGCCGCGCGCCCAGCAGCGCGATCACTTCGGCGCTGGCGACGAACGAGAACGCCGTCGTGATCACCTCGTCGCCCGGCTGGATGCCGAGCGCCATCAGCGAGATCAGCAAGGCTTCGGTGCCGGAGGCGACGGTGATGCAGTGGCGGGCGCCGGTGAATTCGGCCAGCCGGCGTTCCAGTTCCTCGACTTCCGGCCCCATGATGTACTGGCCGTGGTCGAGCACCGCCTGGATGCGTTCCTGGATGGCCGGACGCAGCAGCCGATATTGGGTCTTGAGATCGATGAATTCCATCTTCTCGTCCCCGCCGCCCGCCGCCTCGGCTTCGGACGCGAGCGCGCAGACGCCGTCGCGCAAGACATAGCGTTCGCCGGTGCCGGGGCAGGACGCCTCGCCTTCGCCGTCGAGCGGCAGGTCGAGCCGCTCGCCGTGCCGGCTCATCCAGCCGATGCGCCTGGCCGGCACGCCGGCCATCATGGCGTGGGCCGGGACGTCGCGGTTGACTACCGCGCCGGCCGCCACGAACGCGTATTCGCCGACCGTGACGCCGCAGACGATGGTGCAATTCGCGCCGAGCGTGGCGCCGCGCCGGATCAGGGTCTTTCGGTACTCGTCCTTGCGCGGCACCGCCGAGCGCGGATTGTAGACGTTGGTGAACACCATGCTGGGGCCGCAGAACACGTCGTCCTCGATGGTCACCGCGTCGTAGATGGAGACATTGTTCTGGATCTTCACATTGTCGCCGACGACCACGTCGTTGCCGACGAACACGTTCTGTCCCAGCGAGCAGGCGCGGCCGATGCGCGCGCCGGAGCAGACGTGCGAAAAATGCCAGACCCGGGTGCCTTCGCCGAGTTGCGCGCCGTCGTCGACGATGGCGCTCGAGTGAATGACGGTCTGCATGTCAATACTCCATCGGCAAGGCGATGCGCTTGCCGTCGCGCGCCGACAGATAGGCGGCGATCAGGATTTCCAGGCTCCTGAGCCCTTCCCGCCCGTCCGTCTCCGGCGCGGCCTCGCCGCGCAGCGCCTGGATGACGTTCTCGTAATACTGGATATGCCCGAAGCCGTACACCGATGAGGTCTGGTAGCTGGCCGCATGCACCGCTTCGTCCTCCTGCCGCTTGTCGGCGAATTCCCAATGCTGCACTTCGTTCAGCGCCACGCCGCCGATGCGCACCGTTCCCTTCTCGCCGAGTATCGTGATGCTGCCCTCCAGGTTCTTCGGATAAGTCAGCATGGTCACGTTCAAGGTGCCGAGCGCGCCGTTGCGCCAGCGCAGGCTCAGGACGCCGGTGTCTTCCACCTCGATGTCGCGCTCCAGCGTCGCGGTGAAGGCATGCAGGCTCTCGACCGGGCCGATCAGCCAATCGATCAAATCGACGTAATGGCTGGCCTGGTTCATGAAGGCGCCGCCGTCGTATTCCCAGGTGCCGCGCCAGCCGGCGCTGTCGTAGTATTCCTGCGGACGGGTCCAGAACACGTTCAGGTTCACCATGTAGATGCGCCCGAAACGGCGCTCGTCGAGCGCCTTCTTCAGCAGTTGCAGCGTCGGATTGCGGCGGTTCTGCTTGACCACGAACAGCTTCACGCCGGCCTCGTCGCAGGCGGCGACCATGCGCTGGCCGTCCTTCCAGCGCGTCGCCATCGGCTTCTCCGTGATCACGTGGCGGCCCGCCTCGGCGATCCGGATCGCCTGGCTCGAATGCAGGCCCGACGGCGTGGTCAGGATGTAAGCGTCCGCCGGGCAATCCTCCAGCATCGCCGACAGCGAGCGGTAGGGCCTGGCGCCGGTCAGGTCCGCCGCCTCCTCCAGCGCCCGGCCGTCGATGTCGCACACGCCAGCGAGGGAACAGTACTCGCGATGGTGCTTGATGGCATTGAAGTGGTTCTTGGCGATCCGGCCGCAACCGACCAAGGCGAACCGGATCTCCCGGTCGATCCCGCGATCGGCCGAGGCATGCGAAAAGTGATTCATGAATCCTCTTTCAGTTCACGATTTGACGACATTCGGCAAGCCGACCGGGTACACGCCGCGCGTATCGACGATCACCTTGGCATGCTTCTGGATCAAGTCGTAGTCGAACGCGCTGTGGTTGGTCGCCAGCAGCACCAGGTCGTAGGACGCGACCGACTCGCGCGTGATCGGCTCGCTGGAAAGCTCGAAATGGTGCTCGCGCATCTTCGGGAACACCGGCACGTGCGGATCGGAATAGGCGATGCGGGCGCCCTTGTCGCGCAGCAGTTCCATCAGCTTGACCGAGGGCGACTCGCGCATGTCGTCCACATTCTTCTTGTAGGCGATGCCCAGCACCAGGATGCGGCTGCCCTTGATCGCGCGTCCGCGCTCGTTCAAGGCGTCGGCCACCTTGTTGACGACCCAGTACGGCATGTCGCTGTTGATCTCGCCGGCCAGCTCGATGAAGCGCGTATGCAAGCCGTATTGGCGCGCCTTCCAGGTGAGGTAGAACGGATCGATCGGGATGCAATGGCCGCCCAGGCCGGGTCCCGGGAAATACGGCGTGAAGCCGAACGGCTTGGTGGCGGCGGCATGGATGACTTCGTGGATGTCGATATCCATGCGGTCGGCGATGATCTTCATCTCGTTGATCAGGCCGATGTTGACGGCGCGGTGGATGTTCTCGAGCAGCTTGGTCAGCTCCGCGGCGCGCGTCGAGCTGACCGGCACCACCGTATCGACCGCCGCCTTGTAGAGCGCGACGCCGGCCTCGCGGCAGGCGGGCGTCGTCCCGCCCACCACCTTGGGAATCGAGCGTGTCTTGAAATGCGGATTGCCCGGGTCCTCGCGTTCCGGCGAAAACACCAGGAACACCTCCTCGCCGACGGCGAATCCGCGCGCCTCCAGCCGGGTCTTCAATTCCTCGTCGGTCGTGCCGGGATAGGTGGTGCTTTCCAGCGACATGACCTGGCCGGGGCGCATATGCGGCAGCAGCGCGTCGGCCGTGTTCAGGATGAAGCTCAGGTCCGGCTCGCGATAGGCGTTGAGCGGCGTCGGCACGCAGATGATGAGCGCATCCGCTTCCGTCACGCGCGAATAATCGCCGGTCGCCTGGAAACCGCGCTCGCGCGCATCCTGGATCGACTTCGCCGCGATATGCGCGATGTAGCTTTCCCCTTGATTCAGCTTGCGCACCTTGTCGGCATCGATATCGAAGCCGACGACCTTGAAGCCCGCGTAGGCGTAACGCAGCAGCAGCGGCAAGCCGACATAGCCGAGGCCGACGATGCCGATCACCGCCGTGCGCTTTTCGAATTTCGTGATCAGTTTCTCCAACAGTTCCGTGCGGCCCTGCAGAAAACCCGGATTCGTCACTTCGTGAAGATGCATAGGTCTCTCTTTCATTGGTTCGGACGCAATCTATCGTTCAACTGCATGGGCCGGCGGTTGAGCACCGGCCCGAACTTGTACTCGAAGGCGGGCCGGATCTGGCGGGTTCTGCTCGCACCCCGTTCCGCCCTTTCCCCGCTCTCTCCCTGCTCCGCTCCCTCCGCTTCTTCCGGCTTGTAGCCCTGCACCAGCTTCTGCACCAGGAAGCGGATCATCGCCTTGTCGTTGGTGGCGCAAGCCACCTTGAGGTAAGCCACCTGCTGCTCCAGCGTCTCCGGCTCGATGACGTACTCGGTGGTCGTCATGATGCGCGGATGCCGGCTCGGGATCGCGTCGTTCCCGGCGAACAATTCCTCGTAGAGCTTTTCTCCGGGGCGCAGCCCGACGTAGCGGATCTCGATATCGCCGTCGGGATTGGCCGCGCTCTTCTCGCTCAATCCGCACATCGCGATCATCGTGCGCGCGAGATCGACGATCCGGACCTGCTCGCCCATGTCCATGACGAAGACGTCGCCGCCCTTCGCCATCGCGCCGGCTTGCACCACGAGCTGCGAAGCCTCGGAAATCGACATGAAATAGCGGACGACATCGGGATGGGTGACGGTGATGGGGCCGCCGGCTTCGATCTGGCGCTTGAACAGCGGCACGACCGAGCCGGAAGAGCCCAGCACGTTGCCGAAGCGCACCATGCAAAACTTGGTGCCGGCCGCCGATTTGAGCGACTTGATCGCGGCCGCCTGGAAGATCAATTCGGCGATCCGCTTGCTGGCGCCCATGATGCTGGTGGGACGCACCGCCTTGTCGGTGGAAACCAGCACGCAGGTCTTCACCCGGAACTTCGCGGCGGCCTCGGCCACGACTTCCGCGCCCAAAACATTGTTCCGGATGCCTTCCGCCATGTTGTGCTCCACCAGCGGAACATGCTTGTAGGCAGCGGCATGGTAGACGGTATCGATCGCGCTTTCCGCCATGATGCGCTCGACCACGCGCACGTCGCACACCGTGCCGAGATGCGGATGGATCTGCGCTCCGGGAAAGCGGCCGCGCAATTCCTGTTCGATGTTGTAGAGCGCGTGCTCGGAATGGTCGAGCAGATGCAGGCTGGCCGGCGCGAGCGTCATGATCTGGCGGCACAGTTCGCTGCCGATCGAGCCTCCGGCGCCGGTGACCAGGATATTCTGATGGCGCACGCACCTGGCGAACAGTTCCGGATGCGGACGGATCGGTTCCCGTCCCAGCAGGTCGTCGATCTTGATCTCGCGTATCGATTGCGTGGAGATTTCCTCGTCGGCCAGCTCCAGCAGGCTGCACAGGATCTTCACCGGCACGTTCGCCTTGCGCACTCGCGCCAGGATCTCGCGCAACTGCACCGGCGTCGCCGAAGGAATCGCGATCACGATCAATTCGACGCCGCGCTGGCGCACGACCTCCGCGAGACGTTCCGAATGGAACACCTTCAAGCCGGCCGCGCTGCGATTGTCGAGCGCGGGAAAATCGTCGAAGAAGCAGGCCGCGCGATACCTGCCGCTCACACGCATGGCCAACGCGAGCTTGGTGCCCGCCTCGCCGGCGCCGTAGATCGCGGCGACGCATTGCGCTTCACGCCGGCCCGGATTGCCGCTGCGGAGCAAGGCGCGCGCCAGCAGGCGCGAGCTCACCACATAGGAAAACGCGATGAACCAGTAGATCATGAACACGCCGTGCGGAAAGTGCCGGTAATCGAGCAGCGTCGATGCGATGTAGGCGAACGCCACCACGGCTGCGAGGCCTATGCCGGTGGCCGTCAGCAGGCTCTGGTCGATGAAGCGGATGATCGCTCCATACAGGCCGGTGGCGGCAAAGGCGGGAAGAGTCGCCAGCGCGATCAGGACATGCGGCGCGAATCCGTACTGGAGAACCGCGCCGATGTCGCCGGTCCGCAGCAGCATCGCGATGACCGAGCATAGCGGCAGCGAGACGAGATCCGCGCCCAGCATGACGCCGACTTTCGCGGGGCGGCTCAACGATGTCACGCTCGCGCTGAAGCCGGTCGTGATGCTGTTTGCGATGTCTGGAGTGAATGATGGCATAGGGCGATTTCAGAGCCGCGATTGCCTCCCAATGTACCGAATCGCCCCGGAAAAAATAAGTATGAAATTTCGATCGCTGCAGAGGGAAAGATGTGGGTTCGATTTGTTTTTTCGATCGATCGCGAAGAATCGCGGAACGGCGGCTCCCGGCCACGTAAACGTCACATCAGTCCGGCATAGAAGCGGCGGAATTTTTCCTCCTCCAGCGCCCAATTGAATCGTTCCCGCACCGCGCGCCGACCGTTCTCTCCCATGCGCCGTGCCGCTTCCGGATCGGCATGGAGACGATCGATCGCCGAGGCGATCGCGCGCGGCGCGAGCGGATCGACGCACAAGCCGCAGCCGGCCTCTTCCACGATGCCGCGCCAGAGCGGAAAATCGGAAGCGATGACCGGAATGCCAGCCGCCATGTACTCGAACATCTTCACCGGCAAGGCATCGAGATAATTGATCAGCGGATGCAGCACCACCAGGCCCGCGATCGACCGTCCCAGCGTCTTCCTGACGCCGGAGCGGTCGAGAAAGCCCAGTTCATTGACGCGCCGCCAGCCCGCCATGCTCTTGACGTCCGCCTCGAGGACGGCATCGGAAAAGCGGCCGCCGAGATTCAGGCGGACCGGCGACTCCAGGTATTCGCAGGCGCGCACGATCTCGCGCATGCCGCGCGAGGCGCTGATATCGCCGACGTAGCAAACCTCGTCGTTCTTCTCATGCCAGGGAACGGCTGCGTCGAGTTCGCCGAGCACCGGAAAGTTGTTGACATCGACCGTGCGCGCATTGATCGCCAGGAATTTGTCGCGGATGAAGGGCGTCGCGGCGACCACGCCGTCGAGGCGGCCGCAGGCGTGGCGTTCGTACAGGGCCGCGATGCGCGACAGGACGCGGCGCGACAGCGGATCGAGATACGGCTTGCCGAGGATCTGCCGCGGCACATCCTCGTGCGAGTCGAACACGACCTTCTTGCCGAGGCGCTTGAGCCTCAACCCGGTCGGCAGCAGCTCCGGATCGTGCAGGTGATAGACGTCGGCATCGAGTGCCACCGCCTTGTCGAACACCCGCCGCGTGGTGCGGAGCATGCGCTCGATCCGTCCCGGCGGGCGGCCGACATCGGCGATCCGCACCCCTTCCCTGCTTTCGTCGCCCTTGCCGTCGGCGACGACGAGCGTGATGTCGTACCCGCTCGACGCCAGGCTACGGCATTGCTTGACGAAGATCCGCGTGTCGTTGCGGGAGTGAACGGAAGTGAGGTGCGCGACTTTGTGCATGAAGGCTTTCTTTTCTGTGACGTGAATGACGGGCGGAATGCGAATAGCGCGCATGGAGTCCCAAGGCCGCGCCGATCATCATGTAGGTGAAGCTCTTCGCGGCAATCAGCATGACGAAGGTCACGAACAGCAGGCTGAAGGTCAGCATGAAGCCGCGCGCGCCGGCGCTCTCCTTCCCGGCGACGAGTGCGGCGCCAAGCCTGCGCAGCGGCAGCACGATCATGCAAAGCAGCCAGACGAAGCCGGCGAAGCCGAGATCGACCCAGGCCGAGAAAATGTTGTGCGCATAGGAACCGCTGCTGGCGAACAGATGGAAATAACTGCCGTAGTCGCCCAGCAGCGGATGCTCGGCGATGGTGTCCAGCGCTTCCGACAACAGGAAGTTGCGCGCCTCCCACGAACTGGCGTTCGCGAGATCGAGCAACTGCAGCGAACGGTTCGCCGGGAGCAGGTCGATCAAGCGGTCGGCATACAGCAGCAAGCCCGTGCCGGCCAGCACGAGCGCGGACAGCAGGAGCAGCCGGCGGCCCTTGTTCCCGGCGCGGAAGACCTCGATGACCGCCACCAGGATCAGAAATGCCATCAGTTCGCTGCGCGCACCGTTCATGAACAGGGCGACGGTCACCACCGCAACCATGCCCAGCCGCAGCGGCAGCGCGCCGGCGAACGGCAGCACGATCAGGGCGGTGGCGAGATAAGAACGCGCGAAGCCCTGGTAGGTGGCGACGACCTCGGCATTGCCCGCGCTACCCTGCAGCCTCAGATAGAAGAAGCCGTCGACCGACATGTAGAAGATGATGGCGGTCATGCCCGCCAGGCAGGCAACGCAGACGCGGCGCACGCTTGCCGCCTCGAAATCGGCGAGCCGGAAGATGATGAAGACGGCGATGAAGTGCGAGATCGCCAACGCATGATGCATGACCACGTCGCGCGGCGCGCCGAACGCATGGTTGAAACCTGCCACGAGCGCGAAAAAGACGAGGAAAGCCCAGAAGTTCAAGTCGTTGCGCGTCAGGAAGCGCCGGTCGCGCATCGTTTCCTGCAGATAGACGAACACCAGGAAGGGCAGGAAGGCCAGCGTGACCGGGGAGAAATAACCGCCCAGCACCGCGCCGATCGCTCCCGCCCCGAGAGCCGACTGATAGAAGAAGAACCCGGGGAACAAGGCCAGGAAGGCCGCGCATGCCACATGCGCCGAAAGCGCCGGCGGCGCCGGGCGGGCGATCGATTTACGAAACATGAGCTTGCACTGTTTCCCTTGAAGTCAGCCTATAGTCATCGCCGCCGGGCGGAAGTCAGGCGATGATGCCGCAATACATTTCTTTCGCGCCGGCGGCCTCGAAACCGGAGTTATGCCATAGCAAAGTGAAGTCGCCATTGAACTTTCGCACGATCGCTTTCAATTCCGCCATCTTTGCCCACGCCGCTTCGGTCACGCCGTATCCCATGTGCTGGATCACCGACACTTCCATGCAAATCAAAGGCCGCTGCCGCAGCCGCAGCGCCCTTCTTTCGCACAGGTCGAACATCGGAAACTCGCGGCTGGTGCCGCAGCGGAATCCCGCCCGCTCGGCGTAACCAAGCGTGCTGTCGTAGTGCAACCCGGCGGCGTCCCACGCGCCCGGCGTATGCACCGACCAGCGCAGGTAATGCTGGCGGCCGCCGGCGATGCGCTGCTCGATGTCTTGCTGCCGCAGCAGCCGTTGCAGCTTGTCCAGCCCCGACCGGATCCTGCCGCTGCTGCGGTAGGTGCGGTAGCCCGGGTGGATGCCGATCTCATGGCCGCGCGCGGCGATCCGCCGGATCATGGCGATCACGGCGGGGTCGGTGAGCGCGCAGGTGTCGTCCACCGCGGCATCGGTGATTTCTGGAATGAAGTAGAACGCCACGGTATTGCCGGCGCGTTCGTTGACCTCCATCATCCAGTCGACGGTGTGATAGTAGGGATCGCCGCGCCAATCGCCGCGCCTGCTGGCGATATGGTTCCTGACCGGCGCCAGCGCCGCCGCCAGGCTGCGGCGGCGGATCGCTTCGCCGATCGCCCGTTTCGCGAGACGGCCGAGGGAGCGCGCGCTCGGATGATAGGGATGGTCGACGTCGCAGCTCACCACGGTCTTGAAGGTCCGCGTTTTGCGCTCGAGCCGCGGCCAGCGGCGCGCCAGCGCGGCCCACAGGATTTCGACATACTCGTCCACCAGCGGGCGCTCGACGAAGCCGTAGCGGTGCGCCAGGGAAGCCGCGAGCGGAAAACGCTCGTGGCCGTCGCGCAAGTCGGAGACCGCCTCTTCATAGCGCGTCAACATGAAGAACGCGGAGCCGAAGATATCGATGGGCAGTCCGGCATGCGGCTCTTCGGACACGCCGTAGAGAACGGGCACCGCCGGGTGCAGCAACGGCGGCTGCAAGCCGCACCGGTCGGGTCGCCACTGCGCCAGCGGCTCGGGCGGCAGGCTGGCGCGGCCGAGCCAGGCCGCGGAGGCGAGCGCGAAGAAGACTTCCGGCAAGGACAGCGTCTCGCCCCGCGCGCCAGGTGCGCCAGGTGCAACGATGCGCACGTCGCTGCCCTCGTCGAAGGCGATCTCGAAGGACAAACCGAGCCACTCGCCCAGCACCACGTCCGCGATCCAGCGCTTCTCCGCCCGGCAGCCGTCGGGAAAAACGATCCGCAGCATCATGCCCCGTTCCATTCCCCCAACACGCTCTGCCGCGCGCGCAGCAACAGCGAAGGCGTCTTGCTGACGCAAAAATACGGCACCTGGTGCGCGCCGAAGCCGCGGAAGAAATGCTCGACCGGCTCCATCATCGAGCCGCCGAAATCGAAGCGGGCCGTGAATCCGGCGGCATGCCTGACGGCTTCCCAGAAGCACAGGCTGGCGGCGCCGCTGTTGCGCAGGGCCGGGTCGGCGCCGCTCATCAAGGCATATGCGCCGTTCTCGTCCCACACGACGTAGACGCCGGCATACGGACGGCCGTCAGGGTCGGTCGCGATGAAGGTCTTGCGGCAGCCGCGCTGGGCGCAGGCGGCATCGAGGCGGCGCACCAGTTCGTCGGAATATGGCACGTCCATTCCCTGCCGCTCGAAGGTGCGGCGGTTGAGTTTCAGGAAGACGTCGATCGGCAAATCGCTGCGCACCCGCAGCCGGTGGCGCTGCAGCGCCTTGTGGCATTCGTTGCGGGCATTGTGGTGGAAACCGGACCAGATCCGTTGCGGCGAAATAAGTCCGGTGAGCAGATAGCAGTAGCGCGTCGTCTGCTTGAAGCCGTTCCAGTAGAACGGCAGCCAGTTGGTGCGGCCGTAGTGCCAGTTCTGCGCGAAATGATCGAATGCCGGCAGCCGATCGATGAGCGCTTGCATCAATTCCTTTTCGTCCGCCATCCTGGCCGCCGGCTTGGCGCGCTGCACGTCCAGCCACGGTCCGAGGTTCTGGGTCAGCGGCGGCTGGCCGAGCACGGTCAAGCCGTAGCGCCGGCGTATCACGTAAGGCAGGGTCGCGCGGATGTCGTCGCCCTTGCGCACCAGCGCGACATCCCAGGCGTCGGGTCCGGCCACCGCATCCAGCCACCAGCCGCGCGAATAGATCGGGATGCCCGGTTCCCGTTCCGAAAACCGGCGATAGGCTTCCTTCGCGTCGATCGGCGCGCCCGCCTTCGGCTCCCGCTCCGCAAGGGGCGGAACCTGGGTCCCCAGGATTTCCGGGGAGGCATCCCTGGCCGTCATCAATGCTGTCGTCATGCCGCACTCTTCCTGTGATAGCGCTCGGCGCGCGCGGATTGGAGGAACTGCCGCATGCGCAGCAGCTTGGAAGGCGTCTTGCTGACGTTCGAATACGGCATCTGCGTGGCGCCGAAACTCCTCAGGAAGCGTTCCACAGGCTCCATCATCGAACCGGCGAAGTCGAATTTCCGCGTCACCTTCGACGCGTGGCGGATCGCTTCCCACATGCACAGGCTGGCGCCGCCGCTGTTGCGCAAGGCGGGGTTGGCGCCGCTCATCAGGCCGTAGGAACTGGTCTCGTCCCACACGATGTAGTTGGCCGCGTGATGCCGCCCTTCGGCATCGACAGCGATGAAGAACTTGCGGCAGCCGCGCTGTGCGCAAGCCGCATCGATGCGGCGCACCAGCGCTTCCGAAAACGGGACGTCCAGTCCCTGGCGCTCGAAGGTCTGGCGATTCAAATCGATCATGGCTTCCAGCGGCAGATCGTCGCGCACCTGCAATCGGAAGCGTTCCGTCGCTTTCTTGCATTCCGCGCGCGCGCTGTGCTCGAACCCGGACCACAGTGTGTCGTGCGAGCTGAGATCGTGGAGCACATAGGTATAGCGCGTGGTCTGGCGGAAGCCGTTCCACGAGAACGGCAGCCAGTTGGTCTGGCCGTAGTGCCAGTTTTGCGAAAAATGGTCGAAGGCCGGCAATTGATCGATCAATCCTTGCATCCACTCCTTCTCCTGCGCCAGCCTGGTCGCGGGCCGGCTGTCGTAGGAGCGCAGCCAGGGGCCGAGCTTCTGGGTCAGCGGCGGCTGTCCGAGCGTCGTCATGCCGTAGCGCCGCCGCACCGCATACGGCATGGCGGCGACGACCTCGTTGCCCTTGCAGATCACGGCGACATCCCACCCATCTTCGCCCGCCACGGCATCCAGCCACCAACTTCGCGAGAAAATGGGCAGCGTGGCTTCCGTGGCCGAGAAGGCGCGATAGATTTCCTTCGCGTTCTCCGGCGGCTCGAGGGTATTGGCTGATCGGCTTGTCATCGGTAGGGTCCCAGGTCGCAAATCAGATAGTGGCGTTGCTCCGCCATGGCGGAGTCGAAATAGGTTTCCACCGGCAGGAAACCGAGCTTCATGTTGCCTTTCAAGGACGGCAGGTTGCCGGCGCTCACGCGCGACGAGACGCGATCCAACCCGCAGCCGGCGAAATGCCGCAACGCGTGGCGCCGCATGAAGGTGCCGAGCCCCATGCCGCGTAGCGGCGGCATGAGGCCGATATAGGCTTCATGGATCGCGCCGGCGTCGCGGTCGCGCGCATTGAAGTAGTAGAGCGCCATGCCGGCCAGCGCGCCGTCTGCGCAGCGGCGCGCCGTCAGGCAGAATCGCTCGCCGCGCAGGCGCAGCAGGAGACGCGTCTGCGGCTCGAGCCGCCGTCCCCCGTTGAGCGCCGCGTACAGGCCGTAGAGGTCCGCCAGGCCGGTCGCGGCCGCCGGCCCGACGGCAAACCGCTCGCCAGCGCCGGCTTCATGCTCGACGGCCGCGAACGGCCGCAGCCGCCGTCCGCGCGCCAGGTTGCGCAAGACGAACGTGCACGCGGCAGGCCCGCTCTCGGCGACCCTATGGCGCCAGGCCGAGAAATTCATGGACCAATATTCCATCGATGCGATAACCTTCGTCGCTCAGGCGCTTCAGTTCCGCGCGCGGCAGGTGCGACACGACGTAGCCGTCCGTATAGCGGGCCGGCAGCACGGCGTGGCGGATCGATTTCAGATAGTTCTTCACGCCGGGAGGAAACTTGGCCACGGCCAGGCGGATCGCCTTGCCGAGCGGGCCGATCTCCTCGGCGTTGCGGAGGGCCGCGGCGGCGCCGTCGCGGGTCTGCTCGGCATAGAGGCGCCGCACATGATCGTCGTACCAGCGCCGCTCGATCCGCAGCGCGAGCGGCACGCCCTGCCAATAGCGCATGAACTCCGCATCCCACAGCGGCAGCCACCAGTCGCATCCGAAGAATTCGTAGACCCGGACCGAGTTGCAGATGAACTTGGTCTGCCGCTCCTGCCACTCCCATTTTTCGTGGGCATCGGCCAGTTCGAGCGGCGACGCGATGCGGCTGCGTTCCAGGCGGTCGGCCACCCGCGCTTTCCAGCGCGGGAAATCGGCGCGCGGCCCGGATTTGCCGGTCGAGCGGGTGTAATGCCCGCGCAGGATCTTTTCCACCAGCAGTTCGAGGCTGGCCGGCGCCCGCGGTCCGGCGTCGCCCGCGATGTCCTCGACCGTGACGCCGGTATGGCGCCGGACGCAGGTATGGCCGGGCGCGAAGACGCAATCGGCATCGACGACGCCGGCGCCGCGCAGCGCGCGCACCGCGGCCCAATCCTGGACATGCGGCAGGCTGCTCCAGCCCGAGGCCCAGCGCTGATAATGGCGGCGCTCTTCGGTATTCCACGCCGCGCGCCAACGGGCGTCGCCGTATTCCACGAAATGCCACTCCAGGCCCAAGGCGTGCGCCACCTGGCGGCTGTACGCGGCTTCCTTGTTGCCCTTGACGCCATAGGTGAAGGCCAGGACCTTGCGGTAGCCGAGCCGGCACAGCAGCGTGGCGATCAGGCGCGAATCGTAGCCTCCGCTCAAGGGAAGCACGATCTGCCGTCCGTCCGCGTAATCGATCAGGCGTTGCGCCGCGGCGAGCACGGCGGCATCGAAGCCGCGCCGCATGCCGGGCTCGTCCCAGGCCGCGGGCTCCGCATGCCAATAGCGGAAATATCGATAGGCCAGGATCGCGGAGCCGGAGCGCACCAGGTCGATCGCGAGCAGTTCGCCGGCCTGCAACTGCCTGATCTTCGGATACAGCGTGTCGCCGCCGGTCACGTAGCCGGTCAGGCGGAATTCGTCGCGCGCCACAGGATCCATCGTCTGTTCGCCGAGTTCGCGCCGCACCCATTCCGCGTCATCGCTCAGGAAAACGGTGCCGGCATTTTCTCCATAGAACAAGGGAAAGCCGCGCACATGATCGACGACGGCGATCAGCTGCGGCCCCGCTTGCCGCACCAGCGCGAAGAAGCCGTTGCATGCTGCCAGCGCCGCGCGCCATGCCGTCAGGCTGCCGTCCGCGTCCGGCAACAGGCCGGCGACTTCCTGCGGCGAGCGGCGCGCCGCCGTTCCGGCGAACAGCGTGCCGCGCAGGTGCAGGCCGTGCTTGTCGCTGCGGGTCCAGCCCTTGCCGGCCAGATGCATCCTGAGCACCTTCATCGCCACGCCCTCCTCATCAGGAAAGCATAACGCGCGGCGATCAGTAGCACGGTCGCCGCGGCGAACAGCACCCATTGCGCGCGCCCCATCGGCCAGGCGGCGCCGGCGATCAGCGGCGAGGCCAGCGCGGCCGCCCAGGCCAGGGCGCCGACGGTCGGCTGCCAGACGACGCGCCAGGCATTTCCCGAGGCGCGCACCAGCCACGCCAGGCAGGCGAACCAGCACAACGCGCTGCCGGTCGCGAACCAGGCGACCGCCGTCATGACGTCGCCGGCCCAGGCGCCGAACGCGATCGCGGCCACCCGCACCGACAGCAGCAATCCTTGGAACAGCATGCCGGCCGCCTGCCGCTCGAGCACCGCGAACAGCGACGACAGCGGCGAGGTGACGAATACCAGATACAGCCACGGCGCCAGCCATTGCGCATAGACGCCTGCGGCGCGCCATTGCTCGCCGAAGACGAGGGCGAAGAGCTGCGGACCGGCGGCCAGCAGCACCACCATCGGCGGCATGCCGATCTGGGCCAGGCGGTAATGTATGTCGGCGGTCAGGCGCGCCAGCCGTCCTTCGCGACGCGCGACGGCCGCGTCGGAGACGAACACGTTGCCGATGGCTTGCCCGAGCAATTGCATCGGCATGGCCAGCACGCGATTGGCGAGGATATACAGGCCCGCCGCCGCCGGCCCGAACAGGGCGGCGAACAGCACCGCCGGCAATTGCGAACCGGCGGTATTGAATAAGGCGCCCCAGGTCGCGAACAACGGGAATTGCCGGTAGCGGCGCGCGGCCTGCGCCAGCGAGCGCCATCCGATCGCCCGCAAGCGCGAACGCCGCGGACGCAGCACGCGCGCGGCAAGCGATACCGCCCCCGCGCCCTGCCCGGCCATCTGTCCGAGCAACAGCGCCAGCGCGCCGAACGGCGCTCCCGCCAATTGGATCAGCACGGCGATCGCCGACTGGCCGAGCTTGGTCTTGGCGAGCGGCCCGAATTCCCGGCTCCGGATGGCGCAGAAATTCAGCACGCTGTAACAGCCCGCCAACAGCGCGCCGAGCGGCACCAGGTAGAAATAGTCCGCCAGCCGCGGCGTATTGAGCCACGCGGCGATCTCGGTCCCGTAAAGAAAGATCGGAATCGCGCTGAGGGCGGACACCAAGGCCACGCACAGCAGGCCGAGCGCCGCCAGCGCCGCCGCTTCCGCGCCGTCCTCCGGCAACGGGATCGCGGTCTCATAGCGCAAGCCGGCGATCACCGAGATCAGCGACAGCAAGGCGGCGAACACCGCCAGCAAGCCGAAGTCCTGGGGCGTGTAAAGACGCGTCAGCAGCGGCGCGGCCAGCACCGCCGCGGCCTGGGCGCCGGCGGTGCCGCCGACCAAGACGGACACGTTGCGCACGAAGCGATTTCTCGGCAGCATGCGGCGCAAGAACGGACTGGCAAGCATCATGGACGATCAGCGGGCGTCGGCCATCAAGTACTGGTCATAGCGCTTCATGCCGTAGCGGTAGCGCGCGAGACGCGGATTCCAATCGTTGAAGACGGTGCCGGTGACGGAGACGCCCGCTTCGTTGAGGCGCTTGACCGTTTCCTCGATCTCGCTGAGCGTGCTGACGCCGCCGCGCACGATATTGAAGATCGCCCCGGCGTGCGGCGCGATGATCTGGGCGTCGGAGACGGCGAGCACCGGCGCGGTATCGATCAGGACGAAGTCGTAGCGCGTGCCGAACAACTGCAGCAGCTTGGCGAAGTTCTTGTGCGCAAGCAGTTCCGCCGGACGGGCAGTCAGGCGGCCGGTGGAAATGAAATCGACATCCGGCACGACGTTCTTGTGCAGCACGTGCTCGACCAGCGCCTTGCCGGTGACCACATCCGACACGCCCTGTCCTCGCTCGAGGCCGAAATAGCGGTGCAGATGGCCGGTGCGCAGATCCGCATCCACCAGCAGCACCCGCTTGCCGACGGCGGCCAGCACGGCGGCGAAATTGGCCGACACGAACGACTTGCCGACGCCCGGCGTGGGACCTGTGATCAGCGCGATATTGTTCTTCGCCTCGGTCATCGCGAATTGCATCGAGGTGCGGAAGCGGCGCAGGCTTTCGACCACGTCGGCGGCGCCGGCATCGTCAGGATCGTACTCGAGCGCGAGCGCGCGGGCGCCGGCTTGCTCTCCTTGCATCCTGCCGTAGGCGTGCTCGCGATCGCTGCGCGGGATGGTGGCCGAGATGCGCAGGCCGAGCGACTGCTCGATCTCGACCGGATCGTCGACCCGGCGATAGATGTTCTTCCTGGCGAGCGCGGCCAACCCGCCGAGGATCACGCCGGCGACGCCGGACAGGAAGATCACCAGCATCCGCTTCGGCCGCGCCGGCTTGCCCGGCGCGATCGATTTGTCGAGCACGCGCACGTTGCCGCCCTTGCTCGCCGCCACCAGCCGCAGCTGCAAGGCGGTCGACATCAGCGCCGTATAGATTTCCTGGTTGACCTTCACGTCGCGCGTCAACCGCACCACGTCTTGCTCGACCGCCGGCAGATTCCGGATCTTGCGCGCCACGTTGTCCAGCTCGCCGCCGAGAGTGCGCATCTGCTCGTCGATCGCGACGATCGCGGGATGCTCGTCGGCGAAGCGCGTCTGCAGCTCGCGCTTCTTCTGCTTCAGTTCGAGCAGCCGGGTCTGCGCCTGCACCGATTGCTGCAGCACGTTCTTGGCTTCCTCGTTCAGATCGACGGTGCCGCGGCTGTTGCGCAGCTCGCTATACTTCGCTTCCGATTTCTCGAGATCCTGCTTCAGCTCCGGCAGCTGCCGGCTGAGAAAAGCCAGCGACCGCTCGGCCGCATCCGACTTGCGATCCTCGTTCTGCTGCAGGTATTGATCGGCGATCTCATTGAGGACCGCGCTGGTCTGTTTCGGATTCCGGCCTTCGAGCGTCACGCCGATGATGTCCGATTGCTTGCCCCGTTCCGCGATCCGGAGCGCGGCCTGCAACCTTTCGATCGTGGCCATCCGGTTCTTCCTGACCAGCAGGAATCGCGAGCCCGGCCTGGCGGCGAGATCGTCGACGCGCAGCGCGATCGGCCCCTTCGCCGTGTCGATCCTGAGCGTCTCTCCCACGCGGCCGGCGGCGTCGATGCGCTCCTCCTCCTGCAGCAGGCGGAACCTGCCGCCGCCTTCCGCGCGCAACGTGAACTCCGTGTTTTCCTCCAGCGCCTCCGGCACGTCGAACAGCGCCACGCGCGCCGTCTCGCGCGACCAGACGTAGCCGCTTCCTTCGAAGGCATCGGCGAACGGCAATTGGATCTCGCGCTGCGCCAGCCACGCGCCGACCACCGGGAAATGTTTCGGCTGCACCTGGATATACAAGCCGGTATTGTCGACCGCCTTCGCCAGCACGAGCCGCGAGCGCAGCACTTCCATCTCCGAGGCCGCCCGCGTCTTGAGATTGAAGACGCTCGACAATTCTCCCAAGGCATCGCGCGACGACGAGCGGGAATTGTCTTCCACCTGGATCAGGATGTTCGCCTCATAGACCGGCGCCGCCAGGAACGCATAAGCCGTCCCCAACATGATCGCGATCGCCGCGACGCCCGCGATGAGCCAGCGATTGGCCGATAGAAATCCGAGATACTTCGCCAGGTCCACCGATTCTTCCTGTTCGACAGCCGGCTGCAGTTGCTGAATGGCTTGGTTCATTGGCGAGTCCGCAATAAAGGCTTCGGGTAAATATACCGAGTCGCTTCCCAGAAAATAAGTATGAAATTTCGATGGCTCGCGGCCGAATCCGCCGCGTTCGATTCATTTTTTCGATGAGCCAAGGCCGCGGTCCGAATTTAGCGCGTCAGGTTTTTCATGGATGGCCGGGCGCCGCGTCCGGACAGCAGGAAATCGAACAAGCCGCGCCCGAAGCCGATGCCGTAGCCGAAATGCATGGCGCAGAAGGCGGCGAGCGTGCAGAGCAGCGTGCCGCCGCCATTGCCGTTCGCGAGCGCGGCGAAGAACAGCGCCGCCAGCAGATAGCTTCCCGCCAGCAAGGCGAACGCCAGCCCCGCGAACGGCGACAACGGCGCCAGGGCCAGCAATGCCGCCATGCCGGCGACGAAACCGAATGGCATGAGATGCCGCGGCGACGCCGGTATCCGATGCTTCTTCAGGACTAGCGCTTTCCAATAGCCGTATTGATGGAATTGCCGCCACAGGGCCAGCAGCGAATCGCGCGGCGTGTAGACCGAACGGATCTCGGCGCTCTGCCAGATGCGTCCGCCGCTGCGCGTGATCCGGAGACAGAGTTCGTCATCCTGGTTGCGCACCAGTTCTTCGTCGAAGCCGCCGATCTGTCGCAAGTCGTTGCGCCACCACGCGCCGAGATAGACCGTATCGACGGGACCGCTGTAATCGGAGCGCCGCGACGCCGCGCCGCCGGAACCGAAACGGCTTTGAAACGCGTTGGCGATGGCCCTCTGCTTCGCGGTCTTGCCTTCCGCGAACCAGGGACCGCCGACGCATTTGGCGTCGGTGTTCTTCAGCGCCTGCACGCATTGCCATATGTAATCGGGCGCATACAGCGTATGGATATCCATGCGCACGATGACGTCGCCGCTGGCGGCGGCGATGGCGCGGTTGAGGCCGGTCGAGACGATGCCTTCCGGATTGCGGATCACACGGATGCGGCCATCCTTCGCGCTCCAGCCGCGCAAGCGCTGGGCCGTGCCATCGGTGCTCAGGCCGTCGGCGACGAGAATCTCGAGTTCGAGCTCCCGGCATTCCTGATGCAACACGCACTCCAGGAATGCATCGATATGGTTCGCTTCGTTTCTGCACGGCGAGATCACGGAAACCTTCATGTTCGGCTGTCCCGGTCGAGTTGTCGATGGAAGTCGCGCCCTTCGTCCGTTACGTCGACTGTGAGCGCCAATCCCGGCAAGAGCAGCGCCTGCTGGGATGGGCTCTTACTGTAATGACTCGATGCCGAAAAAATAAGTATGAAATTTCGATGGCTCATGCCCGAATGGCATGCCATTCATTCATTTTTTCGATTCGTCTATCGAAACTTTCTTCAAGAAATATGTTTCTTGAGGAACCTTTTTCCGTACAGCAAGGTCTGTAGCAACGTATTCGTTTGCAATGCGAATGCTGAATAAGAAGACGGGGTCGGCCGAACCGCGTTTATCCGTTCGAAACGTTTTCCATTCTGTAGCGAATCAGGTGCTTTCCGGTTTTGCCGCCGGACAGGATCTGTTTCGGTACGCAGCCTCAGGAGTTATTAAAGTGAACCGTATCGCTTACCCGTCAGCCTTGCTCGCCACCCTCCTCCTCGCCGCTTGCGGCGGCGGCGGTTCCGACACCGCGCAATCCGGATCGGAATCCCTCGCCTTGACGTCCTCGACTTCTGCGCAAACGCAAACGGCGGATTCGGCCCATGATGCATCGGCGGACGCGGCGGATTATTCTGCGACAGATCCCGCCTTGGACTCTTCCATGGAGCAACCCGCCGTGCAAGCAGATGCCGCAACCGCAGCAGAAACATCGCCGACGCTTCTGGCAGCGACGACCTATGTCGCCGCCCCGGCCTATCATCTTTATGTTTCGCCGAACGGTTCCGATTCGAATCCCGGCACGCAAAGCGCGCCGTTCCGGACGATCCTGAAAGCATCGAAGGTCGCCAAGCCGGGCACCATGGTGCATGTCGCGCCCGGCACCTATACCGGCGGCTTCACGACCAGCGCCAGCGGCACCGCCTCCGCGCGCATCAGCTATGTCTCGACCGTCAAGTGGGGCGCCAAGATCGTTCCGGCTTCCGGCACCACGGCCCGCACCGCATGGTCGGTCATGGGCAACTATGTCGACGTCGTCGGCTTCGATGTCGACGGCAAGAGCCTCAAGTCCTGGAAGAACGGCATCACCACCGGCCGTTCCCACGTCGTCTTCAAGAACAATCGCGTGCACCACATCGCGACCGATCCGCTCATGTGCGACGGCAACGGCGGCTCCGGCCTGAACGCCACGCACTACTGGAAAGGCGTCAATGTCGAGATGACCGGCAACGTGGTGCACAACGTCGGTTCGAAGGGATGCAAATACATCCAGGGCATCTACATGGCCACGACCGGCAAGGTGAAGAACAACCTGGTGTATGAAGTGGGCAACTGGGGCGTCCACCTGTGGCACGACGCGCGCGGCATCGACATCGCCAACAACACGATCGTCAAGAGCGGCGGCGGCATCACCGTCGGCGGCGGCGGCTTCTACCACATCTCAGCCACCGACTATGTCAACGTCTCGAACAACATCGTCTACGGCAACGACAAAGGCATTTCCGAGCAGGGCACCAACGGCACGCACAACAGCTACTCGAACAACCTGCTGTACGCGAACGGCAAGTACAACACGCCGAGCGTCTCGGCCGCATCGCGCCAGCACACGACCGGCACGATCAACGCCGATCCGCAATTCGTGAACTACGCGGGCGGCGACTACCGGGTGAAGAGCACCTCGCGCGCCGTCAACGCCGGTGGCTCGACGTATGCGCCGACGACGGATATCGTCAACGTCGTGCGTCCGCAAGGCGGACGGGTCGACATCGGCGCGTATGAGTATGTATTCTGACGTGGTTCGAGTTTGAACCTGCCGTAAAGGCGAAGGGCTTGGATCTCGTCCAAGCCCTTTTTCATTTCGCGAGACCGACAAGCAACCTGCGCTTGGCGGGCGAAATGGCTTTTGCGACTTCATGCCAGAATTTGGGAGTCATTTGATAGCGCTAAATTGTTATAAATCGCAAAACACCTGTTTAACATCGGTTTGCGCCGTCTAACACCGACGGCCAACGAACCCAGAACCCGCATACCTACTGGCTTGGCACAAACTGCCTGTATGAACGTACACATATAACAGAGCTGACAAAGTTCGCAATGTAACAAGCAAGAGAGAAATGTTGCACTTAAGGCATAGATCCCTTAGAGGGATTGTCGGCTTGGGAGAAACACTGCGGCCGGCAGCTTGTGGCCGGTATTGCCTATGCAGGCGGATGAGTGACCGAAGTTAGGCATCGGCTCGCTTCTGTCGCAGTCTTCGAAGTTCGGCAAGCGCTCGCTGCGTGGACTGTTGTCTCGCGTCACCCAACGCTTGCCGAATGGACAAGGCCTGTTGAAAGACCTCCTCGGCCTCCTCGAAGCGAACCTGTTCTACCAGGCACCGCCCCCAATGGTGAAGCACGAAGTGCTGGAGGCGGATCCATTCGTGCATTTCGGCCAACTGAAGGACTTCGCGAAAGAGTTCATTTGCACTCTCATACTCCCCTACGTACTGTGCCGCCGTGGCCAATGAATGGATCAGCCAGGCTGAAGCTTCAATGGTTGGGTTTTGTCGAGCCAAATGAAGCTGTCCGTGAAGCAACCGGTATGCCTCGGCCTCCTGATGATCAGTGGTCAGCATGCCGCCAAGGTTGCCTGTGCATTCAAGTATCTGCAGGGTGTCGCAACCAAGAATAGCTTTTCGCAGCGCGTGACGCTCTTGCTCGATCTGAGCACGAAGGGATTCCGGATCCGGATGCTGGAAGCGAAGGAAGTTCTGCATATTGCAAACGAGATGCCTAATGTCTTAAATCACGGGCGCGGGGGTGCGCCCCTGTGCATTGCTTTGTTAGCCCCAATTGAGGCGCCATCATCAACACCCGTTCGATGGCGCGTTGTAACCTGTCACGTACCGGCTTTATGCGAGCTTCTTCGCACGCCGGCATCTCCGGTTCGTCGATGCGCGTGCAGTCGAGGTAATTGGTATAACGCAACTCGATTTGGAGTGCATGAGCGGCTGGTGGCTTACCATGCGCCTTCACAATATATCCCCCGCTAAAGATCTGATTTTGAACGGTGTTGAAGCCTTCTTCTGTAAGAGCTGCTTGGAATGCCAAAGTGATCGATGGATCGCAGGTCATACCAACTCGATCTCCCAAGCAAACATCGTTTTCAATGGGCCCCATAAAGCTATGTAGATCCAAGAGCAGCGCTACTCCAAACTCGCCGACCAATGCCGCGAGGCGTTCCCGTATCGCTCGATGGTATGGCTCGTGATATGCCGCGATCCGCTGCCGAATAGAGTCCGAAGCTGGAGCGCAGTCATAAACATCAGCACCATGCGCATTTCTTTCTGGAACAACGCTAGTCCAGAAATCTCCAAAGAGATCGCCACATGGGTCACGGTTGAGGTCAACCACATAGCGGCTATGGGTGGCTTCCAATACGGTTACGCCGAGCGCTGGCAGGAAGCTGTAAACTTGCTGCAGGTACCAATCGGTATTCCGTAGCCAACCACGTTGGGTGGGCGTGAAACAGCTGGCAATCTCGTCGGGTACGTACATGCCGCTGTGCGGCAGACTCGCCAGGACCGGCAGGCGGGGTCCTCTCGGCTGATGCTCGACGAAAATTGGATGTAAATATCCCATGCCGTGACGACTAACGAGGTTGCGCAAAAAGCCCGATTTCGATCGGCATGACGAAGCAAACTGACTCGATCATGTGTCGGGCGATTGCAGAATTTTGAATTGCCCCTAGTGTCGGGAATTCGGGCCGATTTGGCAAGATGTCATCCGTCCCGTTCATCTTTTGCTAGTCGCATACCCGCGATGTGTTCTCGATGTTACGCACCAGGCAGTACAGCTGCCATTGCGTGCTGACCTTCTTTTGCCCACGCAACGCGAATCGATCCAGCCGCTTGTTGTAACGCAGTTTTCCGGACACCGGCTCGACCTTCGCAATCCTTCTTCCAAATAGCGCGCGCCCTGTCGCCGAATCGATCTTCTGCTTCATCGCCTCGGTATGCCGCAACGGCAAATCTTGGCTCTTCGGGAAGAACGCCACTTGCCGCACCAGCGTCTTATCCGGCGTGCGAAGACATTGGTCGCGCAGCTCGTATGGCACACAGTGCTGCTTGGCTCCCGTGAACTTACAGTATTGCCTGCCTTTGGCCATGCAGTTGACGCCATTGCTGTAAAGCGCTTTGCCAGCCGGGCAGACGCAGGTATTCGCTTGCGCGTCATATCGGAAATCGCTCGATGCAAATTTGCCGCTCGTCGGCGATAGCATGACCGATGGACCGCGATGATTTATTTGCATGTCCTGAATTGCGACGGGCGAGACGTCGTGTCGTCGATCGATCGCTTGAAAGCATGGCCGTGGCAATGCCTGTTTTCAGGCGATGAAGGCACCATTCGAACGGCGACTCTTCGCCGGAATGCGTCTGATTACCACCGGACGCATCGCAGCCCAAAGCAGCCGGTCGCGTTTCTCCAAAGCTGACAGCCGACGTCGGCTTTCAGTGGCGGCCCGAGTCGGAAGGACGAAAGCCGCCCGTCGGTACACTCTGTTGGGCCGCGTGCTCAGCGGCGACCACCAGACGGATATGCTTGCCGAGACCCTGATAATAGAAAACCATGAATAGCAAGACGGCTGCGACATCAACCGGTCCCGTCGCATCTTCGATGATGTCCAAGTAGTCGGCAATCATGTACGCGGCGATCATGATTGGAACGACAACTGCCATGAAACGCAGGAGAAAGACCCAGCTAATGGACAGATATCGCTCAAGAAAGCGATGTCCAGCGTTGCCCCCATTTTGCATATACGCCCACATTGTTCCCAATACGGTGCTTACCACCACACCTATTGAGGTGATCCGATCCCACTGATTCGGATCATCGGGAACGATCGGAAACTCTGCAAGCCCCGTTGAAGAGAGAACGAAAATAAGCAAATACCACAAGCGCGCGCTTTCCTTGAGCGTGCCTTGGGCAAGCTCCATTCGCAACTGATCGAGTTTCCACCAATACATATCTTCCCTGTTACACCGGACGTGCTGAAGAATGTTCAAGCCGACCGGCGACATAGCCGCCGGTGTCGAATGGAATGTTGGACGCGTGTGTCCGTGATCACGCCACCTTGGTCCAGACCAGCATGACTCGCTCCTTAATGCCTGTGCCACTTAGCATCAGACGGCCATCCCCAAGAATCTCGATATCCCGCTCCATCCGCTGACCGACAACACCGGGAGCGCTCGATTGAAGTCCGATGTGAACCACCTTTGCGCCGTCCTCGGCAAGCTCGAATCGGCCAGTGTAAAAATTTGACTCGCGGCGCATGTCTTCCTCACTCGGATTCGGCAGCGGCTGCCGGTTCTAGGCGACACTAACGTAGCCGGAGTCCGTATAGATCAGCGTTCCGATTTGCGCACCGGGCCATTTGAAAGTTTCGCCATTCTCTCGATGGACGTAGAATTCCTCAAGCGTCCAAACGCCAACGAGCTCGCGTTTCTCAATCTTCCGCTTCATCAATTACACCCATCCATAAATCGATGGGCAAGTGTAGAGACAAATTGTTCGAGAGGCAAATGATCACACTTCCCCGAAATGGCTATTCTCCAATCTTGGACTGAGTGATATTGAAGGGCCACCCCATGCCGCCGGGAACAAAGTTCCCTCCGGCATGTCTAGAGCGGCGTTCAAATCAGTGAATGGCATAACCACCTCTGACAGATAAATCAACCGAGCGACTGCCTGAACAATCAGCAATTCGATATCCGGCGCCTTGTGCACACTGAGGTTATCCATCACCGCCACGTCGCCCGTGCGCAAGGTCGGCACCAGCACATACCGGACGTAGGCACGGAACACCTCGGTATCGACCGCGCCTTCCACGGCCTTCACGGCATTCATGCCATGCCAGGTCAGCGCGCCGAAAATGCTGATGTTGCGCCCAAAGTTTTTCGGAACCGCATCATGGACGCGCTGGCCGCGTGGCGCGCCGCCATAGCACCGCGTCATGGCGATGTTCAGCCCGGTGCCTTTTATCGTTCCGCAAACCGCTATAGATCATCTCGTTGCGAAAGGATGTATCCACTTGCGATATACAAGACCGCCACCGCAATGATGCCAAAGGCCAGCATCATGACCGGTATTAACGTAATCAATCGGTTTTGCGGCGACATAGGATCTTTTCGGCTCTTATCACCCGGACATGGTTTAACGCCGGGTCAAGAATACGCTGCCATGGACGAATTGGCGACGCAATATGGAGTCGTGAGAACCACTAATTTCTCCTAACGACCCAAAGCCGCCAGTGCCCTTGCCTGAAAGCAGCCGTTCATCGCCTACATTGAACGGCGCGAAGCGTCGGTGTCGAACCGCGAGTTGGGCTTTTCACAGGTTTGCCCACAATAAAACGAACTTGAGAATTGGTACAGCGATGCTCAGCACCAATGCAACTCGAGTGATTGAGCTGATGATCCGATAGTTCGTATTGTCAGAGTTTCGCCATACTGCGGTACACAGAGCGATATTCCAAAGCCATAGGACGGCGAACAACAGCGGTACAACAAAGAAATCTGTTAATTCTCCGCCTGTAATGACACCCGCTTTTTTTACTCCCGCATACAGGCCAAAAACCACAACGGGAAAAACGATTATTCCAGGCAAATAAATGAGCCAGAATGCTTTCCATAGTTTGAGCTTGCCGGAATATAGCTTCATCAGTAATGTTTTAACGGGGCCGCTTGCCACCTCGGTGCCGCCATTGGTCGCAAGTAAGATCTCGGGATACGAACGACGTATCGAAATGTAGGCAAACGTCGATATGAGACCGCAGAGGGTACTTGAAAAGACCATTGACCCCAGCCCCCACCAGACCAGGTCGCTGCGATCTTTGCCACCCTTGGCGGCCGCTTCCACCACGATCATGCACGCCCTTTTTAACGCATCCATGTCCTCAATGCGAGCAATATCAGCTCCTATGCTGAGCATACGAGCAGGCAAAGCAGTGAAATGAACGATAGAGTAGGACAGAAGGGAAATAACACCTGCAAGGCTAAATAGCGCGCAAATAACTGCGGCTAGAAACGTCATCTGCAATGCACGATTCAAACTTTCCTCTCGTTGATCTAACGCGATTTATACGCCAGGTTTGATTGACAAACCGGAACGCTGATTGATAAAACATTTCGCCGAATCCGTCCAAGGCCAGGCTCTGACTTGGGGCGAATTACTAGAACTCATTTCATAGATAGGAGGGGCCCTTCCTATCTATGAAATGAGTTCTATTAATTGAACAGGAAAGATGTCACGCGAAATGCAGGCGACGCACATCGAACCAACCAGGGTTCGAGGAAGGCGAAATAGTCGGAGCAGATCGATCATTTCGCCTTCAACGACCTGGCGATAGCCGCCATCAATTCGGTCAGCTGCAACGGCTTGATCAGATATTCGACGACGCCAAGCGTCTTGGCCGTTACCACTTCATCGGTGCGCGAGGTCGATGTCAGCATGATGAATCGGGCTTCGGGGTACCGCTGCCGGATTTCCACGATCGCATCCAAGCCATTTAATTCGGGCATGACCTGGTCCATCACCGTGACGTCGGGATTCCATGCCTGATGCTTGCTGACCGCCTCGCGCCCATTGGCGGCTTGCTCGACCACGAACCCGGCCGCCTTGAGATGGCTGCACATCACCTGGCGGATCACGGAGGAATCGTCCACAACGAGGACTTTCTTGCCGCGCAATCCGATCATGGCATCGTCGATAAAGGCCACGCGGAAAGTAACGTAGTGAACCTTGAGCTTGAGCAGAATGATGAAGGCCTTGGAGTCGATCTCGGTTGGCGGACGCAACGGTGCGTTGATGCAGGAGGTCGGCGGGAAGAAGCGCACCTTGAATCCCAGTTTGTCCCATTCCGCGATGGCACGGCCTACCACGGTGTTCAGAAACTCGTTGAGCAGGTCCATCGCCGTCATGTCCAACTCTTCCGGCGGCGGCAGACCGAATTTTTTCGCAAGAGTCGCGGCAACGGCTACCGCCATGTCCTTTTCCGTGAAACCTAGAGTGAAATGCCCCTCGACTTTCTTCTCGAGATGCTCGTATTTGATGTTAAAGGCAATAGGATAGTAGGCATCGGCGCGTTGATCCGGCTTGACCCCTGTGGCGACGACTTCGGTATCCGTCATGGATTGGAAGATATCGGTGCAAATTTGGGCGAGTACCTTGAGATAACTTTCGTACATATGGCCTCCCAGTAAGTGCCGGACTCGATCTTCCGCAACGCAAATCCACGCTATGCGTTATCGAATCATCGTAAAGCGAGCAGTTGGCGTGAATTTTCTTTCTTAGTGGCGCGAAAAAACAACTTGCCAGCGCAACAACCTTGCCCACTACAATTGCTGTAACCGCAACCATTCAGCGTTGCGAACTCGATACGATCCCTGTCATGGTGGACGATCGCTCTCATTTCGGTCAGTATCTCTCATGCATGGTGAAAGTCAAATCTCAAGATCGGCTAGCAAGATGGCAATGTTCTTTGAAAGCGTAATCAATACCACGTCAATCCACCGCGATGGCTGACATCGATTCCCGTACCGCGCCGCGAAAGGTTCTGCGCGTCCGCGTCAAGATCGTTACCCAAGGCGCCAAAGCGCTGGTTGGCCGCACTCTGGATATCTCGCTCCTCGGTCTCGGGGCAATGATCGAAGAACCCCTGCCGGTCGGGCAGGCATGCATGATCATGATGGACTTGCTGGTCGACGGCATATCCAGGCAATTCCACGCCGAGGCTCGCGTCGTTTACAGCATTTGCAGCGGCACGGCCGGCTTTCGGACCGGCTTTCAATTTTTCCAACTTAGTGCTGGCAACAAAGCGCTTGTTAACGCTTTGCCTGGATGATGAGGGCTTGCGCCAGGGATAAAGTCTGGGTGGACAACAACCATGGGCCGCTATGTCTTCGGAGCCGCTCTGTTTGCATCGCAACACAAAAAAGGTGACCGGCAAGCGTATTGCCCCTCATGCCAAAGCAAACGACCGCGCCATACCGAAACGATCATCGCTATCCAGGACCGGGTATTGATGAATGACTGAAATATGCCGCTGGGAACAAAATTCCCTCCTGCATGTCTAGAGCAACTTCTCCCGCCTTTCCATACGTCCCTGCCATGCCGCTAGCCCAAGTCGAACTCGAAGAATTGATCGCGCTGCGTGAACTGGAAAAGGCGGTGCGTGCCTGCGGCCTGCCGACCATGATGGTGTCGGGACAATATCAGCTGGACTGCTTGGCCAAGGCATTGAAGGCCATCGAGGATGCGCGCGCCAGGGCTGCCGCGGCGTCCCGGCAACCCTGACGCAGGCCGACGTCGCCGGACGAAAAAGGGTGCGAGGGAGGATTACAGGTTCGCTTCGGACACGATCTTCCAGCGCGCGCCTTCCTTGGCCCAATACTGGCGCTTGCGAACCATGCCCCGGAATTTGCCGGCGGTGGCTTCCTCGGTGAAGGTGCTGACGATCAGGTCGTCCCGGCCGGGATACAGGAACAGGGTCATGTCGCGCAGGCTGATCGTGAGATTGCGGATGCCCTTGTACGGCTTCTGCTGGCGCGCGACCCAGCTGACGACGTCGTCGCCGCGTTCGGACTTGAAGCGGTTCGAGTAATTCTCGAGCAGCTTCGGCATATTCATGCTCTCGAAATCGCGGCGCCATTCGTCGACCACCTTGGCGGCGACGCTGCGGTCGTTGTTCCACTTGGTCTTGTTGACGAATTCTACGCGGTCGCTGATGACAACCGGCGTCTTGCCGGGTTCGACCGAGTTGTAGAGCTTGTTGAGATCGGGATTGGTCAGCACCACGCAGCCGTCGGACGACAGCGGCGGACGGCTATAGCTGTCCGACGGCGTGCCGTGCAGCCAGATGCCGGACCCGCTGCGGCCGTTGAGCTTGTCCCACTCGTTCGGATAATTGAGCGGCAAGGCGCCGGTGCCGTAGAAATCGGGCAAGCGCGCGCCCGGCAAGCGGCTGGTGATGTAGTACACGCCGATCGGCGTCCTTTGGTCGCCGGCCTTGACCTTGTTGACGCCGTATTTGCCCTGGCTGACGTAGTAGTCGGTGACGAGCCGCAATTGGCCGCCCTGGTTCTCGTAGACGTACAGGCGCGAACGCTTGGCATCGACCACCAGGGCGCGCTTCTGGTCTTCGCGCAGCTGCAGGATGGCGCGCGGGACGAGATCCGGGTCGGGACGCTCGCGCAGCGACTTCAAGCGCACCATCGCCTCTTCGCGCAGGTTCTTGAGCTTGTCGTCCGGGCCGCCGGGGCTGTTCACCGCGCCGAAGGTCGTGACCGGCCGGGTATGCATCAGATGCAGGTCGCCGCGGATCAGGTGGCCGAGCCGGAAGTTCGGATAGGCTTGCACCAGCGCGTCGGCCTTGGCCTCCGCGTCGCGCAGGCGGTTGGCGCCGATTGCCTTGTAGACCTCGATCAGCAGCGCTTCCGGGTCCGGCTTCTGCGCCGCGGCAGTTGCCGGCGCGGAGGCCGCGGGAGCATGCCTTTTCGCTATCGATGGCGGCGAAACGGCCAGGCTGCTTCCCAAGAGCAGGCACGATATGCCGAACACAGCGGCGCGGCCGGGCGGACTGCGCCGCGAGCGTGCCGGTACTTGAAAACGAAACATCAGTTACCCGTGCGTTCCTGCTTGATTTGCCACCTGCCGCCCTGCTTCGCCAAGACCAGCGTCTTGCGGCTGGCGGCGGTCAGGCGGTCCGAAACGTAATTCTGACGGAATTTTACCGTAGCGGTGTTGCCCTCGATAGAGACGCTCGGCGCTTCGATCTTGACGCTGATGCGGCCCTTGCCGGCGATGCGCGATTCGCGCTCGGCGGCCCAGGCCTTGCGCGATTCGCCGTTCGGCGTCTGGAAGTCGTTGGCATAGTGGTTCAGGTAACCCTTGACGTCCCTGGCGCTCCACGACTTGGCCCAGGCATGCACGACATTGAGCACCTCGGTGCGCTCGGCTTCGCCGTCGTTGGCCGGCTTGGCGGGCTTGGCGGCCGGCTTGGGCTCGGAGGCGGCCTTGGCCGGTTCCGGCTTGGCGGCGGCGACCGGCGGCAATGTGGCCGGGGCCGGAGCTGGCGCCACGGCGGGCTTTTGCGCGGCCGGCGCGGTCGCGGCGGCCGGCACCGCAGGCGCCGGGGCGGCCGTCTTCGGCGCCTGGGCCACGACGACCGGCGCCGGTGTCTTGGCGGCGGCCGCTGGCGCGCCGCCTTTGCTGCCCGCCACGGTCAGCGAGCGCAGCATTGTCAGCTTCGACTTGGCCGCGCTGTTGCCGGAATCGAGCTGCAAGGCCTTGTCGTAGGCCTGGCTGGCCAGCTTCGCATGCACGTCGCCGAGGTTTTCATAGGCGGTCGCGTACGAAGGATTGGTGCGGATCGCGTTTTCCAGCGCGCCGCGCGCCTTGTCGTACTGACCGGAAGCGGCATACAGCACGGCGAGATTGTTGTACGGCTCGGGAAGATCGGGGAAGTCTTCGGTCAGCTTGGTGAAGATGGCGATCGCCTCGTTCTGCTTGTTCTGCTCCGTCAGGATCACGCCTTTCAGGAAACGCATCTGGGCGTCGCGCGGATGCTGGGCCAGGAACGCATCGGCCTTGCTCATCGCCTCGGCCAACTGTCCGCCGCGCAGCAGCTTCGAGACGTCGGCCGCCTCGTCGGCGAACGCCGGGGCCGCCGACAAGGCCGCCAGCAGGCTGGTCACGGCGAAGGAACTGCTCCACGCGCGGCGCCAGCCGGCATTCGATGGAGTGGACGATTTACGGGACATATTGTTCATCTGATCCTGGGCTGCGAAAACAAAGGCTACAGTATAGCCGCGAACACTCCCGGAATGAGCGCCGCGGGCTGGATTTGCGTCCGCATTCGACGTCGCGCGGCGAGCACGACCCGCGTAAACGGCGAATCGCCCGGCGTCCATGGCGACGGCCGGGCGATTCGACGATCGCTATCTCGATCGGCGCTACTCGATGTTCTTCGGCGGCTCGCCTCCGCTCAGGCCCGCCGCGAGCGGACCGATCGCTTCCGGGGCCTGCGCTTCGACGGCCGCCGCCGGCGCCCGCTGCAACTCATAGGACATTTGCAATTTCGTTTCGGTCAGGGGCGTGCCGGCATGGACGACGGCCGGCGCCGCGCCGCCCGGCAGCCGGGCCAGGACATCCCCCATGCCGTTCCAGGCCAGCGCGCCGGCGAAACCGACGGTCAGGATCACGCTGGCGATGGCCGTCGCCAACGACTTGCGCGGCCTGCGGCCGGCATCGACGTCGGCAGGGGCGTCGGCCAGCACCGATTGCGCGCGCGCGCGCCAATCGACGAATTCCTTGCCGCCGCGCGACATGCGTTCGATCAATTCCTTGGCGGCCGCCCTGGCATCGGCTTCCTCGCGTTCGTATTTGGCGCGCGCTTCGTCGGCCTGTACGGCGGCCTGTTCCTCGGCGGCGCGCAACTCGAGAGCCGCCTCGATCGCACGCTTCTCCGCCGCCAAGCGCTCCTCTTCCGCCTTGCGCATCGCGGTTTCGATCGACAGGCGTTCGTTGGCCAGTTCGGCCGCTTCGCGTTCGGCGGCGGCGCGGACCTCGGCTTCCGCTAGCGCCGCTACCTCGGCACGCAGCTTCTCCTGCAGGGCTTCCAGCGCCTCTTGCTCGGCCTTGACGCGGGCGCTTTCGACGCGCGCCAGGTCGACCGCTTCGCGCGCCTTGGCTTCGGCCAGTTCGGCCGCCTGGCGTTGCGCTTCGGCTTGTTCCGCCGCCTTCTCCAGCATGAGCTTTTCCACAGCCAGGCAAGCTTCGGCGGCGGCGCGGGCATCGCGCTCGGCTTGCTCGCGCTCCCGCACGGTCGCCGCATATTCCAGATCGGCCTCGGCACGCGCCTGCGCCTCGCTGCACGCGGCCTCGTCGGCCGCCAGTTTCTCTTGGGCCGCAGCATGCGCTTTCCGCTGCGCCTCCAGCTTGGCCTGCTCGGTCTCCAGATGGCGCTCCAGCAGCGCCAGCGTCTCCTGCTCGGCATCGGCGCGCTCGCGCTCGACACGCGCCAGTTCGGCGGCTTGCCGCGCCCGCTGCTCCGCGGCTTGCGCCGCCTGGCGCCGGGCCTCGGCCTGTTCTTCCGCCTTCCGCAATTCCAGCTGCTCGGCCGCGCACTTGGCTTCGAGAGCCAGGCGCTCTTGGCGTTCAGCCTCGGCGCGCGCCTGCGACAGCTCGGCGTGCTCGCGGTCGGCGCGCGCATGCGCGGCGGCTTCCTCGCGTGCGGCCTGCTCGGCGCTCAGCTTGGCTTGCAACGCCTCCAAGGCCTGCAATTCGGCATCGGCGCGCTCTTGCTCCGTACGCGCCAGCGCGATCGCCTGTTCGGCGCGACGCTCGGCGAGTTCCGCGGCCTGGCGCTGCGCTTCCGCATGTTCGGCGGCTTTTTGCACGGCCAGGCGTTCCGCCTCGCACTTCGCCTCCTGCGCGGCGCGGGCTTCGCGCTCGGCCTGCTCGCGCGCCCGGGCCAACTGCGCAAGCTCGCGATCGCTGCGCTCGCGCGCCTCGGCGGCGGCGCGCGCGGTTTCCTCGGCCCGGATCTTGTCCTGGAGCGCCTGCACCGCTTGCTGTTCCGCCTGCGCGCGCTCGCGTTCGATGCGCGCCAGTTCGACCGTGTCGCGCGCCTTCTTCAAGGCCATGCGCGCGGCCTGGCGCTGCATATCGACCTTGGTCTTGATCTGTTCGAGCGTATGGCGAGCCGCCGTGCATTCCGCTTCGCGCGCAGCGCGGGCCTCGCGCTCGGCCTGCGCGCGCCGCCGCGCCAGTTCGGACTGCTCCTGCTCGGCGCGCATGCGTGCCTCGGCTTCGACGCGCGCAGCTTGCTCGCTCTCGAGTTTTTCCTGGGTCGTCTTCAGGATCCGCTGCACGGCCTCGGCGCGCTGGCGCTCTTCCTGCAGCTTCTGCTGCAAGGCCTCGAGCGCGGCCTGCTCGTCGCGCGCGCGCTGGCGCTGGACACGCGCCAGCTCCACCGCTTCCTTCGCCTTCTGCAAGGCCGCCTGCGCGGCCTGTGCCTTCAATTCGGTCTGCTCGGCCGCCTTGGCGACCTGCAGCTTCAGCGCCGCGCATTCGGTTTCCTCCGCGATGCGGGCATTGCGCTCGGCCTCCTCGCGCAAACGCAGCACTTCGGTCTGCTCATGCTCGGCTTCGGCGCGCGCCCGGGCTTCGGCGATCGCCGCTTCCTCGGCGCGCAGCTTGTCCTGCAACGCGCCCAGCGCCGCCTTCTCGGCCTCGGCCCGTTCCTGCTCGGCGCGCGCCAGTTCGAGGGCCTTGCGCGCCTTCTGGGTGGCGGTATCGGCTGCCTTGCGCTGCAGTTCCGCCTGCTCTGCGGCAAGGGCCAGCGCCTCTTGCTCGGTCGCGGCGCGCATGGCGGCCATGCGCGCCGCCTCCTGCTCGATCTCGGCGCGTTCGGCGGCCAACTGATGAGCGCGCTCCTCTTCCTTCTGGCGCGCCAAGGCCGCAGCGGCGGCTTGTTCTTCGGCCAGGGCGCGCTGGCGCGCTTCCTCGGCGGCGCGCTCTTCCGCCGCCAGCCGGGCACGCGCCTGGGCATCGGCCTGGCACTCCGCTTCGACGCGCGCGATGGCCGACGATTGCAATTGACGTTCGACCTGGATGCGCGCTTCAGTGGCGGCGCGCACCCGCTCCTCCGCCTCGCGCCGCGCGGCCGCCGTCACGGCTGCCAGGCTTTCGACGTGAGCGCGGCGCTTCGCCGCCTCTTCCAGCTCGCGATCGGCTTCCAGGCGCAAGCGAATGCTCTCCAGGGCCCTGCGCTCGGACTCGGCGCGCGCGCGGGCGATGGCTTCCTGTTCCTGCTCGGTCAAGGCGCGGATGCGCGCCTCTTCGCGCGCACTGACCTCGACCGGCGCGCGATTCAGCGCCGATTCCAGCGCCAATGCTTCTGCGCGCTCGCGCTCGGCTGCCAGCTGGCGCGCCTGCTGTTCGGCCGCGCTGCGGTTTTCCGCGCTCTCGCGCGCTTCGCGCTCCTGCTGTTCGCGGGCGCGGGCGATCTCGGCCATGCGCGCTTCCGCGCGGGCGCGCGCCTCGGCTTCCATGCGCGCCGCTTCCGCCGCCGCGATCCGTTCGGCGGTCTGGCGCCGCACCTGCTCGGACTCCCGCTCCAAGCTCTGGGCCGCCTCGGCGGCGCGCGCAGCCAGCTCGGATTCGGTCACGATCAATTCCGCCGCCTGCTTGCGCGCCTGCGCTTCGGAACGGGCGCGCTCGATGGCGATCTTGCTGGCCTCGGTATCGGCTTCGGTGCGGGCGCGCAGCTCGGCGATTTCCTTGTTCATCGCCACCGTGCGCGCCTCGCTGGCGGCGCGCGCCTTGCGCTCGGCTTCCAGCTTGGCCCGGCTCAGCAGGATCGCTTCCTCGGCGGCCTTGGCATTCTTATAGGCTTCGGCGGCGGCGGCGGCATCGGCGCGGGCGCGTTCCTCGGCCAGCGTCCGGGCGCGCGCCTCGGCCAGCGCGCGGTTTTCCGCGGCGACGGTGGCCTTGGCCTCTGCTTCGACGCGGGCGATGGCTTCGCGGATGGATTTCAGGTCGACGCCGGTCGCACTGCCCGGCTCGCCCGGCATGCCCAAGCCGTCGGCCACCTCGTCGTCCGGGACGCCGCGTGAGAGAGTGTTGCGCAATGCCTGATTCGTTTCCATACCGGACTCCCGCTCGATATCTGCAGGCGACATATGCCTGTTCTAGTTGGCATTATCGGGAGCCCGGCAGGCGGACCAGGCGGGGAAAAGACGGGGAAATCGGAGCTATTTCGAAATTATGAAAAGGGCAAGACCGTGCGGATTTACACTGTTGGCGGCGAATCCGTCGTTACTTTTAAGAGCTTGTTCAGTATCGGTTTGGCATGCCCGCAGCCACGGAGACCGGTCGCATGCCAGGTGCGGCGACGCGTCGCAGCGGTGCTACGGCAAGGAGGACTAGGCGCCCCCGCAACCACGTAGACGGCCGGCTTCCGGGCTGCCCGAATGGTTCAGGCGGGGAGGACGCAGCGCGGTGTTGCGTCGCGTGCCCCCAGCCTGAGCGCCGCGCCTTGCGCTGCATCCATTCTCGCTCGAACGTGCATGCGACGGATCATGAGTGGGCGCTGATTGCGCCATTGATGCAGGGAGCGGCGCGAGTCGGCCGACGGCGATCGGCGGTCTTTCACGAAATCATCAATGCGATCCGGTATCTGGTTCGCTCGGGATGCGAGTGGCGCATGTGGCCGCGTGACTTTCCGCCACGGCAAACCGTGTACTGGCGGTCCGACGTCTCGTGGCCCGCTTGCTGTTCCGGTTGATCCGCGATATAGCGTTGATGATGGACCGTAAGAGCAGCGGCCGTGACGAGCACGTGCTCGACAGCAAAAGCGAAGGCGCCTGGCGCCGCGCAACGCGGCCACGACTGCGGCAAGAAGGCGGCCGGTCGCAAGCATCACATACGGGACTATGAGCATCGTGTCGATATCTTGGAAGCGTGGATTTGCGCCGCCGTCGGAGCCCAACTTCTCAAGCAGCTATTCGCTCAAGACGAATTTTCAAAACGGGCTCCAACGATAATTTGCCGATATTGTTTCCATTGAGCGTTTTGAATATGATGACCCGAGACGGAATTCTCGCTTCGGATGAACGAGCCTTCAGCGCGCTTGCATATACGACATCATCCCGAAACGATAGAGCGGTTCAGCCAGGATGCCGGGCGCCATGGGCACCACTTGAATCGATGCGAGAGACATGCAAATGACATTGGTCGAATTCGAATGCCGCGCTCATCGATTTGCGCTGCCGCTTCATTCCGTGCGGCGTGTGCTCCACAGCGCGCAACCGACACGACTTCCCGGAGCGCCGGACATCGTTCTCGGTATTCTCAATGTTGCCGGCGAAGTGATTACTGTTGTCGATTTCTTCAAGCGCGTCGGTCTGCCGTTGTCAGGCATCCGGGCCTTTCAGCGACTTTTGGTTATCGAAGTGTCGGGACTCGCGCTCGGCTTGCTTGTCGATCGCGTGCATGGCGTCATGAGACTTGATCCGAGCACGTTGACGCGCGTGCCCAAAGAAATCGGCGCGGCGGACTATATCGATGCCGTCGTGCGGCTCGAGGACGGCTTGAGCATTATCGTCTCGCCGGAGAAGTTCTTTCTGGAAGAAGAAAAATTGTCCCTTGCCGCTGCGCTGGACAGGAAGCGGCATGAGTAGCGCTCAAGGCATGATCGAGGCCCCGGACCGCACGATGGATCTGGCCGCCAGAATCGAGACGGAGACCGGACTATCCTTTCCGGCCGCGAAGCGTCACGATCTGATGCTTGCCGTCGCCAAGATGGCGCGTTTGCAGGCCTTTGCCGATACGCGATCTTGCGTCGACTGGCTGCTCGGCGGCCCCTGGACGACGCAAAAGACCGAACTGTGCGCACGTTACTTGACGGTCAGGGAAACATATTTCTTTCGCGAACCGCGAGCCCTGGACCTGGTGTGCGATTATGCGCGCCGGCACCTGGAGCAATTCCGGGCCGCAGGCAGGAAGTTGTGCATCTGGAGCGCCGGTTGCTGCACGGGAGAAGAACCCTATTCGATCGCCATGACGCTGCTGGATAGGGTTCCCGAACTCGGACCCGAGCGAATCTCGATACTGGGCACAGACCTCAATTCCGACAATCTCGAGATCGCCCGCGTCGGGACGTACCGCCAATGGTCGTTCCGCGGCCCGAAGCCGCCGCTCAAATCGCGGCACTTTTCCGAAACTGACGACGGTTTGTTTCGCATCAGCGATCAAGTCCGGGAAATGGTAAATTTCGCCGAGCTGAATCTCGCCAAGCCGGTCTTCCCCTCTCCGGCAACGCGTACGCAAGCCGTCGACATTATTTTCTGCCGCAACGTCTTGATGTATTTCTCTCGGGCGCAGACAGCGGCGGCGATCGATCGCTTCCGCCAGTGCCTGGTCGAAGGAGGCTTGCTAATTGTCGGCGTGAGCGAAGCATCCTTCGAGCGGTTTCCCGGATTTTCGCCGCATTGCCGCCCCGACGTTGTCTGTTTTCGCAAGAATGTCCCGGGGGAGGAAGGCAAGCTGCATCCTGCATCGGCGCCGGACGGCGCGGCAGAAAAACCCGCCGGCGTCCGACGCATGTCGGCCCCGGCATCCGACTCAGGACGCGGTCCGGCCGGACGCCTGCCGCGAGTGACGGCGCAACCGCCGAAGATGCCTGGCCGGAAAGCCGCCAGGCTGGACGCCGGTCCGACTACCGAACAGGAAGCCATCGCGCATGCGCATGCGCTAGCAAATGCCGGCGACGCCGCCGCCGCGATGCGCGTTCTCGATCAGCAGCTGCAAGCCGGCGACCAGAGCGCCGCGCTTTACCGGGCGAAGGCGATCGTCGCGATGGAAGCCGGGAACGATATGGAAGCATCGCGCAATTTGAAGCGCGTACTATATCTCCAGCCGGATTGCATTCTCGCCCATTACTGGATGGGCGCGCTGCACGCCTTACGGAACAGGCGGCACGACGCTGTGCGGCACTTCAAGGCCGTTGCCGATTTGCTCGCGGCGCTGCGGGACGATACCCCGGTTCCGGGTTCGGACGTGTCCGTCGCCTGCCTCCGGCAATCCGTGGATGCATATTTGAATCGGAAAGAGTAACGATGGCAAAGGAAGATACGCAGGCCGCCCGAGCTTCCATCATCGACTGGGCGGGCATCCGGTGCAGCATCGAGGAAACGCAGAGGAAGATCGAACATCTGGTCATGTCCGATCCCGAGCTCGAAGCCAAAATTTTGCGCGAGCGCGCCGCGGAAATGGCGCAACGGCCGGTATCGGACTCGCCGGCGCGTCTAGACGCCGCCGAAGTGCTCGAATTTCTCCTGGCCGGCGAACGTTATGCGCTTGAAACACGCTATGTCGCGAAGGTGCTGCCAATGGCGCCCATCACACGAATTCCCGGCACGCCGGATTTCGTTGTCGGCGTCATCCCGGCGGAAGGCGAGGTGCTTTCCGTGATCGATCTGCGCACGCTGCTCGACCTGCCTTTATCGCGCATTTCCGATCCGGCCTCGATCATTGTGATCGCGAACGATGAGATGGAATTCGGCATTCTTGCCGACGAAATCGCCGGAGTCGAACGATATCCGTTCGCGTCGCTGGAGGATCCGGCTGCGGCGATTGGAAACAAGGACAGAACCTATTTGATAGGGATTTCCCGAAACAGAACCGGCGTTCTGAACGCGGTTCAACTGCTGTCCGATGCAAAGCTGGCGGTAGACCTGAAATGATTTCAACGACAAATATGACAACGGAGATCCGATGAGCGCATATTTTCTGAATCTCAGCACGCGCGCCAAGCTGCTGGCCGGCTTCGGGCTGCTGGTTTTCCTGCTTGCAGCAGTCAGCGCCGTTTCCTACCGCGATATCACCCGGCTGAAGACGTCGCAACAATCCTTGTTCCAAGACGATCTGTCCGTGGCGCTGAACCTGATGAGCCTGCGCAATTCCATCAATCGGGAGCGCGTCGTCCTGCTGTCGATGGCGGTCGCAGAAACGGCGGAATATCCCGCATTGCTGAAGACCTTGGAGCAGGAATCGCAGCAGATTTCCGCTACGCTGGGCAAACTGGCCAAGAGCAAGACGTACGATACCGAACTCTCGCAGAAGCTGGACAGGATGGCCGACCTGCGCCGAGAATTCAACGAACTTCGCGACCGCCAAGTGCTGCCGGCAATCAAGGCCGGGAAACGCCAGGACGCCGGCGCATTGATCGTCGGTCCGTTGCTGGAGAAGTTCGTGGCCTTGCGCGCGATCGCCGATGAAGTGGGCCAACAGCAGTTGGCGGAAGCGGAAAAGCGCATGCTTGTCTCGGAGGAAATTGTCGATGCCGCCGGGACATCGCTGCTTGTCGCCAACCTCATTGCCATCGCATTAGGCGTCGTCCTGGTGATATGGCTGGATCACATCATCGCCCGCCCGCTAAGGCAAGTGACAGCCATCGCCAAGCAGCTTGCCACAGGCGACCTGACGATCGCCGTCCCGTCTACCCGGCACTCCGACGAAGTCGGACAGTTGATGCAGGCGCTTGACACGATGTTGAGCGCATGGCGGACCATGGTGATGGAGACGCATAGCGGCATTGCAACACTGAGCGCGGCCGCCAGCGAGATTCTGGCGAGCACGACCCAAGTGGCGGCCGGCGCGGGAGAGATGGCGGCAGCGGTGAGCGAAACCACGGCGACGGTCGAAGAGGTCAAGCAAACCGCATTGCTTTCCAGCCAGAAGGCGCGCACCGTATCGGACGCGGCGCAAAAAGCGGCGCAGACTGCCGACACCGGCCGCATGGCCGTCGAGGATAGCGTAGAAGGCATGGAAAAAATGCGGGAGCAGATGGAATCGATCGCCGAGACGATCGTCCGTTTGAGCGAGCGCAGCCAGGCCATCGCGGAGATCATCGCCTCCGTCAGCGGGCTGGCGGAACAATCCAATCTGCTCGCAGTGAATGCAGCCATCGAAGCCGCCAAGGCTGGCGACCAGGGAAAGGGATTCGCCGTCGTCGCGCAGGAAATCAAGGATCTTGCGGAACAATCCAAGCAGGCGACCAAGCAGGTGCGGCAAATCCTGAGCGATATCCAGAAAGCGATCAGCACTGCCGTGATGACCACCGAACAGGGCGCGCGCACCGTAGCAAGCGGCGTGGAACAGGCCGCGGAAGCCGGCAATGCGATCCGGCTGCTGGCGGAAAGCATCGCGGATGCCGCGCAGGCCGCTGCGCAGATTGCCGCATCGAGTCAACAACAACTGGCGGGCATGGACCAGGTTGCGCAGGCGATGGAAAACATCAAACAAGTCAGCGCCGAATATGCCGCCGGCTCGAAGCAATCGGAGACCTCCGCTCAGAATCTGCATGAGCTCGGACAGAAATTGCGGCTAGCGAGCGAACGCTTCAGGTTCCAGGCGGGGTCATGACGGATCCAAGCAAAGAGTTTTTGGACAGGCTGCTGGCGACCTTTCGCGCGGAAGCGGAGGAACACCTGCAGAACATCGTGGCGCACACAGTGCTTCTTGAGCAGGCCCAGCCCGCGACGCAGCCCAAATTCGCCGACCCGATCCTGAAGCGCCTGCATACGCTCAAGGGCGCGGCCCGCGCGGTCGGCCTGGCCGGCCTGGAGACGCTCTGTCATGCCATGGAGAGCGTCTTTTCCGCCATGCGCGAATCGGGAAACGCGCTTTCCCCCGGACAGTTCGATGTCGTGCATCAAGCCTGCGCGTTTGCACCGGCATTGTTTTCCGAACCTTCCGGCAGAACCCGCAACCAGGCCTCCGTATTGATCGGCAAGCTGGAGCGCCTGTCCGACGCGCTGAGAACCGCGGAGGACAACCTGCCGCCACCGCCGCCTGCGGCTGCCCTCGACGCACCGGCGGCCGCGGCGGAGACCGAACCGGCGTTGGCGGAAACCGCGGAAACGGTCGATGCGGCGAAAGCGGACACGGTGAAGGTTCAGGGAAGATGTCTCGATGCGATCCGGTACCAGACCGAAGCGCTCCTGGCAGTCGAACTGGGCTTGCGGCATCAACTGAGCGATCTCCTTTCGCTCGCCGACGAATTATCCGGGCAACAGGTTCAGAAAACCCGCGATGCGGAGGCGCGCTGCCGCCGGCTCGCCGGCGCCTTGAACGCGACGCATCGCGAATTGTCCGCGATCCGCGCCAAACTGCTCGACGCCACATTGGAGTCGGCCCTCGTGCCGTTCGCGTCCGCGCTTGATCAGTTGCACGGCATGGTGCGGAATCTGGCGCGCGGCAGCGGCAAGGAAGCCATGCTCAGCGTGCAAGGCGAAGCAATCCAGATCGATAGACGGATTCTGCAGATTCTGCGCGAGGCGCTGGTGCACCTCGTGACCAATGCCGTCGATCACGGCCTGGAGACTGCGGAAACGCGCCTGGCGAGGGGAAAACCGGCGTCAGGAGAAGTGTCCGTCAAGGTTGCTCCGCGCGGAAGCAACCAGATATCCGTAATCGTCGCGGACGACGGCGCCGGCATCGACGTAACGGCCGTCGTCAATGCCGCAATCGAAAGCGGACGCCTGACCAAGGAACAGCTTGCCGGCTTGAGCGAGCAGCAACGACTCTATCTTGCTCTGTTCGCCGGCGTATCCACGAGACGGGAAGTGACGCGCGTCTCGGGGCGCGGCGTCGGACTGGCGATCGTCGCCGAAAAGATCGCATCGATCGGCGGCGAGCTCTTGATCGAGAATGCGCCGGAACGCGGATGCTCGTTCGAGTTGCGCATGCCGGTTCGGCTTACCATGATGAAAGGATTGATCGTCCTGGCGCGCGGCAACCGGTACGCCATTCCGCTGTTCGGCGTCGAAGCGGCCCGCTCGCTCCGCGAAGGCGATATTCAGACAGTCGAGAACCGTGAAACGCTCGAATTCGATGGACGCGTCGTGCCGGCGATCCGCCTCGACCGCCTGCTCGGCCTTGAACGCGGTACACCTGCCGCGGGCGGCGAAGAAGATATCGCGCTCATCGTGCGCGCTGGCCGGCATGTCTTGGCGCTGCTCGTCGACGACATACTTGGCGAGCAGGAAATCTTGCCAAAAAGCTTGGGCAAGCAGCTGCGGCGGGTGCGCTTCGTACTCGGCGTGACCCAATTGGGCGACGGTTGCCTGGTGCCGTTGCTCAGCCTGGAGGACATCGTCAGGCACGGGTTGACGGCAGCCAGCGGAGCGTCAGTATCCGATTCCGCCGAGGATCGGGACGACGGCACGCGACGCGTTCTGGTCGTGGAAGACTCTATCACCTCGCGTTTGCTGTTGAAACATATACTCGAAGGCGCCGGCTACCGGGTGGAAACCGCGGCAGACGGCCTCGACGCGCTCCCCAAGCTCAGGCATGGCAAGTTCGACGCCGTGGTCAGCGATATCGAAATGCCGCTGATGGACGGCCTCGAACTGACCGGGGAGATACGACGCACCCCGTCGACCGAACACTTGCCGGTCGTGCTGGTAACGTCCCGGCAATCGCCCGAAGAGAGAGCACAAGGATTGCGCGCCGGCGCGGATGCCTACGTCGCAAAGGGTTCGTTCGACCAGGACAACCTGCTGGCGGCGCTGCGGCGACTGATCTGAAAGGAAGCACATCATGCCTCGTGTCCTGGTCGTCGACGATTCGCCCACCGTGCGCGAGCTCCTGGCTTACATACTCGGCTCGGACCCCGAACTGCAGATCGTCGGCTGCGCGGAAGACGGCGAGCAGGCGGTGGCGATGGCACTGCGCGAAAAGCCGGACGTGATCACCATGGATCTTCATATGCCGAAGCTCGATGGCATCGAGGCGACTCGCCGCATCATGCAGGAGTGTCCGACGCCAATCGTGATCGTCAGCGGCAGCATCGAGTTCGGCGAGGTGGAAGCCGGCTTTCGGGCGATCGAGGCCGGTGCGCTGGTCATCGTTCGGCGCCCGTACGGCCCGGGAAGCATCGAGCATGGAACGACAGCCGCCGCCTTGATACGGACCGTCAAATCCATGGCGGAAGTCAAGGTCGTGCGTCGCTGGCCGGCGGGCGGAAATCGGCGCGCGCCAGTCGTCGAGGAGGTTGCGGATGTCCGACCCGGATCGCGCAAGCTGGTGCTCATCGGCGCATCGACCGGAGGGCCGGCGGCGCTGGCGGATATCCTGGCCGAGCTGCCCGCCGGCTATCCGTTGCCGATCGTGATCGTTCAGCACATGGCGCCAGGATTTCAGGCCGGATTCGTGCAATGGCTGTCCTCTGCGAGCGATTATCCGGTCCGGATTGCCGAACAGGATGATTGCCTGAGCGGCGGACGCGCTCACGTCGCGCCGGACGGATTTCAGATCGCCCTGACGCGCGATCTCCGCGTCTCTCTCGCCCGCGCCAGTCCCGAACATGGAATGTGCCCTTCCGTGTCGCATCTGTTCCGCTCCATTCACCAGGATTTATGCAGCAGCACCATCGCCGTGCTGTTGACCGGAATGGGCAAGGACGGCGCCTTGGAGCTGAAGCATCTCAAGGAGCGAGGCGCCATGACGATCGTCCAGAACCGCGCCACGTCTGCGGTCTATGGCATGCCGGGCGAGGCGCTTCGGCAGCACGCCGCGCTCCACGTCCTGGCTCCGCGCGAGATTGGAAAAATGCTGGCCGTATTGGGCCGGACCTCTGTTCCGCCGCTTCAGGATTCCCTGACAGGAGACAAGCAATGACCCGCTACGATCCGTACGCAAACGCGAAGACCGACATCCTGGTTGTCGAAGACAGCGACACGCAAGCCGATCAGATCGCGCATCTTCTGTCGACCAGCGGCTATTCGGTCCGCGTCGCCAGGAACGGGCGTGAAGCCATTGCCGCCGTGAAGAAGAAGCGGCCGACCCTGATCGTTAGCGATATCGCCATGCCGGAAATGGATGGATTTGCGATGTGCCGGGAAATCAAGAGTGACCCAGCGCTGCAGGACGTGCCCGTGATACTTCTGACGGCCCTGACCAGCCTTTACGACGTCATCCGGGGACTGGACTGCGGCGCCGACAATTTCATCCGCAAGCCGTTTGAAGGCAACTATCTTCTCGGCAGAATTCGCTTCATTCTTGCAAATCGCGAGCTGCGCAGCAACGAACGCGTGCAACTCGGGATGCAGATTAATCTCGGCGGCCAGACGCATTTTGTCACGGCGGAACGCCAGCAGATATTCGATCTCCTCATTTCGACCTATGAGGAAGCGATTCAAATGACGGAGGAATTGAAGGAACAGCAGGAGCGCATTACCCATTCCTATCAATCCCTGGAGGGTTTGTACAAGATCGCCGAGGCCCTTAATCCGGCGATCACCGAAAAGTCGGTGGCCGAAATGGCGCTCGAGAGAGCGCTGAATCTTCCCGGCATCATCGGAGGCTGCGTACAGCTGCTCGATGCGGATAGCAGAGTGCGCTGGACGGCGACTCGCCACTTCGCCGCCGATTCCGAAGTACCGGAAATATGCTCGAATTGCGCCTGCAGGCAAAAGCTGCTCGCAGGTGAATTGCGCTCGCCGCAAATCATCGAGGACTGCGCATGGCTGCGCCAATGCGAGAGCACCAGATCCGCCGAGCGCCGCCATGTCCACGTGAGCGTTCCTCTGACAGCCGGGGCAAGCACCTTGGGCCTGATGAATCTCCTCCTCACCGACGAGACCGTTCTCAAGGAGGAAGACTTCCAGGTGCTGGAGACGGTCGGCAATCAGATTGCCATTGCGCTCGAACGCGCGAGACTCTATGCCCATATGGAAAGCCTGGTCAAGGAGCGCACGGAAGCCCTCCAGGCGGAGCGGAACCTGTTGTCGGCCGTGGTCAACACGACGGGCGCGCTGGTGATGCTGGTCGATACGGATGGACGCATCGTCATGTTCAATCCCGCATGCGAGCGCACCCTGGGCTGGAAATCCGAAGAAGTGCGAAACCGGCCGTATGCCGACATTTTCCTGCCGCCGGATACCGCGGCGCTGGCGAAGGCATTCTTCGACAAAAAAGATTCTTCCGAGATCCCTCCCCAGGTCCATGGCGAATGGCTGGCTCGCGATGGGTCCAAGCGTTACATCATCTGGTCCACCACCAGATTGAAAAGAACGGACGAGGCGAACGAGTATTTTCTCGGCACGGGAATCGACGTCACCGAGCTGAAAAGCGCGGAGGAACGCGTACGGTATCTGAGCAATTTCGACATGCTTACCGGCCTGCCGAATCGCATCCTGTTGCGTGACCGGGTAAAGCTGGCGCAGGAAAGGATCACCACCAGCGCGAGCGTAATGGGCCTCCTGGTCGTCTGCCTCGGCAAGCTGCCGCTGATCCGGCAAAGCCTTGGCGTGAAAGCCGAGCAGTCGGTGTTGCTGCAAGCGGCATCCCGCCTCAAGGAATGGGCGAACACCGAATCCAGCGTCGCTCGCCTGGGCGACGACAGTTTCGCCGTCGTCACGGTAAGGCCGGATTCCAGGGAACTATCGAATGTCGCGCGGCAGTTGCTTGCCGCGATCGATCCGCCGTTCGAGCATGAACAACAAGATCTGCATCTGGAGGCCGCCGTCGGCATCGCGGTCTTCCCCAACGATGGAGATGACTTCGACAGCCTGTTGCAAGGCGCGGAAGCCGCAGTGCGGCGGGCGTCTTCCGGCAGCGTGGAACGTTACGAGTTCTACCGCCCCGAGCTGAACCGCGGCACCAGCGAACGCTTGCGCCTGGAAGGCGCGCTGCGACGCGCCCTGGAGCGAAACGAGTTCGTATTGCAATATCAGCCGCAGGTCGATATGAGATCCGGAAAGATCATCGGCTTCGAAGCGCTGGTCAGATGGCGGCATCCGGAGTTGGGGATGATTCCTCCTGGCCGATTCATCGGCCTGGCGGAAGAGACCGGCCTCATCCTGCCGATCGGAGAGTGGGTGTTGCGCCGCGCATGCGAACAAAGCCGCGAGTGGAAGCGCGCCGGCTTGTCCAAGACGCCGATCGCGGTCAATCTGTCAGCGAAGCAGTTTTCCAAGAACATTCCGGGGACAGTGAAGGAAATCCTTGACGAAACCGGCATGGATCCGAGTTTGCTGGAACTTGAGCTCACCGAAAGCCTGTCGATGGAGGATCCCGAAAACACGATCGGCATTCTGCAAAAATTGAAGGAAATGGGGATACGCCTTTCGATCGACGACTTCGGTACGGGATACTCCAATCTCAGTTATCTGAAACGCTTCCCCGTCGACAAGCTAAAACTGGATCAATCGTTCGTACACGACCTGATTTCCGATCCCGACGACTTGTCGATCGCGCACGCCGTGATCGCCATGGCGCACAGCCTGCGATTGCGGGTTATTGCGGAGGGCGTCGAAACGGAAGGACAACTGGCGCTGTTGGCAAAGCACGGATGCGACGAAATCCAGGGATTCTTGTTCAGCCGGCCGGTCGACGCCGCGCTATGCGCCGCGATGCTGCGGGAGTCAAAGTCCCTTGACTTGAGCAAATTTCTACCGAGGCCGTATCAACGCACCTTATTGGTAGTCGACGACGAAATGAATATCGTGGCGGCGATCAAACGCGCATTGCGAGGCAAGGGATTCGACGTGCTCGTCACGACGAGCGCCGCGGAGGCGTTCGAAGTCCTGGCGACCACCGAGGTGGGAGTCATTTTGTGCGACCAGCGAATGCCGGGAATGAGCGGCACCGAATTCCTATCGCGCGTCAAGCACATGTATCCGGCCATCGTGCGCATGGTCCTGACCGGCTATACCGATCTGCAATCGGTAGCGGATGCGGTCAATCATGGCGCGATTTTCAAATTCCTGACGAAGCCTTGGGACGATGACGTGTTGCTTGCGGCGCTCGGCGAAGCGTTTCAGGAATTCGAGTCGAGGTCGTAGAGATGTCGGGAATTCACGCGCCTCATCGCAACGCCCGGTCCAGGACAGATCCAGGGCATTACGCCCGCGCCGTCCGCCTGCCCCTTGAAACGCCGCGGCCGCGGCGCGTCATGCCGGCGCGCAGCCTCGGCGGCATTCCGCGGGATCTAGGCGATGCCTCGCAGATTCGGCAGGTCGTCGTTCGGGAAGTTGGCGAATGGCGGCGCCGCGCAGCTTCAGTAAGGCAGGCCGAGCATGTCCGGCGACCATTCGGATCCGCTACCCGATCTCGATGCTTATGCCATCTGCCGCTTCGCGAGCTCCGAGAATTTTCCGTTCAGCCGCATCAGGTCCTCGAAACTTCCATGCTCCACGATACCGCCGTTGTCGAGCACGTAAATCCGGTCGCAATTCTTGATCGTGCTTAGCCTGTGCGCGATGACTATTCGGGTCGCCTTGAGCTGTTCGATGCTCTCGCTCACCAGTTCCTGCGTGCGGTTATCCAGTGCGCTGGTCGCTTCATCGAAAAACAATATCCGCGGCTTGCGCACCAGCGCCCTGGCAATCAGCAATCGCTGGCGTTGACCGCCCGACAAGGTGCTTCCGCCGTCGCTGATAACGGTATGCATCCCCATCGGGAAGCGCTTGATATCCTCTTCGAGACCTGCCATGCGCGCGGCTTCCCAAGCCGCTTCGGCTCCCAGCGAAGCCGATCCGACGATATTGGAAAAAATATCCCCGGTCATCAAACGGCCGTCCTGAAGAACGACACCGATCCGCCGGCGCAAGGCATTGAGATCCAGCCCCGAGATATCTTTGCCGCTATAGTAGATGGCCCCGGATGACGGGTGCTCGAAGCCGAGCAACAGCCTGAGCAACGTGGATTTTCCCGAACCGGACGGACCGACGAACGCGACGAATTCGCCCGGCCGGATGGTCAGGCTGACATCCTTGAGAATGAGCGGCGACTCGGGAGAGTACCTGAAAGACACACGACTGATTTCGATTTCTCCGGTCAGTTCGCCGGGAGAGTCCTTGGCTTCGTCCACTTCGGGGCGGGACGTCAATATCGGCGTAAGCCGCTCGTATAGCGGTACCACGGTCAACAATCCAGTCAATGCCGCGCCTATTCCCAGCGCCGCGGACAGGAATTGCGCGAACGCCGCGCTGAACGACAAGAATGCACCGACCTGGATGTCTATGCGAAACAGATCCACCGCGGCGAATAGCACCAGGGACGCGAACAGGGGGTAGCCTGCGTTGAATACCGTTACCCGGTTCGCCAAGCTCTTGCTCACCAGGCCAAGGCGCTTCTTGTGCGCGAAATCCCTTCCCCATACGGCGAATGCGCGGGTTTCGGCCGCCGCGACACGGAGCTTCGCGACGCCTTTCAGCAATTGAAAAACACGGCTCGAAAGAGCGCCCTGCCACTTGAAAAGCGCCCTTTCATGCGTCAGCCGTTCGAGATTGGCGGCCGTGGTGAAAGCAACGGCCACCCCGACGAGGAGCATTGCCAGCAAAGCCAATCTGACATCGACGAAAAACAGATAGAAGAAGCTGAACAGGGAGAATATTCCGCTGATGATCGCGGCCTGCGCGGAACTCGTCAGCGATCTGAGAATATTGTCGAAACCAAATGCGCGCTGCGTCAGATCGCCGGAGGTATATTGCCGGAAGAACGGCGCCGGCAGCTTGAACAAACGCTCCATGATGCCGACGTTGACGCTGATATCCATCTTTCCTTCCACCCGCAGGAGCGTGAACGATCGTGTCAAGTCGAAAAGGAAGGAAGCGCCCGCGACCACCAGCAGAATCGCGACGAGTTGCAACAGCAGCCCCGGCGCGGCGCTCGGAACGACATGATCGAACAACGCGCTGACCGCTACCGGCACCAGCATGGACAATGCTCCGCCGGCGAGGCCGCACTGGACGATCCGCATGACTTCCTTCCGATTGCCATGCAGGCCGAACCGGATCAATGCCTTCAAGTCGATCGGACCGTCGTCCAGCAAACGGAAAAACATGACGGCTTGATCCGCGATGCGTTCCGCCGGATCGGCATCGATCATCCATTCCGCTTGCATGCCGGGATCGACCGCCTTATACGTGCCGCCGGGCATCGGCACGAGCGCGAGCGGACGCCCATCGTCCTTCACGAATGCCAGGAGCGGGCCGTTGTCGCGCATCCACCACTTCCCTGTCAATTTCACTTCGCGCGGGTAAAGGCGGAATATCTTTGAAAACCCGTCGATGAGATCCTGTTGGACCAAACGGCGCCGCGCCGCCGTATCGAGACGGACCTCGCGTCCCAATGCGCGGGCAATGATTTGCAGGGCGTCGATCAGGCTGTTTCCGCTCGACTCTTCGTGCGCGGATTCCTGCGTCCCGAGTACGGAACGGAAGTTCCCCAGCACGTCGTCCAGCATGATTCGATCCGCCGATTCTCGAAGATCGAGGCGTTGTTCATCTTCCGTGGAGACGGTGCGGTTCATGGCGATCAGTCGGAGCGAATGAGGTTGGCATAGAGGCCGTCCTGCCGCATCAACGATTCGTGCGTGCCTCTCTCGGCGACGCGGCCGCGGTCGAGCACGATGATTTCATCGCAGTCGCGGATCGTGCTCAAACGATGCGCGATGATAAGACAGGCGCAACCTCGCTGGCGAATGCGGTCATCGATGGCTTTCTCCGTCACGGGATCGAGCGCGGCGGTCGCCTCGTCCAGGATCAGCAAAGACGGGTTCAGCGCCAAGGCGCGCGCGATCTCCAGGCGTTGCCGCTGGCCGCCGCTGAAGTTGGTGCCGCCCTCCGCCACGATCGAGTCGTAGCCGCGGGAACGTTCGGCAATGGCGTCATGAATATGCGCATCCTTCGCCGCGTTGACCAGATCGACGTCCGGCAACGTGGCATCCCATAGGTTCAAGTTCTCGCGGACAGACCCCTCGAACAGGAAAATATCCTGGTCCACCATCGCGACGCTGTTGGCGAACACCGGCCGTGGAATGGCGTCGATCGTTCGCCCGTCATACAGGATCTCTCCGGACCACGGGCGATTGATCCCGGCAACCAGTTTCGCGACGGTCGATTTTCCGCTGCCGGAGCCGCCCACCAGAGCAACCCGGCTGCCTGGACGCAGCAGCAAGGAGAAATTCTCTATCAGCGGCGCATCGAGCCGGCTATACCCGAACGTCACGCCGCGCAATTCCAACAGGCCGCTCAGTTTCCGGTCGCCGGCTGCCTGTGAAGCGGCCTGGGCATTGTCGGTCAACCGGGAATCTCCCGGGTAGCGCTCGACATCGTCCAGGCGCATCAGGTCGGCCTCGGCATCCTGCAGCCTGCCGCCGAGTTCCACGAGCTTGTTGATCGGCTCGGTGAAACTGACGAGCAGGCTCTGAAAAGCGACCAGGGCGCCGATGCTCAACTCGCCGTTCATGACGCGCCAGCCGCCCAGGCCGAGTATGCCCACCGTGGACAAGCCGGCGAGGAAAGGCGGAAGCGAGGATATCAGCCGCGACGGCGTCTCGAGCCGCTGCTCGGCATTCAGCACCTTGACCTTATAGCCCGACCATCGTGCCAGGAAATCCGCTTCGCCGCCGGAAGCCTTCAATGTTTCGATGATCTGCAAATCGCCCATCGTGGCGGCGACGAGTTTCCCTCGTTCCTGCTGGAGCTGCAGATTGCTGTCGCGGCGCAGCCGCGAGACATAGCGCAACGCCCCCAGATTCGCAGCCACGAACGCGATGCTCATGAGGGTCAGCGTCGCGTCGTAATAAAACATCAAGGCGGCATAGAAGACCACGACCAGCGCGTTGACGGCATTCGTCGCCAATGCGCCGGACAGCAATTCGGACACCGTGTCGTTGGCGCCGACGCGATGGCCGATGTCGCCGGCGAAGCGCTGTTGGAAGAACTCGATGGGCAAGTGGAGAACATGCCAAAAGAAAGCGCCGGACGACGCCAGCGCAAGCTTGGTTTCCAGACGGAGCAGGTATTTCTGTTGCAGCCAGGTCAGCACCGTCCTGAGTACCGCGGTCATGCCCATGCCGATCAGCAGCGGACGCAGCCAGTCTTGTGCGCCGTTCACCAGGTATCCGTCCACGAATACCTTGGTAAACACCGGGATGGCGAGCCCGGGCACCACCAACGCAAGCGTGACGAGCATCAGGAAGAGCAGATCGTAGGCAGAGCCGGACAATCGCTTGCGCAAGACGGAAACCAGGCTTCGCTTTTCCCCTCCGGCCGCGAAGCCCGCTCCCGGGGAAAGAACGAGCGCGACTCCGGTATAGGCCTTGTCGAACTCCTGGAGGCCGACCGTGCGCGGACCGGTTGCCGGGTCGTTCAAATATACGCAATCGCTTCCGAATCCCTCGACGACCAGGAAATGATTGAAGTTCCAGAAGACGATAAAAGGACATGCGAGATCTTTCAGGTCTTCCGTCTCGTACTTGAATCCCTTGGCAAGCATGTCGTATCCGCGCGCCGCCTTGAGGAGATTGCTTGCCTTGCTGCCATCCCGCGAGACGCCGCACGCGATGCGCAACTCTTCCAGCGGAACGATTTTCCCGTAGTAGCCGAGAACAATGCCGAGGCATGCCGCGCCGCATTCGGTGGCTTCCATTTGCAAGACCGTCGGCGTCTTCGCTCGCCGGCCGCGCGGACCGGCGATGCCTCGTCCGATCTTCCGACGAATCCAGCCGAATGCGGCCATGGCGGCCCCGATCCTATAGACCCGCATAGTGGCGAACCATGGGCATCCATAGGTTGATCGGCGCTTGCTCGCGCAAGATGATCGCGGCGGTGCAGAGCGTTCCGCTGGTCACCGGCAACGCCGCGCCGGCCTCGGACGACCAGCGGTATCCGCTGCGGGAGGCCGCATCCGGCAACAACTCGACGTGCACCGCGACGGGCGGCCCGTCCCGCGAGAACATGCGCACCAGGGCTTCATTGTTCAGGACCGCCATCATGCCTTGCGGAGTGACGGGAAATTCCGAAACGGCACGCACCTTGCCGAGCAATACGCCGAACTCTTCCCTTTTGGCGGTGACCGGCGAAAGCTGGGCAAGCATTCCCGGTTTGATGCCTTTCGCCTCGCTTTGGGAAGAAAAATAGATGATCGCTTCCAGCGGCTTGTCGGGTTCGAGACTGATGATCGGCGACCGTTCCGCCACGCTATCGCCCGTTCTTGCCATGACTTCCACGACTCTGCCGGAATACGGACTGACGATGTCGGCGGCCGATGCGGCGATGCCGGAACGGGCCGGTCGAGTCGCGTCCGATGATGCGGGTTGCGCCACGCGCGCAATCACCTGTCCTTTTTCGATACGGTCGCCGGGGTGAAGACGAGTCATTTCCGCCACAACCCCGCCGCGCATCGACGCGACGTTGAACACGCCTTCCCGAAGAAGGATGCCCTGGCCGCTGATCCGGCTGGGAATCGTCCCGAAAACGCTCCACAGCACAGCGGCCAGCAATATTCCCCAGACGGCGATCAATGCCAGCCAGGCGAAAGGATCGGCAACCCGCACCATCTGATCCAATTGCTCGGGGGAGGATAGACGCTCGAGCGCGGACTTCCTGAACAAATCGGTTCTCATCGCAGTTGCCTCTTCGGACGGGGAGACGATGCCGCGACTCTGCCGGCCGGGCCGAAAAAGACGGGCCGGGCGCGCGCCCGCCAGCGCCGATTCCCTGTTGTATTGGGCTGCTTATTTTTCAACATGAAATGATTTAAAAGAAAGCTGATCACGCCACGTGCGGCTCGCTATGCATTGCTTTAAATCATCGACGTATGGCACAGTGTAATTTACCTCTCGAACAAGGTGGTGGTAAAAGTGCCGGTTGTTCTCCGGACTGTTGTTATCGACAAATAGGGAGACGTCGTGCGGAAGATTCTTTATATCTTTGGCCAGTTCAATGACGAAGACATCGAGTGGATCGCCCGCGTGGGCGTCGCCCGGCGCTTCGCCAAGGGAATGCGGCTCATCGAAGAGGGAACGCATCTCGATACGGTACACATCCTCCTCGAGGGCGCCATGTCGGTGAGCATCGCGAAGCTAGGGGAAATCGCCAAGCTGGGCAACGGCGAAATCATTGGCGAAATGTCTCTTATCGATTCGCGCCCGACCACCGCATCGGTCATGGTCGAGGAAGACTCTCTCGTTCTTGCGGTTTCCCACGCGGCCATCAGGCAAAGAATCGAGACCGATACCGCATTCTCTGCGCGCTTCCATCGCGCCGTCGCCATGTTCCTGGCGGACAGGATGCGAAGCACGATCCAGCACATGGGATATGGCGCGGCCGAGAAAGGGAATTTGCAAGAAGACATCGAGGCCGAGGGAGAACTCGATACGCATTTGCTCGACACGGTGTATCTGGCGGGATTGCGATTCGAACGTTTGCTCGGTCTCGTCAAGTGATTCCGTCGCATACGCGAGTCATGCCGACCTTAAGCGACTCCGAACTCGCCGATATCGCCGCGCGTGCCGCGCCTCTCTTCGGCCGCCCGCGACCTGCGCAGGCGGCCGGCGACGGGCATATCCGTTCCGAGCAAACGCAGAAGAGAATGATGCGCTGGGCCGACACCAGCGCCGGCGGCGTTCCCGAGCGTTTTCAATCCAGGCTCGCCCGGTTGGGGCTGGACGCCGCCGGCGCGCAAGCCTGGCTGGAGAGCCCTCCGGCACCGGCTTCCGATGCGCCGTCGTGGACGGCCGTCTTGCGCACGGCGATCGAAACCGCCGGGATGCATGCGTCCGACATCGGCAAGTTCATCGCGGACCGAAAATCAAGAGGCGTGATCCGGGACACGCCCGTTGCCTTCGAAGAGATAATTCTCCCGTTTATCGATGCCGGGCGCGCTCTGCTTCGGACCCGCGCATCCGACGACTGCGACCTTCTTGCCCCGTCGGTGATCGTCCAGCTGGAACGGCGCCTGCTGCAACGGCTGAGCCGCATCGCCGTACAAGCGCTCACCGCGAAGTTCACCGCCTATCGGAGCAGCCGCCAGACGGGATTCGAGCTCTTGCTGCAACGCTTGCAGCAACACACCCAGGACCGGTTATACAAAGAGTTCGTCGAGGCGTTCTATAACGGCGGCCTGAAAGATTTTCTCGTCGAATATTGCGTGCTGGGCCGGCTGCTCGGCACCGCCGTCGAGCAATGGGTCGGGCTCATCGGCGAATTCCTGACGCATCTGCGCGACGATCAGGAGGCGATCGCGCGAACCTTCGGTTCGCCGCGGCCGGATGCGCTCCGGTCCGGCGCGATCGTATCCGATATCGGAATAGGCTTGTCCGATCCGCACTGCGGCGGCCGCACGGTCCTGCTGGTGAGGTTCAGCTCCGGCCTGCGCCTGGTGTACAAACCCAAAGGCTTGTCCCTCGAAAACGCCTATTTCCGCTTGCTCGACTGGTTGAACAGGAAAGGATTGCCCTACCCGCTGAAGACTCTCGCCATACTCGACAGGGCGGATCACGGATGGGTCGAGTTCGCCGCGCACATCGGTTGCGACAAGGAAGAGGAAGCGACGCGGTTCTTTGTCCGGTCGGGAATGCTGTTATGCCTGCTCCATGTGCTGGGGACGACGGACTGCCACATGGAGAACGTCATCGCGTGCGGAGAACATCCCGTGCTGGTCGATGTAGAGACAATCATGCATCCTCGGGTAAAGCTGGCCGACGAGGACGCGGCAGCCGGTCAAGCCGAGGAATTGATCATGAATTCCGTGCTGCGGACCGGCCTGCTTCCGCATTGGGAATTCGATGCAAAGGGCAATCACCTCGATCTCAGCGGTCTTGGCGCGGTACAGGGGCAGGTCCTGCCTTTCGATCAAACGCGCCTGCATCATGCCAATACGGACGCGATGGAATTCGTCGTCGAAGAGAACACGACCCAGGCGGAAGGCAATATTGCCAGCTTGTCAGGCCGGCCCTTGTCCGCGGCCGATCATGCGGAAGACATCGAGTCAGGCTTCCGGCTCATGTACGACTTCCTGCTTGCCCGCCGCCAGGAATTGCTGGACACGGACAACGGCCCGTTGAAAGACCTGAAGAGCCAGCGGGTACGTTATCTGTTCCGCGCCACCAAGGTGTATTCGGTCATGCTGGATCGCACGCTGGCTCCGCGGTACCTGCGAGACGGCGTCGACCGCAGCATCGAGTTGGAAGCGCTGGCCCGGGCCATGAGCGGTCGCGCGGCTCACGAGATATTCTGGCCCTTGGTGCAATACGAACAGGCCGCGCTGGAGCAGCTCGATATTCCGTACTTTACCGCTCCCGCGCATGGCGACAGCCTGCCGCTCGGAGAGGCCGATTCGATTCCCTGCTTTAGGGAAGCTGGCTTCGACGGCGTGTTGACGAGGCTGCGCGGGCTTTGCTCGGAGGATCTCGAATATCAATTGACCATCGCGCGGACCTTGCTCCATGCCCGGCGGGCGGCGGCGCACGCAACCGACGACGTCACCGCGCCCGAGTCCGACGCCGTGCGACTCCACGGCGACGAACCCGAAGATCCGTTCTCCATTTCACCCGAAGCGCTGGTCGCCCGTGCGGAAGCGATCGCCGCGCAATTGATGGAGCGGGCGATTCACGGCAAGGACGGCAGCGTCACTTGGCTCACCCTGGCGTATCACCCGATTTCCGGCCGCCAGCGTCTCGAGCCGATGGGGATCAACCTGTATGACGGCAGCATGGGTGTCGCATTGTTTTTCGCGGCGCTGTTCAACATCACCGGCAATGAGGCGTACCGTGCTTGCGCGATGCGCATCATCAAACCGGTACGCGAGCGCATCGACGGTCCGCATGCCGGAAAGACGCTTCGGAAAATAGGCCTTGGCGGCGCCTTGGGGTTGGGGTCGGTGCTGTACGGAATGACAAAGATAGCGCGGTTGATCGATGCCCCCGAACTCCATGCCGAAGCCGCGCGCGCCGCATGCCGGATCGACGATTCCCTGATTGGCGCGGATCATCACTATGATGTCACCGCGGGAGCCGCCGGCGCCATACTCGGCTTGACGACTCTCTTCACGGCGACCAGGGATGCGAGCGTTCTCGAAAAAGCCACGCAATGCGCCCGTCATCTATTGGCAAAAAGAGTAGAACTATCGACAGGCTTTCGCACTTGGCTCACATTGGACCGGAAACCATTGACCGGCTTTTCGCACGGGGCGGCAGGGATCGCGTATGCACTCCTGCGCCTGCATGCGCTCACGGACGAAGCGGTATGGCGGAATGCCGCGCAGGAGGCCATCGAATATGAACAGAGCCTCTATGTTCCCGACGCGAATAACTGGCCGGACCTCCTGCAAGCCGAACAACCCGCATTCCGGACATCGTGGTGTCACGGCGCGCCAGGAATCGGCCTTGCGCGCCTGGGGGGATTGGCATTCGCGCAAAGTCCGGAGGTGGACACCGATATTCGCCTGGCAATAGACAAGACGCTCCGCTCAAGCCCTGCCGCCGTTCATCATCTTTGCTGCGGCAATCTGGGCAGGATTGAATTGCTGCTGACTGCATGCATCAAGCTTGGCCTACCGGAATTGCGCAGCGAGATCGGCTCGCGGCTAAGAAACATCATCGGTGCTGTCGGCGTCGGACGGAACGACATCGCGCCGCATCGCATCCTGCACCCAGGCCTTTTTCAAGGGCATTCCGGCATCGGCTATCAATTATTGCGTCTCGCCGATCCCTCGCGCATTTCGTCCGTGTTGTTGTGGGAATAATGATCGAATGCGACATTAACAACAAACGATGCGCGCACGCGACGCGCGATCGAATGTTTATCCAAATGCATTGAGAATGCAAAAACCAGAGACTACAATCAATTCGCAGTTTCGATGAACGGCAGTGCGCATTCCTCGATTGCTAGACGAATGCCATCATCCAACTTATGGAAAGGGGAAATCATGTCGGACAAGCCTCATGTCGATGAACTCATCGCCAAAGCAAAGGAGAAAGAAAAGGCTTTGGATCAAGAAGCATTCTGGAAAGTGATTTCGAAAAGCTGGGAAGACGAAGCCTTCAAACAAGAACTCATGTCCAGTCCCAAGACGGCATTCAAGAAGGCATTGGGAATCGATATCCCCGACGATGTGAAACTGACGGTGCTCGAGGAAACCAATAAAGATTTGTTCTTTATCCTGCCGAGGAAACCTCTGGTAGCGAACGGGGAAATGTCGGAAGAAGAGTTGGAGGCAGTCGCCGGCGGCGTATGGAATTGGTCGACCGGCCATTGCAAGTGCACCTATTGAGGGGAACGCCGAAGAACCTGGATAAGGATCTTGGTCTGCAGAAGGCGGGAGAGTTTCCCGCCTTTTTTGTTGTGCAAGCTTTCAGAACTGCGTTCGTTGACCGTCAGGGTCTTTCTGATTACCGTAAGGTTCGTTGCGGACAGCACGGAGTAGTAAAAAAAAAGCCCTTCCAACATAGCCGAAAAAATATCGCGAACGAGCGGACGGGGCAGCGTCGAGCATGGACGTAAAAACGCCGCTCGTCCCAGATTACCGGGAGAACGGCCCTTACTTCCACCAGGATTTGGCCTTGACGAATTGCGATTCAATACGCGGAGCAAACGCCCCAAGCCTCCCGTACCATAGTTACTCTGGCAGGCAGGAAGTCGTCTGGCCTGAGCGTACCAAGAGGTCTACTGCCTGCTCCATGTTTTCTTTGTTCACGGATTTAATAACTAGCAAATTTGGTTCAAAAAACATGCCTCCGTGCTCAATCGCGCTTTCAATTTCTTGACTAAGCCGCACTGCGTCGTAAAAATTCAGTCGGTAGCGCTTCCCTGAAACAGTCAACATCGCTTCGGAAAAACATCCCTTCGCCGTCACTTCCCATTCATAGTCATCGAAATCTGATGGAAGGACAAATGAGTAATCGCACATAGATATCTTCTCTATCTTCACTTACAAACAATGCTGCTGCATGCGTTGATAAATTGCTGCGGCGTCAAATTAGCCCCAACCTGCGGCACTATTTCAAAATGATGAGGGTCGGCACCACGCTGAATAATTCGTAAAGAGTCTGGAACTGAATTCAGGTCCACCTGATGTGGAACAAAACCTTTGGAGCTGACACTCGCCGCATTATCAAAGACAGAAACTCCATGGGTATCCTTTACGAAGCCGGTCATAGGATCCACTTTGAAATCATTTTCCCTTGGAACAAAGCTGGGAGCCGCGCCCGGTTTAGCACCTCGGAAAAAGTTTATTCCCTTTGCGGCTCCTTGCAGCAGCTGCTTGGGATTCCCAATGGCCGACACCATCCCGATCCAGAATGCCAGCCGCCGGCTCGCCCCCAGATCGCGAGCAATTAACTCAAATGGATTGAGGGACATCCACTGCCCCCAAATCTCGCCGGCGGTTCCATAATACCGAGGGATAATTTCCTCTTTCCAATATCCCCTGTGTATGACGATAGACGACAGACCATCGCTCGTCAGTCCTGCAGCAACGTCATTGACAAACGTCCTGGTCGTGTTTGCCCCGGAAGCGAAGTTTCCTGCCGTTCCCGAACCACTCGCTCCCGATCCTCCACTACTTGACGAACCATGGGCGGCATTTCGCGCTCGTCGCTCGAACTCCGTTTCACCGCCGATGTAGCCGCAATTCGGGTCGTTCTGGCACCGCTCCTTTCTCTTCTGCTCTTCCTGGCACCGTCTATCACAACCCGCGGGACGCTGCGTCGCGAAGCCCGTCGGGTCGATGAGATTGGTCGGGTTGTTATAGACATAGCTGTAGCGGCTGTAGTTCTGTCCGTTGGTCGGATCCTGGATCAGCGGATCCGCACTCAGGAACCTTGCCACGAACGGATCGTACACCCGCCCGTTCATGTGCACCAGATCGACCGTATCGAGCATCTCATGCCCGGTGTATCCCTTGCTGTCGACCGCTCCATCGATATGGTCGCCCGTGGGCGAGCCGTTCAAGCTGCCGTGCAGCCACCGCCGCATGCCCCAGGCGTCGTAACTATACCCTTCCCGCACCGAGCCGTCCTGCCCCGTCAACGCCACCACGCTTCCCAGCCGGTCCGTGTGCGTCCAGTTCAACTCCGTCGACGTCGCGCCCGGCCGGTCGATCTCCACCCCCACGCCCAGCGGCCAGTAGGTCTTGACCGTCACGCCGCTGCCGGACGTATCGGTTTCCATCGCCCCGGCATAGCGGATCGTATGCGCGTCATAACGGACTTGCACCGTGCGCTGATGCTCCGGACCGTACACGAACGTGCCGCCTTCGCTCCCCTTGCGTATGCTCTTGGGCATATCGAAGCTGGTCCACGTGATCGAACGTCCCAAGCCGTTGGTCAGGTTGCCGTTGGCGTCGTAGCCGAAACTCTCGCTACTGCGCTCCGGCATGCTCTGCACCGCATGCGGCCGCACCGCGTTAGGCCCCTGGCTCGGGTATACGTATTCCCCCGCCCCGGTCTTGTAGATCAGGTTGCCCGCCGCATCGTAGCGGTACACGTATTGCATCTGCCCCGCCACCTGGCTGCCGGTCAGACGGTTCAACTCGTCGTAGCCGAAGCTTTCCGTGAACCCGACGTTGTCCACGTACTGGGTGCGCTGCGTGACGTTGCCCAGCGCATCGTACTGGTACCCTTCCTGCAGCCAGACCTTGCCCGTGGCGGCCTTGAGCACCCCATGGTCGATCCGCCCGGTATGGGCGTTGTAGCCCCGGCTTTGCGTCAAGCCGTTGCCCAGGCTGGCTTGCACGATGCGCTGCGCCGCGTCCTGAGTATCGACTTGCCACAGCACCAGGCTGCCGCGCTCCAGCCGCGCCAGGTAGCCGTGCTCGTTGTAGCGCAGGTCGTACACCTTGGCCGCGTCCGTGCCGCGCCGGTGGGTCTGGCGGATCGTCCGGCCCCAGGCATCGTACTCGGGCGTGCTGGTGTAGACCGCGTCGAGCACGATGCTGGTCGTGCCGGCGCGGCCCAGGTTGTCGTAGGTGTGCAGGCGCCGGTAATCCTTGACGCTCGGCGTGCCGGTGTAGGCTTCGGCCAACTGGCCGATGCCCTTGGCCGCGGTGTCGTACACCCAGTGGCTTTCCAGGTCGGGCTCGTAGCGGCCGGTCATGCGGTCGAGCGCGTCGAACTCGAAGCGCGTGGATTGTCCCAGACTGCGCTGCACCGGGCTGGTTTGCTTCCAGGTGCGGCCCGGCGGATCGATGTCGTAATGGATCCAGCCCAGGTCCGGATCGCGCAAGTCGGTCTTGCGGCCCAGGCGGTCGTAGGTGACCGTCACGACATTGCCGTTCGGGTCGGTGGTCTTGATCAGGTTGCCGAAGGCGTCGTAGTCGAAGCGCGTGTTGCCGAACTTGGCATCGAGCACGTTCACCACGCGGCCCAGCGCATCGCGGGTCTCGACCCGTGCCTGGCCCTTGGCATTGCGCAGCGTCGTGACCAAGCCCCGGTATTCCGTCGTGGCGACTTGCTCGCCGCCGGCCTCGTTCACACTCGTCACGCTGACGACGCGGTCCAGGGCGTCGTAGGCCATGCGGCTGGCCAGGCGCGCCGGATCGGCGACGTAGCGCGGCTGGTCCACCTCGTGGAGGCGGCCTTCGCCGTCGTAGCGTTGGTCGGTGACGATGATGCGGCCGTCGAAGCCCCAGGTTTGCGTGCGCAGCACATGGCCGGCGGCATCGCTGTAGGTCACCTGCGGCACGGCGATGCGCTCGTTGCCGTGGAAGCTGTCGCTGATGCTCGCCACAACCGCGCCGGCCGGGCAATCGCCCTGGCATTGCTTGCGGTACTGGCGCGTCTCGTTGCCGTCGGCGCGCAGCTCTTTCGTTGTTCGGCCGAAGCCGTCCACGGTCCACGCCGTCGTCAACCCGTTCGGGCCGGTCAGGCTCGCCTGGGCGCCGGTGCCGGCGTGGAAGGTGCGCGTCTCGGCATGGTTCAGCGCGTTCTTGACGGTGACCGCGAAGCGGCCACGGGCGTCGTAGGTCGTGTCGCTCAGCGTGCGGGTTTGCGGTGCTCCCGTGGCCGGGTCGGTCCAGGCCTGGATCTTCCGGTTGACCAGGCCGAAGGCGTTGTTCCGCTCGTAGCTCGTCATCACGCGCAAGGCCGGATCGTTCGGCTCGATCGTCTCGCTCTTGAGCAAGCCGCTCGCCGGCTCGTAGGCATAGCCCAGGTTGCGTGTGATGCTGCCGGCCGCCGGGTCGGTCTTGGTGACCGTGCCCGTCTCCAACAAGCCGAGCAGCCATGCCGCGCTGTCGTTGCGGTACGTGTTGACGGTGCTGCTCGCAAACGTCTTGCCGTTGCCGCTCACGCTGACGTCTTGCCGTGTCAGGTTGCCCCAGCCGTCGCCGTACTGGTTGTCGGTCGTGGTCGTGGACAGGTCTCTGTTGTACAAGTCCTTCCGCGCCACGATCGTCTGCTTGCCGTACACGAACGTCGTTTGCTTGCCGTTGGGCCAGGTCAGGATCTGCCGATCCCATTGCTGGCGCGTGTCGTTCATTACCACGCCCGTGCTCGAGATCGTCCGGCTGCGCTGCAGCCGGCCCGTATACGGATGCCCCTGCACCAGCACCAGCTCGGTGGCGATGCCCGATGCCACATCCGTCACCGTCACCTTGCCGAAGCCGAGCGAGCCGCGGCCGAAGATATTGGTCTGGGCGCCTTCATACCGGTGGGCGCTGCGCAGCCAGCCGCCCTGCCCGTTGCTCCTGCGCACTTCCTTGACCAGCACGTCCGGCATGCTGGCCTTCTTGGGATAGGCAGGCAGCCGCGCCTCGCCATCGATCACGGCCGTGCGGCCATATACCGCGCCATCGTCGCCGCGCGCGTAGCTGACTTCTTCCCGGTAGCCCACGCCGTTGGTCACGCCGACCAGGCGGTCTTGCTCCGGCGCCTCGACCAGCGTGACCGTCTGGAACAGCGGCAAATTATTCTCTTCCGCGCCGGTCTCCGCGAAGAACGCCGGCAGGCCGCTTTCGTCGACCTGCACCGGGTCGTGGTTCTCGCGCGCGGCAGGCGAATAACCGATCTCCTGGCACGCGAAGCCCGCTGCCGTGTAGCGGCACAGCACCGAGGCCAGCGCCGCCGGTTGCTCGGGCACCAGCTTGGCGAACAGCAAGCGGTTCACGCCGTCGCCCAGGAAGTCGCCGATCTTGCCTTGCCCGAGCGTATAGCTCGCCGTCCCGCCGGCCGTGACATACGGCGTCAACACCGCGTCGCGTTGGCACTCCAGGCCGGTTTCCTTCGACAGGCACAGGTAAGCGCCCGTGTCGGCGCCGGCATTGGTCAGCGTGTAGACGAAGTCGGCGTGGCCGTCGCCGTTGAGGTCGCCGATCGGGGTGGTGGCGTACAGCGCCGGCTTCACCGGCGTATGGCCGCTGGCGATGCTGGCTTGCGCGACGGACTGGCAATGCAGTCCGTCCTGGCGATGGAAGCACGCCGTCGAGCGGCTCGTCACCGGCAATTGCATGCCATCCGTGTTGCGCACCGCGTAGAACCCGGCCGCGCCGCCGGCGCTGAAATGGATCGGGCTGCGCGTGGACAAGCCGTCGGTCCAGCCGCTCAGGTCGCCGCTCACTCGGAACGGGGTGCATTGTTGCGTTGTGCCCGCCACGGTGCAGCTTTCGCCATCGCCGTTGGCGTTCACGCCGCGCAGCAGCCGCATCTTGCCGATGTTGCGCAAGTCGGCCATGGTGTGCACGCCGCGATCGAACGGACCGTGGCAGGTGAAGCTGGGCGTGCCGTCGGCCGCCGGCGTGTTCAGGCAATAGCCCCATTTCGCCCCGAAACTGTCGTACGGCACCAGGTCGTCGCGGTCGTCGCCGTCCAGGTCGCCCACGTGCAAGCCGGTCGCGCCCGTGTAGATATCGGGCGGCAAACCGATCGCGGCCAGGTCGAGCGTGCGCTCGATCACTTGGCCGTTGGGCAGGCGGATGGACAGCTTGCCCGACAAATGCCAGCCGGTGTCGCCGGTGCCGACGGTGGAGCCCTCGGTGCTGTCGGTGCGCGCCACTAATTCGGCGGCGATCAGGCTGGTCCTGCCCGTGGCGTCGAGATTGCCTTGATAGCGTTGGATCTTCGAGCCGCCGATGCGCGGCAGCGTGAAGGCGGCCATCGGCAGCGTCTTCCAGCTCGGCGCGCCGCCCTGGCCCCACTCGAAGGTGGTCTTGGGCAGGCATTCGGTGGCGCCGGTGGCCGGATGCACG
>DASPLX010000004.1:0-19803 GCA_035627375.1 Paucimonas sp. | reverse complement strand
CACACCCCGATTTACGTTTTCTGTCGGCCGCTCGAAGGCGATTGCTGCGTTGCGAATGCTCAGCAGGGGGCGGAAGCGGTGTTTCGCAAAGCATGCTTTGCGCCGCTGTAGCCGGTATGGCCTGCAAGCCATACCGTGGATTCGCCCTGCTTCCGCTTCACCCTTGCAGGGCGCGTTTCCGCTTGCAAGCGGAAACCGTACCGCAGGCGGGCAACATGTTGCCCGAATTCCCTGCTTTACCCTTGCACTCGCCTCCGATCGCCGCGGCATAAACCGCAAATCGGGGTGCGACAGACCACTAGCCGGATTACTCGGCCGGCGGCACCGGCACCAGATCGAAGAAGAATTCCGCCGACTCGTGCGATTCGCCCGATTGCAGCAAGCCCTTCGCCAGCAATTCGTCGTAGTGGCAGACCTGGTTGCGGCCGTTGGCCTTGGCGTAATAGAGCGCCTGGTCGGCATGGCCGAGAATCACGACCGGCGTCTCGTTGGTGATGCCGGCGAAGCCGATGCTGACCGTCACGCGGCCGACCTGCGGGAATTCATGCTGCTCGATATTGCCGCGGAAGCGCTCGAAAATCCGGCGCGCGTCATCCAGCGAGCAGGTGCGCAGCAACACCACGAATTCCTCGCCGCCGAAGCGGAACACGCGATCCTGTGCGCGGAACGAAGAGCGTAGCAGATTGGCGACCAGGATCAGCACCTCGTCGCCGTACAAATGGCCGAAACGATCGTTGACTTTCTTGAAGTGGTCGATGTCGATGACCGCCAGCCATTGCTCTCTGGTTTCCGCCGGCTGGCGCCGGTCTTCGCGGTCTTGCGGGGGCGGTGGATTGTCGATTTGCGGCGCCGTCGCCAGCATGCGCGCGAACTTCTCGTCGAAAGTCTTGCGATTCAAGAGGCCGGTCAGGGAATCGCGCTCGCTGTAGTCGAGCAGGCTCTGATAATTGCGGTAAACGGAAAGAATGCCTTCGATGACCTTCATCGATTCCGTGCTGAATCGCGTGTCGCTGCTGACCTCGACGCAAGTGTTGGTCTTGTCGTTGATCCAGATCGGAAACCACAGAGTGTGCGAACCGTCCGCGGAGATCCGATCGCAATGGCTGCGCCGCTCTTCGATGCAGGCTTGCAGTCCGGGGATGCGCGCGACCGGTTCGCCCGCGTGTTCGGTATCGGTATCCTCTTCCAGCGCGGTGACCTTGCCCAGCCGGGTGGAGACGCGCTGACGCAGGAACCACTCGTCGTTCAAGCGGAACAATTCGAGCGTACGCACTTCGCGCGCACCGACCAGTTCATGCAACGCCGACAACGTGGAAATATCGAGCAGCGTATGGTCGCGATGCCCGGTGATTTCGACCAGATGGGTGAGTAGGTTGTCCATTGTCAGGCGGCTTGGTGCGGCGATGGCGAAGTCATTCGGGCAAGCCTTGGCCGGCATGGAGGGAGAAAATGTTGCGCAACAAAGACATGATGAGCGACATGATCGAGATGCGAGAGCTCCGACGATGCGAACAGAGTTTCGTATCCGTAAGGCGTGGCAAGGAAACTCGACAAAAGACATGGAAGAAAAGATCCATGCACGAATCAATTCTATCCGAAGACTGGTGCGCTCAGACACATGTTTCTGTACGCATACGAGTGTTGTTTTGAGGCAATGGTTTCCTTATTGCGATGCACCATCCATAGACGCGTGTTGGAGGCTGACGGAAAATCAACATCGCCTGCACGCCGCCGTTCAACGACAAGAAAACATGAAATCCAGGATTGTCTTTTCCACCATGCTCGCGGCGCTCTCGATCGGCGCGAGCGGAGCGGCGCTCGCCGAAGCGCCCGGATGGCCCGACATGGGCAAGCTGCTTGCCACCGGCGGCGCGAGCCAGGTCGAGGGCGCTGGCGGAGGAGGCCTGACGCCATGGGCGTTGATCACCGGCTACGGCACGCGCGACAGCTACGGCGCCAATCTGCATTGGACCGCGGTCGAGACGCAGGACTACGCCCTGCGCAGCGTCGGCATCGCGGCCGGCATCGCCGACCGTATCGAATTATCGTTCGCGAAACAGGAATTCGGCGGCCGACTCGCGCCGCTCGATCGGCTGCGCCTGCGCCAGGACATCGTCGGCCTGAAGCTGCGCGTAGCGGGCGACGCCGTCTACGACCAGGATCGCTGGCTGCCCCAGATCGCCATCGGCGCGATGCTCAAGCGCCACGGCGGAGTCGGCGGGCTCGCGGCGCTCGGCGTCTCGAAAGTGGAGCAGCTCGGGGCGAGGCGCGATCGCGGCACCGACTATTACCTCGCGGCGACCAAGATCCTGCTCGATCCCGGCCTGCTGCTCAACGCGACGGTGCGCGCGACCAAGGCGAACCAGATGGGCTTGATGGGTTTCGGCGGCGACCGGAAAGACGATTATCGGGCACTGCTCGAAGTCTCGGCCGCTTATCTGCTGCATCGGCAATGGGTTGCCGGCATCGAGTACCGCATGAAGCCGCGCAATCTCTCGATCGACAACGAGCGCGACTACCGTGATGCGTTCGTCGCCTGGTTCCCGAACAAGCATGTGTCGCTGACCGCGGCCTACGTGGAGCTCGGCGACATCACCATCTTCAACCCGAAACGGCAGAAGGGCTGGTATCTTTCGCTGCAAACCGGATTCTGAGCGGACATCATGACGGCATTCTTGAAAAGACTCTGCGCGGCGTGCGCCTGCGCTTTCCTGCTGGCGGCGCCGGCGGCGGCGCAGCAAGGCGGGAATACGATCGACGACACGCTGTATCGCGAACTCGGCGGACAGGAAGGCATCCGCAAAATCATCGACGACTTCAAGCTCATCATCATGGATGACGCGCGCATCAACGCGTCGTTCAAGGACGTCGACATCGCGCACTTGAAGAAGCGGCTCGCCGAGCAATTCTGCGCGCTGGCCGGCGGACCGTGCAAATACGGCGGCAAGGACATGACGCTCATTCACGCCGATCTCGGCATCACGGTCGCGCAATTCAATGCGCTGACCGAGGACTTGCAGCAAGCGCTCGACAGGAACGGCATACCTTACCGGGTCCAGAACCGGTTGATCGCCAAGCTGGCGCCGATGCAGCGCGAGATCGTCACGAAATGATGCGGCTTGCATAGGCGCGTGCGCCGCATCTTTCCCGGACGACCGCGCCGGCGGGCGGCCGCGATTTGTGCGATGCTCATCGCTTTTGCGCAAAGAAAATCCATGGAACTGCACATCCTCAAGGCGGATTACCGCGATCCGCAGCATGCGCATGCCTTGATCGGCCTGCTCGATCTCTATGCCCGCGATCCGATGGGCGGCGGCGAGCCCCTGCGCGCCGAGGTCAAGGAAAGGCTGGTGCCGATGCTGGCGCAGCATCCGACGGCATTCAGCATTCTCGCGTTCGCGGGCGACGAGCCGGCGGGCCTGGCCAATTGCTTCGAAGGCTTTTCCACCTTCGCCTGCAAGCCGCTGGTCAATATCCACGACTTCGTGGTGTCGCCCGCATGGCGCGGCCACGGCGTCGGCCAGCGCATGATGGCGTATCTCGAAGCATTGGCGAGGGAGCGCGGCTGCTGCAAGGTGACGCTCGAGGTCCTGGAAAACAACCACGCCGCCAAGGCCTTGTACCGCAAATGCGGCTTCGCCGATTACCGCCTGGCCGCCGCGGCCGGCAATGCTTTGTTCTGGCAAAAATACCTGTAGCTACCGCTCCGCGAGCCAATGCTTCAGCCTGCGCGCTACGTCGAGCGTGCGCGTCGCCAGCCGCGAGACGCGGTCGTCGCGCCGGCTCGCGTCCTGCAGCCATAGCCTGAGCCGCCGCACCCGGCCGTCGTAGAGCGCGCGGAGCGCGGTCGGCGCATGCCGCAGCAGATGCCGGCGCGAGCGGTAGAGGATGACGCGATGGAAGCGCCGCTCCACGCCTTGCAGCAAGGCCTTGTGCTCCTCCCGCCCCCACATGAAGTGATATTCGCGGACGCCGCGCGCGATCGCCTCGCCGATCATGAGATAGGCGGTCAGGCGGCCGAGGCGGTAGCCGTCGAACGCGGGATCGTGGGCGCGCACCCAGGAAAAGAAGTGATCGCCGATGCGATAGCCGATCACTCCCGCGCACAGGCGGCCGTCGACGGTGGCGACTCCCACCAGGCCGGCGGCATGCGCCAGCCGCAGGATCTTTTCCAGCGCGGCATCGCCGTTGGCCGATACCTTGCGCTTGTTGCGCATCCGGACGCGGTTGAGAAGAACGATATTGCGCATGTCGTCCTCGTCCGCCTCGCTGCCCCGGTAGACGGTGAAACGGAAGGAAGGGAAGTCCTTCTTCAGCTTGTTCAGGTAGTAGCGGATATTGGTGCGCGTCGACTTGCCGAGCATCTCGGCGAAGGCTTCGCCGCTGGCCGGCAGCGTCAGCACGCTGTCTTCGGTGATGTCGACGCGCTGGCATGGGAAGCCGGGCCGCGAGAGCGTCGCCGCCACCGCGCCGAACACGATCGCGCCGACCGACGGATGGCTGGCGAATATATAGCGGGCGAAGCGCCCGGCTTCCGCGTCGTCCAGCGGCATCCATTCATTGACGACGCGCACCGTGCCGCCTTCGATGCGGAACAGGAAAATGGCGATCGCCTTGCCGCCGGCGCGCGCCACATAGGTGCTCGCGTTCTCCGCGCCGCCATAGACGCGGAAATGCGCCAGCGAGGAGAACAGGCTGCCGTAAAGCGCCTCCAGTTCGGGCTCGATGTCGGCTGGAATGCCCTGGCGGTGGCATTCGATCGTGACGCCGTCCAGGTCTTGCCTGACGACGGTAGCAGGGTCCGCCAGCGGCGCGGAATGAAGCAGCAGGTTTTTCGATTCCATTCGTCGAGGATGTGCTGTCCTGTGAATGCGCCGGACGCCATAACATAATCCGGTCCGCACGGTCTTCATTGAGCGCACGCAAGCCGCACGTGCGCCAGGGGAACTTGCAGAACGTTCCCGCCGTCGCAGAGTCTCTTCCTCGCTCATGCCGAATATCGCCTTATTCCGGGCCGCCGATGGAACCGGCGGGGTCTGCTTGAAGCAGGAAGAGTGGGCGGCCGCTTCCGACCGGACGCTTGTCGAGCATATTGCGCTCTGTTCGCGCGAGCGGAACACCAAATGCGCGGCGCTTTGCGGACGCTCAGATGGCCCGATCCTTGCTGCGGTTGGGAGACGAAAATCCCGGCCGCAAGAGCGATTGCGCACTGGCAGGCGCGGCCGTTTCGCCGCTTGAGAGGCCACAAAAAAAATTCGGCAGCACGGCATCGGTATGCCTAACCTGGAGAACGGACTGGAGCACATGATGAGCGAAGCACCCCGACTTCCCGATTTCGACGTGCTGGTCGCCTTGTATCGGCACCAGCCGGAAGCCTTCGAGGCGCTCCGTCAACGCATGTTGCGCCAGGCAGTGGAGGTGGCGCCCTTAAGCCAGCGTCCGGCCCTCGAGGAATTGCTGGATCGTATCGAGCGCGAACGCGCCGCCGCCGCGACGCCGCTGGAAGCCGCGACGAAGGCGATGCTCATGATGCAGGAATCGGTCGGGAAATTGCACGATGCTTGGGAACAGGCACGCGAAGCCGTGGCCGGTTTGCAGGCGACGCTGATCATCGAGCGGCTGCGCGCGGAACATCGCTCGCTCTAGGCGTTCGACGCGCTCTCGTCGCCGGCGGGCGCGCTGCCGATTCGCTCGTATTCCGAAATCACCTGCGCGCCGAACAGCAGCAACGTCGCCGCGATCTCCAGGCTGAGCAGCACGGCGATGGCGGTCGTCAACGAGCCGTAGACAACGTTGACTTGCGACAGCGTGGCGAAGTACCAGAGCAGGATGCGGCGCATCGCCTCCCACAGCAGCGCCGCCGTGGCGCCGCCGATCAAGGCATGCCGCACGGATAGCCGGCCGACCGGCATGACGAGATAGATCGCCGCCAGCACCAGGATCTCGCCGCCGAGCCCGAGCAGGTACAGCAGGATGCCGGAGACGCCGCGCAGCGACCATTCGCGTCCGAGCACCTCGATGCTTTCCTGGGCGATCGTCTGCAACGATGCCGTCACGATCGTCATCAGCAGCAGGCCGAGGCCGAGAAACAGGATCAGGCAATACGGCAGGATCGCCGACACCAGGAAGTGCCGGCGCTTGATGGCGACCCGGTGGAAGAAGATGACCGACATCGCGTTCTCCAGCACCGTGAACGCCAGCGAACTGAAAAACACCATCGTGCCCAGCAGGAGCCAGCCGATGACGTCGCGGTGATCGAGGAAGGCGGCCAGTTCGCCCACGATGGCTTTCGATTGCCCGGGCACCAGCCATTCGAGATAGCGGCCGAGCGTCTGCAGCAGCTCGGCCTGGTCGAGCACGTGCGACAGCGCGATCACGATCAGGATCAGCAGCGGCACGATCGACAACAAGGCGTAATAGGCGACGGCGCCGGCCAGCAGCAAGCCCTGGTTGGCGCGAAAGCTCTTCAGCGCCTGCCAGGCGAAACGGCCGGGATGGCGCAGGATGTATTCGGTGCGATGGTCGAGAATGCGCATGGAGAATGTCGCGTGTCGGACTAGCAGTATATCCTTCAAAAAACGCAGTCTGTCGCACGGCGCTCGCACCGAGCTTGCGCTTGGCTTATAGTGCGCCGGTTATCGACCAGCCTACGAGGAGACATTCCCATGCCCCGGAAAAAACGATACGCCGCCGCGCTTGCCGGCATGTTGTGCACGATCGGCTTGTGCATCGGCGCCGGCGCGGCCGTGGCCGCCGATCCGGTGTCGGTCACGGTCGCGCCGGACAAGCCGCTGATCGAGCAGGGCAAGCATCAGCAATTGTTGAATTGCGATTTCCGCATCAAGAACACGACCGGCGAAAAGATCGAATTGAGCGAGATCGAGGTGTCGGTGCTTGGCGCCGGCGACAAGCTGATCGCGCAATACCGCGTCGGCGCCAACGGCGCCAGCGTGCTGGTCGTGCCGAACCGCTTCATCGAGCCGGGCGAGACCATCACGGTATTCAATCCGCTCTACGCCTTTCCGGAAGACCTGGAACTGAGCACGCTGCGCTTCGACTTCCGCTTCGACGTCGGCGATGCCGGCTCCAAGTATCGCGCCCGGGCGATCGTGCATCCGCAGGCCTTCACGCCGCGCGCGCGGCTGGTGCTGCCGGTGCAAGGCCCGGTGCTGGTCCACGACGGCCATGATTTCTATGGCCATCATCGCCGGGTCGACATGCTCGATCCGATGGCGCAGGCGCTCAAATGGAAGCAGAATTTCATGCGCTACAGCTACGACTTCGTGGTCACCGACGAGCAAGGGCGCATGTACCGCAACGACGGCAGCAAGAACGAGGACTGGTTCGGCTGGGGCAAGCCGGTGCTGGCTCCCGCCTCCGGCAAGATCGTGAGGGCGGTCGGCAACCTGCCGGACAACGTCAAGGGCAAGCGGCCGCCGTTCAGCCGCGAGCAATTCATCGCCGACCCCGCGCTGATGTGGGGCAATCATGTCGTGATCGACCATGGCAACGGCGAATTCAGCTTGCTTGCCCACTTGAAGCAGGGCAGCGTGACGGCCAAGCCGGGCGACGCCGTCAAAGGCGGCCAGCAAGTCGGAGAAATGGGCTTCTCGGGCGACGCCTTCCTGGTGCACCTGCATTACGACTTGAAGACCGGTCCCGGCTTCGAGGCCGAGGGCTTGCCGTCGCCGTTCCACGACTTCGAGCGTTTGACCGGCCGCAACTGGCGCGCCGTGGCGCGCGGCCAGGTCGACAGCGGCGATATCGTGCGCGGCAAGGCGAAGTGACCGGCCGTACAGCAACATCCGGCAACAAATTTGTTGCCGGAGCTTGGCGGAGGTGGCGGCACTTACGTTAACATTCCCTGCAATCAAAAATCTCGGGAAGGAGGCAGGGAATGACTTCACATCCGCGCAAGACGACATGCCGCACCGTATTGGCGGCGCTGGCGGCCACGGCCGCGCTCGGCGCGCCGCCGGCCGCGACGGCCGGCGAACTCGACGAACGCGTGTTCGACCGGCGCGGCGACCAGGTGCGTTACGAGCTTCCCGACGATGCCGACGACAGCGGCACGGCGGCCTTCGACGCCCACCATGTCCGCATGATCCGGGACATCGCCTACGGCAGCGAGCCGGAACAGCGCTTCGACGTCTACATTCCCCAGCATCCCAACGTGAGGCAGCTGCAGGGCGCGCCGGTCATCTTCATGGTGCACGGCGGAGGCTGGCGGCGCGGCGACAAGGCCATGCGCAGCGTCGTCGAAAACAAGGTCAAGCACTGGGCCGCGCGCGGTTTCATCGTCGTGTCGGCCAACTATCGTCTCCTGCCCAAGGCGGCCCCGATCGAACAGGCCAAGGACGTGCTGCGCGCACTCGCCAGCGCGCAGGAAAAGGCGGCGCGCTGGGGCGGCGATCGCGGCAAATTCATCCTGATGGGGCATTCCGCCGGCGCGCACCTGGTGGCCTTGATCGCGACTTCGGCCGGCACCAGCGCGACGCGCTGGCTCGGCACGGTCGCGCTCGACAGCGCCGCGCTGGACGTGGTGCAGATCATGGAGGAGCGCCACGCGCGCCTGTATGACGAGGCGTTCGGAAAGGACCCGGCATACTGGCGCGCGGCTTCGCCTTTCCATGCCTTGACCAAGGCGGCGCAACCGATGCTGCTGGTGTGCTCGACGCGGCGCGAAGAATCCTGCCTGCAGGCCGATAAGTTCGCCGATAAGGCGACCAAGCTCGGCGTGCGCGCGTCGGTGTTGCGCCAGAATCTGTCGCATCGGGACATCAACCGGCGGCTCGGCGACGATTACGGCTATACCAAGCCGGTCGAGGATTTCATGCGCAGCCTCGATCCCGTGGTGGCGCGCCAGCTCGGCGGCGACTGATCTCCCCGCGGATCGGTCCGCCTCTCTCCGCGTGGCCGGCGCTTACGCCGCGTGCGCCGGTCTGGCCGCCGCCCGCGCCCTTTGACTCGAAGCGTAGACGTTGTCGCGCTCGAGCGCGCGCCGATCGCGTAGCGCGGCGATCCAGTCCTCGGTGGTCGCTGCCGCCGCGAAGCCCGAATGGAACACCACGCTGAAGGCGCGATGGATTTCCTCCGCGCTCGCCTTGCCGGCCGCGTTTTCATAGGAGGGCGCGCCGGTGGCGTCGGTCAGGAACTCCACCGTCCATCCGGCGTGCGCCGCATGGAAGACGGTCGCGGCGTCGCAGTTGTGGGTCATGTAGCCGATCACCGTCAGCGTGTCGATCCCGCGTCCGGCCAGCCATGACGCCAGGTCGGTCCCGGCGAACGCGCTCGCCATCGTCTTGTTGATGCGATGGTCGCTGGCACGGTCGGCGACCACCGGATGCAGCCGCCAGCCGTCCGTGCCTTTCGCGAACAGCGGCGAGGTTTCCGCTTCGTCATGCTGCACCACGACGATCGGCACGCCGGCGGCGCGCGCCGCATCCATCGCGCGGCCGATGTTGGCCAGCGTATCCCGGATCGGGGGGTACTCGATCGGCAGGTTGCCGGTGACGTATTCGTTTTGCACATCGATGACGATCAATGCGCGCTTCGGTGGCGTGCTCATGCTGTTCTCCTGGTTCGGTGAGGTCGGTGGCACGGCTTTGCGGCGCCCGGTGCACAGCATTGTCGGCGGCCGGCGCCGACGCCAAAAGTGGCCCGAAGGCCAACCTTCGATATAATCGGGCCATGGTCCGCACGCTTGTTTCCGCTCGCAATGCTGCCCGTTCTTCCACGGCGCCGGAGCGTCGGGACGGCTTGACGATCGTCATTGTCGCTTTCGACGGCATCAGCCCGTTTCACTTGTCGGTGCCTTGCCTGGTGTTCGGCGAGAACCGCTCCGACCTCGGGATCCCCGATTTCAAGGTGTTGGTGTGCGCGGCCGAGAAGGGCGCGTTGCGCACGTCGGCGGGGTTCGGGATCGCGGCGCGGCACGGGCTGTCCGCCTTGCGCCGCGCCGACATGGTGATCGTTCCCTCCTGGCATGACGACTGCCGGCCGGCGCCGCCGCCCCTGCTCGATGCCTTGCGCCAGGCGCGCAGGCGCGGCGCGCGCCTGGTGGGTTTATGTCTCGGCGCTTTCGTGCTGGCAGAAGCCGGACTGCTGGACGGCAAGACCGCGACGACGCACTGGTATCGCGCCGACGAATTGGCCCGGCGCTATCCGGCCGTGCGCGTCGACCGCGACGTGCTGTATGTCGATGCGGACGAGGTGGTGACCTCGGCCGGCGTCGCCGCCGGACTCGACTGCTGCCTGCATCTGCTGCGGCAATCGTGCGGCGCCGAGGCCGCGAACCGGGTCGCGCGCCGGCTCGTGATCGCGCCGCACCGGCAGGGCGGCCAGGCGCAGTTCATCGAACAGCCGTTGCCGGTATCGGGGAGCGGCGACCGCCTGGCGAAGATACTGGAATGGGCCGCGCGCCATCCCGACCAGCCGCACAGCATCGATACGCTCGCGCGGCGCGCAGCGATGAGCCGGCGCAGCTTCACGCGGCATTTCCGGCAGGCGACCGGCACCACGGTCGTGCAATGGCTGTTGAACCAGCGCCTGGCGCGCGCGCAGCGCATGCTCGAAACCGGAGAGCAAACCATCGAGGTCGTCGCCCAGAAAGCGGGGTTCGGTTCGGCGCTCTCCCTGCGCCAGCATTTCCGGGCCGCTTTCAATACGTCGCCGTCCGCCTATCGCAAGCTATTCCGGCAGCGGGCGGAGTAGGGCCGGAAGAGATGCGCCGCGCTACTCGTCGAGCTGCTGCATGAGATACAGCCGCTGATAGATGCCGTCCTCGATGGCCATCAATTCGTCGTGGCGGCCCTGTTCGGCGATGCGGCCGTGATTGAGCACGACGATCCGGTCGGCATCGCGTATCGTCGACAAGCGATGCGCGATCGCGACGATGGTCACGCTGCCGCGCAACTCGCTCAGCGCGGCCTGCACCACCTGCTCGGTTTCGCTGTCGATATGCGAGGTGGCTTCGTCGAGGAACAGGATGCGCGGCTTGCCGGCCAGCGCGCGGGCGATCGCGATCAATTGCTTCTGGCCGGTCGACAGCCGCGCGCCGCCCTCGCCGAGCGGCGTCGCATAGCCGTGTTCGAGCGCGCAAATGAAACCGTGCGCCTTGGCCGCGCGCGCCGCCGCTTCGATTTCCGCGTCGGACAAGCCGCGTCCCATGTCGATGTTCTCGCGGGCGCTGGCGGCGAGCAGGAACGGGTCCTGCGGCACCAGGCCGACATCGGCGCGGAACGGCGCGTCGCCGATCGATTCGAGCGGCATGCCGTCGATCTCGATGCGCCCGCTCTGCGCCTTGTAGAAACGCAGCAGCAGCGACAGCAAGGTCGATTTGCCGCTGCCGGTATGGCCGACGATGCCGTAGAAGGCGCCGGCCGGAATGTCGAGGCTCAAGTCGTGCAGCACCGGCGTTTCCGGGTGGTAGCCGAAGGAGAGGTCGCGGACCGCGAGCGTCCCGCTCTTGATGCGGCGGGTGGCGATGTTGCGTTCCGGTTGGGTTTCCTGCAGCAGCAGGTTGACGCGCGCCGAGGCGACGATCGATTGCTGGAGCTGGGAAAACTGCAGCGTGATCTGGATCAGGGGCTCGACCACGCGCGCCATGTAGGTGACGAACGCATACAGGATGCCGACCTCGAGCGCGCTGAACTGGCGCCGGCTGAAGCTGTAGATGACGGCGGCCAGCAGCAGCGTGTTGAGCAGGTCGAGCGCCGGCCGCAGCAGCCAGGCGTTGGCGCGCAATTCGCCGACCCGCGCATCGTAGTAGCTACGATTGGTCTTGGCGAAGCGCTCGCCGAAGCGCGCGGTCGCATTGCTCGCCTGCAGCACGCCCATGCCGCCGATCGATTCCGCGATCTGGGCATTGAGGTCGCTGCGCAGCGCGCGCGCGTGGGTGACGGCCGGCGCGCTCCAGCGCTGGTAGAACCAGACGATCGCCAGCACGGCCGGCACCAGCGTCGCCACGATCAGCATCAGCCGCCAGTCGAGCCAAGCCATCGCCACCATGGTGCCGAACAGCACGATGCTGTTGTCGAGCAGGACGAACAGCACCTGGATGTACAGCGTCTTGACCGCCTCGGTGTCGTTGGTCACGCGCGACACCAGCTGGCCGGTGATGGCCTTGTCGAAGAAGGCCATCGGCAGCCGCAGCACGTGGCCGTAGACGGTTTCGCGCAGGCGGCGCACCGAGCGCATCGCCAGGCCGGCCAACCGGATCAGCTGGAAGTAGCGCAAGCCGCTCGCGGCCCAGCCGCACAGCAAGGTGCCCAGCAGCAGCCCGATGACCTGGGCCCAGTCGAGGCGCTGCGGCAGCAGATGATTGTCGATGAACATCTTGCCGAGGATCGGCACCAGCACGTCGAGCCCGGCTGCGACCAGCAGCCAGAACAGGCCGAGCAGAAGATGGCGTTTTTCGGGCGCGGCGGCGCGTTTCAGCAGCGCCAGCGCTTGATAGGTTTCAGAGCGCATCGAGACTCGCTTCCAATTGTTGATAACGCCATTGGTGGGCATACCAGCCGTCGTGGGCGAGCAATTCCTCGTGGCGGCCGGCTTCTGTCACCTTGCCATGGCGCAGGACGACGACATGATCGGCATCGGCGACGGCCGACAGGCGGTGGCTGACGATGATGACGGTGCGCCCGATGCGCGCCTCGCGCAAATGCTGCAGGATGCGCATCTCGGTGCCGGTATCGACCGCCGACAAGGCATCGTCGAGCAGCAGCAGCGGCGCATCGGCCAGCAGGGCGCGCGCGATCGCGACCCGCTGGCGCTGGCCGCCCGACAAAGTGATGCCGCGTTCGCCGACCGGCGTGTCGTAGCCTTGCGGGAAGCGCAGGATATCGTCGTGCACGGCGGCCAGCCTGGCGACATGCTCGATCTCTTCGCGCGTCGCGCCGGGCTTGGCGAGCGCGATGTTTTCCGCGATCGATGCCGAGAACAGGAAGGATTCCTGCGGCACCCAGCTGATCGCCCGCCGCAGCGTATCGAGCCGGTAATCGGCCAGCGCATGCGCCCCCCAGCGCAGCTCGCCGTGCCGCGGCGCGTACTGGCGCATGATCAGGCGCAGCAGCGTCGACTTGCCGGCGCCGGTCGGGCCCACCACGCCGAGCGTGGTGCCGGGCGCGAGGTCGAGCGTCACGTCGTGCAGCGCGTCGGCCGATTGGCCGGGATAGGAAAAGTGCACGCCGCGCGCCGCCAGCAGGCCCGGCGCGAAGGACTCGACCGTGCCGTGATCGTCCACGCTCAAGGGTTCTTCCAGCACCGGCTCCAGGCGCGCCCAGGCGGCGCGGCCGCGTTCGGCCAGGGCCAGCACCCAGCCGGCGGCGAACATCGGCCAGATCAGCTGGCCGAGATACATCGTGAAGCTGGTCAAGGCGCCGATCGTCAATTCGCCGTGCCACACCAGGTAGCCGCCCACCGCCAGCGTCACCGTGGTGGATGCCGCCAGCGCTATGCCGACCGCCGGTTCGTAAGCCGCTTCCCAGCGCTGGGCGGTGAAATTCGCCCGCGCCGCCTCTTCGGCCAACTGCGCGAATTGACGCGCGCTGCGCTCCTCCAGCCCGAGCGCCCGCAGCGTGCGCACGCCGGCCAGCGTTTCCAGCACATGGTCGTTCAAGTCGGAGAACCGCTTGAGCGCGTCGCCCGAGGCATCGTGCACATGGCCCGAGATGCGCCAGAACGCATAGGCCATGAACGGGAACGGCAGCAAGGCCGCCGCCGCCAGGCGCCAGTCGACGCCGAGCAGCATCATGCCCAGCACCAGCACCAGCGTGATCGAGCCGTCGAAGGCGGCCAGCATCGCCTCGCCGGCCGTCATCTCGATCGCATCGACGTCGTTGGTGGCCAGCGCCATCAGGTCGCCGGTGCGGCGCCGCTGGTAGAAGCTCGGCCCCTGCAGCGCCAGGCGGGCGTACAGGCGGCGCCGCAGATCGACGCCGAACTGGAAGGCGGCCCGGAACAATTGCAGGCGCCAGCCGACGCGCAGGAAGTAGATCGCGATGCCCATCAGGAGCAGCCAGGCGAGTTCGAGCAGCAGGCCGGAGCCGGTCAGCCGGTGCGCGACGAGCGCATCGACGATGGCGCCGACCTTGCGCGGAATCAGGACGATCAGGACGGCGATCGCGGCCAGCATCGCGCCCGCGGAAGCGTAGGCGACGGCATGCTGGCGTACGAAGCGGCCGATGAGCCGGGACAATGTCATCTGTTCACCTGGCGCCGGTAGGCGCGCGAAAAGCACGGACGCCCTGCCGGGTAGGCGGGCGACGCGGAATGGAAACCTGGGAGGCGGATCGGCTGCCGCATGACGCGACGGGCGGCGCGCCAACGCGGAAACAGTCCGACGATTTTACTGCAGACGCGGATTCGATGCCGGCCTCGGTCCGGGGTTGCTATCATGGCGGCGATTCACCGGGGAGATGCATGAACGAGAAGACATTCCATTCGGCGCGGCGCGAAAGCCTGCGCAAGCTGGCGGTCGCGGGCGCCGTCGGCGCAGGCGCGTACGCCGGCTTGATCCGCGCCGCGCTGGCCGCCAATCCGCGGCAAGGCATCCGCGAGTTGCAAGGCGCGGTGGAGATCGACGGCCAGCCGGCGCGGCTCGGGCAGAAGGTCCTGCCCGGCCAGAGCGTGACCACCGGGCCCGACGGCCGGGCCGTGTTCGTGATCGGCAAGGACGCTTTCCTGCAGCATGCCGACAGCGAGTTCCGGATCGAGCACGGCGCCGCCACGGCGGTGCTGCGCTATGTCACCGGCAGGATCCTGAGCGTGTTCGGCAAGGGCCGCAAGAGGCTGGAGACGCCGACCGCCACCATCGGCATTCGCGGCACCGGCTGCTATATCGAGGCCGCGCAGGAGCAGACATATTTCTGCCTGTGCTACGGCGAGGCGGACGTCACGCCGAACGGCGATCCGGCGCAACGCGAGACGGTGCGCACCCAGCACCACGATTACCCGCTGACGATCGACGCCGGCCCCGGCCCGACGATGATGGCCAAGGCCGCGGTGGTCAACCACACCGACGACGAGCTGACCATGCTGGAGGCGCTGACGGGACGGAAGCCGCCGTTCCACGGCAAGGATTATCGGTACGATTATTGATGCCGGCCGCGGACAACATGGCGGTCGAGACCTCACGATGGACGGGGAGCGCGACCGCCGATAACAATGCCGGAGCGGTGCCGAAACAAAAGGGAGCTTTTCAACCAGAATCCATATCGAAGAAAGGCAAGACATGACATCGACTGCCCGCCGTACCGGTTTGACGCTCGCTTCCCTGTTCGCAGGCCTGCTGCTGTACGCCGCCGGCTTCTCCGCCTGGGCCACGACGGTCCGGGTGCACTACGACACCGGCTTCGGCAACCGCATCGCCATCCGCGGCAGCAAGGCGCCGCTGTCCTGGAGTTCCGGCGCATCGGCGACCTGGACCAGCGGGAACGTCTGGGTATATTCATGGCCGGACGCCGCCGGCGACTTGGAAATCAAGCCGCTGCTCAACGACGTCAAGTGGTCGACCGGCGCCAACTACCGCGTGCGCGCCGGCGCCACGGTCGACATCTATCCGTTCTTCGGCCCCGCCGCCGGCAGCCGCCACAACATCAACAATTTCCATTCGCCGCAGCTGGGCAACAGCCGCACGCTGCGGATCTACCTCCCGCCGAGCTACAACGAGAACTCCTTGAAGCGTTACCCGGTGCTCTACATGCACGACGGCCAGAACCTGTTCGATGCCGCCACCGCGTTCGGCGGCGTGGAATGGAGGGTCGACGAAACGATCGACTCCCTGGTCGGCGGCGGCAGGATGGACGAGGTGATCGTGGTCGGCATCGACAACACGGCCGACCGCATCGCCGAATACACGATGTGCTGCGACAGCCAGCACGGCGGCGGCAAGCTCGACCTGTATTCGGCATTCGTCCGCGACACGGTCAAGCCTTACATCGACCAGCACCTGCGCACCCTGCCGGGCAAGGACAATACCGCGCTCATGGGATCCTCGCTTGGCGGCCTGGCGTCTTTCTACATCGCCCGCAATCATCCCGCCGTCTTCGCGAAGGAAGCCTCGCTGTCGAGCTCCTTCTGGTGGAACGACCGGTACATGGTCAAGACCGTGGCGGCATCGACGGCCAAGGCGCCGGTCAGGATCTACCTCGACGCCGGCACCCAGAACGACGGCCTGGCGGACACGACCGCGATGCGCGATGCCTTGATCGCCGACGGCTATGTACAGGGCGCGGACTTGTACTATTACGTGGCGCAGGGCGCCTCCCATAACGAAGCCTCGTGGGCGGCCCGCCTGGATCGGCCGCTGACCTACCTGTTTCCGTGGCAAAGCACCGTCTACTGACTTTCGGACGACTTTTCGACAATTCCCATATCGACAATCCATCACATGACGAAGAAACGAGACATGAGACACCTCCGTAAATTCCTGTTGGCCGTCGGCGCGTGCGCGGCCGTCAACGCGCACGCGCAGGATGCCGCAGCAACCCCCGCCGCCGAGCTGCGCGACGTCGTGCTGGTAGGCAGCAACTGGGACGGCACCGCCGAGATCTTCGACCCGCATACCTTCAAGGTCCTGAAAAGAATCAATATCGTCCCGGACCGCGCCGAGAGGATGGAAGAGATCGCCAATGCCGGCATCAAGCGGCGGGTGACTTTCCATGCGATCCGCTCGATCATCGGCGAAGGGCACGATCAGCTGGTCGACGATCTGTTCCCCTCCAAGGACGGGCGCTACATCTACGCCTCGCGCCCCAGCTTCGCCGACGTCGTCGCCATCGACGTGAGCACCGGCGCCATCGTCTGGCGCACGCCGATCGAAGGCGCGCGCGCCGACCATTCCGCGCTGTCCCCGGACGGCAAGATCTTCCTGGTGTCCGCTTCCACCGCGCGCAAGGTGCATGCGATCGATACCGCCACCGGCAAGATCGTCGGCGGCTTCGAATCGGGCGACCAGCCGCACGAGAACAATTACTCCAAGGACGGCAAGCACATCTACCATGCCAGCATCGGCAAAGTGTATGTGCCGACGACCGCCTCGTGGCTCGATTGGATCAAGGGCGACCGCTGGTTCCAGGTGGTCGATGCCTCGAACTACAAGGTCTTGAAGCGCGTGGACATCGGCGAGAAGCTCAAGGAATTCGGCCGGCCCTGGGTGGACAAGGCGATGCGTCCGATGGCGGTCGCGCCCGACGAGCGCCATGTCTATTTCCAGGTGTCCTTCTTCCACGGTTTCTTCGAATATGATCTGCAGAAGGACAAGATCACCCGCGTCCTGGAACTGCCGGTGCCGAAGGAAATCGCGGACCTGCCGTACCGGAAATACCAGCTCAATTCGGCGCACCATGGCCTGGCGATCAATTCCGAAGGCACGAAGCTGTGCGCCGCGGCCACCATGTCGGGCTACGCGGCCATCGTCGATCGCGCCACCTTCAAGTACCAGCTGGTTCCGCTATCCGACAAGCCGCTCGGCGCCAAACCGTATTGGGCCACCGAGAGCGCCGACGGCAAGTACTGCTACATCTCGGTCAGCGAACAGGACCGCGTTTCCGTGATCTCGTTCGAGCTCGGCAAGGAAGTCGCGAGCGTGCCGGTGGGCGATCATCCGCAGCGGGTGCGCACCGGCAAGCTCAGGATCGACGCACTGTGAGCGAAGCGCGCATGGCATCGCCGAAGCCGTTGGTCATCTTCAAGGTCGGGAATGCCGTCGGCAACCTGGCCGCCGAGCTCGGCGATTTCGAGGATTGGATCGTCGACGCGATCGGCCCCACGGCAGTCGCCATCGAGATCGTCGATCCGCGCCGGGGCGATGCGCTGCCGCGCATCGCCGAGCTCGGCGGCGCGATCGTCACCGGTTCCGGCGCGATGGTGACCGACCGCGCGCCGTGGAGCGAGGAACTGGCGCGCTGGCTGCGCGGCGCCGTCGCGGCGCAGGTGCCTGTTCTCGGTATCTGCTACGGGCATCAGTTGCTGGCGCACGCGCTGGGCGGGGAGGTCGGTTATCACCCTGGCGGCATCGAGATCGGCACCGTGACGGTCGAGCGTCTGCCGGCCGCGCGCGAGGATACCCTGTTCGGGCATCTGCCGGATCGCTTCCCGGCGCAGGCCGTGCACCGGCAGAGCGTGCTGCGCCTGCCGCCGGGCGCGGTGCCCCTGGCCGGCAACGGCTTCGAGCCGCATCATGCGTTCCGCGCAGGCGCGTCAGCCTGGGGCGTGCAATTCCATCCGGAGTTCGGCGCGGAGGCGATGCGCCGGTACATCGGGCATTGCACCGGACATCTTGCCGGAGGCGAAGCCGCTGCCGCCGCGTTGACGGAGCGGGTGGTGCCGACCGAGGAGGCATCGTCCGTACTGAGGACGTTTGCTTCGTTTGTCGAAAGAGAACGGGACTCCCCCGTTATTTGATACCGAATGCGAGTCGGACTGGCCTGTTTGTCTCAGCAAGAGTCGCTCGTAGACTTGCTATGCGAGCTGCATGCACATCGCAACGAGAGTTCCCGGGTGCATGACAAAATGCACGACCAGCTTGAGATTCGCCTTACCGTTCGCCATGACGGCGATCATTGAACAAACCGGCGGCCAGCAAGCGATACAACCATGGTGACGGCGCTGAAATCGGTGTCATAAATTTATGTTCGACAAGAAGAAAATATTCATCACAGGCGCCGGCCGCGGGTTCGGCTTTGCTCTCGCATGGAATTTCGCAAGCCAGGGTGCGACGGTCTTCCTCTCCGCTCGCCGTTTGGAGGATGCACAGCAAGCATGCGAACTCATTCGCGAAAAGCATCCTAGTGCGGATGTCATCCCGTGCAAATGCGATCTCACCGATCCCGCCGATATCCGACGAACAGCGGAGTCACTCAAGGAGCGGACGACGGCGATCGATATCCTCATCAATAACGGCGCCATGTGGTTCGCCGAGGAGGATTTCAAAGAGTCTTCCGACGATGTCATTTTCGATGTCGTCAATTCCGGCGTCACCGGGCCGGTCCTGGTGACCAAGCACATGTTGCCGTTGCTGGAAATGGCGCCTGCGGCAGATATCGTGAATATCGTATCGAAGGCGGCGGAACCCGGATTTCTTGCCGACGGGCCGCACGAAGCCTTTTATGCGATGAAGCACGGTCACGCGGGATTCGCGGACATTCTGCGCGCGCGCCTGAAAGATCGACCGATACGGATACTATCGCTTTATCCGCCGGACTTCGAAAATACCAGTCCGCTTAGCGACGAGTGGGGCAAGGTCCGCGACGACGAGGATAAACAACTGCTCAATGCGAAAAGTCTCATCGATGCGATCAATTTCGCCCTCGCACAGCCGCGCAGCTGCTATATCAGCAAAATGTACTTCGAAGGCAACAGTCGTTGAGAGCCGGGCCAAGCATAGCTTCTCGTTCGATCGCCGGCACGTCACAACCTGAACGCATTCTTCGCCAGCGCGATCTTCTGCGCGATGTTGCGCACCGCCATCTGCAGGAAGTTCGACAAGTCCGTGCCTTCGCTGTAGTCGGCCGAGTACAGCGTCGACACGCGGCGGTCGGCGACGAACTGGTATGGGAAGGCGTGATGCCCAATGCCTGCAGTTTCGCCTTGAGCGTATAAGCCGTTTGCGCCGCGCCATTGTCGGCATGCAGGATCAATGGCTGTCGCCGGCGCTGCTCCCGCCGGGAGTATCAGTAATTTCGTGTTCAAGGCATATCATGCTCGCAAGGAGGATGTATGCCACGAAAACCAAGAACCAAGCCGGCAGACCTGCCGGCCATTCCCGCAGAACTGCTTGAACAATTTGGTCATGGCCCGATG
>DASPLX010000003.1:0-42917 GCA_035627375.1 Paucimonas sp. | reverse complement strand
CGCGACGCGGCTGGAACGCGCGGCCGGCGGCATCCTGCTGGCGACCGTCTGCTACGGCGGCTTCAAGATCGAGCATCTGTACGGACATCATGTCCATGTCTCCACGCCGCTCGATGCGTCGTCGGCGCGGCGCGGCCAGAGCGTCTACGCATTCGTGCCGCAAGCCGTGTCGCGCAATCTGCGCAACGCCTGGAGGCTGGAGGCCGAACGGCTGCGGCGGCGCGGCCTTCCGGCCTGGCGCAACGAGGTGCTGCATTGGAGCCTGCTGTCTCTCGCATGCGCCGGCGCCGCCTGGATCGCCTTCGGTCCGGCCGGCCTGCTGTTCTTCCTGGCGCAATCGGCCGTCGCGTTTTGCGAGCTCGAGATCATCAACTATGTCGAGCATTACGGCCTGGCGCGCCGCAAGACCGAACACGGTTACGAGCGGGTCGCGCCGGTCCATTCCTGGAACTCGAGCTATCGTCTGGCGAACTGGTTCCTGCTGAATCTCGCGCGCCATTCCGATCATCACGCCTTCGCCGCGCGCCGCTACCAGGAATTGCGCCATGTCGATGATGCGCCGCAACTGCCGGGCGGCTATGGCGCCATGGTCTTGCTGGCGCTATTGCCGCCGCTGTGGTTCCGCGTCATCGATCCGCGCATACCGCCTTCGGTGCGGCAAACGCAAGACGATTAACGCAATAATCTCTCTTCGGCGCGCACGACGCTGTCGGCGGTGCCACGCAACACGACGATGTCGCCGGCTTGCAACACGGTGTCGTCGGTCGGGACGATGCCTGCCTTGCCGCGCCGGATCGACGTGATCTCCGCCTCGACCTCGCCGAGCCGCAGTGCGCCGACCAGTTTGCCGACCGCCCGCGCCCGCTCCGGCAAGATGACCGAATGCAGGCGCACGTGCAGATGTTCGGCGTCCTCCAGCGCATCGCTGGCGCCGTGGAAGTAGCCGCGCAATGACGCATAGCGCTCGTCGCGCGCCATCTGCACCCGGTGCACGACGCGCCGCAGCGGCACGCCCAGCAGCACCAGTGCATGAGAGGCAAGCATCAGGCTGCCTTCGAGCAATTCCGGCACCACTTCGGCAGCGCCGGCCGCGCGCAACTTTTCCAGGTCGCTGTCGTCATGGCTGCGCACGATGACCGGCAGGGAGGGCTCCAATTCGTGGGCGAAATGCAGGACCTTCAAAGCCGACGGCGTGTCGGTGAAACTGATCACGAGCGCCGATGCGCGGTGGATGCCGGCCGCCACCAGGCTTTCGCGCCGTGCGCAATCGCCGTACGACACGTTGGCGCCCGCCGCCTGGGCCTCGCGCACGCGATCCGGATCGAGGTCGAGCGCATGGTAGGCGATTTTTTCCTCTTCGAGCAGCTTGGCGAGATTCTGCCCGCTGCGGCCGAAACCCGCGATGATCACGTGCTTTTGCGTCGACATCGTACGTGTCGCGATCTGCGTCAGCGCCAACGACTGCATCATCCATTCGTTGGACGAGAGCTTCATGACGATCGCATCGGCCTTGGCGATGATGAAAGGCGCCGCCAGCATCGACAACACCATCGAGGCCAGAATCAATTGCACCAGCAGCGGGTCCAGCAGGCGCAGGCCGCCGGCCTGGTTCAGCAGTACGAAGCCGAATTCGCCGGCTTGCGCCAAGGCCAGGCCGGTTCGCAGGGCGACGCCGGTCGACGCGCCGAAGAGCTTGGCCAGGGCGGCGATCAGGCCGAATTTCAACAGCACCGGGCCGACCAGCAAGAGCAGCACGAGCCACCAGTATTCGGCCACCAGCCGGATATTGAGCAGCATGCCGATGGTGATGAAGAACAGGCCGAGCAGGACGTCGCGGAACGGCTTGATGTCTTCCTCGACCTGATGCTTGTATTCGGTTTCGGAAATCAGCATGCCGGCGACGAAAGCGCCGAGCGCGAGCGACAAGCCTGCCCGCTCGGTGATCCAGGCCGCGCCGAGGGTGATCAGCAGCAGGTTCAGCATGAACAATTCCTGCGAACGCCGCTTGACGACCACGCGGAACCAGCTGCGCAGGAGCCGCTCGCCGATCGCCAGCAACAATACCAGCACGAAGATCGCCTTGAGCGCCGCCCACGACAATTCGGCGGCGAGATCGGCACCCGGGTGGGCCAGCGCCGGCACCATGATCAGCAAGGGAACCAGGGCCAGGTCCTGGAACAGCAGGATGCCGATGATGCGGCGGCCGTGATCGCTTTCGAGTTCGAGCCGCTCGGTCAGCAGCTTGGATACGATGGCGGTCGACGACATCGCCAGCGCGCCGCCCAGCGCGAACGCCGCCTTCCAGCTGATATCGAAGGTATGCGGCAACAACGCCGCCACACACCAGCCGAATGCCATCGTCACGAGGATCGTGAGCAGCACCTGCGCGAGCCCGAGTCCGAACACCGTCCGGCGCATGGCGGACAGTTTCGGCAACGAGAATTCGAGACCGATCGAGAACATCAGGAACACGACGCCGAACTCCGCGAGCGTATGCGTGGTCTGATCCTCCTGCGCCAGCCCGAGGCCGTGCGGACCGATCAGGATGCCGACGGTGAGATAGCCGAGCATCGGCGGCAAATGCAGCATGCGGAACCCGACCACGCCGAGAACGGCGGCGCCGAGCAATAACAAGGTCAGTTCTAGAACGGAAAACATGCAGTTGTTGTTTTTAAACTATTCCACAGCGTGATGCGACGAAGCAACGCAAGTTCCCGCTTTTCTTGTCGCAAGCCGCATGAGATAGCTCGACGTTGGCAAATTTTTTGCTTTCATTCGTTTATACTTTCGGCATGAGTGTACCCCATGAAAAAACCCTGCCGAAAGCCTTTGATGCACAAAGTGCACAACGTGCTCTCGAATTGGCGCGTGAAACGCTGCAAATCGAAGCGGATGCCTTGCTGGCATTGAAAAGCCGGGTGTCGTCCAATAGCGACGACGCCTTCGCCCAGGCAGTCGGTTTGCTGCTGCAATGCTCGGGACGCGTGGTCGTTTCCGGCATCGGCAAGTCCGGCCATATCGGACGCAAGATCGCGGCGACGCTGGCATCGACCGGCACACCTGCCCTTTTCGTGCATGCCGCCGAAGCCTTGCACGGCGATCTCGGCATGATCACCGAGCACGACGCCTTGATCGCCATTTCCTATTCCGGCGAAGCGGCGGAATTCCTGTCCATCATCCCCATCATCAAGCGCATGGGTGCGAAGCTGATCGCGCTGACCGGCAATCCGGCATCGAGCCTCGCGCGGCTGGCCGACGTGCACCTGAATGTCAAGGTCGACAAGGAAGCCTGCCCGCTCAATCTCGCGCCGACCGCCAGCACGACGGCGACGTTGGCGCTCGGCGATGCGCTTGCCGTGGCGTTGCTCGAATTGCGCGGTTTCAAGGAGGAGGATTTCGCCCGCTCGCATCCGGGCGGTGCCCTTGGCCGGCGCCTCCTGACCCATGTGCGCGACGTCATGCGCAGCGGCGATGCGGTGCCCGCCGTGACCGCCGACGTGCCGCTGTCGGCCGCATTGCTCGAAATCACGCGCAAAGGCATGGCGATGACTGCCGTCGTCGACGAACACCGGCGCGCGATCGGCATCTTCACCGATGGCGACCTGCGCCGCCTGCTGGAACGCGAACAAAGCCTGAATTTCGGCAAACTCGTCATCGCCGACGTCATGCATCTGGCGCCGCGCACGGTCGGACCGGATCAATTGGCCGTCGATGCGGTGCAAGTCATGGAAGAATTCCGCATCAATCAATTGCTGGTGGCGGATGCCGAAGGCAAGCTGGTCGGCGCCCTGCATATCCACGACCTGACGCGCGCCAAGGTGATCTGATGGCGGACCAGACACCTATTCCCGCCGATGTCTTGGCACGCGCCTCCCGTGTGCGTCTGATGATTTTCGACGTCGATGGCATCCTGACCGACGGCAGCCTGCATTTCGGCCCGGACGGGGAGGCGCTCAAGACCTTCAACGTTCTCGACGGGCACGGCATCAAGCTGCTGCAGCAATCCGGCGTGGCCACCGCCATCATCAGCGCGCGCAGCTCACCCATCGTGGCGCGCCGCGCCGCCGATCTCGGCATCCAGCATCTGCAGCAAGGCGTGCATGACAAACGTGCGGCCTTCGAGCAGCTGCTGGCCGAATGCGGGGCGGCGTTCGAGGCCTGCGGCTTCATCGGCGACGACGTGATCGACCTGCCGATCCTGACGCGCGTCGGTTTCGCCGCCAGCGTCCCGAATGGTCACGCCGAAGTGCAAAAACGCGTTCACTATGTCACCCGTGCCACAGGCGGGCGCGGCGCGGCGCGCGAAATCTGCGACCTGATCCTGCGCGCCCAAGGCAATTACGAGGCGGCGCTCGCGCCGTACCTGGCATGAGCGCGCAATCGTCGAATCGGATCCGGCTGGCGCTCATCATCCTGACGCTGCTGATTTGCGCGTTCGGCAGCTTCTGGTGGCTCCAGGTCCTGCACCGCGATCGCGACGATACCGTCACCGAGTTGCCGAAGGGCGAACCGGACTATAGCGTGGAAAAATTCAATCTCGTGCGGATGGCCAAGAACGGCCATGCGCGCTACAGCATTTCCGGCGCGAAGCTCGTTCACTACCCCGATACCGATACCTTCGAGATCCAGCAGCCGGTGCTGTACAGCGTCGGCGAAAATCGCGCGCCGCTGACGATGCGGGCGGAACAGGCCGTCATCGAACACAAGGCCAACAAGGTGCACATGCATCGCCGCGTGAGGATCGATCGGGCCGCTACTGAAAACAGCGCCCGTTTCCACCTGACATCGGAATATCTGCTGGTATTGCCCGATGAAGACATCATGAAGACGGACAAGGCGGTCGACATTACTTTCGGCGATTCTCATCTGGCCGGCATCGGCATGATCGCGAATAATGCGACACGCGAGTTCAAGTTGTTGCATCAAGTCCGCGGGACGCTTTCCCAGCCGGAAAAATGAATGCATGGCATTTGAAAGATCTTGCGATGAAACGTATTTTTATTTGGCTCCTGTTTGCCCTCAACGCATGGGCGGCCGCAGCCGTGCATGCTGAAACCTCGGATACCGAAAAGGCGACCGCCATCCAGGCCGACAGCTCGACCTACGACGACATCAAGCAAGTCCTAACCTACAACGGCAACGTGACGCTGACGCGCGGCACACTGACGATTAAGGCGGACAAGATCGTCGTGACCAAGGATCCCGCCGGCTACCAGTACGCGAAGATCTATGCGGCGCCGAACGGCGTGGCGACCTTCCGGCAAAAGCGCAACGGCCCCGGCAACCTATGGTTCGAAGGCCAGGCGCAACGAATCGAATACGACGACAAGACCGAAGTGGTGAAATTGTTGTCGAATGCCCTTATTCGCCGCCTCGACGGCAACCGCCCGACGGATGAGATGCAAGGCGAATTCATTTCCTACGACAGCCGCACCGAATTCGTCTCGGTCAACAATTCTCCATCCGGACAAAGCAAGCCGGGCGCGGGACGGGTCAAAGCGGTGATCCATCCGCGCAGCGAACAGAAGGACAAGCAATGACCAGTAACCTCGTCGTCCAAGGGTTGCAGAAGAGTTACGGTGCGCGTCAGGTCGTACGCGATGTGTCCCTGCATGTCGAAAGCGGGGAAGTCATCGGCTTGCTCGGGCCGAACGGCGCGGGCAAGACCACGTCGTTCTACATGATCGTCGGCCTGGTGCCCTCCGACGCGGGCGAGATCGATCTCGACGGCGTCGATATCTCGCGCTTGCCGATTCACCGCCGCGCCGTGCTCGGCTTATCGTATCTCCCGCAGGAAGCCTCGGTGTTTCGCAAGCTCACCGTCGAGGAGAATATCCGCGCCGTGCTCGAATTGCAGACCGAAAACGGCAAGCCGTTGGCGCGCGCTGCGATCGACGAGCGGCTCGATCGCCTGCTGTCCGAATTGCAGATCGAAAAATTGCGCGAAAGCCAGGCGTTGTCGCTGTCCGGCGGCGAACGGCGGCGCGTTGAAATCGCGCGCGCCCTGGCGACCAATCCGCGCTTCGTGCTGCTCGACGAGCCGTTCGCCGGCGTCGATCCGATTGCCGTGATCGAGATCCAGCGCATCGTGCGTTTCCTGAAGGAGCGCGGCATCGGCGTCCTGATCACCGATCACAACGTGCGCGAAACGCTGGGCATCTGCGACCGCGCCTACATCATCAATCAAGGCGCGGTGCTGGCAAGCGGACGACCGGACGACATCATTGCCGACGAATCGGTACGACGCGTGTATCTGGGAGAGCATTTCAGAATGTAATTCTTGCGGGATGGAGGCCGATATCGGCATGGCTGGCCTCCATCCTCAACCGGATATAACAGGAATGAAACAGTCCCTCCAACTCAGAGTCTCGCAGCATCTTGCGCTGACGCCGCAGTTGCAGCAGTCGATCCGCCTGCTGCAGTTGTCGACGCTCGAACTGCATCAGGAGCTGGAACAGATTCTCTCTGAAAACCCGCTGCTCGAGCGGATCGACGATCCGCTCGATCGTTCGGTCCGCCTGTTGGCCGATGGCGCCGTCAGCCTGACGCCGGCCGCCGGCCCCGAGGCGGGCACGCCATCGACCGAAACCGCCGAACCGCCGTTCGAGGGCACGGAGACGAACGGAGCAGAAGCTGCGGAAGCGACAGCCAACGGAGAAAGCGACTGGAGCTTCGACGACGTCGCACGCACCTCGAAGGCGCCGGAGGACGACGACGCCCGGCCGCAGCTCGAAGCGCACGAAACGACGCTGCGCGAATACCTGCTGGAACAGACGCGCCTGACCGTGCGCGAACCGCGCGACCGCGCCCTGCTGGAATTGATCATCGACGCCTTGAACGAGAACGGCTATCTGGAAGAGCCGCTGGAGGAAATCCACGCGCGCCTGCCGGCGGAGCTCGGGATCGAACTCGACGAATTGCAGATCGCGCTGAAACTCCTGCAGAGCTTCGAACCCGCCGGCATTGGCGCGCGCAATGCGTCGGAATGCCTGGCGCTGCAGATCAAACGCCTGCCGTCGGTTCCGCTCGTCACGCGCCGGCGCGCGCTGACGATCGTCGAGCATCATTTGGCGATGTTCGCGCAACGCGATTTCAACAAACTGAAAAAGGCCCTCGATTGCGACGATGAAGACCTGCGCGAAGCGCAAGCGGTCATCAAGCGCTGCAATCCGCATCCTGGAGCGGCGTTCGCCTCCGACACTTCCGATTTCGTCGTACCCGACGTCATCGTGAAACGCAGCAAGAACGGCTGGCAAGTCATGCTCAATCATGAAGTGATGCCGCGTCTGCGGGTCAATGCCTTGTATGCCAATATCTTGAAACAAAGCAAGGGTGAGGGATCGCTCACTTCTCAATTGCAAGAAGCGAAATGGCTGATCAAGAACATGCGGCAACGTTTCGACACGATTTTGCGCGTTGCACAAGCGATTGTCGATCGGCAGCGCAACTTTTTCTCGCATGGCGCGGTCGCGATGCGCCCTCTTGTGCTGCGTGAAATTGCTGATACACTTGGTTTACATGAAAGCACGATTTCACGAGTGACAACTCAGAAATACATGCTGACCCCGCATGGGATGTTCGAACTCAAGTACTTTTTCGGCAGCCATGTCGCGACAGAAGCAGGGGGTGAAGCGTCTTCTACCGCGATACGCGCGCTGATCAAACAACTGATAGGAGCAGAAGACCCCAAGAATCCATTCTCTGACAGCAAAATAGCAGACATGCTGGGGGAACAGGGCATGGTGGTTGCGCGCCGTACAGTTGCGAAATACCGCGAAGCTCTCAAAATCCCTCCAGTCAATCTGCGCAAATCCTTGTAGTAGTTCTTGTAGTGTTGTTGTTGCTGCGTTTCTCTGCTGTGCGGACGCAGGCAATGGAAACCTCCAGTGACGTTACCCATAGGAGCGCTGTATGAATCTCACAATCAGTGGACATCATCTCGAATTGACCCCGGCTATCCGCGAACACGTGCAGACCAAGCTGGAGCGAATCAGGCGTCACTTCGATCATGTCATTGATGTTGCAGTCATCCTAAGCGTCGACAAGCTCACCGAGAAAGAAAAGCGCCAGAAGGCGGAAATCACCATGCGCGTACGCGGCAAGGATATTCACGTAGAAAGCATCGCGGAAAACCTTTACGCCGCCATCGATACCCTGATCGACAAACTTGACCGCCAGGTTATCAAGTACAAGACCCAGTTGCAGGAGCATCGTCACGAAGGCATCAAACGCATGCCGGAAACCACGGTGGCTTCGGCTGCATGAGAATGCGATAAAACAATCAACGCGCCGCGCATGCGGCGCATGTTTCGAAGGGCGCCGTAATACGCGCCCTTTTTGCTGCCCGCGCATCGTTCATCCGGTTTAGGCGTACGGCGGCTTACCCGATAAAATACCGGCTTTCGCTTTTTTCGTCCTTTACCGATATGACAGATCACATCCAGACCGCCGTCGACAACGGCATCGGCCACATCATCCTCGACCGGCCGAAGGCATTGAATTCCCTTTCGCTCGACATGGTGCGCAAGCTGACCCGGATTCTGCTCGCCTGGAAGGACGATGCCGCGATCCGCGCCGTCGTCGTCAGGAGCAGCAGCGACAAGGCGTTCTGCGCCGGCGGCGACATCCGCTTTTTCTATGACGCGGGCCGAGCGACGCCGCAAGGCGGCAGCGCACTGATCGAAGACTTCTTCACCGAAGAATACACGCTCAACCATCTCACCCATTTCTATCCGAAGCCTTATATCGCGATCCTCGACGGCATCGTGATGGGCGGCGGCATGGGCATTGCGCAAGCAGGTCCGGCATGCCAGCTGCGCATCGTGACGGAACGCACCAAGATGGCAATGCCGGAAGTGAACATCGGCCTGTTTCCCGACGTCGGCGGCAGCCATTTCCTGTCGCGCGCGCCGGGGCAGATCGGCACCTATCTCGGCGTCACCGGCGAGATCATCCGCGCGGCCGACGCCCTCTATGCCGGTCTGGCGGATCTCTACCTGCCCGCGGAACAACTGGCGGCCTTGCTGGAATTCCTGAAGACCAGCGACGCGGCCAATCCCCGCGCGGCGATACGCAATTTCGCCGCGCCGTTCCAAAGCCAGGTCGATCCGGCCAGCAGCGCGCTCGCCGCCGAGCGCTCCGCCATCGATCGCCACTTCGCCCATGACGATGTGCGGGCAATCGTCGCCTCGCTGGCGGAAGATGCCGGCGCGTTCGCCCAGAAAGCGCTGGCCGTCATGAAAACGCGCTCGCCGATCATGATGTGCGTGACGCTGGCGCAATTGCGGCGCGGCGCTTCCATGAATGTCGCGGAATGCCTGCGCATGGAACGCACCATGGTCCGGCGCAACTTCGAGCATGGCGAAATCCTCGAAGGCGTGCGCGCTCTCGTGATCGACAAGGACAATGCGCCGAAATGGTCGCCGGCGACGCTGGAGGAAGTCACGCCGGAAATGGTGGAACGCTTTTTCGAACCGGCCTGGCCCGACTATGCGCATCCCTTGCGCGAGTTGAAGTAAATTCGTTCAGATCTCGTCGATGACGAATACGCGGCGATGCTCGCGTATCGCATAACGATCGGTCATGCCGGCGATATAGTCGGCCACCTTGCGGGCTTGGCGCTGGATATCGTCGCCCGCCATTTGATAGTCGGGCGGCAGCAGCTTCGGCTGCTCCATGAAGGCATCGAACAATTCCTTGACGATGCGGCGCGCCTTGCTCGTCATGCGGTTGACCTGGTAGTGCTGATACAGGTTCTTGCTGAGGAAACGCTTGAGCAGGGTCGCCTCCGCCCGCACGGCGTCCGAGAATGCGATCAGCGGCGGCGCATTGCGCACGTCGTCGATCGATTTGAGCTGCGCATCGGCGATGCGCGCTTGCGAAGTGTCGATCAAGTCGACGGCCAGCGCATTGATCATGCGCCGTATGGTCTCATGAATCATGCGGCGCCCGGCGATCCCGGGATAAATGCGTTCGACATCGCGACGGTGCCGCGCGAATAAATCCACCTCGTCGAGCTGGGCGATGGTCAGCAAGCCTGAGCGCAAGCCGTCGTCGACGTCGTGATTGTTGTAGGCGATTTCGTCGGCCAGGTTGGCCAATTGCGCCTCGAGCGACGGCTGCTTCTTCTCGATGAAACGCTGCCCGATCGCGCCGAGCTTGCGCGCGTTCGCGAGCGAACAGTGCTTGAGTATGCCTTCGCGGGTTTCGAAGGTCAGGTTCAAGCCGTCGAATGCGCCGTAATGTTCCTCCAGCTCGTCGACGACGCGCAGGCTTTGCAGGTTGTGCTCGAAGCCGCCGTGGTCCTTCATGCAGGTGTTGAGCGCGTCCTGCCCCGCATGACCGAACGGCGTGTGGCCGAGGTCATGCGCCAGGGAGATGGCCTCCACCAGATCCTCGTTCAGCCGCAGATTGCGCGCGATCGAGCGTGCGATCTGGGCCACCTCGATGCTGTGCGTCAGGCGCGTGCGGAACAAATCGCCCTCGTGGTTGACGAACACTTGGGTCTTGTATTCAAGCCGGCGAAACGCCGTCGAATGGATGATACGGTCCCGGTCGCGCTGGAACTCGGTGCGCGACGGCGGCGTGACCTCGGCGAAACGGCGCCCCTGCGACCGGGCCGACAAGGCAGCATAGGGAGCGAGATGCGCTTCGAGGTTCATGATTGTGCCTGGAAAGCGGTTGATCCGTCGGCTTATGAGACGAGGGCCGCCGGTCGAATGCAGGCTTCGAGCGTCGCCCGCAAGGCCTCCTCGGGCACCGTCGTGATGACCGCCTTGCCGAGCGGCCGCAGCAAGATGAACTTGATCTGCCCGCCTTCGTTTTTCTTGTCCACTTCCATCAATTCCAACCAGCGTGCCGCACCGAGATCCGGGGCGGCGACCGGCAGGCCGGCGGCGCGCACGACCTCGGCAATCCGATCCCTGGCTGTCTTCTCGATATAGCCGAGCCGGTGCGACAAGTCGGCCGCCATCACCATTCCGCAACCGACCGCTTCTCCGTGCAACCATTCGCCGTAGCCGAGACCGGCCTCGATCGCATGGCCGAACGTATGTCCGAAATTGAGGATGGCGCGCAATCCGCCCTCGCGCTCATCCTGGCGGACGACGTCAGCCTTGATTTCGCACGAGCGTCGGATCGCATGGGCCAGCGCGCCGGCATCGCGCCCGGCCAGCCGGTCAATGTTGGCTTCGATCCAGTCGAAGAACGCCGCATCGATGATGGCGCCGTGCTTGATCACTTCTGCCAGGCCGGCGGACAGTTCGCGCGGCGGCAGCGTGTCGAGCGTCGCGGTATCGGCAATGACCGCCTGCGGCTGATAGAACGCTCCGATCATGTTCTTGCCAAGCGGATGGTTGATGCCGGTCTTGCCGCCGACGGAGGAATCCACCTGCGCCAGCAGAGTGGTGGGCACCTGGATGAACGGTACGCCGCGCATGAAGGTCGCCGCGGCGAATCCGGTCATGTCGCCGATGACGCCGCCGCCGAGCGCGATCAGCGTGGTCTTGCGATCGCATTTTTCGGCAAGCAGCACATCGAAGATCCGCATCAGGCTGGCCCAGTTCTTTTCCTCCTCCCCGTCCGGCAACACGATATCGATCACTTGCTTGCCGATCGCCTCCAGGGTTTGCCGCAGGCGCGACAGATACAGCGGTCCGACCGTGGTATTGGTCACGATGGCGACGCGCTCGCCGGCGATATGCGGCGCGAACAGATCGCCGTTCGATAGCAACGACTGGCCGATGGCGATCGGATAGCTGCGCTCGCCGAGATCGACGTTGAGTTTGGTCGGTGCGGTGGATTGCGTCGTCATGGAAATTCTTACCGATGGTTAGCCGTCGCCGGGAGCCCGGCCTGGCTTGAAATGTGCGCGTCTTTCGAGTTGGGCCGCGATGGATTGCACCAGCGATTGGATATTCGGCCGTCCGGTTTCGACAATGATATCAGCGACTTCGCGATAGAGCGGTTCGCGCACGCGCGTCAATTCCTCCAGGCGCGCCCGCGGATCGGCCGTTTGCAGCAGCGGCCGGTTCTTGTCGTGGCTCGTGCGTTGCAAGATGCTGTCGACGCTGGCGCGCAGGTAGATGACCGTGCCGCGCGAGCGCAGGCAGGCGCGGTTGTCCTCGCGCAGGATCGCGCCGCCACCGGTGGCAAGGACGATTCCTTGCTGCGCCGTGAGGTCGCGGATCACCTCGGCTTCGCGCTGGCGAAAGCCGTCCTCGCCTTCGATTTCGAAAATCAAAGGAATAGAGGCGCCGGTGCGCGCCTCTATCTCGTGATCGGAATCGATGAACCGCTTGTTGAGTTTCCTGGCGAGGGCGCGGCCGATCGTCGTCTTGCCGGCCCCCATCAGTCCTACGAGGAAAATATTGTCTGCTGCACTCAATGTCTTGCCGAACCGGATTACAACGAAGGATACGTGAGGCTGAAGCTATAGAAGCTCTGCAGCCCCAACGGCGTCGTGATCTTGATGCCGAACACGCCTGTCGTGGTGCCTGCGCCGCCGACAACGCACTTCCCGGTATCGGGTTTCACCGGAATGTAGTGCACCGAACCTTGCCGCGTCGCCATGCTGGCGACGGCAAAACTGAAGTTGCCCGAGGCGTCGTGCGGCGCGATGCTCGGAACCGTCGCCGGAATGATTTCGCCGACACTCAAAGCGTCCGCTCCGGTTGCCGCGACCGCAGTACCCTTCGGCATCGGATTGAAATTCACGTCGTTCAGTTCCAGGCGCAAAGGATAGTAGCCGCAGCTCGTCGTCGTCAACGCCGTAGTTCCAGTGGTGGCATTGGTCGGCAGCAGGGTGTTCGTTCCTGCCAGATAGACGTTCGCCGCGGAGCTGCCGCCGAGGAAGACGGCCGTCTGTCCGCTCAGCGTGTAAAGCGCCGAGGTCGTCGAGACGCTGATCGTCGCCATGCCTGCGCGCTTGCCGGCCGTATTGCCGAGCGCGAAGCGCGGATTCTGGCTGCGGAACACGACGGAACAGCCGCCGTTGGTCGTGACGCAACCGCCGATGGTCGAGCTGCCGACCGCGCCGCTGTCTGTCTGGAATACCACCGGCGTGCCATCGGCGACCGGGTTGCCGGATTGGTCGGCCAGCAAAATGTTGATGCTCGTCTGCTGATTGTCTTCCGTCCAGCCCTCGATGTTGTAGGTATCGACGCTCAACGAGAAGGCTGCCTGGACCGGCTGGCCGGTGGTGACCGTGATGGTGTCGGAAATGGTGGTCTGGCCGGTCGCCAGCGTGGCGATGACGCGGAAAGTGGTCGGCGCAGTGCCGGAATTGACGGCGACCACGACCGTTCCGTCCGTGCTGGTCGTCGCGGTCGTGGACTGCAAGGTGACCGGCTGGCTGGAATTCAGCGAGAAGTTCACGACCTGGTTCGGCAACGGCTGGCCGAACGTGTCCAAGGCCTTGAAAGTCAGGATCGCGGTCTCGCTGCGGCCATTGCCGCCCGCACCCTTGATGACGATCGCCTTGTCGCTCGGCGTCGCGGAGACGAAACCGATCGATGCCGCCGCCGGCGCCGCCACGTTCAATGTCGCGGTGACCGACTGGGCACCGGCAACGGAGGCCGTCACGGTGTCGGTGGCGCTGCAGCCGCGATCCCGGTACACCACCTGGGCGCGGCCGTTGATCGTGGTGGCGGTGGTCGGAAGATCCGCCTTGGTGCCGGCGCACGCGGAGGTGAAGTTCACGGTGACGGGTTGCGCGGTATAGACCGCACCGTCGACCATCACATCGACCTTGATCGACGAGGTTGCGTAGGCCTCGACGTTGGTCGAACCGGTGCTCGGCTCGACCAGTTTGAGCGTGATCGCCGTCGTGCCGATCGTGAAAGGTTCGGAATCGAGCACGGCTTCGGTGCCGACCGTCGCGGCTGCGGAAATCGTGTCGGCGGCGCCGGCCTGGGCCTGGGCGGTGGCCAGATCCTTGACAGCCATTGTCACCGTCGCGATTCCCGCCGCATTGGTCAGGCCGGTGCCCGCGGCCGGCGTCAGGGTCGTGAAGCCATTCTTCGTGCCGAACGTCACGATGGTGTTGGGGACCGGAGCGCCGGTCGCATCCAGCAATTTGGCCCGGACCGTCAACGGATTGGCGCTCGTCACGGAACTCTTGGCGGCGCCGCTTGCATCCACCAACTCAACGGTGATGGTCGGCTTGCCGGTCGTGCTGCCGGTACTGCCGGTCGAACCGGTCGAACCCGTGCCGGTCGTCACGCCGGACGAGCCGCCGCCGCCGCCGCAAGCCGCCATCATGGCCGCCATCATTGCTAGGGCCGCCATGCGGGCCACCGAGGAAACAGAATACTTTTTCATAGTCAACATCGTCTTTTTTCCTGAATTTGATTGGTCCGGGCTGCCGTTCTCAGCGCGTCGTCGCGAACCGGTCTGCCACAATCTTCGGCGTAATGAAAATCAACAGCTCAGTCTTGTCGTCGGTACGGGCGGTGGTCTTGAAAAGATGCCCCAGCACCGGGATGTCGCCGAAGAGCGGAACCTTGGTGACGGTGTTGCGTTCGGTCTGCTGGAAAATGCCGCCCAGAACCACGGTACCGCCGTTTTCCACCAGGACCTGGGTTTTCACGTGCTTGGTGTCGATGGCGAAGCCGGCGCGCGTCTCCTGCCCCACGCTGTCCTTGTTGACGTCGACGTCGAGGATGACATTGCCGTCCGGCGTGATTTGCGGCGTGACTTCCAGTTTCAGATTCGCCTTGCGAAACGTCACCGATGTCGCGCCGCTGCTGGTCGCCTGCTGATACGGCAATTCCGTACCCTGCTCGATCAGCGCTTTCAATTGATCGGCGGTGACCACGCGCGGGCTGGAAATGATCTTGCCTTTCCCATCGGCTTCGAGCGCCGACAATTCGAGATTCAGGAAGCGGTTCGCCGCGGCCGAGAAGATACTGACACCGATCGTGCCGGCGTTGTAACCGCCGACGCCGGCCGCGGGCAGGTTGATGAATTGCGAGTTGTTGTATCCCTCGCCCTCTTCCTCCACCTGGCCGGTTTGTTCGCCGACGCCGGTGAGATTGCCGGTCACCGCGATCCTGGTGTTGCTGTTCCGGATTTGATAACCGGTATCGCCGCCGCGCAGGGTGCGCATATCGCTGAACCCGAGCTTGGCGCCGAGATTCTTGCTGAATTTGTCGTCGGCCTCCACGATTCGCGCCTCGATCAAGACTTGGCGCGTCGCGATGTCGGTCTTCTGGATCAGCTTGCGCACTTCCTCGAGCTTGGAAGCGATGTCCGTGACGAACAGCTGGTTCGTGCGCGGATCGATCGTTGCGCTGCCGCGTTTCGACAAGATGCTGTTCTTGCCGTCGCCCGCTCCCAGTCCGAACACGGTCTTGAAGGATTCGGCCTTCTGGTAGTTGAGCTGGAAGATCTCGGTGCGCAGCGGTTCCAGTTCGGCGATCTGGGCCTTCTGCTCGAGCTCGAGCTTCTCCTTCGTCAGCAGCTCGTCCTTGGGCGCGATCCACAGCACGGAACCGTTCTTGCGCATATCGAGGCCTTTGGCCTGCATCACGATGTCGAGCGCTTGGTCCCAGGGAACGTCCTTCAAGCGCAAGGTCAGGTTGCCGCTCACGGTGTCGCTGGTGATGATGTTCAAGCCGGTGAAATCCGCGATCACCTGCAACACCGCCCGCACCTCGACATTCTGGAAATTCAGCGACAACTTCTCGCCCCGATAGCCTTGCGTTCCCTGCACCAGCTTGCGCGGATCTTCCTTGATCGGACGGATCTCGATCACGAGCTGCGTATCGCTCTGGTAGGCGCTATGCTCCCACAAGCCCTTGGGCTCGATCACCATGTGGACATTGTCGCCCTGCGGCGTGGTCGTCACGGTGGCAACCGGAGTGCCGAAATCGGCGACGTCCATCCGGCGGCGCAGTACGTCCGGCAAGCCGATATTCATGAAATCGACGACGATGCTTCCGCCTTGCTGGCGCACGTCGACGGCGGTCTGGTTGTGGGGCAGGTCGACGACAACGCGGCCCTCGCCGTTCGTCCCGCGCCGGAAATCGATATCGCGCAGCGCTTGCTTGCCCTTCGTGTCGGGCACGGAAGATACGGGAAGGCCCGCGGAGTTCACCGCTGTCGCGGGACCGCCCGAGCCGTCGATCGCCACGATCACGACGTTGCCCTCGACCGCGGTCGCGTAATTCAAGGGCCGCGCCAGGTTGAACACCAGGCGCGAACGGTCGCCGGCCTGCACGACATTCAGATTGCGCACTTCGCCCAGGCCGATCTCCTGCCCCGCCTTTCCGGTTTCATTCGAGGTGGACGCGAAATCGAGCGCGATGCGCGCGGGATTGGTGACCGAGAATCCGATCGGGGGTTTGGTGACCGGATTCTTGAGCGTCACCTTGACGATGACGTTCGCGCCTTGCTGATTGGCGCTGATCGACTGGATGGCGTTTTCCTGCGCAAAGGCGGCCCCGCAGACGAGCGACAGGCAGATCGCGGCATGGCGCCGCAGAGTCCGCAGCGCGCGAACGCCGAGGCCAAAATATTTTTCTTGCGAGGTCATTTCTTTGTCTCCTGCAGCTCTAGCGTGGCTTTACGTTCGACCCAGTCGCCGGACGCGTCTTGTACGACTTCCTTCAAATCGAGCTTGTCTTCCGTGATATTGGTGATCATGCCGAGGTTCTGGCCGATATAGTTGCCGACCTTGACGTGGAAAATCGCCTTGTCGATCTGGAGGATCGCATAGGTCAATCCGGGCTTCTGCAAGGTGCCGACCATCTTGATGGTATCGAGCGGATAGGACTCGAGCGGCTCGCGGCGGCGGTCGAGGTCGGGTTTGATCGCGCTCGTCGAATTGGCTTTCACCTTGGCCAGCGCCACGGCAAGCTTGTTCGGATCATAGGGATCGGGGCTGTCCTTGGCGCTATAGCTGAACGGCGTGAACTTCTTCGGTTCGCTCAGCTTTTCGACCGTCACCTTGGCTTGCTGGCGAGTTTCGTCCATCCACTGCTTGACTTCGTTGAGGCCCCCGTCGCCGCACCCGGCCAGCGCCAGCAACGACGCCATCGAGAATACCGCGCGGCCGGCACGATAGGCGATCATTTCTTGTCTCCCTTCGCCTCCGGCTTCTTGCCGCCGGAGGCCTTGCGCTGTGCGCTGATTTCTTCCGCATCGAGATAGCGGAAGGTCTTTGCGACCGCATCGAGCGTCAACGTATCCTTGCCGGTCACCAGATTCAGATTATTCAGGGTCACGATACGCGGCAGGTTGGCGATATCGCCGGTGAATGCGCCGATATCGTGATAGCTGCCGCTGACGCGAATGCTGATCGGCAGTTCGGCGTAATAGTCCTTCACGACCACCTGGCCCGGCTTGAACAGCTCGAACTGCAAGCCGCGGCCGAGGCCGGCCTGGTTGATGTCGGACAGCAGCGCATCCATCTCCGCCTTGCTGGGCAATTGCTTCTCCAGCGTCGCGACATACTCGCCGACCTGTTCCTTCTGCTTGCGCAGCGCATCGAGATTGATTGCCTGCGCCACCTTGTTCTTGTATTCGTCGCGCAGCTTCTGCTCTTCCTGCTCGCCGCGCTCGAGCTCCTCGAGCTGACCGGTCCAATAGGCGACCCAGCCGGCGCCGATCACACCCGCAAAAACGCCGAGCGCACAAGCGAGCCGCGGCACGAGCGGCCACTGGCCGGGATGACGGCCGCTCAGGCCGCGGAATTGCGCGCCTATCGAGTTGCCTATGCTCTTCAGATCCGCCATGGTGCGTCTTTCCTGTCAGGGTTTCTTCGCCGAGGCGCTGGCCGAAGCGCTTGCGCCCGCCGCGCCGGCAGGCTTGTCCTTGTCGCGGGGGCGTTTGATGCCGACGTTGATCGTGAAATCGAACACTCTCTTGGCATCCTTGCCCTGGCCTAACATGGTCGAACGGATCTCGATCAGGTCAGGGCGCTCGAGCCATGGCGAGTTGTTGCCGAGATTGCGCAGCAGTTCGGAAACGCGTTCGTTGGACTGGGCATAACCGTTCAACACGATGCGCTGCCCGTTCTGCTTGGCAGCTCGCAGATAAGCGCCCTCGGGCACCTGCTTGACCAATTCATCCATGAGGTAAACCGGCTGGTTGCGATCGCTTTGCAAGTCTTCGACCGCCTGCTGGCGGGCCTTCAACGCCTCGATCTCTTCCTTCAGGGTCGCGATTTCCTTGATCTGCTCATCCAGCTTGGCGTTTTCCGCCTTGATGAAATCGTTGCGTTGCGTCTGGTTGGAAATTTGCGCGGCGATATAGCCGCCCACCGCCAGGACGACGATCGCGCCCAGGATGCCCGCCAGCGTCAGCATGGCGAAGAAGGCCTGCTTGCGCAGCTTGCGTTTGGCCTCGCGATGAGGCAGTAGATTGATCTTGGCCATCAGCCGAACCTCCGCATCGCCAGACCGCACGCAATCAGGTAGGCGGGCGCTTCGGTTCGCAACTGCTTTTCACGCACGTTGGGACCGAGCTCCATTCCTTTGAACGGACTGACGACGGAAGTGGATATCTTTGTGCGGTTGGCGACGAGCTCGACCAGCCCGGGGATGACCGCGCAACCGCCGGCGAGGAAAATCTGATCGACGCGCGTGTAAGGCGTTGAGGTAAAGAAGAACTGGATGGCGCGCGTCACCTCAAGGCCAGCGTTTTCCAGGAACGGTTCCAGCAATTCGCGCTCGTAGCCTTCCGGCAGCTCGCCGGCGCGTTTCTTGGTTTCGGCTTCCTCATGCGACAAACCGTAGGCGCGCGCGATATCCTGCGTCAGCTGGGTACCGCCGAACGGCTGTTCGCGTTCATAGATCGTCTGCCCGTCGAGCAGCATGGAAACATGCGTGACCTGGGCGCCGATCTGAATCAATGCGACGATCTGTTCCTTGCCGCCATTCGGCAATTGGGAAATCAGCCGATCGATCGCCGCGCGCGCGGCGTACGATTCGATGTCCATCACGGTCGGCGTCAAACCGGCCGCCTCGGCGACGGCGACGCGGTCCTCCACCTTTTCCTTGCGCGTCGCGGCCAGCAGCACTTCCACATCCTCGGGAGAATTCGGTGCCGGGCCGATGACGTCGAAATCGAGACTGACTTCGTCGAGCGCGAACGGAATGTACTGGCTGGCCTCGGTCTCGACCTGGACTTCCAGCTCTTCCTCCAGCATGCCGCCGGGCAGGATGATCTTCTTGGTGATGACCGAGGCGGGCGGCATGCCGAGCGCCGCGAATTTGGCGCGCGTACCGCTCTTCTTCCAGACGCGGCGCACCGCTTCGATCACTTGTTCGATGTTTTCGATATTGCCGTCGACCACTGCGCCGCGCGGCAGAGGCTCGGACGCATAGCGTTCGAGCCGGAATTCGTTCTTGCCGGTATCGGAGAGTTCGACCAGCTTGACGCCCGAAGTGCTGATATCCAGGCCGACCAAGGGCGGATTCTTCTTGCCGAACAACGATCCGAGATCTAGATCCAGAGCCAAGGGCGGTTCTCCATAAACAGGATTTCTTGATGGAACATCCCGCCTACCAAGAGGTCTAAATAGGCAGAGTCAAGATTGCAAAATAGAAAATGCTTTTAAAAACCTGCGCTTAGGGCGAATTTATCAAACGTTACATTAAATCCTAGCAATAAGCTTCCCGAAGTGTAAAGCAATTTCACTCGTACAATTTGCAAATTCGTTGCCGAAAGCCCACGGAAAAAATATTAAAACGCCAATATCCATGTTCCTTTTGCGCAATCGCTTTGCATCGCGACCCGCCGTTATAATGGGCCGCATTTCTCTTTCCACTCTCCGTTTCCCGCATGGCTTCCAACAAATCGGCCGATAACTCCTCTCACGACAAAGCAAGACCTCATTCGAACATGCCCGCCCGCATCGCCCTCGCGCTGTTCGGCGCGCTTGCCAGTGTCTTGGTTATCGGCGCTTTGATCGTCGGCTTTATCTTGATTCTCGTGTATCCGAATCTGCCGGCGCTCGATACGCTGACCGACTATCGGCCGAAGATTCCGCTGCGCGTTTTCACCGCCGATAATGTGCTGATCGGCGAATTCGGTGAAGAGCGCCGCAACGTCGTGCGGATCAAGGATATTCCCGACGTCATGAAAAAGGCCGTGCTCGCCATCGAGGACGACCGGTTCTATGAACATGGCGGCGTCGACTATCTCGGCATCGCGCGCGCTGCATTGCACAATCTCTCCAGCACCACCCGCCAAGGCGCATCCACCATCACCCAGCAGGTCGCCCGCAATTTCTTCTTGACCAGCGAACAGACCCTCAAGCGCAAGATCTACGAAATACTTCTTGCCTGGAAGATAGAACAGAATCTGTCCAAAGACCAGATTCTCGAGGTTTACATGAACCAGATTTATCTGGGCCAACGCGCTTACGGCTTCTCGTCGGCGGCGCAAATCTACTTCGGCAAGAAGCTAAGCGAGATCTCTGTGGCTGAAGCGGCCATGCTGGCCGGCCTGCCCAAAGCACCGTCGGCCTACAACCCCGTGGTCAATCCGAAACGGGCCACCGCGCGCCAGCAATACATCCTGTTGCGCATGTATCAACTCGGCTACATCACCGAAGCCCAATACCAGCAGGCGCTCAACGAACAGCTGCATACCAAGACCAATAGCAGCGAATTCGCCATCCATGCCGAATACGTCGCCGAAATGGCGCGCCAGCTGGTTTACGATCAATTCAAGGAAGACGTCTATACGCGCGGCCTGAATGTCTACACCACCATCCTGAAGGCGGACCAGGAAGCCGCTTATGCGGCCCTGCGCAAGGGGGTCATGGACTACGAGCGCAATCACGGCTATCGCGGACCGGAAGGCTACATGGACATCCCGTCCGCCAAGGACGAGGCGGAAGACGCGATCGAAGCCGAACTGGCCGAGCATCCGGACAGCGACGACATCGTTGCCGCCATCGTGCTCGAAGCATCGCCGAAGAACGTGCGTGCCGTCCTGGCTTCCGGCGAGGAAATCACGATCGCCGGGCCGGGACTGGCGTTCGCCGCCGGCGCATTGACCGAAAAGGCGGCGCCGAACCGCCGCATCAAGCGCGGCGCGGTGATCCGGGTCATGCGGGACGCCAACAAGGCTTGGACGATCACGCAAATGCCGGAAGTCTCGTCGGCCTTCGTGGCGACCAACACCGACGACGGCTCCGTGCGCGCGCTGGTCGGCGGCTTCGACTTCAACCGCAACAAGTTCAATCACGTCACGCAGGCGTGGCGCCAGCCGGGCTCCTCGTTCAAGCCGTTCATCTATTCGGCTGCCTTGGAAAAAGGACTGTCGCCCGCTACCATCATCAATGACGCGCCGATCAGCTTCGACAGCGGACAAACCGGCGGCCAGGCCTGGGAGCCGAAGAACTACGACGGCAAGTACGAAGGCCCGATAACCATGCGCAAGGGCTTGACCAAGTCGAAGAACATGGTCTCGATCCGTATCCTGCATCGCATCGGCGCCAAGTATGGCCAGGAATATACGACCCGCTTCGGTTTCGAAGCCGACAAGAATCCTCCCTATCTGACGTTGGCGCTTGGCGCCGGCGGCGTGACGCCCTGGCAGATGGTCGGCGCCTATGCGGTATTCGCCAACGGCGGCTACAAGATCAACCCGTATATCATCGCCAAGATCACCGATGCCGAAGGCAAGGTCTTGTCGCAGGCAAACCCGGACAAGGCGGGCGACCAGGCCAACCGCGTCATCGACGAACGCAATGCCTTCCTGATGGACAGCATGATGAAGGATGTGGTGCGTTTCGGCACCGCGACCAAGGCGCTCGTGCTGAAGCGCCCCGATATCGCCGGCAAGACCGGCACCACCAACGATTCGGTCGATGCCTGGTTCGCCGGCTACCAGCCGAAGATTGTTGGCGTTGCCTGGATCGGTTTTGATCAACCCAAGAGTCTCGGCAGCCGGGAAACCGGTGGCGGCATTGCCTTGCCGATCTGGATCGGCTACATGCAGAAAGCCCTGAAAGACATCCCGATCGACGAACGCGCCGTGCCGGAGGGCATCATGCAAGTCAACAACGACTTCTACTATATCGAGAACCCGCCCGGAGTCGGCGTGGGCAATCTCGGCTTGGGAGACCAGGTGCCGGCCGAACAGGAGAAGGTGAAGGACGAGGTCAAGAACGAGTTGTTCTGACCGGCCGGAGGGCGCCGTGCAACAAGGCGGCACGGCGCCGACTCCGTTTACGTCAGTGTCAGCACGGCTCCCGCCTGCTCGCTCGCCATGCGCGACAGCGACGCGAACAATTCCGAACCGTCGCGCGTGTTGGTCCATTTGCCGCCGTCGTAACGGTAATGAAATCCTCCGGAGCGCGCGGCCACCCAGATTTCCTGCATCGCCGCCTGGCTGTTGACGATGATTTTCGAACCGTTATCGACGAACTCGATATCGAGCACATTGCCGCTGCGGCCGCATTCGATGTCGGCATCGGCCTCGTCTGCGGCCTGCTCCAGGGCACGCTCGATGGCCGTCAGGGTACGGTCGGCCAGCGCCAGGAATTCGGATTCGGTCATGCTACACTCCAGTGGATATCATAAAGGGTGATTGTAATCGTGAAGCCGTTTCTGACGCTGCCGCGCATGGCGGCTTGGTTGGCCGCCGCACTGGGCGCGGCCGTGCTTTCCGGCTGCGGCCAACGCGGTCCGCTGTACTTGCCGAGTCCGCCGCCGGCGGCGACGCCGGCCCAGCCCGCCGCCCCTGCCCAGCCGTCGCCCGTGCCTGCCGCCAACTCATCCCCCACTTCCCGGTAATCCCGCCGCATCATGTCGCACTTCACCTACCAGAACGGCGTACTATGCGCCGAAAACCTTCCGCTCACGCAGATCGCCCGTCAGTACGGTACGCCGACCTATGTCTATTCCAAGGCTGCGCTGGTCGAGAATTTTTCCTCCTATGCCGACGCCTGCCGACGCCATGCGCGCGACGACGCGCCCTCGCTGGTCTGCTACTCGGTGAAGTCGAATTCCAACCTGGCGGTGCTCGATCTGCTGCAACGGCTCGGTTCCGGCTTCGACATCGTCTCGGGCGGCGAATTGCTGCGCGTGCTGGCGGCCGGAGGCGATCCCAAGAAAGTGATTTTCTCGGGCGTGGGCAAGACGCGCGACGAAATGCAACTGGCCTTGTCGCATGACATCCTGTGCTTCAATGTCGAATCGATTCCCGAACTGCATCGCCTGAACGAAGTCGCGGCCGCCATGGGCAAGCAGGCGCCGGTATCGCTGCGCGTCAATCCGAACGTCGATGCCAAGACGCACCCCTATATCTCGACCGGCCTGAAGGAGAACAAGTTCGGGATCGCGTTCGAGGAGGCGCTGCCGACCTACCGGCTCGCCGCGACGCTCCCGCATATCCGCGTCGTCGGCATCGATTGCCACATCGGCTCGCAACTGCTGGACGACGCCCCGCTGCTCGAAGCGCTGGACCGCCTGATCGAGCTGGTCGACCAGCTCGACCAGGACGGCATCCACTTGCATCATCTCGACATCGGCGGCGGTATCGGCATAGCCTACGACGGCGACCAGCCGGTGCCCATCGGCGATTACATCGCCCGCCTGTTCGCACGCCTCAACGACTGGCGCATCACGCGGCACCACGGCAAGCCGATCCAGGTCATTTTCGAGCCGGGCCGCTCCATCGTCGGCAATGCCGGCATCCTGCTGACAGAGGTTCAATACCTGAAACCGGGATCGGCCAAGAATTTCGCCATCGTCGATGCGGCGATGAATGACCTGATGCGGCCCGCGATGTACGAAGCCTGGCATGGCGTGCAGGCGGTCGCTCAGCGCGACACCGCGACGCGCGTCTACGACGTGGTCGGGCCGGTGTGCGAATCGGGCGACTGGCTGGCGCGCGCCCGCGAACTGGCGATCGAGCAGGGCGACCTGCTGGCGATCATGTCCGCCGGCGCCTATGGCATGACGATGGCATCGAACTACAACACGCGCCCGCGTCCGGCGGAAGTGATCGTCGACGGCGACCGGGCACACCTGGCGCGCAAGCGCGAAGAGCCGAGCGGCTTGTTTGCCCTCGAATCGACGTTAGGCTGATCTGTCGTTGCCCGGCGCCGTATTCGCCGCCGATGCATTGAAATCGATCGGCGACGCGAATTCGGGCTTCATTCCCTTGCAATCCGCGTAGACCTCGCGAATCGCCGCCAGATCGCGCTCGCGGTTGCCGGTCAGCTCGATATAGTCGATCAGGCGCACCTGCTTTCTTGCGTAATCGAGACCGGCCAGCCCGAGCGGCACCCCCGCCGTCAACGCAATGTGGTAGAAGCCGCTACGCCAGCAATCGCGATATTTGCGCGTCCCTTCAGGCGCCAGCGCCAGCCAATACTCGTCGGCCGCTCCGATCCGGTGCGCCAGCCGTTCGATCGCCCCGGTCGAACTGGCGCGCTCGACCGGCTCGCCGCCCCAGGCGCGAAACAACGGTCCGAGCGTCATTCCGCAGATACCTCGGAACAAGGCTTCCTTGCCCAGCCAATGGACATGGACGCCGATCGCCCATTTGGCAAGCATGCCGACGATGAAATCCCAATTCGAGGTATGCGGGTAGACGATCAAAACGCCGTGCGGTCCCGGCAAAGGCTTGAAATTGACACGCCAACCGAAGGCGGCCAACGTACGTACGGCGAACCGTTGCCATGCGGTCGCAACATTGCCGGTGGTGAGGAAATAATCTGCCATGATCTTCGCGCTGCGTTGATACAGGCGCGCATTATGCCCGGAAATCGGCACAACCCTTGATATTCAGCAAGATTATTATGCGCCGCTGTGCTTAGCGAGCACCAGCGGCATGGAACCGGTCCGTCAGGTCGGCGAGCGACGCAATTGCCGGTCGGCAGAAGCGCCGTAACGCCAGTAGAGACGCAGGAGGAGCAGTCCGGCGACGATCACGCCGAACAGGATCGGTTGCGAGAGATCGTGCTTACCGGCCTTCATCCACCAGTAATGCAGGATTCCAAGCGGCGCGATCAGGTAAATGGTGCGGTGCAGCCATTGCCAGCGCTTGGCGCCGAGACGCCGCACCATCGCATTCGTGCTCGTCGCGGCCAGGGGAATCAGCAGCACGAAAGAGGCGAAGCCGACGGTAATGAAAGGCCGCTTGAGGATATCCTTCCACATCGCCTGGAGGTCGAAGAAATGATCGAACCACAGGAAAGTCGTGAAATGCAAGGTCGCATAGAAAAACGCGAACAAGCCGAGCATGCGGCGCAGCTTGATCAGCCAGTTCCATCCGGTGAAGCGGCGCAGCGGCGTGACGGCCAGCGTGATGCAGAGGAAGTACAAGGTCCAGTCGCCGGTGTTGCGGGTGATGAATTCGATCGGATTGGCGCCGAGATCTCCGCTCACGGCAAATACGACGAGCCGAGCGAACGGCATAAGAGCGGCGATGAAAAGGAGCGTCTTGATCGCCTTGGTTTGCAAAGGAGAAGGATGGAACATATCGCCTGCTTTCATCGATCATCGGCCTCCAGAAGCGCGAACCACGCCGGCACCGGCTTGCCATGATCGACGCGGACTGGAGAAGACATGATTTCCAGCTTGCGAAAGCCGTTCAAATGGGAGAGCCGATCCAGGTAATCGACGGTATGGACATAGCGCGCGGTCGTCGTCAATCGATATCCCGCTCCAACCGCTTCGTCGCCGGCCGAAGACGACTCTCCCGCCTCCACGGAAAATGCGAACCGGCCGCCCGGGCGCAGCAATCGCTTTGCTTCGGCGAATATTTCATCGAGCCGGCCGACATAAATGAAGACGTCGGCAGCGATGATCACATCGTAGGAAGAGGCCTTCTCGGACCGCATCATGACCAGCAAGTCGGCCTGTTCGAGGCGATCATACAGATTCAATGCCCGCGCCTTCTCCAGCATGCCCGGCGACAGATCGACTCCGACCAGGCGGCACTTGTCGGCCGCGATCGCCGAACCCACCAGGCCGGTCCCGCACCCGAGATCCAACACATCCCATTTCGCTGGCGGCGGCTCGGCATGGCGGCGAATCAGCGCCACCAGCTTCTCGGGGCCCACATATTCCAGCTCCTTCACCAGGTGGGTATCGAACGAATTCGCATAATTGTCGAACAGCTTCTGGACATATTGGCTGGAACCGTACTCGGGATTCTCCCCCGACAGCGCCGCGATCAAATGCCGCACGCCATGATTGCCCGGCTCGATCTCGCACACCCGCCGATAACGCTCCACCGCCTCCGCGGTCTTGCCTTGCTTCAAGGCGATGTTTCCAAGAGAAAGGGTCGCGTCGGCATGCTCCGCATCGATATCCAGCGCCTTTCGGAAATGCTCCTCCGCCGCCTCCAGTCGGTTCAGTCCCTCCAGCATCCGTGCCAGGACCAGGTGCGCATCGATGAAGCCGGGATTGATCGCCAATACCGCACGATAATGCGCTTCGGCCTCGCTCATGCTTCCCTGCTCGCGCAATATGTTCGCGAGGTTGTAATGGGCGTCGGCATAGTCGGGACGTATCGAAATGGCCATGCGATAGGCATCGACCGCAGAATCGATCGCGCCGTCCAGGTAATGCAGGTTTCCGCGGCTGAAATGAATATCGGCGAATTGCGGATGGGTTCGTGCGCCTTTCGCGATGATCTCGCGCGCCGCCTCTTTTTGCCCGGACTCGTATAGCACTCGGCACAAATCGCAATAGGCGATCGCGAACCCGGGATTCATTTCCAGGACTCGCTCGAATCTGGCGATCGCCCCGGGGAGATCGCCGCCCGCCTGGCAGACGGCGCCCAGCAAATACACCGCATCGACCGCATTTTCGTCGAGCGAAACGGCCCGCTCCAGGTGATTCCGGGCATCGGCGTGGAAGCCTTGTTCTTTCAATACGAAACCGAGGTTCAGATGCCCTTCCGCGGATGCCGGATCGAGGTCGATCATTTGCTTGTAGCAATCCGCAGCTTCGGCCAGCTTTCCGTGTGAGAGAAAGTCGTTGCCGCGCCTCTTGAGCTCGCCGAACGTCGAGCCGGGAGCCTCGCTCGCCCGAGAAGGCATGAAGATCTTTTTGAGAGCGTTCAGCATTGCAATCGGCGGCTGTATTGGGAATGACCTATTCTATCCATCTGTCGCGGCTAAAAGAATTTCCTCAAATCCATACCGGTGTACAACGATGCAACGTCGCCGTAACCGTTGTACATCATGGTCTTGCGCTTCTTCGAGAAGAAGCCGTCCTCGCCGATCCGGCGCTCGCTCGCCTGCGACCAGCGCGGATGATCGACTTCCGGATTCACGTTCGAATAGAAACCGTACTCCTGCGGCGCGGCGACGTTCCACGCGGTGCGCGGCTGATCCCTGGTGAAACGGATCTTGACGATCGACTTGGCGGATTTGAAGCCATACTTCCACGGCACGACGATGCGCACCGGGGCGCCGTTCTGGTTCGGCAGCACTTCGCCGTACAGGCCGAGCGTCAACAGCGTCAACGGGTGGTTGGCCTCGTCGATGCGCAAGCCCTCCACGTAGGGCCATTCGAGCACCGGACTTCTCAGGCCGGGCATTTGCTTGCGGTCCGCCAGCGACGTGAATTCGACATATTTCGCATTGCCCGTCGGCTCGACCTTCTTGATCAATTCGGAGAAGGAATACCCGATCCACGGAATCACCATCGACCATCCCTCGACACAACGCAAGCGGTAGATGCGTTCCTCGAGCGGCGCCAGCTTGAGCAAGGCATCAATGTCGAGCATCATCGGCTTCTTGACCTCGCCCTCGATGACGACCGTCCACGGCCGCGTCTTCAGCGTGCCGGCGGCCTGGGCGGGATCGGCCTTGTCGGTGCCGAATTCGTAAAAGTTGTTGTAGGTCGTGACGTCCTTGTAGGAGGTGGGCTTGTCCATCACGACGTAAGCGCGGTTCGTCTTGGCGGCCAGTTTTTGCGCCCCGGAACCCTGGGCAAACGCCTGGCGCGTCGCCATCTCGAACAAAGCGCCGCCGGCGATGGAACCGAGCGCAAGCTGCGTGATGAAATCGCGGCGCGATTCGAACACCTCGCGCGGCGTGATCTCGGACGAGAACGGAAGATCGAGACCGTTCGGATTACGCTTGATTAACATGGCTGCCCGGCTCCACGAAAAGGAAAGTAAGGCTTAGTCCCTGCGAACCGCTAAACCTTACATCAATTTCATGGACACGGCATCCACCGTGCCGACATTACAACTGGCCGTAAGAATGCAAGCCGGACAGGAACATGTTGACGCCGAGGAAAGCAAAAGTCGTCACCAGCAGGCCGACGATGGCCCACCAGGCCGCCACCTTGCCGCGCAAACCCTTCATCAGGCGCATGTGCAGCCAGGCCGCATAGTTGAGCCAGACGATCAGCGCCCAGGTTTCCTTCGGATCCCAGGACCAGTAGCCGCCCCAGGCTTCGGCTGCCCACAGCGCGCCGAGGATGGTGGCGATGGTGAAGAAGGCGAAACCGACGGCGATCGCCTTGTACATGACATCGTCGAGCACTTCGAGCGGCGGCAGTCGGTCGACAAGCTTGCCGTGCGACTTGAACAGATAGGCAATTGCCACCATCGCCGCAAGCGCGAACGTGCCGTAGCCGATGAAATTGGCCGGCACATGGATCTTCATCCACCAGCTTTGCAAGGCGGGCACCAACGGCTGGATATCCGCGGCTTCGCGGCTGACCATGTACCAGAGCAGGAAACCGACCGCGGCCGAAATCACCAGCAGTACGAACGCCCCCATCTGGCGCGTCGCGTAATGCTGTTCGTAGTACAGGTAGAACAGCGCCGTGATCAGTGAAAACAGGATGAACACTTCATACAGATTGGATACCGGAATATGGCCGATATCCGCGCCGATCAGGTAGGACTCGTACCAGCGCACCAGCATGCCGGTGAAACCCATGACCACGGCCGACCAGCACAGTTTGCTGCCGATCGAACCGCCGAAATCCGATTTCGCGATCAGCCCACCCCAATAGAACAGTGTCGAGAGGTAGAACAGCGCGCTCATCCATAGGATGGCGGACTGGCTCGACAGCAGGTACTTGAGCAGGAACTTCTTGTTCGCCATGTCGAGCGTCCCGCCATACAGGCTGATCGCCAGCAGGCTGGATACCGCCAGCAATGCGATCAGCGTACGTATCGGCTTCCAATGCCAGCCGAGCCAGGCGAAGGTCGGCGCGGTCAGCAGCAGGATCGCCTTTTCGTAGACATCCATGTAGGTGCCGAAACGACTCAGCGCGAACAGCGCGGCCAACATCAGCGCCGCGCCGTAGAGCCAGTCGAGTACGCCCAGGCGTTTGAAAAAGCCGGGCGGCTGGGTGTAGGTGGGAGTTTGCATCATTTCCATCTTTTCTCTCCGAGGCTACCGGAAAATCGTGTCCGCATACCGCATTATGGCTGCGCCAGCTGTTGTTTCAACTGCGCGAATTCCTTTTCGAAATCGAGCGTCTTGCGTTGCGTGCTCAGCGCCATCAACGCATGTGTCGCGCCATTGTCTCCAGGCTTGAGCCATACCCACAAGCGCCGCTCGCGTATATAGAACATTGAAAAAACGCCCAGCGTCAACAACAGGCAGCCGAGGTAGACGACGTTCTTGCCCGGCGAGCGCGTCACCTGCAGGACGGAAGCCTTGACCTCTTCGAACTCCTTCAATTGCAGGTAGATCGGCGCGCCGTAGAACGTCGCGTCGGACAAGGCATTCGCGGCCAGCTGCATGAAGCGCGCATGCTTGTCGTTCGCCTCGACCGGCTTCAATCCATCCTTCTCGCGCGCGACTTGCCAGAGTTCCCACAGGCCGCCGTTCAGGATTTTCATGAACAGCTCGGCCGCCTTTTCCTGGTCCGACGCCGGCACTTTTTCGAGGAAACGCGCGACCGCGAGATACCCGGCCTGCTGGCCGTCGCCGGCGAAGACGGCCATGCCCTTCATCGCCGAATCGCGCAATTGCGCGCGCAACGCCTCGGCGTTCTCGCGCGACGGCGGCATGACCCGCTCGGCATAGCGTTGCGCCGCCTTGGCGCGCAGATCGGGATCGGCCAAGGCGGCGCGGATGCGCATCCAATCCTCGACCGTATCGTTGTCGTCGGCTGGAATGCGCAGATACTGGAACGGATCGCCGGGCGACTCGCGCATCCCGGTCAAGAAGACCCAGGCGCCGTCGAGCTGCACCGACTGCATGTAATTGTGATATTCGCGCGCCTGGCCGTTCTTGTCGCGCAACTTGTACTGAACGCTCGGACCGACGTTTTTCAGATCCTTGCCGTCGGCATTCTTTGCCGCCGCGCCGAGCTGCTTGTCGAGTCGCTCGGCGAAGCTCTTGTCGGGATTGACGGCACGCACGTCCTGGCCGTTTTGCGCGACATTCTCGACATTGAAGGGACGGAATCCGGACCATTCGATCGTAAACTCTCCGCCCCGGCCGTTCGTCAGCGGCGTCGCGCCGCCGACCTCGCCGTCGAGCGCGAACGTGGCGGCTTGCGGTCCGGACATCGGATAGGCGGTCAGCTTCAGCTTGCTGCCGCCGTCGTCGAAGCTCGATTGATAGACGGCGACTCCCTTGTAGATCAGCGGCTCGTTGACCTTGATCGTGGCGGGAAAGGTCTTGCCGCTCTCGTGATCGGTCACCATGACCTCGCTCGCGAACAGCTTCGGCATGCCGGTCGAATAGTGTTCGACGACGAATTTTCGGAGCTGGATCGTGAACGGCAAGTCCTGGATCAGCACGCCGTTCTGTTGCGGAATAATGACCGTATCGCTGCTCGCGCCTTCCGGGATCATCGTATTGCCGCGAAAAGTCGGATTGCCGAGGCCGAGCCGATGTTGCGGGGGAATCTGCGCGATGATCCCGCTGCCGGAGTACGGCGTCTTGCCGAACACCCATTGCTGGAAACGGATTGGCAGGTCGGAGTCGAGCAGGCCGCCGAGGCAGATGATGACGATGGCGCTATGGGCGAAGATGTAGCCCCATTTGTTGGCCGCCCCCTGCTTGGCGGCGATCAGCGTGCCGCCCGCCTTTTCGAAGACCTTGAGCTTGTAGCCTTGTCCGGCGATGCGATCTGCCGTCTGCTGGACAGCGGCCGCGAGCGGCACGCCGGCCGACCATTCGGCCTTGTGATGGAAGTTGCGCAGCGATTGCTCGCGCACGTTCTCGCGCCAGCTGCGCATGTCCTTCAGCATCTTCGGCGCGTTGCGGATGATGCACAGCGAGGTCGAGACCACCAGGAAGCCCATGATCAGCAGGAACCACCAGGCGGAATACACCGCATACAAGCCGAGCTTGTCGAACACCTCGAACCAGAACGGACCGAATTGGTTCACGTAATTCGGCATCGGCTCGTTCTGTTTCAAGACGGTACCGATGACGGAAGCGATCGCGATCAGCGTCAGGAGACTGATCGCAAACCGCATCGACGACATCAATTCGACGGCATCGGCGAGCCAGCGGCGATGGGTTTTCAGTTGTAATCCGGCGGTGCTAGTCATGATTTTCCCGCGACAAGACGCATGCCCGGTCCCATTCCGCGGTGGAATGATCGAGGGTAAAACAGCGCTGTACTTTACTCCGTTCCGGCCCCGTTTGCCGGAACAAATTCAGACCGGTTCGCCTCATGCAAGATGCACGAACGAAAAAGGGGCGGCCTGCGCCACCCCTTGTTCTTCTTGTTATTGCGGCTTCTTTTTATTTCAGGCCGGCGACGTAGTCGGACACGGCCTGGATTTCCTCATCCGACAGACGCTTCGCGATGGTCGTCATCTGCGCGCTGTTCTTACGCGCGCCGGAACGGAAAGCCGTCAATTGCGCGGCCGTGTAATCCTGATGCTGGCCAGCCAGACGCGGGAACTGGGCCGGAATGCCCGCGCCGCTCGGGCTGTGGCAGCCCGCGCATGCCGGCACGTTTTTCTCGGCAATGCCGCCGCGATAGATCTTCTTGCCCAGCTCGACCGTATCCTTGTTCTTCGCCGCGCCCGGCTTTTGGGTCTGCGCGCTCAGATAAGCCGAAATATTCTTCATTTCCTCTTCGCTCAGCGGCTTGGAAATCGCGGTCATCACCGGATTGCTGCGCGCCGGGGTCTTGAAATCGGCGAGCTGTTTGGCGATATAGGCCTCATGCTGGGCGGCGAGCTTCGGGTTTTGCACGATCGTGGAATTGCCAGCGGCGCCATGGCAGGATGCGCAGGACGGAATGCCGCGCGTCGCGTCGCCATTGGTATAGAGCGCCTCGCCCTTGGCCGGATCGGCCTTGGCCGCTTTCTTTTCTTCCGCCGCGACAGCGATCGACGAGACGGCCAACGCCGCGACGAACAAGGATTTCACAACCGGTACAAACACACGATTCATACAAACACCCTGAGACTTGATATTAAAATTCTGGACTGCGGCCAAGAAGCCAACCGGAGGCCGCACTTATACGCGCGCCGCCATCGACTTCGGGCGACCCACATATATGCGCAAATTCAGTCCACCGGCTGCAACGCACATAACCCCTTATTGTACAATAGCTTTCCGGCATTTTTCGCCTCACTGCAGCAATTTCCCCATGTCCCTCCTTTGGCAAGCCCGCTTTTTCACCACGGTGAACCACCTCCGTGATTTGCCAAAGACGCAAGTCCCCGAAATCGCCTTCGCCGGCCGCTCCAACGCCGGCAAGTCGACGGCAATCAATATCCTGTGCAACCAGAAAAAGCTCGCCTTCGCGTCCAAGACGCCGGGCCGCACGCAGCACATCAACTACTTCTCGATCGGCGGCGCGCATGTCGGCATGCATCGCAAGGATGAAACGCGCGTCGACGAGATCCGCGCGCTGCTGGTCGACCTGCCAGGCTACGGCTATGCCGAAGTATCGGGTTCGGCCAAGCATCACTGGCAAAATCTTCTTGGCGACTATGTGCAGCAACGCGAGCAACTCGCGGCCTTGGTCTTGATCATGGATGCTCGCAGGCCGTTCACCGACCTCGACGTGCAAATGCTCGAATGGTTCGCGGTCACCGGCAAACCGATCCATTGCCTGCTCACCAAGGCCGACAAGCTCAATCGCAACGAGTCGACCAACGCACTTCGCCTTGCGCGCACCGTCCTCGAAAGCTACGTCGACGAAAACGGCCAACCCTTTCCGTTCACGGCGCAGCTGTTTTCCGCTTTGAAACGCGCAGGTCTCGATGAGGCCAATGACAAGATTCTGGAACTGCTGGGATTGAACCAGGGCTCCGAGACGGAGAATACAGGTCGGGAAGACGCGTCCTGATCCGGCGGAACTAGCTACGCGCATGCACAAAAAAAAGCCCCGGAGAAAGGGGAAGATCTCCAGGGCAATAACGCCTTATCGATAAACGATAGGCCCCGCTCAGGGAGGAGAAGCGGGAGGTGAATGAATCACCTGCAGCTAAGAGGGGGGATTTGCGAGAAAGTTTCATCGATTTTGATTGCCGTGCTCATCCCGATTCATCTTTTTATTGCGATCGACTGCCATGACCCACTCCTCGAAAACCTCCCAGTTCCCGGCTATCCGTATGCGCCGCATGCGCAAGGATGCCTTCTCGCGCGCAATGATGCGCGAACACGTGCTGACCTCCTCCGACTTGATTTACCCGGTGTTCATCGTCGACGGCAAGAACCATCGTGAAAAGGTCGCGTCGATGCCCGGCGTCGAGCGCTTGTCGGTCGATCTGTTGCTGGCAGTGGCGGAAGACAGCGTCGAACTCGGCATTCCGGTCATGGCGCTGTTCCCGGTCATCAACCCGACGTTGAAGACGCCCGACGGCATCGAAGCCACCAATCCCGACGGCTTGGTGCCGCGTGCGATCCGCGAGATCAAGCAGCGCTTCCCCGAACTCGGCATCCTGACCGACGTCGCGCTCGATCCGTTCACCAGTCACGGCCAGGACGGCGTCATCAACGCCGACGGCTACGTCTTGAACGACGAGACCACGGAAATCCTGATCAAGCAGGCGTTGACGCAAGCCGAAGCCGGCGCCGATATCGTGGCCCCGTCCGACATGATGGACGGCCGCATCGGCGCGATCCGCGTTGCGCTCGAATCGCATAATCACATCTACACGCGCATCATGGCGTATTCTGCCAAGTATGCGTCCGCGTTCTACGGCCCGTTCCGCGATGCGGTCGGCTCGGCCACCAATCTCGGCAAGAGCGACAAGACCACCTACCAGATGGATCCGGCCAACAGCAACGAAGCGTTGCGCGAGGTCGCGCTCGACATCGCGGAAGGCGCCGACATGGTGATGGTCAAGCCCGGCATGCCGTATCTCGACATCGTGCGCCGCGTGAAGGACGAATTCAAGGTGCCGACCTTCGCCTACCAGGTGAGCGGGGAGTACGCGATGATCAAGGCGGCTGCGCAAAACGGCTGGCTCGATCACGACAAGGCGATGATGGAAGCCATGCTCTCCTTCAAGCGCGCCGGCGCCGACGGCGTGCTGACCTATTTCGCGCGCGACATCGCCAGGCTGCTCAAGCACAAGCCGTAAATATCGCCGCGAACAAAAGCAAAGGCGCCCGCGGGCGCCTTTGTCGCTTGATTGCCGCGGCGATTATTTGTTCGGCTGCGGAGTAATGCGCAGATACGGACGCGGCGCCTGATAGCCCTTCGGATACTTTTGCTTGATCACTTCCGGATCCTGCACCGTCAGCGGAATGATCACGTCGCCGCCATCGCGCCAGTTGCCCGGCGTCGCCACCGCATAGCCATCGGTCAATTGCAGCGCATCGATCACCCGCAGCACTTCATCGAAATTGCGGCCCGTGCTCATCGGATAGGTGATGATGAGGCGCACCTTCTTCTTCGGATCGATGATGAAGAGCGAGCGCACGGTCATGGTTTCGGACTGGTTCGGGTGAATCATGTCGTACAGCTGCGAGACTTTGCGATCGGCGTCGGCGATGATCGGGAAGTCGACCTTGCAATTCTGGGTTTCCTCGATGTCCTTGATCCAGTCGCGATGGCTGACGGCGGGATCGACCGACAAGGCGATCGCCTTCACGTTGCGCTTGTCGAATTCGGATTTGAGCTTGGCGGTCAAACCGAGCTCGGTGGTGCACACCGGCGTGAAATCGGCCGGATGAGAGAACAGCACGGCCCACGAATCGCCGACCCATTCGTGGAATTTGATCTTGCCGATGGAGCTGTCTTGTTCGAAGTCGGGAGCGGTATCGCCGAGACGCAGAGTCATTTTATCCTCCTTGAAAAGCGTGAATACGGAATGGAAAAATAAGCGCAACCCGCAGCAAATCCAACGATAGAAAAGTTGGATTCTTATATGCGTTTGCGTATTAGCATGCCGAAAACGCCGGCATGCCTTGCTACTCATCAAAGCTCCGTCACGAGGCCTTCACGACCGACAGCGAGCGCAGGAATTTGTCCGCATCCTGGTAACCGATCACCCGGCCTCCCGGGATTTCCCGTCCCGCCTGGTCGAACAGGATGATGCCGGGCGGACCGAACAGGTTGAAGCGCTTGAGGAGCGCCTTGTCGTCGGCATCGTTGGCAGTGACATCGGCCTGTATCAGCACCATGCCGGCGAACCGCTGGCGCACGCGCGGATCGGTGAAGGTCAGCTTTTCCATTTCCTTGCACGAGACGCACCAGTCGGCGTAGAAATCGAGCAGAACCGGCTTGCCGCCGGTATTGGCGAGCACCGCATCGAGATCCGCGGTCGACTTGATGCGCTTGAATTCGACGTGCCGCGCCTGACCGCCGCCAAGATGCGCGAGCGGCGCCAGCGCGTCGCGCCCGCCGGTCGCGACGCCGGCCAACTGCACCGCGCCAAGAACGGCAAAAGCCAGGCCGACGGCCTTGGCGATCCAACCGAGACGCTGGTGCCACAGCAGGTAAGCGCCGTAACCGAGGCCCAGCGCCGACCAGCCGATCATCTGCAGCGCCGCCGGCAGCACCGGCGATACGAGCCAAAGCGCCATCGCCAGCATCAGCACGCCGAAGAACTGCTTGACCGATTCCATCCACATGCCGGCGCGCGGCAACAGGGAACCGGCCGATAAGCCGACCAGCAGAAGCGGCACGCTCATGCCGACCGCCATCGAAAACAACGCGCTGCCGCCGATGAACACATCGCGCGTCTGGCTGATATACACCAGCGCTCCCGCCAACGGTGCCGCGACGCACGGCCCGACGATCAAGGCGGAAATCGCCCCCATCGCAAACACGCCAAGCAGCTTGCCGCGCGCCTGCTTGTCGGAGGCACTGCTCAACCTCGACTGCAACGCGGCCGGCATTTGCAGTTGATAGACGTCGAACATCGACAATGCCAGCACCACCATCAGAATGCCGAACGCGCCGAGTACCCAGGGATTTTGCAGGGCGGCGGACAAGCCTTCGCCGATCAGGCCCGCGGCGACGCCGAGTGCCGTGTAGACGATCGCCATGCCGAGAGCATAGGTCGCGGACAGGATGAAGCCGCGCCGGCGCCGTACCTCGGCGCCTTCGCCGACGATGATGGAAGACAGGATAGGCACCATCGGCAGCACGCAAGGCGTGAACGAAAGGCCCAGGCCGAGCAACAGGAACAATGGAACGATGACGATCAACCTGCCGCTTTTCAGTGATGCTTCGATTTCTCCCATGTCGGAGTCAGCGGAAGCGGCCGGCTGGGCGGCGACCGGCACGACGGCGGAAAGCGACGCAGGCGCGATGCCGGCGTTCGGATCGGGTACGGCGACGACCGTTGCGGCGGACGCCGCTGCTTTCGATGCGGCCGGTGAATCCGGCGGCGTCAATACCCTGCTGGAGTTGCCTTCCTTGGCGCCTTGCACCGCGCCGAGCAAACCGCCTCCTCCGCTGCCGGGGTTGAGTTTCGCCTCGGACTCCATCGGCGCATAACACAATCCCTTGTCCGCACAGCCTTGGCCGGTCGATTTCAAGACGAAAGGCGCGTTCGCCTCCACCGGAATCTTGATCGTCACGCTATGGGCGTAAGTCTCGACCTCCTTCTGGAAGGTCTCGTCGAACTTCACTTTGCCGGCCGGGAAAACCGGCGTTCCGAGTTTCGCGCCTGCCGCCGCGAACTGGAAACGCTCGCGATACATGTAGTAACCGTCGGCGATGGCATAGGTGACGGCGACGGTCTTGGCGTCGAGCATCTTCGCCGAGAACTTGAACGCCTGCTCCGGTTCCAGAAAATCATCCGCCGCGCGCGCGGCCGGCAGCGCGACGGCCAGGGCCATGATCAGCAGGGTGAACAACATCGCCAGCACGAACCGGAGATGCCAGACGCGGTCGGCGTCAGGAATCCGCGAGTCGGCCTCGAACCCCGCCCCGCCGGGGAAAATTACGTTGAATTTCTTATCCATGCACATCTTTCTTCGTCTCTTGTGCGATCCAATTCAGGTATGCCGGCAAACCGGCCGCGATCGGAAGCGCGACGATCTCGGGCACCTGGTAAGGATGCGCCCCCTTGATCGCCGCTTCGAGCTCGGCATACCGCGCCATCACGGTCTTGATGAGCAAAGTCACTTCGCTCGCCTCTTCCACCGCGCCCTGCCACTGATACACGGATTGTACCGCCGGCAAAATATTGACACAGGCGGCCAAGCGTCGCTCCACCAGCAAGCGCGCGATAGCCTGGGCATGCGCCGCGTCGGGAACGTTGGTAATTACAAGAATCTCATCTGACATTTCAGAATCCGAAGTGTACACGATTTATTTCAACAGGCGACGGCGCGTCATGACGGTCGCGAAGTAGAATCCGGCCACACAATACATCGTCAGCACGGCGATATCAAAGACCGGCTGGCGCGGCCATCCGCCCAGGATCAGCGGGCGCACCAGATCGACTGCGGCGCCCAGCGGCAGCCAAGGCGTAATCGCCTGTAGCCAGTCCGGCAATTGCGCCGTCGGGAAATATACGCCGGACACGAACATCATCGGCGTCAACAATAGCGTGAAGTAATACGTGAAAAAGTCGTAGCCGCGCGCCAACGCATTCATCACCAAACCGATCGAGGCGAAGGTCATCCCGATCAGGAATAGCACTGGAATGACCAATAGCGTCTGCGGATGCAGGCCAATGCCGAGCGCGAACATCACGCCTAGAATGGCCAGTCCGGACATCAAGGCCTTGGTCGCTGCCCACAGCATTTCGGCGAGGATCACATCATCGAGCGCAAGCGGGGCATTCATCAAAGCATCCCAGGTCTTCTGCACATGCATGCGCGAGAAGGCCGAGTACAGCGCCTCGAAGGAGGACGCCATCATGATCGACATGCAAATCGAGCCCGATGCCAGATATTCGATATAGGGAATGCCGTCGACTTGCCGAATCAAGCTGCCGAGGCCATAGCCGAACGCGATCAGGGTGATCAGCGGTTCGGCGATGTTGCCGAGAATGCTAGCGACCGCAAGCTTGCGCCAGACCAGGAAATTGCGCCGCCAGACCGGCACGAAGCGCAAGGAAAATTGCGGTGGCGCGAATTGCGATACGGTATGCGTCGTATTCATCGTCCGTTCCTCCTCAATCCCGCATCTCGCGGCCGGTCAGTTTCAGGAACAAGTCTTCGAGATTCGCCGGACGATGCAAATAGCGTACACCGTCGGTTGCATGCAAGGCCTCGAGCAGAGGCTTGGCGTCGTTGGTATAGCAAAACACCGTCTCGCCGCTCGTCTCGATGCGCGCCACCCGGTCGCGTCCGACGGATTGGCCCCATGCCAAGGCATTGTCGCCATAGACTTCGACGACCTCGGCTTCGATGTGGCGGGCGATCAAGTCGCGCGGCGAACCTTCGGCGATCATGCGCCCATGATCGATGACGGCCAAGCGATCACAGAGACGCTCCGCCTCGTCCATGAAATGCGTGGTCAGGAAGATGGTCTTGCCGTCGTTGAGGAGCGCCTTCAACCGCTCCCAGATCATGTGACGCGCCTGGGGGTCGAGGCCGGTGGTCGGCTCATCCATGAAGATCAGATCGGGATCGTTGATCAGGGCGCGTGCAAGCGTCAGGCGCCGTTTCATCCCGCCCGACAACTCGCCGATATGCGCATCCTTCTTCGCCGTCAGGTTGGCGAATTCGAGCAATTGCGGAATGCGGGAACGGATCTCGGCGTCCGCCATGCCGAAATAACGTCCGTACACCAACAAGTTTTCGGTGACGGTGAAGTCGGGATCTAGATTGTCGGCCTGCGGAACCACGCCGATGCGTGCTCGTGCGATGCGCGCCTGTACGGGAATCTCTTTGCCTACGAGACGGATGTCGCCGCTATCGGGCGCGGTCAAGCCGAGACACAAGCGCAGGGTCGTCGTCTTGCCGGCGCCGTTCGGACCGAGCAAGCCATAGCATTCGCCACGTCTTAGGGCGAACGACAAGCCATCGATCACCGTATGCCTGGCGTCTTTCTCTCCATAAGACTTGCGCAGACCGGCGACGGATAGAATGACGGATTCGGACATTCGAACTCCCCCTCTTCGAAGAAGCGCTTATGTTGCCACAGGCGAGGGAAGCTCATTGCCTTCCGGCGCAAATCAGGGTTTCCGCGCGGATCGACTTGCGCAGCAAGCAATGCCAAGGCGGCCGGAGTCCAAAAAACAAAAGCCAGGCAATGCCTGGCTTTGCGTGCTACGTGAATGCCGATGCTTACTCTGCCGCGGCTTCGACGTCGACTGCTTCGGTGACTTCCGGACGGTCGACCAGTTCGACGAAGGCCATCGGCGCATTGTCGCCTTGACGGAAGCCCATCTTCAGGATGCGCAGATAACCGCCATTGCGAGCGGCATAGCGCGGACCGATTTCGGCAAACAGCTTGACGACGATTTCGCGGTCGCGCAGACGCGAGAAAGCGAGGCGCTTGTTGGCCAAGGAATCGGTCTTGCCGAGGGTGATGATCGGCTCGACGACGCGACGCAGTTCCTTTGCCTTCGGCAGCGTGGTCTTGATGGCTTCGTGGCGCAGCAGGGAAACGGTCATGTTGCGCAGCATCGCGAGGCGATGCGACGAAGTGCGATTCAGCTTACGGAGGCCGTGACGGTGACGCATGGTATTTCCTTTCTAACGAGTTTTAGATCCAGCTCTTCTATCGATTTCGCGACTAACGCAATCGCGGGCCGGTGAATAGGGATTGAATACATAAACGGGAAGCAGACCGGGGCCTGCTTCCCAGACCGATTACTTCTCGAGACCGGCCGGCGGCCAGTTCTCGAGCTTCATGCCCAGCGTCAAACCGCGGGATGCCAGCACTTCCTTGATCTCGTTCAGGGACTTGCGGCCGAGGTTCGGCGTCTTGAGCAGTTCGTTTTCGCTGCGCTGGATCAGGTCGCCGATATAGTAGATGTTCTCGGCCTTGAGGCAGTTCGCGGAACGAACGGTGAGTTCGAGGTCGTCGACCGGGCGCAGCAGGATCGGGTCGACGGCCGGCGCGCGGGACGGCGCTTCGGCGGCGGCCTCGGTGCCTTCCAGAGCGGCGAACACGTTCAACTGATCGACCAGCACGCGAGCCGACTGGCGGATCGCTTCTTCCGGCGAAATCACGCCGTTGGTCTCGATGTTCATGACCAGCTTGTCGAGGTCGGTACGCTGTTCCACGCGAGCCGATTCGACGGCATAGGAAACGCGGCGAACCGGCGAGAACGAAGCATCGAGGATGATGCGGCCGATGGTCTTGTTGGCGTCTTCGGAGAGGCGACGAACGTTGCCCGGCACATAGCCGCGACCCTTCTCGACCTTGATCTGCATGTCGAGCTTGCCGCCCGCGGTCAGGTTGGCGATGACGTGATCGGGATTGATCAGTTCGACGTCGTGCGGCAGGTCGATGTCGGAGGCGAGAACCGGACCCTCACCTTCCTTTTTCAAGGTGAGGGTGACTTCGTCGCGGTTGTGCAACTTGAAGACGACGCCCTTCAGATTCAACAGCATGTCGACCACGTCTTCCTGCACGCCGTCCAGCGAGGAGTACTCGTGCACGACGCCGGCGATCGTCACTTCGGTCGGGGCATAGCCCACCATCGAGGACAGCAATACGCGGCGCAAGGCATTACCGAGCGTGTGGCCGTAGCCGCGCTCGAACGGTTCCATCACGACTTTGGCGTGACCGGCACCGAGTGCCTCGACTTCAATAATACGGGGTTTCAACAGGCTGTTTTGCATGGAATGTCCTTTTCAATACCCTCGGCTCGTTACACCGATAAGGCTGATGGAAAATTCAGATTATTGTGGGACAGAGCGAACCGCACAGACATTGTGAGGCGCTGCAACGCGTCGAGTCTGCCCTATCCCGATTGGAACTCGAAACTCGACGCGCGGAACGACCAAATTAACGCGAATACAATTCGACGATCAGCGATTCGTTGACGTCGGCGGCGATTTCGCCACGATCCGGCAAGGACTTGAAGGTGCCTTCCATTTTCTTCGCGTCGACGGAAACCCAGCTCGGGAAACCGACTTGCTCGGCCAGCGACAATGCCTCGACGATACGAGCTTGCTTCTTGGCCTTTTCGCGGACGGCGACCACGTCGCCGGCCTTCACGGAGTACGAAGCGATGTTCACGACCTGACCATTCACCGTCAACGCCTTGTGGCTGACCAGTTGGCGCGCTTCGGCGCGGGTCGAGCCGAAGCCCATCCGATAGACGACGTTGTCGAGACGCGACTCGAGCAGGCTCAGCAGGTTTTCGCCGGTGTTGCCCTTGCGGCGGTCGGCTTCCGCGAAATAGCGGCGGAATTGGCGCTCGAGAATGCCGTAGATGCGCTTGACCTTTTGCTTTTCGCGCAGCTGGTTGCCGTAGTCAGACGTACGAGCGCCGGAAGTGCGGCCGTGCTGGCCCGGCTTCGAATCCAGCTTGCACTTGGAATCAAGCGAGCGGCGGGCGCTCTTGAGGAACAGGTCGGTGCCTTCACGGCGGGAGAGTTTGGCTTTGGGTCCGATATAACGTGCCACGTTGATTTCCTTTATTGAATGACGCCCCAGGCGAATTCGGAATGAACCCGTCAGGCGCTAGTCTGATCTCACTGCAATCAGACGGTGGTCTTAAGTACAAAACCCGCCAAGGTTATTGGCGGGTAGCTTACGGCTACTACGTAAATTCGAAGGGACGGAGTTTACTGCATTGTTGCTCCGCCCACAACAAATTAAATGCGACGGCGCTTCGGCGGACGGCAGCCGTTGTGCGGAACCGGTGTCACGTCTTGGATCTGGGTGATCTTGATGCCGAGGCTGTTCAGCGCACGAACCGCGGACTCGCGACCCGGGCCCGGGCCCTTGATGCGCACTTCCAGGTTCTTCACGCCACATTCGACAGCAACACGGCCTGCCGCTTCAGCAGCAACCTGCGCTGCGAACGGGGTCGACTTACGCGAACCCTTGAAGCCGGCACCACCGGAAGTCGCCCACGACAGAGCGTTGCCCTGGCGGTCGGTAATGGTGATGATGGTGTTGTTGAAGGACGCGTGGATGTGCGCGATACCTTCGGCAACATTCTTTTTAACTTTCTTGCGCACGCGTGCTGCTGCGGCGTTACTTTGGGCTTTTGCCATGTTAGTTTCCTTGAATCCGACTACGAGTCAAACTGCGCTGGATTACTTCTTCAGCGCTTGCGCGGCCTTGCGCGGGCCCTTGCGGGTACGTGCATTGGTGCGGGTACGCTGACCACGGACCGGCAGGCCCTTGCGGTGACGCAGACCGCGATAGCAACCCAGGTCCATCAGACGCTTGATGCTCATCGAGACTTCACGACGCAGGTCACCTTCGACGACGAACTTGCCTACTTCGTCGCGCAGCTTTTCCAGCTCGTTATCGTCCAGATCCTTGACCTTCTTGGTGGTCGGGACACCCGTCTTTTCGCAGATTTCTTCCGCGCGCGGACGGCCAATACCATAAATCGCTGTCAAGCCGATAACGGTGTGTTGGTGATTGGGGATGTTCACCCCTGCAATACGTGCCATTCGTTATTCCTCGATCAATAACGTTAATTAACCCTGGCGCTGCTTGTGA
>DASPLX010000002.1:0-31863 GCA_035627375.1 Paucimonas sp. | reverse complement strand
ATCCACGGTATGGCTTGCAGGCCATACCGGCTACAGCGGCGCAAAGCATGCTTTGCGAAACACCGCTTCCGCCCCCTGCTGAGCATTCGCAACGCAGCAATCGCCTTCGAGCGGCCGACAGAAAACGTAAATCGGGGTGTGGCGGACCACTAGTCTATCGATAGGCTGAGGACGATCTCGTCGCCGTCCATCCTTCCGGTGTGCAGGAATCCGCAACGCAGGTAGAAGGCTTCCGGGCTGTGCGGTCCCGGCATGTACGAAGTGTCCAGCGCGGACTGACCGGTGCGCTCGCGGACATGGCGCGCGATCAATGCAATCGCCGCGCGGCCGAACCCCATGCCTTGATAGCGGTGGTCGATCATGAAACGCCACATTTCGATGGGCCCTGGATTGCTGTTGTCCGGCACCAGGCTGTCATCCTTCAGCATGACGAAGCCGACCGGCACCTCGTCCGCATGGATCGCCCGAAACCAGGCTTCACGGTAAAAATAGGCTTGCGCAATGGAGACCGCGTTGCTGGCCACATACATGGTCTGCTCGGCGGAAACGCTGAGATCCAGGATCGATCGTAGCGTGTCGGCCGTGATCTCGCGCAGCGATACCGTCGCGTTCGGTGCGGGAAACGAAAGTTCGGCTTTATCCATGCGGGCTCCGGTATCGGCGCGAATCAAAGGGCGGTGCGCTTGACCGTCGCCATCATGGCGCCGGCGATCATCAGCAATCCGCCCGATGCCCGATTGCTGGCTTTCACGAATCGCTGGTTGGCGGTGAAGCGCCGCGTCTTGCTGCCCAGCCAGGCGTACAGGCTGTAGGCCGCCGTATCGAGCACGATGCAGGTGACGCCGAACACCAGCATCTGGAGAGCGATCGGCTGTTCCGGATCGACGAACTGCGGCAGCAGCGCCACGAAATAGAGCAAGGCCTTCGGATTGGACAATTCGACGACAACCGCCTGCCAGAAGGCGCGCACGCCGCCGACCGCCTGGCTCGCGTCGTGCGTGACCGTCAGCGCGCTGGCCTTCGAAAGCAGCGCCGAGATGCCGAGATAGAACAGATAGGCGACGCCGACCCATTTGATGACCGCGAACAGCGTGCCGCTGGCGACGATCAATGCGGCGACGCCGGTGGCGGACAGCGCGAAATAAATCGCATTGGCCAGCGCGATGCCGGCGATCGCCCAATACGACCGGCGCAGTCCGTTCGACATGCCCTGCGCCACGATCAGCAAAGCGGCCGGGCCCGGCGTCAGGCAGACGACGGCCGTCGTGACGGCGAAAATCAGATAGGTATCCCAGCTCATGGTCGTTCTCCGGAAAAATGAAATTGGCCTTCGCTCGCCGCGTCAAACAGCGGTTTCGCAATTCGGTTCGGTGGCGCTCCGCGGCAACGGCTTCTTCGCCGTCGTCAACAGGATCACGCTGCCGAGGATGATCGCCATCGCGACGATTTCGCGTGTGCCGACGGTCTCGCCGGCAAAAGCGACGCCGAGAATGACGGCGATGACCGGATTGACATAGGCATAGCTCGACACCAGGCCGGGCGACACCTTGGTCAACAGATACATGTAGGCCGTGAATGCGGCGAGCGAACCGGCCACCACCAGGTAAGACCAGGCGAACAATGCCTTCCCGGTCATCGGCCCGAAGGATTCGCCCTGCGCCAGCGCCATGCCGATCAGGAACACGCCGCCGGCCAGCATTTCGCTCGCGAAGCCCATGGCGCCGGGCGCCAGCGACAGCTTCTTCTGCGACAGCACCGAGCCGAAATTCCAGGCCGAGATCGCGCCGAGCAGCGCGATGGCGCCGATCGGTTGCGCCGAGAATTCGCCGCCCGAGGCCAACAGCAGCGCGCCGACGAAGCCGACCGCGATGCCGCCCCACTCGCGCGCCGCCGGCCATTCGCCGTACAAGCCGACCATGAGCGCGAGAATCAGCGGCGAGCAGGCGATGAATACCGCCGTCATGCCGGACGAGATGTATTGCTGGGCGACGGCGGTCAGGCCCATGCCGCCGCCGAGCAGCAGCACGCCGACGATGGCGGCGTCGCGCCACTGGCGTAGCGTCGGATTCGGCGCGCCACGCCATTTCTGCCATGCGTACAACAAGGCGCCGGCCGCGAGGAAGCGCGTGCCCATCAGGAGAAAAGGAGGGAATGCCGGCAATGCGACGGCGATCGCGAAGTAAGTGGAACCCCAGACGATCCACACGGTGAGCAAGGCCAGCAGGACGAGTTTCGGTAAGGCGCGCATTTTGTTGTTTTCAGATGTTCTCAGGATGATAGTGTATGTATCAAGTTGATGCTTTTGAATGGATAATGCAAAGTAAATATCATCGAAAACTTTGGCTTTCATCGAAATAAGGTAGCTCGACCATGAAAATCGAACTCGACGCCATGGATGCGAAGATCCTCGACATTCTGCAAGCCGACGCCCGCACCACGCTCGCCGAAATCGGACGCCGGATCCACATGAGCCAGCCGGCCGTGGCCGAACGCGTCAAGCGCATGGAAAACGCCGGCGTCATCACCGGCTACCACGCGCGCGTCGATCCGGCCGCGCTCGGCTACGGCATGACGGCCTTCATCCGCGTCGCGCGCCGCGCCCACGACACGCCGGTGCAAGTCGTGGCCGCCGAAGTCCCGGAGATCGTCGAATGCCATTCGATCACGGGCGACGATTGCAGCATCGTGAAGGTCGTGGCGACTTCGGTGGCGCAGCTCGAGAAGGTGATCGTCGAACTGACGCGCTGCGGCGTGACCTCGACTTCGCTGGTGCTATCCTCCTCCATCGAGCGCAAGCCGATCAAGCCGGCCGAATGAGCCGAGCAAGCCGACCAAAGCCTCCCAGCCGCCATGGAACTGCGCCAGCTTCGCTACTTCATCGCCATCGTCGAGCATGGCTCGCTGTCGCGTGCGGCGCGCGCGCTGCATGTGGCGCAACCGGCGCTGACCCAGCAGATCCGGCAGCTCGAAGCCGAACTCTCGGCCCAGTTGCTGCATCGCTCGGCGCAGGGCGTGCTGGCCACCGATGCCGGCAAGATCTTCTATGAGCACGCCCAAGCGATCCTCAAGCAGGTCAGCGACGCCAAGTCGGCGATCGCGCAATCCACCGACAAGCCGGCCGGGCCGGTCGCGCTCGGCATTCCGCAAAGCGTCTCGGGCGCGTTCGCCCTGCCGCTGCTGAGCGCCGTGCGTACGAACTATCCGGATATCTCGCTGCAGATCTCGGAGGAATTGTCGGGAAACCTGATCGAGCAATTGCGCTCGGGCCGCATCAATCTGGCCGTCCTGTTCGACGACGGGCAACTGACGGCATTCTCCACCACGCCGCTGGTCGAGGAAGAGCTGATGTATGTGACCGCGAGCGGCTCGCGCCATGCCGCGCGCGGCAAAACGATCACGCTGGCGCGCGCGCTCGAAGCGCCGATGATCCTGCCCGGCCCGCAGCACGGCGTACGGCCGCGCATCGAGAACCTGGTCCGCGCGGCGGGCCTGACGATTCGCGATGTCACCGACATCAACTCGATCGCGATCCTGAAATCGGCGCTGATGGCCGACATGGGGGCGACCATCCTACCGGTGGCGCCGGTGCTGTCGGAAATCGAGCGCGGCGCGTTGTCGGCTTGGCCGATCAGCGGCGCCAGGATCTCCCGCACCGTCGTCTTGTGCTCGTCGCGCACGATTCCCTTGACGAATGCGGCGGCGGCCGTCGAACGGCTGGTGCTGGCGGTGACCGAGGAATTGTGCGGCAGCGGGCGCTGGCTCGGCGCGCAAGCCTTGACGCGCAGGAAGGCGTAGCCAGGCGCGACGTCGGCGGCGCAACCCTTCGGCTAGCTCCGCACCGTCTGCGCCGATACCGTGCGCGGAAAACCGGGCGCGCGCCGATGCCGCGTCGCCTGCTCGAAGGCATAGGCCAGCTTGATCAGCGTCGGTTCGCTCCATGCCGGCCCGACGAAGGACAAGCCGACCGGCAATCCCCGCACGAAACCGGCCGGCACCGTGATGTGCGGATAACCGGCGACGGCGGCCGGAGTGGAGAACCCGCCGGTGAAGTGATCGCCGTTGATGAAGTCGGTCAGCCAGGCCGGGCCGCCGGTCGGCGCCACCAACGCGTCGAGCCGGTGCTCGCGCAAGACCCGATCGAGTCCCTCGGTGCGCGCATAGCGGTGGTTGTTGGCCAGCGCATCGAGATATTCCTTGCTGTCGAGGCCGCCCTTGGCATTGGCGCGAATCAGGTATTCCTGGCCGAAGTACGGCATCTCTCGGGCGCGATGACGAAGGTTGAACGCGATCAGGTCTCCCATGTCGCGAATCTTCGCGGTCGGCGCATAGGCAGCCAGATAGGCTTGCAGACCGGCCTTGAATTCATAGAGCAGCACCTCGAGCTCGCTGTCCTGGTATTTGTCGGTGTTCGGCACCTCGACCGGATCGACCAGCACGGCGCCGCGCGCCTGCAACGCCTTGAGCGCCTTCTCGATCTCGGCATCGACCTCGTCGCTGCCGCCGAAGAAATTGCGCGCCACGCCGATGCGCGCGCCCGCCAGACCGTCCGGATCGAGGAATTTCGTATAGTCCGCCGCCTTGCCGTCGCCCTCCTTCGTCGCCGCGTCGAGCGGATCGACGCCGGCCAGCGCGCTCAGCAGCAAGGCGGCGTCGGTCACGTTGCGCGTCATCGGCCCCGCCGTGTCCTGCGAATGGGCGATCGGCACGATGCCGCTGCGGCTGACGAGGCCGAGCGTCGGCTTGATGCCGACCAGCCCGCAGATGGAGGCCGGCGAAACGATCGAACCGTCGGTCTCGGTGCCGACGCTCAGGGCGGCGAGATTGGCCGCAATCGCGGCCGCGGAACCCGAACTCGAGCCGCTCGGATTGCGGTCCAGCGCGTAAGGATTGCGCGTCAGGCCGCCGCGCGCGCTCCAGCCGCTGGTCGAACGCGTCGAACGCAGATTGGCCCATTCGGAGAGATTGGTCTTGCCGAGAATGACGGCGCCGGCGGCGCGTAATCGCGCCGCCACCTGCGAATCGCGCGGCGGCCGCACGCCGGCCAGCGCGAACGAGCCGGCGCTGGTGCTCATGCGATCGGCGGTGGCGATGTTGTCCTTGAGCAGGACCGGAATGCCGTGCAGGGGGCCGCGCACGCCCTTGCGCGCGCGTTCGTCGTCGAGCTGCGCGGCGATGCGCAAGGCGTCGGGATTGATCTCGATGACGGAATTGAGGCGCGGACCGGAGCGGTCGATGCGGCGTATCCGATCCAGGTAGAAGGCCGCCAGCGATCGCGCGCTCATCCTGCCGCCGGCGATGGCGGCATGCAGTTGCGGCACGCTCGCTTCGAGCACGATGCTGTCGAGCCCGGCGGGCGCGGCCGAGGCCAGCGCCGGGTGGCCGGCCGCCATGGCCGTGGCGCCGGTGATCAGGCCGAATTCCAGAAAATCCCTGCGCTTCATGCTGCCTCCCTTGTTTTCGGCGGACGATGCCGCGATGATGCCGGATGGCGTCGATTATAGGCACGGGCCGCCTGCGGCGCTAAGAAAAAAGGGGCGATGACCCGGTCATCGCCCCTTTCATCCCGCGGTCTCCCGCCGGTCGCCATGCGGCGTTCAGAACTGATACTTGGCGCCGAGGCGGAAGTAACGGCCGGTCGCGCCGCTCACGTCCATGGGGTTGTAACCCATGGCGCCATAGGTCAGCGGATCGATCGGCGCGACCTTGTCGAACAGGTTCGAGATCGAGCCGTAGATCGTCAGGTTCTTCGACCATTGATAGCGGGCCGACAGATCGACGGTGTGGAACGACTTGATCTTGCAGTCGGCCGGTGCGTCGGCGCCGTTGGCCAGGTGCGATGCGCAGAGGTCGCCTTCGAACAGCACGTTCTTCATCGCGCCGCGATAGTTCACGATGCCCGTCACGCTCCACGGACCGCGGTCCCAGGTCACGGTGACATTGACCTTGTCCTTCGGCGTGCCGGCGCAGTTGGACGTATCGCAATTGCCGTGCGTGCCGGCATACTCGTATGCCGTACCGTTCGGCTCGACGCGCTTCCAGGTGATGACGTGCGTCCAGTTCAAGGTCGCGCGCAGCTTGCCGTACTCGCCGAGGCGGAAGTTCTGCGCCAGGTCGAGGTCGACGCCCCTGATGTTGGTGTAGCTCGAATTCAGCCAGGGCGCCTTCACGACCAGCAGCGTGCCGCTGTTCGGCACGACGGCGCCGTTGACGGTCAGGTTGTTGTCGGCGCGGATGGCCGTCGGCAGCCTGGCCGCTTCCACGTAGGACATCAGGTTGATCTCGTCGCTGCGCTTGATCTTCCAGGCGTCGATCGCCACGCTGGTGTCCGGCAGCGGATCCCAGATCATGCCGAGCGTGTAGCCCTTGGATTGCTCCGGCTTCAGGTCGGGATTGCCGACCTTGACGGCGCCGAACGAAGCCTGGCAGTCGGCCGCCGTCGCGCCCGGTAACGGCGTGCCGTTCGGGCAACGGATGGGATCGCGCGCGGCGGACGAGCCCGTGCTCTGGCTGGCCGGGTTGGATTCAGCCGCCCCCGGAGCGCGGAAGCCCTCGGAATAGGTGCCGCGCAGGGCGAACTCTCTCAGAGGCGTCCACTTGGCGCCGAATTTCGGCGTGGTCGACTTGAAATTGTCGTAGCGGTCATGACGGATCGCGGCGGACAACTCGACCGTCCTCAAGACCGGCGCCAGGATCTCGGCGTAGACCGCGCCGATCTTCTCGGTACCCGAGGACGCCACATAGTTGGCATTGACCGAACCGTCCTCGGTGCCGGCCAGCGACGGGCTGTCGACCGATTCGCGGCGGTATTCGGCACCGACCGCCAGGCCCATCATACCGCCGTCGAGTTTCATCAGCTCGCGCGAACCCTTGATGTCGATGATATCCATCTTGGTGACGGCTTCGGCGGAGATGTCGCGCCGGATCGCGTTGTACAGCGCAGCCGGATTGCGGCTCGCCTCGGCGCCGATGTAATACGGGAACAGGCTGCTGGTCGGATCGCCGAGCGCCGCCCTGACGGACGGCATGTGCAACATGTTCTTCCAGGTCAAGTCCAGGTGGGCCTCGGAATGCAGCAGGGCGGTATCGAAATCCCAGCCCCAGGCGCTGCCCTTCAAGCCGACCACCAGGCGCGACACGGCGTTGTCGGCCACGCGAATCTGCGGACCGACGTCGAATGCCGCGTAGCGCAGGCGGGCGGCCGCGCCGAACGGATTTTGCGGGTGATTCGCTGCGAGCACGATGGTGGTGCCGGCGCCCGAACCGTAGTTGATGAAGCCTTGCGGATAAGCGGCGTTGGCCGGGAAGTTGACGGTCGGCGTGACCGACGGCGGCGTCAGCGTGAATTGCGCCTTCTTCTGGTTGTAGCCGGCTTCGGCGTAGAGCAGCAGGTCGGAATTCAATTGCCAGGCGCCGCGCCCGAACAGGTTGACCGATTCGATCTTCGGCTGCTGCGACTGGAACTGGTCGGATGTCCACAGGCAGCCGCCGTTCGGATCCTGCGGCGAGGCCGACGAGAATTGCGAGCAGCCCGGGAGCGACACGTAATTGTTGTTGGCCGGATTGCGGACGTTGCCCGTCGGGCTCGGGGAGGCGTTGTTGTTGCCGACGATGTAACCGGCGGTATAGCGGTTGGGCATCGCATAGCCCCAGGGGCGCAGGTCGGAACGGCCGATCCAGTCGCGATCCTTGCGGTCCTTGTTCATCAGGCCGTCGTCCTTGTACACCTCGGCATTGAAGACGACGTTATAGCCGTTCTTGTCCAGGTCGCCGACGCCGTGGGTGACGGCGGCCTTGCCTTGCTTGTAGTCGGAATAGCCGGATATGCCGCCTTCCGCCTTGACGACGGTGCCGGTGAAATCCTTGCGCAGGATGATGTTGACCACGCCGGCGATCGCGTCGGCGCCGTAGACGGACGATGCCCCGTCCTTCAGGATTTCGATACGCTCGACCAATTCCATCGGGACCGAGGAGAGGTCGGTGAAGCTCTTTTGGCCGTCGTCGGGACGGCCGTAGGCTGCCATGCGGCGGCCGTTCACCAGCACCAGGGTGGAGGTCGCGCCGAGGCCGCGCAGCGACACGGCGGTCGAGCCGGCCGCGAAGCCGTTGCCGAAACTGGTCGGCAGCGAACCGGCGCCGTCGGAAGTGAGGGTCTGAAGGAATTCGGCGACGGTCGCCTTGCCGGACTTCTCGATATCTTCACGCTTGATCAGCTGAATCGGCGATGCGGTTTCGGCTTGTGCGCGCTTGATGTTCGAACCGGTGATTTCGACGCGTTGCAATTTCGAATCGTCGCTCGTCGCATCCTGTGCGAGCGCCGGTTGCGCCAGAAGACCCAGGCTCACGGCCACGCTGCCCGAAAACATCAGGCGCAAGGACCGGGACAATGCCTTTTCCATCATCATCGTTGTTACCTCTTTCGAAGGGATAAGTTGTTGTTGAAAGGAGATTCCCTTTTACCGCGCTTCCGGCACACCCGTACTTTCGGCGATCGTGCGAAGCATTTTGTAAATAAATTTTCGCGCGACGTATGGAATCACTCAAAAGAATGCGTGTCAATTGTGCATTTTCAATTTTTGCAACAAAAGATGCGGCTTTTTCCTTGTTTAACATGTCAGCAAATGAAAGGCGAGGAATATTGCGCCGCAATATCCTTTTCGCCCCCTATGTGTTGTCCTCTTTGGTTAAGCATGAAGTCATGACTTGCGCGCCGCACCATGCAAGGAGTAAAGAAGACGCGCAGACTCCATCGGTATGGCAGGTTTGATTATTGTCAAAGAGCGGGCGAAAAAAATTTTCATAACCCTTCGAACCAAGGTCCATCCTTGTCACCGCATGCGCCGCGAGGAAGCCATTGTTTTTTCTTATACCCCCCTTCGAATTCTCTATTTGCGCCGCCCCGGCGCTCCCTCTACACTTGCAACAAGTGCAGTTGACGTTTACGTCAATTGACCGGCCACCACCCCGGCCGCGGCTGCCTGGCAGGCATGCGCCCTACCCCGGCGCGTTCGATGCAAGGCGCTATCCGATCACCAGTTTGGAGACATCACCATGCAGAATCCCACCGGGCCCGAATCCGCCGGGCTGTCGGACGCCGTCCGCCGCAAAGTCGCCGAGCTCGCCCAGGTCAGCCTCGACGATAAATACACCCACACTTCCGGCACCATTTATCTTTCCGGCATCCAGGCTCTCGTGCGCCTGCCGCTGATGCAGCGCCAGCGCGATCTCGCCGCCGGCTTGAACACCGCCGGCTTCATCTCCGGCTATCGCGGCTCGCCGCTGGGCGGTCTCGACGAAACGCTGTGGAAGACCCAGAAGCTGCTGGAGCAGAACCATGTGCAGTTCGTGCCGGGCATCAACGAAGATCTGGCCGCGACGGCGGTCTGGGGCACGCAGCAGGTCGACCTGATCGGCCCGGCGAAGTACGACGGCGTGTTCGCGATGTGGTACGGCAAGGGCCCGGGCGTGGACCGCTGCGGCGATGTCTTCAAACACATGAACCACGCCGGCACCGCCAAGCACGGCGGCATCCTGCTGGTGGCCGGCGACGACCACGGTGCCTATTCCTCGACGCTGCCGCACCAGTCCGACCATATTTTCTCGGCCTGCATGATCCCGCTGCTCTATCCGTGCAACGTGCAGGAATATCTCGATCTCGGCCTGCATGCCTGGGCGATGTCGCGCTACTCCGGCCTGGCGGTCGGTTTCAAGGCGCTGGCCGACACGGTGGAATCGAGCGCGGCGGTCGACGCCGATCCGTTCCGCCTGGAGATCAAGTATCCGACCGATTTCGTCATGCCGGAAGGCGGCCTCAACGCCCGCCTGACGCGCGACACGCTCGGCGTCACCGCGCGCAAGCAGGAAGCGCTGATGCAGGATTACAAGATCTACGCCGCCTTGGCCTACGCGCGCGCCAACCAGCTCAACCGCACCACGATCGACAGCCCGAACGCCAAGCTCGGCATCATCGCCTCCGGCAAATCCTACATGGACGTGCTGGAAGCGTTGGATGAACTCGGCATCGACGAGAAAATGGCGGCCGACATCGGCATCCGCCTGTACAAGGTCTCGATGCCCTGGCCGCTGGAGCCGGACGGCGTGCGCGAATTCGCGCAAGGCCTCGACGAGATCCTGGTGGTGGAAGAAAAGCGCCAGATCGTCGAATACCAATTGAAGGAGCAGCTCTACAACTGGCGCGAAGATGTGCGTCCGCGCGTGATCGGCAAGTTCGACGAAAAGGGCGAGTGGGTGCATCCGCGCGGCGAGTGGCTGCTGCCGCCGAAGGTCGATTTCTCGATCGCCCAGATCGCGCGCGTGATCGCCTCGCGCATCGCGCGCTTTTACACCAGCGACCTGATCAAGGCGCGCCTGACTTTCCTCGACGCCAAGGACAAGGTGCTGACCAAGGCCGTCAATACGCCGCCGCGTCCGGCCTGGTATTGCTCCGGCTGCCCGCACAACACCTCGACCAAGGTGCCGGACGGCAGCCTGGCCCTGGCCGGCATCGGCTGCCACGTGATGGCGGCCGCGATCTACCCGGAACACAACAAGACCATCACCCACATGGGCGGCGAAGGCACGCCGTGGATCGGCCAGGCGGCGTTCTCGCAACTGCCGCACGTGTTCGCCAACCTCGGCGACGGCACTTACTTCCATTCCGGCTACCTGGCGATCCGCGCCACGATCGCCGCCAAGGTGAACATGACCTACAAGATCCTGTTCAACGACGCGGTCGCGATGACCGGCGGCCAGCCGCACGACGGCACGCTGACGGTGCCGATGATCGCGCAGCAGATGGCGGCCGAAGGCGTCAAGCGCATCGCGCTGGTGACGGAAGACCTGAGCCGCTACACCGACCGCACTGCGTTGCCGTCCATCGTCTCGCTGCATGACCGCAGCGAGCTCGACGCGGTCCAGCGCGAGCTGCGCGAAGTGCCGGGCGTCTCGGTGCTGATCTATGACCAGGTGTGCGCCGCCGAGAAGCGCCGCCGCCGCAAGAAAGGCGAATATCCCGATCCGAACACGCGCATGTTCATCAACGAGCTCGTGTGCGAAGGCTGCGGCGATTGCGGCGTGCAGTCGAACTGCACCTCGATCATGCCGGTCGAGACCGAGTTCGGCCGCAAGCGCGCGATCGACCAGTCGTCGTGCAACAAGGACTATTCCTGCGTCAAGGGCTTCTGCCCGAGCTTCGTCACCGTCGAGGGCGGCACGCTGAAGAAATCGTCGACCGGCAAGTCGAAGGAAGACAATTTCGGCGACATTCCGGATCCGGAACTGCCGTCGGTCGACAAGACCTACAACATCCTGCTCAACGGCATCGGCGGCACCGGCGTGATCACGATCGGCGCCCTGGTCGGCATGGCCGCGCATCTCGAAGGCAAGGGCGTGTCGGTGCTCGACATGACCGGCATGTCGCAGAAGAACGGTTCGGTCACCTCGCACATCCGCATCGCCAAGGCGCCGGGCCTCATCCGCGCCCAGCGCATCGCCACCGGCGAAGCCGACCTGGTGCTCGGCTGCGACATGCTGACCGCCGGCTCGCAAGACGCGATCTCGAAGATGCGCCCGGGCCGCACCCGCGCCGTGGTCAACACCTATCAGCAGCCGACCGGCCATTTCGCGCAGCAAGCCGATTGGCAGATGCCGTTCGACCAGGTGAAAGCCTTGATCGAAGAGTCGGTGGAAAACCGCGCCGACTTCATCGACGCCACCAAGCTGGCGACCGCGCTGATGGGCGACTCGATCGCGACCAACCTGTTCATGCTCGGCTTCGCCTACCAGAAGGGCGCGATCCCGGTTTCGGACGCCGCCATCCTGCGCGCGATCGAATTGAACGGCGTGGCGATCGAATCGAACAAGAAGAGCTTCCTGTGGGGCCGCCGCGCCGCGGTCGATCTCAAGCGCGTCGAAAACGTCGCCCTGCCGGGCAAGCCGGTGGTGCTGCAGATGCCGCAAAGCCTCGACACGCTGCTCAAGCGCCGCGTCGCTTTCCTGACCGATTACCAGGATGCGGCCTACGCCGGCCAGTACCAGGGACTCGTGGAGCAGGTCCGTTCGGCGGAGGCGAAATTCGGCGGCAACAAGTTGGCGACCGCCGTCGCGAAATCCTATTTCAAGCTGATGGCCTACAAGGATGAGTACGAGGTCGCGCGCCTGTACACCGACGGCCAGTTCACCGACAAGCTCAAGCAGCAATTCGACGGCGAGTTCACCGTGAAATTCAACCTCGCCCCGCCGCTGCTGGCGAAGAAGGATGCGGAAGGCCGCCTGGTCAAGGCGCAGTACGGTTCCTGGACCTGGCAGGCGTTCAAGCTGCTGGCGAAGATGAAGAAGCTGCGCGGCACCAAGCTGGATATCTTCGGCTATACCGACGAACGCAAGATGGAGCGCCAGCTGATCGCCGACTATCGCAAGTTGATCCTGTCGCTGCTCGACAAGCTGACCGCGGACAACCTGGCGACCGCCATCGAGATCGCCGCCTTGCCCGAGAAGATCCGCGGCTTCGGCCACGTAAAGGAAAAGGCGGTGCACCAGTACCGGGCCGATCTCGAGCGCCTGCTGGCGAAGTTCGAAGGACGAGAGCCGCAATTTGTTGCCAAGCCGACATTGATATCGGTGCAGCAATAAGCCAGCCGGGAGCCGCGGCGGCGCGGGGCCGGCTCCCGGCCGCCACGCCCGGCCGGACGGTTCGGGACGGGATAAAAAACCGGTCCCGAACTGCTGTCCGGGCGACAATGTCGTTTCCGCGTTTCGCGCTATACTTGCCTCGATTGACGTTAACGTAAACGTCATTGCAAGCGTGACGTCCGGGCCTGCGAACGACGGCCGCGCGCCGCACCAAGGAATTCTGGAGACCGTAATGACCGATCTTTCCGTTTCGAAGAACCTGACCGAATACAAACCCGCCAACAAGGTGCGCTTCGTCACCGCGGCTTCCCTGTTCGACGGCCACGACGCCTCGATCAACATCATGCGCCGCATCCTCATGGCCAACGGCGCCGAAGTGATCCACCTCGGGCACAACCGCTCGGTCGACGAGATCGTCACGGCGGCCCTGCAGGAAGACGCGCAAGGCATCGCGATCTCGAGCTACCAGGGCGGCCATGTCGAGTATTTCAAATACATGATCGACCTGCTCAAGCAGCGCGGCGGCTCGCACATCAAGGTGTTCGGCGGCGGCGGCGGCGTGATCGTGCCGAGTGAGATCAAGGAATTGCACGATTACGGCGTGACGCGCATCTTCAGTCCGGAAGACGGCCAGCGCATGGGCCTGGCGGGCATGATCCTGTGGATGATCGAGCAATGCGACGTCGATCTCTCCACCTATGCGCCGGCCTCGCTCGAGCCGCTGACCCAAGGCGAGATCGTCGATCGCCATCGCCCGCTCGCGCAACTCATCACAGCGCTCGAGAACGGCAAGACCGCCGAAGCGTTGCGCAAGGACATGCATAAGCTGGCCGACACGATCAAGGTGCCGGCCTTCGGCATCACCGGCACCGGCGGCGCCGGCAAGTCGTCGCTGACCGACGAACTGATCCGCCGCATCCGCCTCGACCAGGACGATGCGCTCGATATCGCCGTCATCTCGATCGACCCTTCGCGCCGCAAGTCGGGCGGCGCGCTCCTCGGCGACCGCATCCGCATGAACGCGATCAATCCGTGGAACAAGGGCGCGAAGGTCTTCATGCGCTCGCTCGCCACGCGCGAAGCCGGCTCGGAAATCTCGCAGGCGCTGCCGGACGTGATCGCCGCCTGCAAGGTGGCCGGCTTCGACCTGGTGATCGTCGAGACCTCCGGCATCGGCCAGGGCGACGCCGCCATCGTGCCGCATGTCGACATGAGCATGTACGTGATGACGCCGGAATTCGGCGCCGCCTCGCAGCTCGAGAAGATCGACATGCTCGATTTCGCCGATTTCGTCGCCATCAACAAGTTCGACCGCAAGGGTGCGCAGGATGCGCTGCGCGACGTCGCCAAGCAGTATCAGCGCAACCGCGAACTGTTCTCCAAGCGCCCCGAGGAAATGCCGGTCTACGGCACGCAAGCCTCGCGCTTCAACGACGACGGCGTCACCGCCTTGTATCAAGGCTTGCTGCCGAAGCTGGTCGAGTTCGGCTTGCGGGCGCAGCCGGGCAAGCTGGCGCCGGTCGGCGTGCGCTTTTCGTCCGGCAAGAACGCGATCGTGCCGCCGGCGCGCAGCCGTTATCTTGCCGAGATCGCCGACACGGTGCGCGGCTACCACAAGTTCACCGCCAAGCAAGTGAAACTGGCGCGCGAGCGCCAGCAGCTGCAGGAAGCCAAGCGCATGCTGGCGGCATGCGGCAAGAGCGTCGATATGGACGACGTCATTGCCGAGCGCGACAGCCAGCTCGACGCCGGCGCCAAGAAACTGCTGGCGATGTGGCCCGACATGCAAGCCGCTTATTCGGGCGACGAATACGTCGTCAAGATCCGCGACAAGGAGATCCGCACGCGCCTGACCTCGCAGTCGCTGTCCGGCACCAAGATCCGCAAGGTGGCGCTGCCGCGCTATGAAGACCATGGCGAGCTGCTGCGCTGGCTGATGCTGGAAAACGTCCCCGGCTCCTTCCCCTACACCGCCGGCGTGTTCGCGTTCAAGCGCGAAGGCGAGGACCCGACCCGCATGTTCGCCGGCGAGGGTGATCCGTTCCGCACCAACCGCCGCTTCAAGCTGGTCTCCGAAGGCATGGACGCCAAGCGCCTGTCGACCGCCTTCGACTCGGTGACGCTGTACGGCGCCGACCCGGCCTTGCGCCCGGACATCTACGGCAAGATCGGCAATTCCGGCGTGTCGGTCGCGACGCTCGACGACATGAAAGTGCTGTACGACGGCTTCGACCTTTGCTCGCCGTCGACCTCGGTGTCGATGACGATCAACGGCCCCGCGCCGACCATCCTCGCGATGTTCATGAACACCGCGATCGACCAGCAGCTCGACAAGTTCAAGCGGGACAACGGCCGCGAGCCGACCGACGACGAAGCCGCGAAGATCAAGGCCTGGGTGCTGCAGAACGTGCGCGGCACGGTGCAGGCCGACATCCTCAAGGAAGACCAGGGCCAGAACACCTGCATCTTCTCGACCGAGTTCTCGCTGAAGGTGATGGGCGACATCCAGGAATACTTCGTCCACCACCAGGTGCGCAATTTCTATTCGGTCTCGATCTCCGGTTACCACATCGCCGAGGCCGGCGCCAATCCGATCTCGCAACTGGCGTTCACGCTGTCGAACGGTTTCACCTTCGTCGAAGCGTACCTGGCGCGCGGCATGCATATCGACGACTTCGCGCCCAACCTGTCGTTCTTCTTCTCCAACGGCATGGACCCGGAATACACGGTGCTGGGCCGCGTCGCGCGCCGCATCTGGGCCGTGGCGATGCGCGAGAAATACGGCGCCAACGAGCGCTCGCAAAAGCTCAAGTATCACGTGCAGACCTCGGGCCGCTCGCTGCATGCGCAGGAAATCGCCTTCAACGACATCCGCACCACGCTGCAGGCGCTGATCGCGATCTACGACAACTGCAATTCGCTGCACACCAATGCCTACGACGAAGCGATCACGACGCCGACCGACGAATCGGTGCGGCGCGCGCTCGCGATCCAGCTCATCATCAACCGCGAATGGGGCCTGGCGAAGAACGAGAATCCGAACCAGGGCTCGTTCATCATCGAGGAACTGACCGACCTCGTGGAAGAAGCCGTGCTGCAGGAATTCGAGCGCATCGCCGAACGCGGCGGCGTCCTGGGCGCGATGGAGACCGGCTACCAGCGCGGCAAGATCCAGGAAGAGTCGCTGCTGTACGAGCACAAGAAGCACGACGGCTCGCTGCCGATCATCGGTGTCAACACCTTCCGCAATCCGCACGGCGATGCGATTCCGCAGACGCTGGAACTGGCGCGTTCGACCGAGGAAGAGAAGCAGTCGCAATTGAAGCGCCTGGCCGACTTCCATGCGCGCAATGCAACGCGCGCGCCGCAGATGCTCATGGAGCTGCAGCAAGCCGTGATCGAGGACCGCAACGTGTTCGCCAAGCTGATGGATGCGGTACGCGTCTGCTCGCTCGGCCAGATCACCGAAGCGCTGTTCGCGGTCGGCGGGCAGTATCGGCGCAACATGTAGCTCGTGTCGTCGAGGCGGCCGAGGCAGACGCCTGCCTCGGCACGGCAGCCGCGCGCGCCGCGGCTGACAAACGCCGTGGGCGCAGTCGCACCAAGGGGGCCGATGCCTGGCTCAATTGCCCATCGTCGCGTGCAAGAAGCCATCACCGGCGCCCTCGCCTGGCTGCTGTCGACCGCTGGTGGTAGACACATCGGCAGTCAACCCCCCTTTTCCCCAGGAAGGCGCATAGGGAAGCGACGTTGTTCCGTCTTGCCGAGCAGGTCGTGGTGTTCTGCAACCGGGACGTGATCAAAGCGCGCGACCTGAAGGAATGGCCGGACGATTATTCCGAGCAGACCAACGACCGCCTCTCGATGCTCCGGGAAATCCGACAAATCCGGCGTGCTGCCGAATCGGGCGATATCGGCGGAGATATCAAGGAAACGGCCAACGTCGGTTCCGGACATGGCTATCTCGGCTATACCGATCGCAATCCCGGACGCTATGCCTCCAACAACGATTTCATCAAGAAATTAATGCGGCCATCGCCGACATCAAACAAGGCGGGTAAATCAGGAGGCGCATCGAGGATTTCCTCAACGACGCCCGTTGAAATATCTCCCGCCCGGCCTTCGTCTGCGCGAAGTCCGGAAGACTGGGATAATGTTGCGTCGCCGTCGTCTTCCGAACGGCACTTCCGATCGCACGACATGAACACCGGCATTCTCTACGCCGCCGCAGCCTATGCGCTATGGGGCGTGTTTCCGATCTACTTCAAGGCGCTGCAAGACATTCCGCCGATGCAGATCATGGTCCACCGCATCGTGTGGTCCTTCGTGTTCGTGCTGATCATTCTTGCCTTCCGCAGGCAATGGAAGTGGATAGGCGAAACCATGCGCCGCCCCAAGGTGCTGGCCGGCTTTGCCGCCAGCGCGGTGCTGCTGTCGACCAACTGGTTCATCTACATCTGGGCCGTCAACAACGGCCGCGTGATCGATTCCAGTCTCGGCTATTTCATCAACCCGCTCGTCAACATCCTGCTCGGCTACGTGCTGCTGCGCGAGCGGCTGCGCGGCGGACAGTGGCTGGCGGTTGCCATCGCCGCCGCTGGAGTGTTGTGGCTGACTTGGCAGACCGGCGGCCTTCCCTGGATCGGGCTGTCGCTCGCCCTCACCTTCGGCACCTACGGGCTGCTGCGCAAGACCGGAGCGCTCGGTCCGCTCGAAGGCTTGTCGCTCGAAACACTGTTGCTGTTCCCGTTCGCCTTCGGTTATCTCGCGCTGCTGACGGCGGAGAACCAGAATGCCTTCCTGTCGGCGCCGGCCGCGTCGCAATGGTTGCTCGCCGCCGCCGGTCCGATCACGGCGATTCCGCTCCTGCTGTTCGCGGCCGGCGCGCGCCGCATCTCGATGGCGACGCTCGGCATACTGCAGTACATCGGCCCGTCGCTGCAATTGCTGTGCGGCGTGCTGTTGTATGGCGAACCGTTTTCCGGTGCGCGGGTGATCGGCTTCGCGCTGATCTGGAGCGCGCTGGCGGTCTATACGCTGGAAGGCTTGTGGCAGGCCCGTGCCGGCAAGTCGGCCGAACTGGCGCAATCCATACCCGAATAAAAGAAACCGGCAAGATCGGCGCCGCAGGCGCAAACCCTCACAAGGATTGCGCTCCCCAGAACAGCAAACCCGCGCAAACGAACCAGAAGGCCCACTGGCTCAGAACGATGAAGTCCTTGAATCGGCGGCGCAAAACCAGCAACTGGACCAACCAGGCCGCTCCCCACAGGGCGAAAAAGGCTGCCGCAATCAGGGCCACGCCGCGGCGCGCGGGCAGCAAATCGGTCGCGCCGAGCACGAACAGCAGCATCGATAGCGCAAATAGATCGACCGTCACCAGTTGAAAAGCGCATAAGGATTGCACCCAATTCCTTTCGACCACAGCTGCTTTCCGGTCGTCGGCCGGCGGGGTCTTTGGGCGCGTGCTAAAAGCTTCACGATTGCCGACAGAAACATGCGCCAAAAAGGCGAGCAGAACGATTGCCGCGGCAACGAGGATCGGATAACTCATGATTCCCTTGGACGGATGTTCGGATACAAGAAAATGCGCGGAAACGCGAGCATGGAACGGGCAAGGCAAAGACTATCGGAAAGAGAAGATTATCTTCATGACAATCATCACTGTCTAGACAGACGTCATCCCGCCGGCCTGCATTGAAGCCGTCCGAAGCGGCCGGCCTTGGGGCCGGTCCGGTGAGCCATCATGCGGATTTCCCGCCCGGACTCCGTGCCGATCAGGTATCCTTGCACTCTTCCATTCCCGATGAAACTCCCTGTATTCCATGGCTAATTACGTTTTCACCATGAACCGCGTGGGCAAGATCGTTCCGCCCAAGCGCCACATCCTCAAGGATATCTCGCTCTCCTTCTTCCCCGGCGCCAAGATCGGCGTGCTGGGCTTGAACGGCGCGGGCAAATCGACGCTGCTCAAGATCATGGCCGGCATCGACAAGGAAATCGAAGGCGAAGCGATCCCGATGCCGGGCTTGAACATCGGCTACCTGCCGCAGGAGCCCAAGCTCGATCCGGAACAGACCGTGCGCCAGTCCGTCGAGTCCGCGCTCGGCGAAATCTTCGAAGCGCAAGCCAAGCTCGACGCCGTCTACGCGGCCTATGCCGAGCCGGATGCCGACTTCGACGCGCTCGCCGCCGAACAGGCGCGCCTGGAAGCGATCCTCGCCGCCGCCGACGGCAACACGCTCAACCAGCAACTGGAAATGGCCGCCGACGCGCTGCGCCTGCCGCCCTGGGACGCCAAGGTCGGCGTGCTGTCCGGCGGCGAGAAGCGCCGCGTCGCGCTGTGCCGCCTCTTGCTGTCGAAGCCCGACATGCTGCTGCTCGACGAGCCGACCAACCACCTCGACGCCGAATCGGTCGACTGGCTCGAGCAATTCCTGCAACGCTTCCCCGGCACCGTGGTCGCGATCACCCATGACCGCTACTTCCTCGACAACGCCGCCGAATGGATCCTCGAACTCGACCGCGGCCAGGGCATTCCCTGGAAGGGCAATTACAGCTCCTGGCTCGAACAGAAGGAGCAGCGCCTGAAGCAGGAAGAGCAGCAGGAATCGGCGCGCCAGAAGACCATCCAGAAGGAATTGGAATGGGTGCGCCAGAACCCGAAAGGCCGGCAAGCGAAGAGCAAGGCGCGCCTGGCCCGCTTCAACGAGCTGTCCGAACACGAATACCAGAAGCGCAACGAAACCCAGGAAATCTTCATCCCGGTGGCGGAGCGCCTCGGCAATGAAGTGATCGAGTTCAAGAACGTCTCGAAAGCCTTCGGCGACCGCCTCCTGATCGACAATCTCTCGTTCCGCATTCCGGCCGGCGCCATCGTCGGCATCATCGGTCCGAACGGCGCCGGCAAATCGACGCTGTTCAAAATGATCGCCGGCAAGGAGCAACCGGACAGCGGCGAGATCGTGGTCGGCCCGACCGTGAAGCTGTCGCTGGTCGAGCAGTCGCGCGAACAGCTCGAGAACAAGAAGACCGTGTGGGAAGACGTCTCGAACGGCGCCGACATCCTGACCGTCGGCCGCTTCGAGATGCCGTCGCGCGCCTATCTCGGCCGCTTCAACTTCAAGGGCGCCGACCAGCAGAAGATCGTCGGCAACCTGTCCGGCGGCGAACGCGGCCGGCTGCACTTGGCGAAGACCCTGCTCATGGGCGGCAACGTGCTGCTGCTCGACGAACCGTCGAACGACCTCGACGTGGAAACCCTGCGCGCACTGGAAGACGCGTTGCTCGAGTTCGCCGGCAGCGTGATGGTGATCTCGCACGACCGCTGGTTCCTCGACCGTATCGCGACCCACATCCTGGCCTTCGAGGGCGATTCGCAAGTCGTGTTCTTCGACGGCAACTACCAGGAATACGAAGCCGACAAGAAGAAGCGCCTCGGCGAGGAAGGCGCCAAGCCGAAGCGGGTGCGCTACAAGCCGGTGACGCGCTAAGACCGGAGGGCGGCGATGCGCTCGCCGCCCTGGCCCTTCACAACAGGAGACGCCATGTCCGACGACACGTTGCAGCGATTCCAAGCCGTCGCCATCAAGAAGAACGTCCTGCTGAGCAGCCTGGGCGAGCAGGAGTTGGGGGCGGTTGCCTTGTCCGCGAGCCGCTGCATCGGCGCCGATGCTGTCGTATCGGAAAAGGCCTTCACCCAAGCCTTGGCGGCATGGCTCGGCGGGACCGGCGCCATGCTCAAGATCGACGCGGTCGAATTGCGGCGCACGCTGGTCGACCTGCAATTCATCCTGCGCGATTCCTATGGTCGCGAGTACCGCCGCAATCCCGATTTTCCCGCGCGATTCGACGCACCATGCCGAGCGCTTGCCGCGGTCGATCTGGATGCCGCCGCACGCGCGGCCAGGAACGCGGAAGACGAGCGGCGCAGCCAGCGCAAAATCGCGCAGGCCGGCCGATCATGACCACCGACACCGTGGAGAACGTCATGCACGATTCCGCATCAGAAGCCAGGCTTCCGGCCCGCATTGCGATGATCGCTGCGCTATGCATGCTCTCATCCCCGGCGCGCGCCGACGCCGGCGTACAACCCGGAACCTACCGTTGCTGGTCCTATAACGTCTCAGGCGGAGGCGGCACTTGCCGCCTCGCGCCGCCGATTGTCATCAACCCTGACGGCACCTACCAGGAGTCGCGGACCAGTGGCACCTATCAAGCATCCGGCGGACGGATTACCTTCTCCGAATCGAAAATACGCGGTTCCGGGCATATTGCTGACCACAATCGCATCGTCTTCGAATACGACTACAACGGCCGCCGCCACACCGTGACCTATCTGTGCCAGGAGTGCAATCCGATCAAGTAGCCGGTCGCCGCGGCCATCGCTACAGTTCGTCGAGCAGGCGTATCGCGAGCCCCCTCGCTTCCGCCAAGGCGCCGCCCACGCTGTCGGAAGCGTCGATCGTCCGACGCAGGATTTGCTCGCCGGATGCCTCTCCTTCGTGGAACAGCAAGACCACGCCTTGATATTTTCCGCCGGCAAGTTCCTCGGCATGCGTCTCGGCTTTCCATGTTCCCTTCTGATATGTGACGGTCTCCATATTCACCCCATGCGCACTGCGCGGAACCGCCCGCTCATCACATATTGCCCTCGTGAGGAAACGCAACCTCAAAAACAAGACAGAAGCCCACATCCCGGGTTCTGCCTGGTTCTGGAAATGCGTTGCAATTCGGAGTATCGTTTTCTTGAATCCGGTCAACGGCAGGAAGCGCATCATGTCCGACTCGCCCGCTCCCACGTTCGACGACATGAAGCTTCAGGTCGGCGAACGCTTGCAAGTTTCGCTGCGCCGCAATCCCAAGACGATGTATTACCCGACCTTGATCGGCTACGTGCGCGGCGAATACCTGTTGTTGAAACTGCCGCTCGATCACGGACTGGCCGTGCCGATGCTCGAAGGCGAGGAAGTCGTCGTCCGCGTATTCTCCGGCGTGGCGGTGTTCGCCTTCGACAGCGTGGTCGATTCCTTGCAACTCAATCCGCGTTACCAGATGTACCTGCGCTTTCCGACCGCGATCCAGGCGATTCCGCTGCGTGAATCGCCGCGCGTGTCCGTCAATTTGCCGGTTCGCATCAGGACCGTTTCCCATTCCGAGCCCATTTCGGCGCTGCTGACCGATCTGAGCCTCTCCGGCGGCCTAATCACGGCGGATAGCAACTTCGGCAAACCGGGAGACGTGATCGCAATCGCCTTTTCGTTCCGCATCAGGCCAACCGGCCAGGAAGTGCATATCGCCACGCATGCGACGATCCGCAGTTGCCAGCAATTGCACGGCAACCTGCCCGCGCGACAATACGGCACGATCACGTTTTCATGCGGCATCGGCATTCAATTCGACGGCATCTCACCGGAAGATCAAGTCATGCTCCAGCATTTTCTTTATGAGCAGATGATCTAGCCCCCGGCTTCGCGTTCCGGCCGAGCGTGTTGTGCCCGGAAAACGGAAGGACTTCAAGTAAAATCGCGGAAAAATTCGGGCGCCGCATTGTCGGCGGCAGCCGCGCTGAAAGGTCCGCAATGAAGAAAAAGAATATGCCGCTTGGGCCGTCGACCCAGAATGTCGAGCAAATGCTCGACAGCCACAACCGGCGCGTGCTGTACCCGCTATCGATCGCCGGCATACTTTTCATGACGCCGTTCGTGATCAACAATTTCCTGCATGAGCGCTACCTGCTTGGCGTCGTGGTCGGCCTCGTCGTGTTTTGCCTGGCGGTCGATGCCTGGGCCATGCGGCGCGGTCGGCCGGCGCCGATCCCCTACGCTCTGCTGCTCATCCCGGTCATGGCGGCGACGTCGCTCTCCTTGTATACGCGCGGCATTTACGGCGCGCTGTGGGCTTACCCGGCGGTGTTGTTCTGCTATTTCGTGCTGTCGCGCGTCATGGCGAACATCTGCAGCGCCGCGTTCACCGTCATCTTCACGCTGCAGGTCGCCGTGTATCTCGATACCGGCATCGCGCTGCGCTTTTTCCTGACCCTGGCGCTGGTGGTGGCCATCGTCAACATCCGCGTCAAGCTGATGGCCGAATTGCAAACCATGCTGCTCGAGCAATCGATCACCGATCCCCTCACCGGCGCCTTCAACCGGCGCCACATGGATGCCTGCCTGCGCGACGCGATCGAGCGCAACAAGCGGAACAGAACGCCGGCCTCGATGCTGATCATCGACATCGATCACTTCAAGCGCATCAACGATCAGTACGGTCACGAGAGCGGCGACTACGTGCTGCAGTCGGTGGTCGCCCTGGTCAGGCAGAGGGCGCGCCGGATCGACCGCTTGTTTCGCATCGGCGGAGAGGAATTCCTGCTGCTGCTGACCGACACCCGGACCGATGGCGCGTTGACCATGGCCGAGGATCTGCGCAACCTGATCGCCGACGCGCACATCCTCGAACAGCAGCCGGTGACCGTCAGCATCGGCATTTCCGAGCTGCAGCCGAGCCAGTCGTCCGACGCCTGGATCAGGCAAGCCGACAATGCGCTGTACCGGGCCAAGGAGAACGGCCGCAACCGCGTGGCGCTCGAAGAGGAAGCCGTGGAGGCGACACTCGCGGCCGGCTGAGCTTACTTCTTGTAGACGCCGCAGCCGAACAAATACTTTTCGTACTTCTCGACGTAGGTCGATTTCTGGACCAGTTCCTTGCTGACCGGATGCGGCCAGCGATAGTCGACCCAGCCGCTGCCCTTGGCATCCGCCACCTTCAGGAACTCGCGTACGAAGAACTTGCCGTCCGCGTCCTTCAGTTCCGACATCGACTTGCCGACCATCTTCTGGTTGGCGCCATGGGCCAGCGTGGGGCCGCCGATCTCGGCGACGAAGATGTACAAATCGCGGTCGGTGAACTGGCCGCCCGGCTTGTTGATCTCGGCCCAGGTCTTCTCCGGACCGTTGGCCTTCAGATAGGCGATCGCCTTCTTGACCAGGGCGACGGCTTCGTCGGGCGTGCCGTATTCCGCCGCCTGAACGCTCGACATCGCCAGCAGCGCGACGAGGCATGCCATGACCGCTTTCCAGAACCCTTTCATATGCTCCTCCCGTGATGTGGTTTTCAAGGACCTGCAACCGCGTTCGTCTCCGCAATTTATGCCAAATCGCATCCCTCGTCGATGGAAATCGGACGAAAAACCTCCTCCTCACTCGTCCCTGTATCTTTTCCAGGACACCGGAAAAAACATGCCCACGCGCGCCCGGTAGCGCGCATAAGCCGCGCCGTACGACGCCAGGAGATCGCGCTCCTCGAGCAGCGTGCCGATCACGATGTAGGCGCTCATGCCGAGCGCGAACAGGAAGTGGCCGATGCTCATCGCCGGCGTCGCCCAGAAAGCGACCAGGAAGCCGAGCATGAGGGGATGGCGCACATGACGGTAGATCGCCGGCATCTTGAACGGGACCGGCTCATAGGGAATCCCGCGCAGATGGCGGTACGCCTGGCGCAGGCCGAACAGATCGAAATGATCGATCAGGAAGGACGATGCGCCGACGATCGCCCAACCGAGCCAGTACGAACCCACGAGCAGCAGCCGCAGCGGACCGGCCTCGACATTCCAGACATAACCGGCGATCGGTCGCCACTGCCAGAACAGCAGGAGCAGGCACAGGCTCGACAGCAGCACGTACATGCTGCGTTCGGCCGCTACGGGAATCAGCCGGGTCCATCGGCGCTTGAAGGCGGGCCGCGCCATCACGCTATGCTGCAGGCCGAACAGCGCGATCAAGCCGAGGTCGACTGCGGCCGCGACGCCGACGGCCCCTTCCGGCCCGGCATCGATTCCTTTGGTCACCATGACATTGCCGAGAAAACCGATGCCATGCACGACCGTCGCCAGGAACAGCAGGTAAGCCCCGAGCCCGAACAGGAAAACCGCCAGTCGCGCGATCATCGCCCGGTCTTCCGCCTTATCCGTAGGCATCGATGCGCTGGCTCGCCGGCTCCGCCCGACCGACCGCATCGTAGAGGCGTTCCGGATCCGCCGCGTTGCGGGAAGCATCGGCCCGCGCCGCTTCGCCGCCCTGCGCGTCGGCGGCGGCCGTCGGCGCCTGCTCTTCGAGCCGTTGCCGCTGCAGTTCGGCCTGCGCCTGCTGCTCCATCTGCTGCGCCTGCATCGCGACGGCGCGATCGGCGCCCGACGGATCGGCCGGCGCCAGCGCGGCCGCCTGGACCAGTTGGGCCCGCTCGATCGTTTCTTGCGGCGTCCGTCCCGGGGAGACATCGATGCTGACCTCTCCTCCGACCGCGTAATTCACGCCGTCCGGGCCGCGCTGATAGGTGTAGACGGGCCCGGAGACGGCCAGGCCGCCGGCGGCGGCGAGATGGGCTTGCTCATGCTGCCGCACCTCGCGGTCGCGCGCCTGCAGCTCGCGCACGACGGCCAGCGCCTCGTCGCTGAGATGGACGGTATCCGTGGGCGCGGACGCCTTGGCGGAGGATGCTGCGGAGGATCGGGCGGGAGGTGCGGCGGCGCCCGATGCGTCTCCCGGCGTCTTGGCGGCGGCGGGCGCGGCCGGCGCGGAATAGGCCGCCGGATCGGTCAACGTGATGGAAGAAGCCGCCTCGATGCTCATGGGATGGGAACAGTCGAATGAAGCGATATGGAACGCTTCATTGTAGGCCACCCGGGCGCAAGGTCAAACCATCACGTCGATTTGTTGCAGGCTGCCCGCGCTGCCGTCTTCATTGAGATAGATGCCGCTGCTGCGCACCGCGCCCAGCCCGGCATTGGCTTCGCCCTTCAGTTCGAACGGCGTTTCCACCCGCCCCAGGCTAAGCGCGCCGACGCCATGCTCGCGCAATGCCTGCAGCTGCCCGCCGCCCGCCGCCGGCTTCCATACCAGCAGCCGGTCGAACACGGCGTCGCCTTCATCGATCCAGCCGTTGCCGTCGTCGTCGTAGCGCGCGAGATCGGCGAAGCCGTCGCCGCTGGCGGTGCCGAACAACTCCTTGCCGGAATCCACCTTGCCGTTGCCATCCAGGTCCAGCGCGAGATAGCCGCGATTGCCTGCCAGGAGCGGCACGTCTTCCCGCGTGCCGTCGCCGTCGAGATCGAAGGAAAAGCGCGTGCTCTGCAATTGGGCGGAAGTGCCGTCGAAATTGATGACCAGCGGATCCTTGCGCACGCCGTCGCCGGCGCGCAGCGAAACATTCGATTCCTCGCGATAGCTGCGTTCGGCGGCCAGCGCGAGTTGAAAGCGGATTTCCTTGCCGTCCGCCGTGCGCACGATTCCCTCGGCGGCAAAACGCATCTGCTCGTGTTCCGTGCGCACCTCGTGGCGATCGTATTCGACGCCGAAACCGGCCCGAGGCGCGGCCTGCGCCTGCTGCGACGCGAGGCAGGCGCGCTGCTGTTCGAGCGCGCGCATGTCGTCGAGCGAAATCGTCTTCACCGGGCGGCCCGACAATATCTCGATCACGAGTTTCAGCAACAGCAGTTTCGGATCGCGTTCGACGGCGTCGGCGGCTTCGGCCAGCGCCTGGGCTTCCTGGGCCGCCTGGGCTGCTGCCTCATCGGGATCCGGAAGTCCGGACAGGAAAGCGAGCATTTCATCGGGCGCTGGAAGAGCGCGCGCTTCGCGTTGCGGCCGGCCGGCTTCGATTCCCTCGAAGTCGGGCCGCCGGTCGCCGATCCAGGCACGCATGGTCTCGCGCACCTCGACGCGCGCGGAAGCGCGGTGCGAACCGGCAAAACTGATGCTGGATGCTTCGATTTTCATGAGCAACCCCCGGCATTGCTTATTCTTGATATCGGCCGAAGCGGGGCTTTCTTGAGTTCGATCTTGAGCCCGATGCGAAGCCATCGGCTCAGAGCCCATCCCAGTAGCAGCGTCTGCCGAATGTTTGCCGGGATGGCGGCGGGCGATGTCTACGGGGAGGAGTAAGAGACTACGCGTCCCGGCTCATCTCCAGGTATTTCTTCTGGAAGATGCACATGCGGATCGCGTCGCGATACTCGCCGTTGACGAAGAATTCGCCGATCAGGTCGCCTTCGTGTTCGAAGCCGCATTTCTCGTAGATGTGGATCGCCTTGACGTTTTCCTTGTCGACGAGCAGATAGAGCTTGCACAGGTTCAGCACGCGGAAGGCGTAATCGATCGCCATGCGCGTCGCGCGTTCGGCATAGTGCTTGCCTTGGAAAGCCGGTGCGATGATGATCTGGAACTCTGCGCGGCGGTGGATGTAGTTGATCTCCACGATCTCCACCAGCCCGACCAGGTCGCCCTCGTCGTTCTCGATGATGAAGCGGCGCTCGCTCTGGTCGTGGATGTGGCGGTCGTAGAGCTGCACCAGCTCGACATACGCTTCGTACGGCTCCTCGAACCAGTAGCGCATGATGTTGCTGTTGTTGTTGATCTGATGGACGAAGTGCAAGTCGTTGCGCTCGAGCGGGCGCAACTTGACGTTCGGTTGAGTCAGGGTAGTCATGATGAGGGGTACTGCCTTGCTGCGGATGGAATCACTATACCGCGCCTCCCCGCGAATGTATTGCGGCTGCGCAGCAAGCGTTCGACCCTGTCGATAACGTGAGCAATGTCAATGTCGATTTGTCATTTGGCGGGTCGGCTATCGCGCTACAATCCTGCGACTCGCCGCCATCCAGGAGATTGTCTTGAACAAACGTGACTTCCTCGTGACCGCCGCGCTCGGCTCGCTCGCCTTGCCGTCTTCCGCGCACGCCGCGAAGGCGCCCCGCTCTGCACGCGGACCGGCGCTGCTGACGATCACCGGCGCAGTCGCTCGCGGCAATCGCGGCCCGCTCGATCCGGCCTTCGATCAGATGATGAAGAAGCAAGGCGTGAAGTTCGAACGCGCGCATGCCTTCGATTTCGCGGCGCTGGCCGCGCTGCCCGCGACCACGATTAAACCGACGCTCGAATACGATGCCCGGCCGCATACGCTGTCCGGCCCCTCGCTGCTCGATGTGTTGAAGACTGCCGGAGCGAAGCTCGACGACAAGACGAAGATCGTGCTGCGCGCGATCGACGGTTATGCGGTGGTGGCGCCGATCGCCGAACTCCGCAAGTACCGCTTCATCGTCGCCACCCATCTCGACGGCAAACCGATGCCGCTCGGCGGACTCGGCCCGCTCTGGGCGGTGTACGACGCGGACCGCTTCGAGGACATGATGGCTAGGCCGGTCGGCGACCGCTTCGCGTCTTGCCCGTGGGGCTTGTATCACATCGAAGTGCAGGAAGCGGCATGAAGACGCTCCCCGGTTTCGCGGTGCTTTACAGGTGGCGCCTTCATCCTGGCAGCGAGGATACGTTCGTCCGAGCCTGGTCGCGCGTTTCCGAACTCTTGCTCGGAAGGGGCTCGCTGGGATCACGCTTGCACAAAGGGCCGGACGGCGTATGGTACAGCTATGCGCAATGGCCGAGCGCCGAGGCGCGGCAACAGGCCTTCGCCGCGCCCACCGAAGATCCGCAAGCCAGCGCGGCAATGCGGGCGGCGATCGCCGAGAGCTTTCCGGAGATCGTGCCGGAGCCGGTCGCCGATTTCCTGGTGTTGCCGGAGAGGGGCGCCGGCGACTAGCAAGCCGTCCGATCGACGTGGGGATACACCACCTGGAATCGCTCGCATACCACCAGCATGTCGCTGCTCGGCTCGAGTCCGAGTTGTTGACATTCGCGGCTGAAGAATCGCCAATGCCCTTCCCGCCAATAAGCCAGCGACTTGTCGCCTTCGCCCTCGGTCGCGGCGAATTCCGCCGTCACTTGATCGAAGGGGACGATGTCGACGCGCGTCGTCTCGATGACGCATAGCGGCTCGCCGCTCCAGTTCGTGACGATGCTCAGCGCGCCGACCTCGGGCAAGGGCTTGCCCTCCGCCTCGTGTGCCATCAACAGACTCGCCGTCGCCCGCTTCGTGCCGGCGAGGACAAGTTGTCCGAGTTCTTCCGCGTCCTGCTCGTTATCGCAAAAATAAAACGCTTCGTAGAACCTGGCGTCGGCGTCTCCGTTCCATTGGGATGAAAAGGCTTGCCAGAACGGCTTGAGTTTTTCGGGAACGGCGATAGGCGGCATGGCGGCGATCGGGAAAGAAGATGGTCTGCGTGAATTCGCGAGAAGCTTCGAGTGTAGACGGATTTTCCCATTTCTTACTGATGTCCTGACCAACCCGATCTCCGATGATCGAAGAGGTTGGTCACTCCGTGGAGACGGTACACGGGCGCCAGGGACGCGCACACCGACGGCCGATCGCCGCTCTTTGCCATTCAGCACCTGAATTTTGCAGTTCGTCGGAAAGCGGATGAACTCGCGCTCGCTGGCTGCAATACTAGAACTCATTTCATAAATAGCCGGGGTCGCGACTATTTATGAAATGAGTTCTAATGTCTTCCACAAGATATTTTGCGGCACATATGACCAAGAAAAAAGCGGCGCTTATCGTAGCTTTCGCTCTGATGCTGTTCATTGGAGCTCCCCCCCTGTGGAAAACCCTGCGTCAGGGAGAGCCTCCACGTGCCTTTACCGGGCTGTCCCTCAAGGAACTCAGCTACCGCGAGGTCGGCTTTAAAAACGACGCCCAATCGATCGCATTGGCAGGGATGCTGTTCGTTCCGAAGGTTGAGGGTCCCTACCCGGGTGTCGTCATCATCCATGGCTCGGGGAACAGCCATCGAGATAATTTCTGGTATCTGAGCTTGGTGCAGCACTTGCAGGCTCAGGGAATTGCCGTGCTGCTTCCGGACAAGCGTGGGTCCGGCAAGTCCGAAGGAAACTGGCGTGGCGCCAGCATGGAAGATCTGGCAACCGACACCGAGGCGGCAGTGCATTTTCTTAAGTTCAGCTCGGGCCTGCCGCTCTCCAAAATCGGCGTGATCGGCTTGAGCCAGGGTGGCCAGATTGCCCCCATCGTCGCAGCCCGCGGCAGCGATGTCGGGTTCGTGACCAATGTGGTCGGCGCCTCGTTGCCACTGCGTGACATCGTGGTCTATGAAGAGCGCCACAACCTGCGCCAGCTGGGCTTCCTGCCGCCGGTTGCCGACGCAATGGCCCAGTTGAATGCGCTTTATTTGCGACATGTCGGTCAGCGCGGCTTCTGGCAAGCGGTTGGCGACTTTGATCCCTTGCCTTACTGGCGCCAGGTGCGTGTCCCGGCGCTGGTTGTGCTCGGCGGCGAGGATACCAATGTGCCCACCGCTGCCAGCGTCGAACGTCTGCGCAGCCTGAAGCAGGACAACATCAAGCTGGTGGTATACCCGGATTCGGGACACGCTCTGGAGGATCCGCGGGGACGGGGCGATCGCATTTTTCGGGCGGAAGCGCTACACGCCATTTCCGGGTTCGTGCATCAGGCCGCCCGCTGATCCGAAGTGAACTAGGTTTAAATGGCAGGAAAATCCCACCAAAGGCAATGACCTGAACTGTATCGCCACCACTATTCACGAAAGACCAGCGGCACCAACCATCATCGAATAATCAGCGCGACTCCCCCGCCTGCACGGCAATCTGCACGCGCAACCGCTCTTCCTGCTCGCGCAGCTCCGGCGTGAATTCCTCGCCGAAATCCTCGGCCTCGAAGATCTGCCGGATCTCGATTTCCGATTCGCCCAGCATCGGGTTCGGGCAGCGCTTGACCCACTCGATCGCCTCTTGCAGCGAGGCGCACTTCCAGATCCAGAAGCCGGCGATCAATTCCTTGGTTTCGGCGAACGGCCCGTCGATCACCGTGCGCTCCTTGCCCGAGAAGCGCACGCGCGCGCCTTTCGAGCTGGGTTGCAAGCCTTCGCCGGCCAGCATGACGCCGGCCTTCACCAGCTCTTCGTTGAACCGGCCCATCTCGGCGAGCAATTGCTCACTGGGCATCACGCCCGCTTCGCTGTTGTGGTCGGCTTTGATCATGATCATGAATCGCATGTTGGTCTCCTTGCGGTTAAGTTGCGGAACAATCGCGCTCCACTTCCACGACGATCCAGATGGCGCAGAATCGACATGTATTTCAAAAAAAAATTGGCGTTACCTACCGCCGCACCGAGTACCTGTGCGTCGCTCTCGTCTCGGGCGGCCACTTCTCATCGTCTGTGTTTCGATGCCGACGGCCTCGTGCTCGGTGACCACGATATGGTCGCACAGGCGTACATCGATCAGGCGCAACGCGCCTTTCAACTCCCTGGTCAACACGAGATCCTTCGCGCTCGGCCTCGCATTTCCCGACGGATGATTGTGCGCGAAGATCACCGCCGCCGCATTGTGTCTGTACGCATGTTTGATGATTTCGCGCGGATACACCACGCTGCTGGTCAGCGTGCCGATGAACAGGCATTCCGCCGCGATCACCTGGTGCCGTACGTTCAACCATAACGCATGGAATTCTTCTCTTTCCAGCCCGGCGAAGCGGAAGCGCAAGTAGTCGACGACATCTTCACGGCAATAGATGACGAAGTCGGGCGTGGCAATGAAGCGTTGTTCGAGGATGCGCGCAGCACACTGGTTTCCCGTGTGCTAAGCGTGGCGGGCAAGGTCGAGGGCGGAACAGCACGGGGCATGCGGCCTCCTATGGCAAGCGGTCGAAATCCCGCTCCAGGATCGAATGAAAAGTCGGATACCGGACAAGGTAAAGCGCACAGTCATTCTAATGTTCAATGAGATTTAAAGCCAGTAGAGTTATATACTGTAGATTCATTGACAGTAGACTGTCAGTCTCGCCGTTGTATGAAGACACCCTCTACCTCAACCGGCGATGCGCGTAAAAGAATCGCCGCGAATCTCAAGAAATTGCGGACGATGCGAGGACTCAGCCAGGAAGCAATGGCCGAGGCAGCGGACTTTCATCGCACCTATGTGTCGCAACTCGAGCGTTGCGTTACCAATATCTCCATTGATGGCCTGGAACGTCTTGCCCAAGCGCTCGAGGTCGATATCCAGGAACTGTTCGAGCCTACGGAATGAAACCTCGCTAGTGGTCTGTCGCACCCCGATTTGCGGTTTATGCCGCGGCGATCGGAGGCGAGTGCAAGGGTAAAGCAGGGAATTCGGGCAACATGTTGCCCGCCTGAGGTACGGTTTCCGCTTGCAAGCGGAAACGCGCCCTGCAAGCGTGAAGCGGAAGCAGGGCGGATCCACGGTATGGCTTGCAGGCCATACCGGCTACAGCGGCGCAAAGCATGCTTTGCGAAACACCGCTTCCGCCCCCTGCTGAGCATTCGCAACGCAGCAATCGCCTTCGAGCGGCCGACAG
>DASPLX010000001.1:0-2316 GCA_035627375.1 Paucimonas sp. | reverse complement strand
CAGAAGGATATCGTGGTCGGCACGCCGGTGGCCAACCGGCAGCGCAGCGAGGTCGAGCACTTGATCGGTTTCTTCGTCAACACGCTGGCGCTGCGGGTGAATCTCGAAGACGAGCCGAGCGTGGCGCAATTGCTGGCGCGGACCAAGGCTTGCGCCTTGAGCGCCTACGATCACCAGGACTTGCCGTTCGACCAGGTGGTCGAAGCCTTGAAGCCGGAGCGCAGCCTGAGCCACAGCCCGATCTTCCAGGCGATGCTGGTGATGGACAACACGCCGGAGCTGGGGACGATGCGGATGCCGGGCGTGAGCCTGGAAGAAGTGGAATTGCCGCATGTGACGACGCAATTCGACCTGTCCCTGTCGCTGCGTGACAATGGAGAGACGCTGGAAGGGGACCTGGAATACGCGAGCGACTTGTTCGAGGCCGCGACGGTGGAACGGCTGATGCGGCATTTCGCGATCCTGCTGGAAGGCATGGCCGCCGACGACCAAGTGCTGGTCAGCCGCCTGCCGCTGCTCGACGACGCCCAGCGCCGCCGACTGCTGGTCGACTTCAACGACACGGCCCACCCCTATCCGGACGATCCGCTGCTGCATCAATTGTTCGAAGACCAGGTGGAACGGCAACCCGATGCCGAAGCGCTGGTGTGCGGCGAGCAGCGCTTCAGCTATCGGCAATTGAACGCGCGCGCCAACCAGCTTGCCCATTTCCTGATCGGCATGGGCGTGGGGCCCGACGACCGGGTCGCGATTTGCGTCGAGCGCAGCCCGGAAATGATCATCGGCTTGCTCGGCATCCTGAAGGCGGGCGGCGCTTACGTGCCGCTCGATCCGGCCTATCCGGCGGAACGCCTGACCTACATGCTGAAGGATAGCGGCGCGGTCGCCTTGCTCACCACCGCGCCGCTCGGCGCGGCGATTCCGGGAGCGGACGTCACACAGGTCAGGTTCGACGACCATGCCGAAGCGCTCGCCCGGCAGGCATCGGACAATCCGGATTCGGCGCCGCGCGGACTCGTCGCGCGCCACATGGCCTACGTCTTGTACACTTCCGGATCGACCGGCCTGCCCAAGGGCGTCATGGTGGAGCACCGGAATGTGGTCAACCTGGTGCGGCATCATCGCCAGGTTTGCGCGATGACGGCGGCCGACCGGGTATTGCAACTCGCCTCTTTCGGCTTCGACAATTCGATCGCGGAAATTTTCCCGGCGCTCTCCGTCGGCGCCGCGATCGTGCTGCGTCCGCCGCACCTGGTGGCGCCGGACAGCTCGTTCATCGCATTCCTGCGCGAGCACCGCATCACGGTGACCGACTTGCCGACCGCGTTCTGGCATCAATGGGCGCAGGAAATCAAGCTCGGCCGCGCGCTGCCGCCCGAAGGCTTGCGCTTCGTCGCGGCCGGCGGCGAAAAGGCCGAGCTGCGCCATCTCGCCGCCTGGTTCGCGGAGCCGGCGCTGCGGCGCAGCCGCTGGCTGAACACCTATGGCCCGACCGAAGCGGCCGTCAACTCGACCGTCATCGCTTATGACGGCAACACGCCCTTGCCGCCGCACGAAGTGCCGATCGGCAGCCCGATCGCGAACGCGCGGATCTACATACTCGATCCGCATGGCCAGCCGGTGCCGATCGGCGTGGCGGGAGAAATCCACATCGGCGGCGCCGGCGTGGCGCGCGGCTATCTCAACCGCCCCGAATTGACGGCCGAGAAATTCGTCGCCGATCCCTTCGTGCGGAAGGCCGAAGCGCGGATGTACAAGACCGGCGACCTGGGACGTTGGCTGGCCGACGGCAATATCGAATACCTGGGGCGGATCGATTTCCAGGTCAAGATCCGCGGCTTCCGCATCGAGCTGGGCGAGATCGAGGCCAGGCTGGCCGCTTGCGCCGGGGTGCGCGAAGCGGTGGTGCTGGCGCGCGAGGACGTGCCTGGCGACAAGCGCCTGGTGGCGTACGTGACGGCGCATGACGGCTGCGAACTGAACGCGGCCGAGCTGCGCGCGCAATTGCAACCGGTCTTGCCGGATTACATGGTGCCGAGCGCGTTCGTGACGCTGGACAAGCTGCCCTTGAATACCAACGGCAAGCTCGATCGCAAGGCCTTGCCGGCGCCGGATGGCACGGCGTATGCGGCGCGCGCCTACGAGGCCCCGCAGGGCGAGGCGGAACAGGCGGTGGCCGCGATCTGGCAAGAGCTGCTGGGCGTGGAGCAGGTCGGGCGGCAAGACGATTTCTTCGAACTGGGCGGCCACTCGCTCCTGGCGGTGCAACTGGTGTCGCGCCTGCGGCAAGCGCTGGGCGTGGAAGTGGCCTTGCGC